>JAYTJV010000043.1:0-154197 GCA_043730825.1 Pseudobdellovibrionaceae bacterium
GCTGTTCCATGTTCTTCTTTTTCTGTAACGTAGTTGGCATTCAAAGACCAACTGACAACTGTATTTTTCGATGGACCTAAATCTAAGAACTGATCAACTTTATCTGATTTCGTTTTGAATTCCAAAGTCCACTTCGGGTACTGGGAAAAGAAAGAAATCAGTTTGCGAGAATAAAGAGTCAAATCATCAAGAGCGAGTGAATCAATAATTTCCCCAGTTCCGACTCTGAACGGGAGATGCCCATTAATATCAGCCATTTCTTTTAGTTCGCTTAGAGCTTGATCAATATTTGTATAAATTTTAGAAACCGGGGAATTCAAATAACTTTGTAAGTAACAATAGCTACAATTCATCGGACACTGGGAGCCTAAGTTTAAAACATGGTAGTTGCAGCAATTTAAAACTTTTTTCTGAGTCGAACCGGGACATCGTTTAAAAAACTGCCCTTCAAACGGAGTTAAGAAAATATTTTTCTTAGAGCGCGTGAATTCTTCAGCGGTCAAAGTTCTTTTGATTTCGCTCCAGGGTTCTTTTTCCACAACCTCAATTTTATTAGCAGGAAATAATTCTCTTGCGCGAGTAGCGACTTCGGAATCGACAGATCTCTTATCAATAAAGATTTTTTCCAAAGTATGAATCATTGCTTGGAATTCCACTCTTGGGCAACGCGGGTCAAATTCTGCGCAAGCTTGCTAAGCTCTGCCGGAGTTCCCGCAAAAAACTTCACTTCAAAACCAGCTTTATCGCCTTGGCGTTTAAATTGAGTTTTAATTTGGGACAGCCAAGGAAGCGAAGAAGATCCTAATGCCTGATCTCGGCTAGTGGTTACGGGAAATCTTTTTTGAACTAATTCAGAAAGCTTAAGCCCCGATAGTGATTCTGCAGAATTTTTCATCAATAAAAGATCAGATAAAAGTTCCAATCTTTTAACGGACTCTTGTTTTGATTCATTTGCGTTTAGAATTTCTGCCGCAACAAAAGCTCTTGATTCTAAATCAAGGTCCAATAGCGGAGTTAATTCTTGAGCACCTATTTTTTTAACGGTTACCATGTCTTGAAATTCTTCAGACATTTGAACAAGCAAAGCTATGATCTCGAGCAGTTCAGGGTTCGCATGAAACTGGTAAGTCTTAAGTAAAGACTCGACTAGGAAGAATTGGCTAAAAGCGGTCGAGTGAATCAGTCTTGCAAGTTCCGGCAAGGTCAGTTGAGGGTAAATTGATTTTAAGAGGTTTAGTGATGTATCTGGGTTCATGTGCGCGTGCTCAAAAACCGGGTGATCAGAATTTAAATTGAAACCGCAAAGAAGTTCATTTCCAAGAGCTACCGCGGGCACAGTGTCAGGCCAAATACTATTGGGTTTAAAATTTAAGCCCAGCAAAAAATTTGATTTCAATTTCATAGAGAGGGGGTATCATAAGCTATGGCAAATTGGCAACACTGGCAGCATTGGCAAAAGCGGGCTCAAATCAAAGGAGACGTCGCTTTTTTTTCGTATACGACCCCAGGTATCGAAAAAGAGGCCGCACAAGTCTTCGTATGGGATCTTGATAAGACTTATCTCGATACTTCGATTGATAGCATCAGTGGCCTTTTGCAAACTATTCTAGAAAAAGCGATGAGCAAAAAAAATGTTCCTGGCACGGGTGTTCTCTTGAGGGCTCTTGCAAGAAGGACCCAAATCGGGACAAACGAAACAGTTGGAAATTTCCCCATTTATTTTATTACGGCCTCGCCTCCTCAGATGGAGGAACGAATTGTTGAAAAAATGGCTCTTGATAAGCTTTATCCATTGGGCTGTTTTTTTAAGGATAACTTAAGAAATCTAAAACCCAATCGCTGGTGGCGTTTAACAAAGCAAGTCGGCTTCAAACTTCAAGCTCTGCTCGAGCTTAGAACAAGACTTCGTGAAGACGTCAGACAAATCTGCTGGGGTGATGACTCGGAATCGGATGCGATTATTTATAATCTCTATTCTGACATCTGTGCCAGAAGATTATCGACTAATGAAATTCGCTACGTTTTAGAAGATTTGCGCTGTACAAGTGATCAGATCGACGAAATATTACTACTCCAGTCTCAAATTCCGGACCGTGATCCAGTTGAAAAAATTTATATCAACTTAGCTAAAGATACTGATCCTGATTATTATTTGAAATTTGGTCGAAGAACTTTGCCAACAATGAATACCTTTCAGGCTACCTTAGATCTTTTCCAATTCGGATTTCTAGATTTGAATGACGTCTATGCAGTAGCTGATGATATGACCGCTGAATATGATTTTACGACTGAAGAATTGATGGCTTCATTTCAAGAACTACTTCGTCGTGGTGTCATTCAGGAAAAGACATATGAAAAACTCAAACCTTTTTTCGTAGATAAAGGTTTGTTACATAATTCTTTTGCGCCAGATACGCCGCTGGTAAATGATGAAACGGTTATTCACGACCCGTGGATACCAGACCGAATCGATTACCTTAACGATTTTCGTTGAGCTTAGAAATCACGATGGGCACAGAGATCGCAATGTCTTCGCCCTCGAAAGATGGAAACTTCAGTCGATAAGAAATCTCTTTTAAACATTTTTCGGTCTCGGCATCAAAAAGACCTTTATTAATGAGCGAAAAATCTTTTACTTTACCACTTGGTTCGATAGTCAAAAATATCTGCCAAGTTAGCTGAGACGCATCTTCAGTTTTAAGCATGGCTGCCGTATTGGTACTTCCTCGAAGCCAGCAGCGTTGAAAATATCTACGTTGTTGCTGAAGGCTAGCCGTCATGACGGTCGCCATATCTTTTTTATTCGTTGGCGCAACGGGTGGTGGTGCAGAATTTTGTTTTACTTGATAGAGAACGCCAAGAAGGACCAGCAAAACTCCGAAAAGAAGAATCAGAAGTTTGCTAACAAGTCCTTTGGACATGGATTACTTTTTTTCTGGAGCGATAGGAGCGATTGGATCTGCTGGTGCTGTGCTTGAAGGTGTTGCTTCAATGGGAGTCGCAGGAGTAGCATCTTTTGGAACAACTGCATTTGCTGGGAGAACGCCACTTACAACTGATTGCGTTTTCTTCGCAGTCCAAATTGAGAGAGAAATACAAGTGATTGCGAAAATAGCAGCTACCCAGCGAGTTGCTTTTGCAGCCAGACTTTGTGCTCCGCCTGCGCCAAGAACTGAATTAGAAGTTCCGCCGCCGATACCAAGTGCTCCACCTTTTGAATCTTGAATAAGAACAAGACCGATTAAGACAACAGCGATTAATACGTGGATCAATGTTAGCAACGTTTCCATGGAGCCTCTCTTTCAATAGATCATGGCCAAACTAACTTAAGATTAGGAACAGCAATTAAACTGTATTTGGCTACGGCTCTCGGAATGTAGTGCATAGAGCAGGAGCTGACACTTGATAATGCAGAGCGCTATTTTGCGAGCTTGAAGCATCATGCACTGACAAAGTCTTTCCGCTATGGGATTCCCAACTGCATGTATTTTCTAGCATTTGAAGGATTAGATGGGTCAGGCAAGAGCTCTTTAATGAGAAGTCTCGAAACCGAGCTCAAACAAAAAAATATTCCCTTTATCCAAACTCGTGAACCCGGCGGCACTGTTTTGGGTGAAAAGTTACGAAAACTGATTCTTGAAAAATCGAATCCATCACCGGTACCTCGTGCGGAACTTTTGATGTACGAAGCTTCTCGGGCGCAACTTGTTGAGGAACTTATTAAGCCAAGCTTAGCGAAAAAAAACTGGGTTTTAACAGATCGATTTTCCGCTTCCAGCTTAGCATTTCAGGGGCACGCTCGCGGAATTGGTTGGGAAAAAGTTCATACTTTAAATGACTTTGCAACAGCAGGATTAAAACCTGATCTGACAATTCTACTAGATCTCACAGTTGCAGAATCTGAAAAAAGACGAGCGCACAGGGAAAAAAGTCATAATACTGAGGCTGATCGAATCGAATCTGAAAATCGTGAATTTCATGAAAAAGTGAGACAGGGTTTTTTGAAAGCCGCCTCTGAAAATCCGACTCAATGGATTGTGTTAGATGCATCGCAAACTCCAGATCAATTGTTTCAGATCTTACAGGCAGAACTTAAGAAGAGAAAATGGCTCAGCTAAAATCTGAAGTGATTGGCCACAAAAGACTTTTTGATCAGTGGACACAGCTCTTGGACAGAGACCAGCTGACAGGGAGTTTTTTGTTCGTCGGGCCTTCTGGCGTCGGCAAAAAAAAATCTGCGTGGGCGATGATTCAGCAAGCACTTTGTGAAAATCGAAACGACATGCAAGCCTGCGGAGAATGTGGACCTTGTCGAAGAGTCGTCTTGCAACAGCACGAAAGCGTTTTATTTATCGAACCTGATGGAGCACTCATCAAAGTTGAACAGGGTCAGCACGTTTTGCAATTTCTGCAGCTGAAATCTTTTGGTGCGCATCGATTTGTTTTGATTGATGAAGCTCAGAAGATGAATGCACCAACAGCGAATTCTCTCTTAAAAACTTTAGAGGAACCTGCCGACGGTACGACTTTGATCTTACTTGCGCCTTCTTTGACAAGTGTGTTGCCAACGATTCGTTCTCGGCTTCGAGTTTTTCATTTTCAGCCTGTGCCATTGGAAGAGATCAAGGAAAGAAAAAGTTTTCCTGATTGGGCTTTAGAGGCAAGTCTTGGAAGATTTGATTTGCTAGAAGCTTTAAATACTCCAGGTGAACGCCAATTCCGAACCACGTGGGCCGATTTCCTTGTGAAGTTCTTGAGTAGTTCTGACACCTTAACTGAAGATGGCTGGCGGGACTCGTTAAAGAACAAAGATGATTTGAAGCACGGGCTTGATCTTTGGCTTAAAATGATTCGAGATACTTTGTTTTTACAGCAAGGTGAAAAAAAATCGTTACTTACTTTGGATTTAAACTCCCAACTTCATAAGCTTGCTGAACTGCCGACGGAAAAACTGCAAAATGTAGGTCAAGGTCTTATCAATCTGCAAAAAGAACTAAGTTTTAATAAAGATGCGGTTTTGTCATTAGAAAGCATTTACATCGAATTTAAATCGTAACTTATGATAAATGAATCGAGAATTATGTTTGCACTTGAAATCGATAATTTAAAAAAGACCTATGAATCGCCAAATGGTCCATCAACAGACGCGTTAAAAGGAGTTACCTTTAACGTCAAACCTGGTGAGATTTTTGGGCTTCTAGGTCCCAATGGCGCAGGCAAAACAACTTTAATTTCTATCATCACAACTTTGGAAAAAGCGACATCCGGAGACGTTAAAGTTTTCGGTGATTCGGTCACAACTGATCCACTTAAAACGAAAACTAAAATCGGAATTGTCCCACAAGAAGTTGTATCAAGTGGCTTTTTTGATCTAGAAGAAATTTTGAAATATCACTCTGGCTATTACGGCATCAAAGAAAATAGTTCGCGCATAAATCATCTTCTCGGAAGATTAAAGCTGACTGATCATAAGCATAAAATGATGCGCCAATTATCCGGTGGAATGAAACGCCGAATGATGATCGCAAAAGCCTTGGTTCATTCTCCAAAAGTTTTATTACTTGATGAGCCCACTGCTGGCGTCGACGTCGAACTTCGTACACAACTTTGGCAATTCGTTCGTGAGCTGCAAAAAGAAGGTGTTAGCATTGTTTTAACGACTCACTATCTTCAAGAAGCTGAAGCCTTGTGTGACCGCGTAGGGATCATTAACAAAGGTGAATTAAAGTATGTTGGCAATACCAGAGAAATTATTTCGCAGCTAACTCAGAAGAAAGTGAATTTGGTCACACTTGGTGGCGAAAAGGTCAGCTTCTTCCTTGATAAAGATCAAGCATTGGGAGCCGCACTTAAAAGCAAAAACATTTCACTTGAAAGCGTTCACGATATTAATGTTTCAGAAGGCACTTTAGAAGAAGCCTTTGTAAAGGTACTTAACACATGACGGGGTTCATTTTTTTATTTCGCAGAGAGTGCCACAGATTCTTTAAAGTTCTAGTTCAAACTGTTTTGACTCCGGTTATTAGCGCAGGACTTTATCTTCTTATTTTCGGTGTGTCGTTAGGTCAGCACATCGATCTAGGGGGTACTCGGTATTTAGCGTTTTTAATTCCAGGCCTCATGATGATGGGGTTAATGAATAATTCATTTCAAAATTCTTCTTCGTCATTAGTTTCAAGTAAGTTCACAGGTGATATCGAAGACCTCGCTATTGTTCC
The DNA here is from genome assembly GCA_043730825.1 of Pseudobdellovibrionaceae bacterium. Taxonomy (GTDB): domain Bacteria; phylum Bdellovibrionota; class Bdellovibrionia; order Bdellovibrionales; family Bdellovibrionaceae. The sequence continues at coordinate 6,219 of JAYTJV010000043.1, forward strand.
TTTATCAAGAGCCCAGATCATCTGGGCGATGAGTTTTGCTTCTGTCATTCGGGGTGCGATGGTTGCAGTTATTACACTCGTTGTTGGCGAAATTTTTTACTATATTCGATATCAAGAACTTTTACTTCCGACTCATCCATTTTGGTTACTTTATTTTGTTATCATGGCGGGCTTAGTCTTCGGGCAATTGGGATTGATCGCTGCATTCTGGGCAAAAACTTTTGACCAGCTCAGTGCGATTTCGACATTTGTGATTTTACCTCTGACTTACTTGGGTGGAGTTTTCATTCCCGTAAGCCAGCTCCAGCCATTTTGGCAGATGGTTTCGATGGCGAATCCGCTACTCTATTTCATCAATGGTCTTCGCTACAGCATGATTGGTGTCACTGATGTCGGCATCGGTATGTCAGCGGCGTTGGTTTTAATGGCAGGACTTGTGTTAAACGTCGTGGCTCATCGGGTATTGAGCAAGGTCAGCTTTACGAGATGGTAATTGTGGCCAATTGCCTTTTTAAGCTAGATCGACGATAATGGAGTCTATGAATACTTCTTCTTGGATCGACATGCACGCGCATTTGGATAAACTCGAGCATTCTCCTGAAGAGGCTATCCGCTTAGCCGGCGAACAAAATATTCAACGAATTATCACCATCGGTACCGAGCCAAGTGACTTGGAAGTAGTTTTATCAATCGCCGAAAAATATTATCCGAAAGTATTCTGTACTCTTGGTGTTCATCCGCATGAAGGTGTACTTTACACTGATGAAGCTGAAAAATTCATTCGAGAAAATGCGGTTAGGAAAGAAGTCGTAGCAGTTGGTGAAATTGGTCTTGATTACTATTATGAACATTCTCCAAGGAAGCCGCAGCAAGAAGCTTTCAGACGACAGCTTCAGTTGGCTTCTGAATTAGGTTTACCAGTTGAAATTCACACGCGCGATGCTGAACAAGATACTGTCGATATTTTAAATGAGTTCCGAGGCAAAGTAACAGGTCTTATCCACTGCTTTACCGGTACCAAGTGGTTAGCAGAGAAAGCGTTGGATTTAGGATTTAATATTTCCATCAGCGGTGTTGTCACTTTCAAAAGTGCCGATGATTTGCGAAACACAGTTAAATTTATTCCACTTGACCGAATCCACGTCGAAACAGATTCACCATTTTTAGCTCCAATTCCACATCGTGGAAAAAAGAATACTCCAGCTTATGTCGTTCACACTGCAAAGGTTGTAGCGGAACTTAAAGGTATCTCGATAGAGCAATTGGCAGACGCTACGACCGCCAATGCTTTTAAACTCTTAAAAAAATTAATTTAAATCGCAGTCCGTGATTATTAAAAAGTTAGTTAAAAGTATTGATCCGAAAACTTTTTAATAAGAAATTTTGATTCTAGAAAAAATTTCTTCTTTTGTAGAAACTAAGTGAAATTTTATGGGCTTTAGGCGCGTCGATCCGGGAAGTTGGCCGTTGGTTCGTAGCGTCTAACTTGCGTGACTAATCTTTGGGTCTGAGTTTTTGTAAATTTGAGTGCGCCTTTGCAAAATCCACTCAGCGAATTGAATCCATAGCGAACGTAAAATTTTTGTTGATCAATGTCATACAGCTTTGCAATGAGTGCTCGTTCAGCTTCCTGTATGAGTGCGGCCAAATCAGTAGCCTCATTTAGCGCATTTCGTATTACTTTTGGATTATGATAGAACAGTCTGTGATTACCCATCATAAAAATGGTTTCAAACTAGGTGCCGATCACTCAGCCCAATGAAAAGTTAGCAACAGTATCAAACATCCGATAACCGACCAATGACTCGCAATACCAACGGTCAACATCACGGATCGACGAGGTCGGCATGCCTTTCGGAACGTCGCAATCTTCAAAAACGAAGGATAAAAAAAGAATTGCATGTTACCCGCGGAATAAAGGATCCAATATTGATCTTTCGCAATCATTGGATCCCCAAAGTTTTTAAATCAAACTCATGAAAAAATGAGTTTAAACCTTTTCTACTTGAATATTAAACTGGCCAGTCGGGTGCTGCATTCCTTGAGCTGACTTAAATTGAACAATTAATTTCTGCTGTTCTGCTTTAGGTAACCGCTCTAAAATTTTATCTGTTTCATTTAGCTTATCGCCTGCGAAATACATCTGAGTGATTAATTCCATGTATCCACGCTTCGAAATCTTAAAGTGGATATGCGGAGGTCTAACCCAGTTCACATCGGCTTGGTATGCGCCTGGAATGATTGTTCGAAAACGGTAAACTCCGGTCACGCTTGTAATGGCCTTACCCCAGTATTGAAAATTTGGGTCAATGGCTGCTTCATTTGGATCAGACGGGTGATTGTATTTTCCAGTTTCGCAGGCTTGCCAAATTTCTACTAAAGCACCTTGAACAGGTTTGCAATGTTGATCAATAACTGTGCCCTCTACGATGACGATCTGACCCTTTGCAATTTCAGTTGCGCCCTGAACGCGGATTAAATCTGCATCGGTATCAACTTGATCTGCGACTGGATAAAATGGACCCTCGGGTTGACGTGGGGTTTTTAAATTTGAGCACTGGCCAGTTGCTGCCTTCGCAAGCGATGGAATAGATAAAAGTGCAGCAGTTGAAAGTAAGCCATTTCTTAATAAATCTCTTCTATTTGTTTTCATAATTATTGTCCTTCCGGTAATTGTAATTTTTTGATAGCGCAATTCATGTTGAGGCGTTGTGAACCGTAAACTTTGTTCGTTTGAGTTTTCGCAGTGATTTTTTTTCCATTATTCGTAATTTCAATCCATGCCAACGAATCTATGACAGTTCCATCTGGTCCGTCGAAATCAAATGCCCACGAGCCATAACATCTCGCTATTGCGGGTTTGTTCAAAATATTTTCGAAACTGAAGCTGCACACTACGTCAGCGGTGCTGTAGTTAAAAGTCATATGTCCCATCGCACCTGTGCCTTCGGTTATACGAAAATACGAAAAACTGTGAGCTCCCTGACAAACTAATTGTCTGACCTCGCGAGCTTGTGCAAGAGCTGAAAAAGCCGTTACTGCTGCTAGTACTAATTTTTGAAGTTTCATTTGAAACCACCTTTCTTGCATCAGTAAATAAGCCTTTCCTAATTATAAATATAATGAATTAAAGTATTAATCATGATAGTTAATATGAATGATGAGTCAAACTGACCTCAAATACTTCATAGAGCTTTCAAAAACCCTTCATATGTCTAGAGCAGCAGAGCGCCTTGGGATATCCCAACCAACTTTAAGCCATTGTTTAAAAAGACTGGAAAATGACATGGGCGTTATCCTTTTTACACGATCTAAAAAAGGGGTCATGCTCACTTCTGCTGGGAAAAGAGTTTTCGAAAAAGCGGAAGATTTGATTCAGCGCTGGAATGAAGTGTTGAGTTCAGCTAAAAGTGAAAGTGAAGAGGTTGCAGGTAATATTCGCTTGGGATGCCATACGGCCGTGGCTCAGTATACTTTACCAAAATTATTGCCGGAATTCTTAAAAGCTAATCCAGCTGTTAGTTTTTATCTAGAACATGGTCTTTCACGGCATATTAACGAATCGGTTATTTCAAATCGTTTAGATATTGGGATCGTGGTGAATCCAAGTTCTCATCCTGATTTGATTATTAAAGAATTGACCAAAGATCGGGTTACAATCTGGAAATCAAAAATTTTAAAAAATTCGGATGTGTTAATTTATGATCCCAGCCTTTTGCAAAGCCAAGACTTGCTCAAAAAAATGCAAAAGAAAGGAACAACATTTATGCGAAAGATTGAATCATCAAGTCTTGAGGTGATCTCGCAAATGGTTGTAGCAGGTGCAGGTTATGGAATTTTACCTGAAAGAGTCATTCAAGCATTCGGAGATAACCTTGTCACAAGCTTACCAAACGCACCATCTTTTCAAGACCGGATTTGTTTGGTGTATAAGCCAGAGTTCAGAAAGCTTAAGCGGGGTCAGGCGGTGCTTGAAGCTTTTGCTTCCTGGAAATAAAACTTAGTCAACTTTCCATTCAATCATCTGTGTAGGTGCCTTAAGAGGTGACACTTTCATAATTCCATTGGTGTCCTGGGCGGTGATTGAAAATCTAACTAAATCTCCGGATTTAACTTCGAAGCTTGCAGAAAACGTATCAGTAGATCTCAAAGACATGTTTATTGCTTGAATTCGACCATTAATTTCTAAGTTGATATTTGGAGTTTGAGTTAACTTTGCTCCTGGGGATGGGACTACTTTTGCGACAATCGAAGCTTTGCCCGTCGCCGAAGATTGATCATTTTCTATTTGCGGAAAAATAAAGATCGTATTCTTCTTTAAAATATTTCTTGATCGACAGTGAACGGAATCGCCCCACTCGGTATTTCCATTATCGACGCCTACAATTTTATACCCAGGCAATGCCTTTTGGTAGATTTCTGTAACTCTTCTATCATTTGCATCGTTGTTTCCATAAATTGGAAAATAAAGAACACCGTTACTGATAAAAGAATTAATATACGCGCGGTAATCTTCAGATCCCCAGCTACTTCTTTTTACCATCGGCATTCGGTAAATCTTGTAGGGGGTTCCGTAAGCACTTTTCATTTTACTTAAAGCCTGAACCATTCGATCCGAATCAGATTTAAATCGCGAACCTTCTGGAAACTCACTAAAGACCCAGGTGTCAGGTGATACGAGTTTACCAAAAGTATCGATATGTTCGATTGTCACATTTTCGCCTAAGGCAGAAGTAGTATAACGTTCAATTCCTAAAAAAGTCAGGAGGCGATTAAAAATATCCTGAGAGCTTAAAGAATTGTTTTCCCTGAACACGAGTGTTGAAGAAAACGCACTTTGATAGCCGTCGCTATAATAATTGCCACCAGTGTGCACAAGTTCTGGACTAAAAATCGGGACATTTAGTTTTCGCGCAACGTATTCAGGAAGCTTATCGTCGTTAGGCCTTGGGCGATTGTAAGTCGTGTCGACGATTCCAAACTGGTTTTTGCCATCTAAAATCCACCAAGGACCAAAATCACGAACCCAAATGCTATCAGTTGGGGCAATGAGGAAAGAAATGTTTTGCTGAGGGATCTGATTATTTTGAAGCCAGCTGACCCACTCTGCCTGAGCGCTTGAATCATCAGCAATCAGAGTCACTTTGCCGTTTTGGTTGAGGGCTTTGACATAAGAAGCGTTCGTCCACAAAGTCATAACGCTATCAGCTTCTTCCCACTCGCCAAGGGAATGAACGGGGCCAACGGGTGCCGCGCTTGGAGGGCGAAGAGCTGATATTCGAACTTCTTTTTCAAAAGGAGCGAGTTCGCGAGGAAGATTCTTTTGGAAAGGTGAGGTTGCGAAGGCTTGGACCGAGAAAACAAGAATAGCGAAGGCTGTGCAAGCACGAGTCATGTTCAAACTCCATTTCGAACGACGTTGTGTATACACAAACATGAAACCATGCTTCTTAGTTAGGCTCAAGGTTTTTAGAGCTTAAGTCCTAACCACAATCGTTTTACGGCTTGATTATTACTTAGCTCTATTAAAATTGATTGTCTGGCCTTGAGCGCTTAGAACAAGTCCATCTTTGCCCTTTAAAGTATAATCAAATTCCATAGGAGCAATCTCGACTGAACAGTCGATATCGTCCAATTGCTTCTGATCTGAAGCCGTACCCTTGATGATAACTTGAGTTGCCGTAACCTCGGTTGGCACTGTGATACGGGCAGTCGTGCTCTTTTTACCCTTCGCACAGGTAACGGCAAGTGAACTTTCTTTTTCTTTAATCGCAAGTGTAAGAGTGTAGCTTGTGTCTTCAATTTTTTGAACAGAAGCCCAAGTTCCGAAAACGAGTGGGTTTGCGTTAGCAATTGAAGTAGTCGCAACAACGACTGAAGCGATAAGACCTAAAGCATAATATTTTAACATTTTGAAAACTCCTTTTAATGTTGGTGCTAGAGGGCTAACAACGACCCTAATTGAAGTCAAAAAATGCCAAGAACTTTGCCAGAATAAAGATTTGCTTGCGAAACTGTCGGAGCCGAGTTGGAACGCCTAGTCAGTCTCTCGCGGCCAAGGGACAAAGTTGCCACTTTTCATCCTTCATGAGACAACTCGGCGATAGAAAATTAAGCAAATCTAAATGAGGAGTTTATATGGCAAAAGTTCGTGTTGGTATTAACGGTTTTGGTCGTATCGGCCGCATCCTTTTTCGCGAAGGATTTAAAGATTTAGAAATTGTTGGAATCAATAACTTAGATTCTCTCCAGGGATCAGCTCATTTGCTTAAGTACGATAGCTCTCATGGAATTTTTGATGCTGAAGTTTCTCACAATGAAAAAGATTTGATCGTAAATGGAAAGACAATCAAGTACTCATCAACAAAAAATCCTGCAGAGATTCCTTGGAAAGATTGGGGAGTCGATGTTGTTCTTGAATGTACGGGTGCTCTCAAAGATCGCGCCGATTACCAAAAGCATCTTACTGCTGGTGCAAAAAAGGTTTTTATTTCTGCTCCTGCGGACGGCGTTGATTTGACGGTTGTCTACGGAATCAATCACGAAGCTTACAATCCTGCCCAACACAATTTTATTTCAAATGCATCTTGCACAACAAATTGTTTGGCTCCTCTTGCAAAAGTTTTGCATGACGCTTTTGGAATTGAAAATGGCGTCATGACAACAATTCACTCTTATACAAACGATCAAAGAATTTTGGATGCTTCTCATAAAGACCTACGTCGCGCGCGTTCTGCAGCGGTGTCGATGATTCCCACAACAACCGGTGCAGCGAAAGCGGTGGGCCTGGTACTTCCGCAGTTAAAAGGTAAAATTGACGGTATGTCGATTCGTGTTCCAACGCCGAATGTATCACTAGTAGATTTTACTTTCCGTCCGGAAAAAGATATTTCAGTAAGTGCTATCAATGAAGCTTTCGTAAAAGCTGCTAATGGAAGCATGAAGGGAATTCTTTTTGCTGAAGAAAAAGAATTAGTTTCTGTTGATTTCAACGGCAATCCGCACAGCTCAATCATTGATCTTAAATCGACTATGACTGTTGGTACAAGAATGGGAAAAGTTCTTTCTTGGTATGACAACGAAACTGGATTCAGTAACCGAATGGTTGATGTCATTAAATTCATGGCGCAAAAGGGAATCTAAAAATCATGCAAGGCTTAAAGAACATTAAAACTTTGAAAGATTTTGAATTTCTCGACAAGACAGTGTTCTTGCGCCTCGATCTGAATGTTCCAATGGATGCAGGTCAGATTACCGACGAAACAAGAATTTTAGCGGCTTTGCCCACGATTGAACATCTTCGTAAAGCCGGTGCTAAGGTTGTGATGGCTTCGCACTTAGGAAGACCAAAATCTGCAGACGATAAAGAGTTTTCGCTAGAGCCTGTTGCACAAAAACTATCAGAACATTTGGGCTCTGAAGTTATTTTGCTTGAGGAACCAGAAGGCCACACCTTGAAGCATCTAATTATGACTCTCCGAAAAAATCAGCTCATACTGCTCGAAAATGTTCGCTTTGTACCGGGCGAAACAAAAGACTCTCAAGAGTTTGCAGAAGAATTGGCTCCTTATTTTGATATTTATGTAAACGATGCTTTTGGGGCTTCTCACAGGGCTCACGCGACAATTCATGCGCTTCCAAAGATGATGAAGAATCGTTGCATTGGACTTTTGATTGAAAAAGAAATCAAGTTCCTTGATCAATTGCTAGATGCTCCAAAGCGTCCTTACTGGGCAATTTTGGGTGGGGCGAAAGTTTCAGATAAAATTGCGGTCATTGAAAAGCTTCTTGATATCGTTGATGGCTTTGTCATCGGCGGGGCCATGTCTTATACATTCCTAAAAGCGATGGGCCATAACGTTGGTAATTCGCTCGTTGAAAACGACAAATTAAAATATGCCAAAGAAATGGTCGAGCGTATTAAAGCTCGAAACAAATCACTTCTTTTGCCAGTAGATCATTTGATTACAAAAGGCCTTAAGGACACAGCAAACTTGAAAGTAACAAGCGATGTGAATATCCCAGAAGGCTACTTGGGCGTTGATATCGGTCCTAAAACGATTTCTCAATTTCAAGCTGCGCTCATGCCTGCAGAAACCATTTTCTGGAATGGTCCGATGGGAATTTTTGAAATTCAAGAAATGTCGAAAGGAACTTTCGCAATTGCTAAAATCTTAGCTGAATCAAAAGGCATTAAGATTGTAGGCGGTGGTGACAGTGCTGCAGCAGCTGAAGTTTCAGGTTATGCCGATCAGATGACTCATATTTCTACGGGTGGAGGCGCAAGCTTAGAATATCTTCAAGGCGAACCCCTTCCTGGATTAGAAGTACTTCGTTACAAGCACGGGCGATAAGGAAAAAATGAAACAAAAAATTTTTGCGGCTAACTGGAAGATGTTTAAAACTCCTGCTGAAACCAGACAGTTTTTTAAAGTTATGACGTCTTTCAATTTAAAAGCAGAAATGATTTTCTTTCCTTCTGCTATGTCTGTTGAAGCGGCCCTTGAATCGACGAAAGGTTCTAGCATAAGCATTGGTATTCAAAATACTCATCCGAAAGTTGAGGGTGCATTTACTGGGGAAAATAGCAGTACTGCCGCAAAAGCAATGGGCTGTACTTTCGTGTTAATTGGGCACTCTGAAAGAAGATCGCTATTTCTGGAAAATGAAGTCTTGGCTGAGAAAGTTCAGTTTGTTCAATCTTTAGGTTTAAAAGCGATGTTCTGTGTTGGCGAAACTCTAAGCCAGCGGGAACAAAATCAGACTGAAGCTGTTTTAGCAGAACAACTTGAAAAGGGTTTAGCTAAAGCGAGTTCAGAAAATTTGATTATCGCCTACGAACCTGTTTGGGCTATCGGAACTGGTAAGACTGCGACCTCTGCGCAAGCGGAAGAAGCTCATAAATTTATTTCACAGTGGTTAGAAAAAAAGAATTTTAAAAATTTGCCGATTCTATACGGCGGTAGTGTTAAGCCTGAAAATGCTGCGGAGCTTATCTCGCAGATCCATATTTCAGGATTCTTAGTAGGCGGGGCCTCTTTAGACCCCGAGTCTTTTAAAAAGATCGCCTCTGTTTAATTAGCTTAGTCAGCTTAAAAATTATTGCTGAACCTTTTGTCTACTTTTCGAAGGTTCATCAGCAGCTTTAGAAGCAGGAGCTTTTCCACCATTAACTACTGATGCGATTCGATAAGCTTCGGTATTGTCCTTCAGCTTCTTTTTAGCCCAGCTACAAGTAATTTCGATATCACGACGAACGCCTTCAGGAGTCGCCCTGCGATTAGATCTATTGTTGGGTTCTGCAAAAGGATTTGTTTTTATCTGCTCTTTATCGCAAAGGTCTGCGAAATTTTTAGTAAAGCGATCGTACTGCGCGCTATCGCCACTTGCAATTTCGGCCGCGACAAGTGTGTCTTGATAGGTAGACAAGTTATAGCAGTCTTCCGTTGGCCAAGCGCCTTTAAGAACACAAAGTGGAACAGCATTTGAAGCACAATCACTTAATTTTTTACACTCTTTGGGGAGTCTCAAGCCAAATAGAGTCGGATTACACATTGTCTCTTGCGAGGTGCAAGCCATTTTAGCTTTATCAACACCTTTTATGCTGTAGTTACCGGGGAAAGTTTGCGGTGCTTGGCAAGGATCTTTTTCCACAACCCAGCCTGAATACATACAGCGGTAATGCGCACGTTCAGCTTTTTTGCTTTTTGAAGATTCTATAACAACTTCTTTGCCACTGATGATCTTTCCATTTTTGCTTTCAGTTATTTCTGTAGCGTCTTTTGTTGTCGGTTTCTTTTCATTTTTCGCTGCTGGTTTTTCTTCAGCAGCACTAGCAGCAGCTTTTGGTTTTTCCAAAACAGCTGTTGCCGTTTCCGATCTTGCAGCAGAAGCAGCTGGGCTAGGTGCGGAAGCCGCCGCGGTTGGTTTCGCAGAAACTGGTGCAGATGCCGCAGGTTTCGCAGCCGAAGCGGGTGCGACTGGGGCAAGTACTGGTAGTGGGTTACTTGGCGCGTCTCCAGTTCTCACTGCATTTGTTGTTACTTTCTTATTTTCTCTAAAACTAAATCCTGCTCCGTTTACGTCTGGAAAAGAATCCATGGCCATATCAAGGTTCTTTTGAAATTGTGCTTCCAATAGTTCGTCCACTGATTTCCCCGACGCATTGGCAGGTAGTCTAGAAAATTTAATTCTTTCATCAGATGCCATATACAAAGTTTGCTTTGCCATGACCGCGATAATTTTCTGCAGCGACTTAAGATACTTTGCCTGCTGTTCATGCGGCATTGATTTGAATTCTTCTGAACTCAAAAAGTAATTTTCATCCACCGCAGATTTGGTATTCGAAGCAAGTGCTGATAAACTTACCATCAGCAAAAGCACGATCGTTAATAACTTCATGGCTTAACTCCTTTTTCGCAGGCTTCTTTTAATTTTGGATTGGGTACAGATTTTCCGGCGGCGCTTGTGTTACTTGGAAAACAGATGTGCATGTGGGTGTCGTGTCCAGGGTAATTGCTACATCCGCCTTGCCGAGTAACATTGCTATCATTTGAGTAACAGTTTTCGTGGCCTAATTTCTTTAACATTTGCAGCATGGGGCCACGGCTGGATGCGCTCATTCTTGAAGTATTGATATCGATACATTCCCCATTCGTATGCGACTCGTGGATCCAGGGGCTTTTGCCGCTGGCGTTTGGCTGCACTTTGTGTTTGTGGTTTGCATGGCTCGCATCCTTAAACTCAATTTGGCAGCCGTCGGCACCTTTGCAACTCTTATCCCAAGTTTTTAGAAACTGCATAAAACCGCAAGTTACGTCAGGCTTCAAATAGACATCCGCATCTCCTGATTCTGGCTCGGAATGAATGGAATTGAAAGGTCCTGTTCTTATCGCCGAGTCTCCAATGAGTGGGATCTGGACGAAGCCACGCGAATCAACAAAGTTTAGATTACTAACCGAAGCGGCCTTCTTAATATCATTTGAGCCTTCTGGAAGACCCAAAGATGGATGGGATAGAATACTTCGAATAGGGTTTAAAAATGCATCTTCAATAGGAACTAGTGATTTAAAAATATTTTGTTGGCAAATGAAGCAGTCCGTATCAACCGGAAGCTCGATGTCTTTGTCATCTTCATCTTTTACTCCGATGACTTCAAAGATGGGATAATCCGTGCAGCGCTTGGTCTTAGTCGCGCAGCATTGATTCACTTCATAGCCATCGCTAACTCTTTTAAGTTTCAAAGCTAGCGGCATAAGTGCTTTGTAATCATTTTTGTTAATGTAGTTGTTAAGTTTTGTGAAAAGTTCAGAATCCTGCTTCACAACGAATACAAAATCTTTTTGCTTATCAACTTTTTCCAAATCAGCAACTTTCATGAAGCCGACGTTTCCAACTTTTGCTTGAATGCCTGATTTTGAAAAAATAGGACTTGCTATGCCCTTTGTATTTGCGACATAAGCTTCCTTTAATTTTTCATTTTCAGGTGGGGTTGATAAAACCTTAACAGGGATCCACTCATCATTTTTCGATTTTGAAAACTCTCCAGTTTTTTCAATTATATTTCGGTAAGCATCTGAAACCTGAACGATTGATCTTTTCGGGACATAAAAAGGCTTTTCCGTTCGCCTCATTTTTTCATCGGCTGCGAATTCTTTGTAATAATTAGCGTATTTATTTTCGCGGCGTCTTTCGACAGCATCCAGTTCAGATCTAGTATCGTAGCCTGTAGGAACAACAAATACGGGTGGCGTTTTGACAGAGGTAATCGTGCATTGAGTTTGCGGTTTTTTCTGATCATCAACAGCTTGATTGGCTAATGCGGGCGCAGAAATAAGCCCTCCGCCGACGCTCCAAAATATCAGAAAAAATGAAAGAAAAAGTCCTACACCCACCACTGGCTATTCATCGGAATTTTCAAGGCATTGTCTTAAAAAAATATGTTGTTTTTGAAAGTGTTAAAAAGACGTCATAACGCGTAAAGTCATTAGTCAGTTATTTCGACTTAAGTCGAATCAAGACGGGAATGAGGCGTCCCATTTTTTGCAAAGAGAGAAGGGTAACTATAAACTAGACCTAAGACTGAGGTGATGTTCGGGCTGAATCGTCACTGTCTGCAAGCGGAACGTTGTGTGGGGAGAAAAAACCCAATCTCTTAAGTTAGGGTCGCAAAATTTAGGATGTACTTAAATGTCTTCTCCCAAAATTGGTCGTCGTCTCCATTTGAGACGCTGCCATAGTTGCAATCATGTAAATGAATGCGAGCAGGGACTTATCCAGTCTTGTTCTCATTGTCGAAAGGCGCTTGCGCCATTTTATTACTTCGATGAAAGTAAAGTGATGGGTCTTAAAACCGAGGCTGAGTCTTTGAGTGAATACAAAAGCTCTGCTCTACCTTGGCGAGAGTATCCGCCTGTGTTAGGTCTGACCGCCTACTGGGAAAACTTTGATGAATAAATTCATCTAGATCAGAAGGATATTTTACGTGAGCAATGGCGAAACAAATTCTGGGAAATTATTAAGCGTTACTCTTCAAGATATTCAAGAAGCACAGAAAAGATTAGCCCCGGTTATTTTACCAACTGCAGTTGACTTGAGTAACAGTGCTTCGAAATTAATTGGTTCGGAAATCTTTTTTAAATTTGAAAATACCCAGAAAACCGGAAGCTTCAAAATTCGCGGAGCTTACAATAAAATTATTCAATTAAGCGAGCTTGAAAAAAAACAAGGTGTTATCTGCAGTTCAGCCGGAAATCATGCGCAAGGTGTGGCACTTTCCGCAACTTTAGCGGGTGTGAAATCAACGGTTGTCATGCCAATAACCGCTCCACTTGCAAAAGTCGCAGCGACGCTCGGCTATGGTGCTGAAGTCATTCAATGCGGAGAAATTTACGATGAAGCTTTTGATAAAGCTCAAGAATTAGCAAAAGAAAAAGGTCTGATTTTCATCCCTCCATATGAAGATGAAAAAATAGTAGCTGGTCAGGGAACAATTGGTCTTGAACTTTTCGAACAAATTCCCAATCTTGATACGATTATTATTCCCATAGGTGGCGGGGGCTTGATCAGTGGGATTGCGATCGCCGCAAAAGCGCTTAATCCAAAAATTAGAATCATCGGTGTTCAAAGTTCTCAAGCTCCTGGTATGTATGAACTTTATCACCACAAAGCTCCGTCGCCGCCGCCTCGTAGAATTTCCACCATCGCTGATGGTATCGCCATCAAGCGACCATCAAAATTAATGCTCGATAGTTTCATTGCAAAATATGTCGATGAAGTCGTCACCGTTACCGATGACGAAATCGCAGAAGCGATCGTCTTCTTACTCGAACGAGCAAAAACCGTAACTGAAGGCTCAGGCGCCGCCGGTTGGGCCGCCGTCATGAACCGAAATTTGACTCTTGGAAAAAGAAATTGTGTTCTCTTGTGTGGTGGGAATATCGATCTTAATATTATTTCAAAAATTATCGAAAAAGGGCAAATTAGACGGGGACGTTTGGTTCAACTTTCGGTCATCGTTGAAGACATTCCCGGTCGCCTCCACCAGCTTACAGAAATCATCGCAAAGACCCGAGCCAACATCTTGCAAGTTCATCACGATCGTTTATCTCTCGGACTTTTCCTAAGAGAAACCCGCATTGATTTCGAATTGGAGACAACGAGTCTCGACCACATCGAATTGATTAAACAAGCCGTCGCTAAAATCGGCGGCCGTTTAGTCTAGCTAAACGCCTTTTTGCCTAAATAATAATTTTAGTAATTAGACTTAAGTCTCTTCACTGATTCATGGCTGTTTCCGATAGGAACCTGAAGCCTGTAATTAGAGGAGTCTATCGATGAAATTCACATCATTCATTTTGTTATCAGCAAGCCTTGCACTTATAAGTGGTTGCGGTGGCGGCGCTGCGCCAGCTGGAGATGTTAGTAGTGGTAGCAGCAGCGGAGTTTTGGTTTCCAGTGAATTTTATGTCGGAGTCGGCAATCCAACAGTTATTAGATCTCACGTTCGAACTGCAGGTTCGTTCGGAACAAGTTGTTCTTTGCCAGCAACGTCGATGAGCCAAGATTTAGTTTGTTACATTGATGTTCCGGAGGGTGATCTTCAATTTAACGGTTTGACATTAAGTTACAACGCTCCAAAAAATATGTGTCGCTATTTTACCAGAAGACCTTACTGGTTTTACAACCAGGAAATCGGAACAGGTCCTACCGCAATAGAGATAAATAAAACTGTTAATAATCTAAATGTGGTTTCTGCTTATACTTGTTCAATAAATGGCGGTGCGCCAGGTGCCTGTACGGGATTTTCGGAAATTGATATCGATTCTGCGGACTCTTCAGTTACTTGCAAATATAACTTAACTAATTTCGGTAAAAAGAATTGCTGCTTCGGAGAATATACTTTCACAAAAAGAACAACGAATTCAGATACTATGCTTACAACTGTTGATACAGAAAAGGTTAAGTGGGGTGGTGATATGAAGGCCTGCACTGGTGGTGCAGGTCGCACTAACTGGGAGCTATTTACTAGTAGCGGAACTCCAAGTGGCGTAATTGAGTATGCTTATGATGGTTTGAAAGCTGATTATGTCATTACAGCTCCGGTGAAATCAGCAAACGACGGTTATAATATTTCGGTCGCTAACTTTTACACTCCCGCCCTACATAGTCATGATGGATACGTTAATGCGCGAGTAACAACATTGCCCTACTTTTTAGATCCAGTTGATGATCGAAGTGGGACGCTTATATCTGCAGCAAACCCTGCCTACACCTTCGAATGTAAGGATGAAGCTTACGAAACTACGAATCGGATTTCTGTCTATGTTCGCGAATGGGATGTCTATACAAACTATTTAGCATATATTGCAACTGCTGGGGTTACCGAAGTTCCGGATCGACCAGGAGAAACTGAAGGCGTTACATGTGATGGTGTTGGATCTGACTGCAATGACAGACGGGATCTGGATGATTTTATCGTCGAGGTTTTGGGTGGACCTTACGATACAGCAACCACAGCAAATCGACGCCAGAATTTCCCAGAGCAAAGTTATCCAGATTAAATTGGCAGCGCGAGTTGGAACTGGGCACCAGGATTCAGCTCATGAGTTTCAATTTCTCCGGCTTCGACTCTGAACATCTGGCAGGGCTCGACGAGCTCTATCACTAATGAATGATCTTCTGTGCGAACCAATTTAAATCCGCTTGCAGATTGTCCCCAGGTTTTTTGTAAAATATCTGTGCTGATAGGTAATTGATCTTTGAATTGAAATTGCATCCAACCATCGACCGAGCATTTCCAGTTTTGAACTGGAAATTTCATCTTCAACAATAATTGTTTCAAATGAGACTCAATAAATGGAAAGCTTAAGAAGTTGACCTGCGCAGGTATCGCAGGTTCCTTCACACTGAGCCAGCTCGACCTGGGCTTCGTTATGTGAAAAAATTTTTCAGTGCCGCTATTGTAATAAGTCTTACACTGTAAAGCGTGAACGCAGGCGAAAGTGACTAATGATTCCGTCATCGATTCAGTTAAGCCCAAAGTATGACTTGCCGTACTTCCCGTTAAATCAACTGCGAAAAGATCTTGAGTGATGGTGATTTTAGTTGAAAGAACTTCGCTGGTTTTGGCTTTTGATTTATGAAGGGCTTCGGTCCATGGAGTATCATTTAGCTTTTCAGCCAAAGTTTTTTTCGAAAGTTCAAAGTACTTTTTAAAATTTGCATTTGTTAGGCTGGAAGCTTTCCAAGAAATATACTGAGATAATTTTTGAAATTCAGCGGTAATGAGCTTTTCAAAAGGGATCACTTTATCTAGAAAGACCGGTGGTACCTGAGTATTCGGCTGACCTTTGATTTTATAAGGCATCGGTGGAAGGCGTAAGCCTAAAGTTTCCCATTTATCAGTTGTGTTCCAGGGTCCATCTTTTTCGACTCGGACGGACCAGATGATATTATCGATCCTTCCAACGAAGCTGATTCCGAAGGGATTGTAGCCGCCACTTTGGGGATCATTAACGGCGACCCAATCATGGTTTTCAAGTGGAAAATATTTTGAAACAAAGCGGGCAGTTTGAATTGTTGAGAGAAATTCCGAGCCGGATTTTGATTCAATTAAAATCAAATCACCTTCTAAAGTCAGGAACGAGTACGAGGTACAAGTCTTTTGGAATGCTTTTCTTAAAAATTCTAGCTCGATCATGTGGCCTTTTCTATATATTGAGAAAGTTCGGAAAGATTAGGTACCGCATCTTCAAACTTGATTTCGATTCCCTTTAAATTCTTGAACTCATCTTTTAACGTTTGTCCAAGCGGTCCCACAATCATCCATTTTCGCGAAGTGGAAACCTCGAGCATATTTTGCGACCATAGTTTTAAAATTTCATTTGCGATTTGATCTTTAAAATTTTGCACATGTTCTGTGTTTTTAAATCCTGATAAAGAAGAGAGCATTCGCTGAGTTCTTTCTTCGAAATCACTTTTTACTTCAAATTGTTTTTGCAGAGTTTCACGAGCCATAATGATATCAAGAACTGTGGGCTTAAGACCGCGGCCTAAAAATAAGGGCCCTGGTTCGTAAGAATCGGCTTTGCCTAGCCATGACCAACTTCCGAACAGATTTTTTTCTAAAGTTGTCGTTGGCTGAGTTTTGAGCAAAGTCACATTTGGTAACGCAGGCTTTGAAGCAATATGGCCCCACGGTGTCCATCTCTGATTTTGTTCAGGTCCAATATGAAAACAACCATCCCAGTCCAAAACGAAAACATCGCAATCAGGGCCTAACTGTTTTTTCGCCCATCTCGAGATCAGATGAGTCCACACGGAGGTTAAACCATAGCGACTTTTTGAACTTGGTTTAATTTTCAAATCTTCATCTATCCAACCGATGGATGAAGTCATTTGAAGATTCGTTGCGATTGTTTGCATCTCTTCAGTTAATTCTAAAATTGAACCAGAGCATGAAGCGTTCAATAAGTTTCGGCGCCAGTTTGGAAGCATCTCAGGCTGCAGAATTTCATAAACGAAATTTTCATAACCGGCTTCGCTAAACTTTGCTAAAACTTCTTCAGGCACCTGAACCTGCCAAGCAATGCGCTTTGGAGTTTCTTTTTGAAGTGCAGCTATGGTTTCTGTTACCCATTCCTCACTCCAAGCTTCAGGTTCAGTGAACACCAAAGATTCAGAATGAATCGGCGAGCTTTGAGTTTTTTGAGTTAGTTTTTCTAATCCCTTAGGAAAGACAGCTGCAACCGACCCGCCCAATCGAAGGCCGGACAGCCGATCAGCAAATTCATCAAGAAGAATGATCTCTTTTATTTTCGGAGCCCAGTCTTTTAAAAAACCTTCGATTTGAGAGCGGAATCTGTGTTTAGAATAGAGCCACCGATTGCTAGCGCAATTTTGGCCAGTGTCATCTACGACACTAACGTCACAAAAAGAAAGGCCCCGGTGTAAAAAAAATTTCATCTGTTGAACCGCAAAGACCTCCATGCTAACTCAATTCTTAGCATTCTCACAACTGAGGAAAATAGACATGAGGATTTCTCCAGAACTCAAAAACCTTGTTCCCTACAAACCAGGGAAGCCGATCTCGGAAACTCAGCGGGAATATGGTCTCAAAAAAGTCATCAAACTTGCCAGCAACGAGAACCCGTTAGGTTCAAGTCCACTAGCGCTTCAGGCAGTTAGAAATGCTCTAGAAACGATGCACCTTTATCCAGATGCTGGGCATTACCAAATGATTCAAGCGGTAGGTCAAAAATGGGAAATTCCGCTAACCCAACTGGCATTTGGCAATGGTTCAGATGAACTCATTGATTTGCTGTGCCGAATTTACTGTGAACCTGGGCAAGCAGTTTTGACTATTCCCCATGCATTTGCTGCCTACGAAGTAAGCGCCCATGCAAATCGCGCTCAAGTTATTTTTTCTAAAGTTGATGAATTAATAAGCACATATCAGGCGCATAAAGAAAAAGTTCGAATTATTTTTATCCCGAACCCGAATAATCCAACGGGTGAATATTTAAACGGGACGGTTATTAAAAGCATCTTAGAAGCTCTTAAAGACGAAGAAGTTTTAGTTGTTTTTGACGAAGCTTATAATGAATTTGTCAGAGCGACAGATTACGTCAGCTCGATGACCCTCTATGGACAATATAAAAATGTTGTGGTGTTAAGAACTTTCTCGAAAGCCTATGGCCTTGCAGGTTTCAGAGTCGGAGCCATGATTGCGCCAGAAGAAACCATTGAAGTATTCAACCGCGTGCGCAAACCCTTTAATGTCAACGAAATGGCTCAGGTCGCTTTGGTTGCCGCCCTGCAAGATGATGACTTCATGAGAAAAACACAAGAGATTACATGGAAAGGGCTTGATTACTTTTACCAGAAACTCCAACAATTGGGATTGTCGTTTTTGAAGTCCGAAGGGAATTTTGTACTTTTCGATACAGAGAGAGATTCAAGCCAAGTGTTTGAAGCTTTGCTTAGAAAAGGAATTATTTTAAGACCGGTTAAAAATTACCGGTTACACACTCAACTCAGAATGAGTGTGGGATTACCTGAAGAAAATGAAGCGGCAATAAAGGCTTTGGAAGAAGTTCTTCCATTGATAGAAAAAATTAAGAAATAAGATGTATGGATATTGATATGGGTTGGGTTGTAACGATTGATGGGCCGGCGGCAAGTGGAAAGTCCACAGTCAGCCGAGAATTAGCAAAACGTTTGGGTTGGCATTGGGTTTCAACGGGTGCTTTCTACAGGGGCCTTGCCTATGCAGCGCTTCAAAAAAAGATTTCATTCGATGATGTTCCTAAATTAATCGAACTTAGTTATTCAAGTGAATGGTCAGTCGAAATGAACGACAACAAAACAAAAGTTTTATTTCAAGGCCAAGATGTTTCTGAACTCATTGGCCGTGAAGACGTCGGAAACTACGCTTCGCAAATCAGTCATTATTCTGAAATTAGAAAAGCGTTACTCGAAGGTCAACGTTCATGCTCTATTGGCAATATTGGCTTAGTGGCCGAAGGTCGCGATTGTGGAACGATTGTGTTTCCTCAAGCTCAAGCGAAAATTTACTTAACTGCTGATCAATCTCACCGGGCCGCTCGTCGTGCGGCTGAAGAGGGTCAGAATCAAGAAAGTATTTTAGCTTCTCAAAAAACCCGAGACGAACAAGACTCAAATCGTGTCAATGCGCCTCTACAAGTTCCGCAAAGCGCGTTTGTTTTAGATACAACTCACATGAGTCTTGATGACGTGGTCAAAAAAGTTGAATTTTTTGTTCGCGAGAAAATACCAGTTTAATTCATGGGTGTTATTCTAAGTGTACATCAAGCAGAAAAAAATATCGGCGCCCGTATCTTATTTAAGGAACTTTCTTTCGGTCTTAATTCTGGAGATAGGGTAGGTCTTGTTGGTCCCAACGGTTCCGGCAAATCAACTTTAATGAAGTGTTTAGCTGATCTTGATCACCTGAATAAAGGTAAGATTACGTGGGCCGGTTCAACAAAAGTCGCATATGTCCCGCAAAATCCAAGATTTACTAGCAATCAAACGATCAGAGAATTTTTAGCTTCAAAAGGCGGAGTCGAAACTTCAAAGAAACTTGATTTGGATATGGATGAAGAAGTTTTAGCCTGGGAACTCATTTCTAAATTTGATGTTCCGGTTTATGATTTCGATCAAAAATATTCTGAATTTTCTGGTGGCGAACAAAAGAAAATTCAAATCATTCAGGCATTTATCCAAAAGCCTGATATTTTATTGATGGACGAGCCAACGAACCACTTGGATGTTGAAAGCATCATGCAGCTAGAAGAATTTCTAGAGGGCAAGCGTGATATTACATTTTTTATTATTTCCCATGATCGCTTATTCCTACAAAACGTCGTTGGCGAAGTGATGGATTTGGATGCCAGGTACAAGGATGGCTACCTCAGAATCAAGGGCGGCTATGCAGAATATTTGGAAATTTCCCGCGAAATGTTTCGTGTGCAAAACGTTCAGCAGACGAAGTTAGAAAATGATTTACGTTGGGAAACAGCTTGGCTTCGTCGGGGAGCCAAAGCCCGGCAGACAAAACAGACCGCGCGAATTAATTCAGCTCATGCTTTGCAGGATGAAGTAGATAACTTAAACGAGCTTAATCGAAAAAAGAAAATTAACCTAAATCTTAAAAGCCATGATCATATGCCTCAAAAGCTTTTAGAGATGGATAATCTCAGTCTTGGTCGCGGAGACCGTGTATTCTTCAAAAACCTAAATCTCATCGTCAGTGGAAAAACCAGACTTGGACTTTTAGGAAGAAACGGAAGCGGAAAAAGTACTTTGATTAAAGCTTTAATGGGCGAAGCTCAGGAAGCTATTTTGGCTGGCAAAATCAAAAGCTACGAAGAACTAAATGTTTCCTACTTCGAACAGCAAAGAAACTTATTAGATTTCAATGCAACATTGTTAAATAATATTTGTCCTGAAGGGGATTATGTCCACGTTCAGGGAACTCCCATTTACGGCAGAAGTTATTTAGACCGATTCAGATTCCGTCGCGATCAACATGATTTAAAAGTAAAAGAACTTTCAGGCGGCGAACAGAACAGACTTTTGATTGCAATCCTGATGACTCGAAAAGCTCAATTGATGATTCTGGACGAACCAACGAATGATCTCGATTTTGAAACGCTCGAAGTTTTAAAACAAAGTCTCATCAATTACGACGGAGCAGTTTTACTTGTAACTCACGATCGTACTTTTTTAGATGAAGTTTGTGATGATATTCTTTATTTCCCGGAAGAAGCTTCAGGACATAAAGAACTCATTCGTTTTGCCTCGTTTTTACAGTGGCAAGATTGGAAGAAAAATCCAGCTTCAGTTAAATTAGCACCGATGCCCGCAGGCGACAAAAATGCCGAAGCGCCGCCAATTGCAGCTCCAGCAAAAGGTAAAGGTCCAAAGCTCAGTTTCAAAGAACAAAGAGAATACGAAACTATCGAGGCAGTTGTTGCAGAAAAAGAATCTCAATTAACAACTTTGCAAAAAGAAATCGAAACACCAGAAGTAGCAGTCGATGCTTCCCAGTTGTTGAAGCTATCAAAAGCAATCCAAGAACTCGAAAGTGAAATCGAAAAACTCTACGCCCGCTGGCAGGAACTTGAAGCTCGTAATAAGGTATAATAGAGATTATGAAAATATATCTTCAGTTTGTATTTTTGTTTCTTCAATTAATTCCCATTTCTGCAGCTTCTGCTGAATGTCCCAGTGGTCAACACTGGGTGAATGCTTACAATAGAAAATCTTACTTTCGCGCCGATGGAACTTCTGTAAAGGCAACATCGGTTTCAGCCCACTGCCGAAAGAGCCGAGAATCTGACGTTTACTGGAAAAATAATTTTGAAAATGATCGACCAGCTGATTGGCCACATCGTACCGAAAAGTCAAAACAGTGGTCAGCAGAGGAAATAGAAAGAGTTCTTGAAGCCATCTGTGAATTGCCGGAGGAAGTATGGAAAAAGTCCCAATATAGGATGCATCGTATGGAAAAATCTAAGGATGGAAATAATCCCGCAACTTCAGCAAATGATATCTTAGTGATCTATAATTCTGCTTTTGATCAAAAAAATGTGCTTTCACGTGTATTAGCACATGAGTTTGCACATGAAATTTATGGTAATTTGAAAGTCTCCGATGCTAGGGACTATCGCCTTACTACTAACTGGTTCGAGTTGAATAAAAATGGCAAGCGACTTCTAATATCTAGAAAAGAGGGGTTTGTCACCGACGATGGTCGAGTTTCACCCGAAGAAGACTTCGCGAATAACATGGAATTTTTTCTTTTTGAGCCTAAAAAATTAATTTCCGAAACGCCGCATGCTTACCGCTGGATAACAGTAGCCTTTGGTGATAAAATTCAATTAAGGAAATGTGATAAATGAGACTAATTCTGTTAACGTTCGGTTTTATTTTCTTAAGCTCTTGCGCTTCAACCGGAAACCAAAAGTCTGAGGGAAGTTTCTCCTTAAAAGAAATTTTGAAGTTAGTTCCTGGCAAAAGTGACCAAGGCAGTGTTCAGTTAATGTTAGGATCTGCTGATGTGGTGATGCAGGTTCCTGACTCAGACGATATTGCGTGGATTTTTAGAGATAAAAAAACTGGTCACCAAAAATTATCTTTAGTTTTTAATAATCAAAAGAAGTTACAATCTGTACTTTGGTTTGTTAACGAGAATGAGCCTGAAATTGAATTGGAAATTAGTAAAAATCGCTTCCCTAACTCAAAATTTGTTGTCCAAGATGCAGCTTGGGATAATTCCCACTCTGCTCCAAGAGAGCAAGTCTTCGTGGATGAAAAAAAAGGCGTCGCCATTACATTTCGAAAAAATCGCCAAGATGTTGAATCAATAGCCTGGTATCATCCAAATATTGATCCTTCAGAAGGTCGCAAACCAGCAAATAGACACGAATAAAGATTTGCAATTGCTAGAACTATTAACATTAATTCAAAAACTAAAAGCTCGCGCTAAGCAATGAAGTTTAGTTTAATTTTCCTCATTTTTATTTTTGGAATTGTGGTCGGTCGTTGGGTCATTCCCCAATCCGAAAAAAAGAAAACCTCTGTGGAAAGTGTTGTGAACACAGGGCTTAGCGCTAACGGCACCTCAGAGAAGGCTCTGGCTGAAACTGAAATAAGTCCTAACCCTTCCAGTTTGAATTCTTCATCTGGTAACTTAGGCGAAGTAAATCCAAACTTCAAACGCTCTGATTCTACAGCAAGAGATAAACAAGTTAATGACCTCTTTGGAAGCCTTTTGAAAGCCAATCAAAAAGCCAATGCCGAAGAACAGAATAGACTCTTTGCTGAAATGGAATTGCTTGGCCCAAAACACGAGAAAGTTTTTCAAGCAAAAGCTCTGTTTTTACAGGACGACGAAAACTGGGACGGAGCGCACGAAGTCCTTAAAGAGTGTGTCGCGTTTATTCCAAACTCTGTCTATTGCTTAAGAAGACTTGCCAATATTCGCTCTAGTACGAATGAAGATAAGCTTGATTATGGCAGTCGTTGTCTTGAAATAGCAAAGAATGACCCCCTCTGTACCGTGGATGTTGCGATGGCATTATATTCAAAGGGTGAGTACGCAAAAGCTAAAGAATATTTTGAAAGAGCACTCAATCTTCCATCCGGGAGCGAAGGCTATCATAAGGAATATGTTCTTTTTCAATATGCTCTGACTCTAGAAAGTCTTCAGCTGTTTCTAAAAGCGAAAGCAGCTTTAACTGAAGCTTGTCGATTAAAAATGAAATTGGCGTGTGAAAAACTAAAATACTAAAACGCATGATAACATGCAAATAATGTATTGTATGCATAAGCCTTTATTCTGTTAGGTAAGTCCTATGTTAAAACAAATTATTTTATCTATCTTATCCGCAGCAACACTTAGTCATAACGCTATTGCTTCGGTGAATGTCTTATTTCACCCACATGATCCAACTTTACAGGCCATCGCCCAAGTATTTCATGAATCAAAAGCTTCAGCACAACTTGTACTTTACAATATCGACGTGACGGATCAGAGCCCTCTTGTTCAATATTTAAAATCCCCAGCATTTCAAAGAAAATTAAAAAGTGGATATCAGCTTCAAATGATTTTCGAAGGCTATGCGACGCCGGAAGAAAATTTTAAAAAGATGCAAGCTTTAGAGAATTTGGGAATCGATGTTCGATTTTTAGGAATGACCCAAAAAGTTCATCACAAGTTTGCAATTTTTGATGCTGGCATTGCATCAGAGCGCTTAATTACTGGATCAGCTAATTGGTCGTTGTCTTCAATGAACAATTACGACGAAAATATTTTATTCATCGAAAATGAAAAAGGAATTCAGAGCCAATTTTTGAATGAGTTCAATCTAATTTGGTCGTACGCAGAAGAATTTGGAAAAACCTTATTTCCCCAAGTTAGACAAATCCCACTAGCAAAATTGCGTGGGGATCTTCATGGTTTTTTTAATTCGCAGAATTATAATTGGTCACCAAATCAGAAAAGCCAGGCGTCAAAACAAATCCCTCATCTAACGAAAACAGTTGTGGCGGCGATCGACATAGCCAAAGCCTCAATTGAGGTTGCAACGACAAGAATTAAATTAGCGCCGGTTCATGCAGCACTTGTTCGCGCTGCTAAAAGAGGTGTTCGAATTAGAATCGTCGTAAGCCAGGCAGAATACGTCAGTTCAAAAGGCCGACAAAACCAGGGTCTTCGAAACTGCGGAGATGATCTTTATAATCCACGATGCTCATCGGGAGTTAACTTCTCGCCGATGCTAGATCCAATGGCTTCAGGATTTGAAAACATGGAACTCAGACTTAAGTTCTTCAATCTGAATTTAGCTGAGAATATTGGACAGCAAATGCATAATAAATATGTGATTATTGATGGTCGTTGGGTTTTAACGGGTTCGTTTAATTGGTCAAACTCTTCAGAGTGGCAGCACCTAGAAAATATCGTTGTGATCGATGGCAATGCACACACAGATGCTTTACAAAAATTTCGAAATAACTTTTATCGGATTTGGAATATGAATCGCTCAAAGGCAAGTCTGATCCTTCAAGAAACAAAAAGTTGCAGTATAAAGCCGACATCCCTGACATTTCAGGAAATCGACGGCTTAAGATCTCAAGCTTACGCCCAAGGTATATGCACCAACCAATAATTTAGTTTCGAACTTTATTAACTGTGCACTCAAGCAAAAGTTTTTGGCCATCAACTGCTCCCGAATAAATGATGCTTCCATAACCACCATTTGAAAGAAGTGACATCAATTCGAATTCTGACTTTTGAGTTTGAATCTTTATCAGCATAACATCGGCAAAAGCCGCAGCTCCGGGAGAAATTGTTAACTCCACATTCAAGTTATCAATTGAGTGAACCAGCTTCACGCTTTGATTATTCTTGGTATCAAAATCAGCTTCCCAAGCTACTTGTTGCGACGACCCGTAGCTGACTTCGCAATTTGCTCTGAAAAGGACCGCGTGAGCCGCTTGTGAAAGACCTAAAAACATTAAAACTGTGAATAAAAGGCGGAAATTCATAAGTTTCCCTTTCGAGGAGGAGATCAAGAAGGGGCTATATATGCCGGCCATTTTCAGAATTCAACCGGGACTTTTGAATCTTGTGAAAGCAACAGGGTGAAAAGGGTCGTGTCTCACAGTGAGACAGGTCCCTTTTTGGACTCCGATATAAGCCAGTAGGCGCTGGTTAACTGGAGCTTCCGCCTTTACCATTGACAGGACTTGGCCCACCCCTTAAAACCGACAGACTAATAACGAAAAACGAGTCCAATAAGAGTCTCATAACCCAGCCCTTATTTGCCTAAATTCTAGGTAGGAGGCTTGTTTTTCCCAGGAGGTATATATTTTGACTATGGGTAAAACTCTCAACAAATCCAAAGCTGAAAAAGCTGCGGTACTAGCGTTCTTGGATGCCGAGGATTCAAAGATCCCAAGCAACCCAGGACTTATGAACGAAAAAACGAAGGAAGACTTCAGTGCTCTCTTCGACTCAACTCTTGATGGCCAAAGCTTCAGAGTGGGTGATGTTGTTAACGGTACAGTTGTAGAAGTACAATCTGATTACGTACTCGTTGATATCAACTACAAGTCCGAAGGACTCATCGACATCAACGAATTCCGTGTTGTAGATGGCGTTCGCCAAGTTAAAGCTGGCGATCTTGTTGAGGTCTTAATTGACCGCATTGAAACAGACAACGGTATGATCGGTTTATCGAAAGATAAAGCAGACATGCTACGTGCTTGGTCTGATATTTCAAAGGCAGCTGAAAATGAAGAAGTCATTGAAGGTGTCGTTGTTGCTAAAGTCAAAGGTGGCTTAAGCGTAGATATCGGCGTTAAGGCTTTCTTGCCGGGTTCGCAAATCGATTTACGCCCAGTACGCAATATGGACGTTTACATCGGCAAGACTTACAAGTTCAAAGTTATCAAATTTAATAAAAAGCGCGGTAACATCGTACTCAGCCGACGTGCTCTTCTTGAAGAAGAACGCGAAAGCATGAAGACCCAGACTCTTGATCAAATGAAAGAGGGTTCAATCGTTACAGGCCTAGTTAAGAACATCACTGATTACGGTGCTTTCATTGATTTAGGTGGTATGGACGGTCTTCTACACATTACAGACATGAGCTGGGGACGCATCAAGCACCCATCTGAAATCTTAAATGTGGGCGATGAAATCCAAGTTAAAATTCTCAAATACGACCAGGAAAAAGAGCGCGTGTCTTTAGGCATGAAGCAACTTCAACCTGATCCTTGGGAAAAAGTTAAAGAAGGATTCCCTATCGGCGCGAAAACAAAAGGTAAGATCGTATCAGTAACTGAATACGGTGCTTTTGTTGAGTTAGCAGAAGGTGTTGAAGGTCTTATCCACGTTTCTGAAATGAGCTGGACAAAACGTGTTAAGCACGCGAACCAACTTGTTCAACAGGGCGCGGAAGTTGAAGTTCAAGTTCTTGAAATCGACGGCGAAAATCGCAGAATTTCATTGGGCATGAAACAACTCCAACAAAATCCTTGGGTTGAATTAAAAGAATCATATGCTCCTGGAACAATCATTGAAGGTGAAGTTAAATCGATCACTGATTTCGGTATCTTTGTTGGTATCGAAGACGGCATCGACGGACTTGTTCACATCTCTGACTTCTCTTGGACAAAACGTGTAAACAATCCTGCTGAAATGTTCGCTAAAGGCGCAAAGATTCGCGCGGTTGTATTGGGCGTCGATGTTGATAACGAAAGATTCTCTTTGGGTGTTAAACAACTCGAAAATGATCCTTGGTCAAACATCGAAAGCAAATACGCTATCGGAACTCAGCATGACGTTAAAGTAACTAAGCTAGCTGACTTTGGTGCTTTCGTAGAATTAGAAAGTGACATTGAAGGTCTTATCCATATTTCAGAACTTACAACTGACAAGATCAACCATCCGGAAGATTTCGTAAAAGTTGGCGGCACTGTTAAGGCGGAAGTGATCTCAATCGACAAAGATGCTCGTAAGATTGGTTTATCTTCTAAACTAGTTAAACTTAGAGAGCAAAAAGGCGATGTTGAAGATTACGCACGTAAAGCAACAGCGACGTCTAAAACTTCTTTAGGTGATCTTTTCGGAGATGCTTTGAAGAATGTTAAGACTGACCCGAAGAATCCACAGTAATTTCTCGATTCGAGTTCTCGCGAACTCGAATCAGATTTGTTTTGATTTTAAGACCCACATCTTTGAACAAGGTGTGGGTTTTTTCGTTTTAAATAGGCTAAAGTGAGCTCTTAAATCCAATTCAGTTTCACGCATCTTCTGTGGTTGCAAAAAAATTGGTCGATTCAACTTGAGACACCTTGCTGGTGTGATTATTGTAACTATATGATATTGCTTGAATAAATATTATAGTATAAGGACTGTTGCGGTCATGGTTATATTCCGATATAATATTGGTATAGGTGAGGTGAGTATTATGAAAAAGAACTTAACGGCAATTGGTGGAAGCTTAGGTTTTATCATTGATAAACCCATCGCGGATCTCTATCAGCTGGATCGCGATACCTTGATTGAAGTCACTCCCAAAGAAGACGGCTTGAACATCCGCTTTCTTAAAGAGAAAGCGCCACATGCAGGTACTGATGAGGTGATGAAAGCCGCAGGAAAAATTAATAAACGCTACGGCAAAATGATGAAGAATTTGGCAAAATGATCTTGCAACCAAAATTCCTAACGTTCGAACAAGTGATTGGCTTGCATAATCTGCAGATCGATCAATTTGGTGGTCTTCATGGAGTCAAAAACGAGGGACTTTTGTTATCTGCGCTTGGGCAAGCTGAGTCTGGCTTCGGCGATCAGTACTTTCACAAAGATTTGTACGAAATGGCGGCTGCTTATCTTTTTCATTTGGTGAAAAATCATGCCTTTCATGATGGTAACAAGCGCATCGCTGCGTTGACTGCTGCCGTCTTTCTTGAGGTGAATGGACTTTTCGTAATAGGCTGATGAAGATGAATTTGAAAACCTTGTTTTAGAAGCTGCTCAGAGCTTGGTGACTAAGGAACAAATTGCGGAATTTTTTCGAAAAAATACTTCTTCAAATTTAAATTCGCCCTAATTCATGAGTCCGCAAGACTCGCGAATTGGCTGGTGGAAGTAAAGGTATTCAAAGTTGTTTTAATTTTATCAATCGCTACAGATCATTCAAGGCAGTCCTTTTATTTTTCTAGCGACGGGTTATTTTTCAAACAACTCACTTCAGAATGATTTGAAAGAATTATTTAAACGGATCGTATTTAACGGACTCGTTTCAAATACTGACGATCACCCAAGAAATCACGGATTTCTATACTCAGGTAATGGCTATAATCTCTCGCCCGTATATGATCTTGTGCCTAAACCAGAAACTGGATCGGAAAGGTATTTGGCTATGGGAATTGGGGCACAAGGACGTCTATTTAATTTAGAAAATATACTTTCTAGGTGTGATGCATTTGATCTAAAGAAAGTGGAGACCACTGAAATATTTGAAGGAATGAAGCTGAAAGTATCTAAATGGTCACCATTCTTTTCTTCGCTGGAAGTTTCAAAATCAGATATTAAATACTTACAGCGCGCGTTTGAGTATAGGAATATCAAGAGTTAGTATGGGGCCTCAGATTATTAAAGAAAGTCCTTTTATTTTTCGTATGCCTTTATTTGCTTTGATTGTTTGACACCTTATTGGAAGCCCCCTATCTTTTTTAGAAAAGAAGGAGCTATTATGAAAAATATCTTAATTTTATTAACATCTGTTTTTTCTCTGAGTGCATTTGCGCAAGTCTGTGGTCCTACTTCTGTCTATGGAGAAAGAATTGACCTGAGCCCAACAACGGTCGCCTTTAACTATCCCGGAGTTTATACAGGCGCTTCTACTACTTATTTGGTTTGTGGCGATCAAAATATTACTGATTGCGCTGATACTATATGTAAAATTCATTTAGGAATGAAAAATGGCTATTCCATAGTGTCCGATGACGTCTTTAGAGCGAAACAAATGCAAATCTTGAATGGTGTACACACGCCGACAAAAGATTATAAATATAAAACTATCAGCCAAGTATTTTGTAATAAGTAACTATCGTAGACACTGCCTAACTGGAAGGGCGCTGTTAAACTCCTTCATTTCAAGGTTCCAAAATCCAGAGCATCTGAGCATTTTGTAGCCTCAGGTGCTTCTGTTGCGTTCATCGGTTGGAATACTCTTTTTAGACTACCCAACCTGATCCGTCTCGGGCTATAAGCCTTCCCACGCAAGCGACGCGACTAACGCTCAGAATCATGACAAGAAAAATAAGTCAGGCCACGCTGAAAAGACTCCCCCGTGTTTTATTGTATGCGTAGACTCTGGGGTTCATGGCGGAGGTCATTCAAATGCTTAAATTTTGGTTTCGATTAGTTGTAGTTATTTTGGCAGTAGTGGGAGTCGTATCTTTGGGGCGAACGGCATTTCAATCTTGGAGCGGCTCGTCTGATAAGCACCGAGTGACTCTGGCAAACAAATCGATTTTAGTTCTCGATCTTCAAGGTGTGATTATTAATGGCAAACAGTTTTTAGAAAACTTGAAAGACTACCGCGAACAATCGGAAGTGAAAGCGATTTTTATCGATGTGAATTCTCCGGGTGGGGCGGTAGGGCCGTCACAGGAAATTTATTCTGAACTTAAAAGAACTCGTGAAGAATTTAAAAAACCAATCGTTTGTTATACTGCGGGCATGATGGCCAGTGGTGGTTATTACACTTCGCTTGGTTGCGATAAAATTGTGGTGGCGCCGGGTGCTTTAATCGGCTCGATTGGTGTGATCATGAGTTTTGCGAATTTAGAAAAGCTTTATGATTGGGCAAAAGTGGGTCGCTATTCTATTACTTCTGGAAAATTTAAAGACTCGGGTGCCGAGTATCGTCCGATGCGCGATGATGAGAAAAAATTATTTCAAGACATGATCGATGAAGTTTATCAGCAATTTAAATCGGCTGTTCGGGAAGCTCGTCCGAATATCAAAAAAGAAGTTTTAGACGAGTACACTGATGGCCGAGTTTTTACGGGTGCAAAAGCTGTTGAGTTGGGATTTGCCGATGTTGTGGGAACTGAAGATCAAGCGCTTGAACTTGCCGCTTCGTTGGGTGGCTTAAAAAAAGGTGACTACTATTTATTTGAAGTTCCTAAGAAAAAGAAAAGCATCTGGGATTTCGGCGGCGAAGAGGAAGAAGACACAATTAATGGTCTTGTTTCTAAAGATAAATCGGTTCGTTTTTTAGAGAACTCTTTGAAAAAAGTTTTGGGAGCGGAGTTATTGAATCAGCCAGTTTATTTGATGCCTGGTGTTTGGCTTTAAGCGGAGGGGTCTTTGAAAAAAAGCAAAACAGCAAAGAAAGCTTCCGCGGCCAAAAAGGCAAAGCCTTCGAAAAAACTCGGAAAAAAACAAATGCCGCCAGGATTGGTGAAAAGAGTTTTATTTAGACCGGATCGCTTTCAGTATGTTCGCCAAAATAAAACAGCTCACTCTTGTGTTTTTTGTGAAGCTTCGGAAGCAGAGCCGAAATTTGAAACTCTTTGTGTTTATAAAACTGAACATACGATGATTATTCTGAATAAGTTTCCATACAATTCGGGACACTTGTTGGTGTTGCCTCGGCATCATAAAGGGCACTTGTTAAAACTAACTGATATTGAATATCAAGATCTTCATCAGACTTTAAAAATAGCAGTACAGGCCTCAGAAAAACTTTATCAGCCGCCAGCAATGAATATTGGGCTTAATCACGGCAAAGCAGCCGGAGCTGGACTACCTGAACATCTTCATTATCATTTGATACCTAGATGGGAAGGGGACCTTAACTTTTTTCCGTTGATCGCAGAAACTAAAGTGGTGGTAGAATCATTGGAACAAACTTATGAAAAGTTCAGCCAGTATTTTTCGGAGATTAAATCGTGAATAGACCGATGTCTTTTTCAGTAGCCCCCATGACCCCGATGGTGAAGAAATTAATCATCATCAACGTGGCTATTTGGTTTGGACTGCAAGTCGTTTTGGAATCAATCGTCAAGCAGCCGGTTTCGAGCTACCTGTCATTAGTTCCTGCAAATTTTTTATTTGATTATCACATTTGGCAATCAGTGACTTATATGTTCCTGCATTCTTTACAGGTGACGCATATTCTTTTCAACATGCTGATGCTTTGGTTTTTTGGAAGCGAGATTGAACAAGCCTGGGGATCTCGAAAATTTTTAATTTATTATCTTTTTACTGGTGTCGGTGCAGCCTTAATTTATTGCTTGGGAATGGCGTTGTATGCCTATTTTACAGGTGATACTCGGCAGCTTATGATTCCAGTCGTGGGGGCTTCGGGCGCCTTATTCGGTGTCATGCTGGCTTATGGGATCTTATTCGGAGACCGAACGATCTATTTCTTCATGTTATTTCCGATGAAGGCCCGCTATTTCGTCATGCTCATGGGGTTAATTGAGTTCGCCAACATGGTGACTTCACAAGCTTCCGGTAGTGAAGTAGCCTACTTGGCTCATCTGGGTGGCCTAGTTTCGGGGTTTTTCTACATTATGGCTCAGAAATGGAAGTCTCAGCGGCCCCGAAAGGGTGGAACGAACAGTAAGAAGGGTCGGCACTTGCAGCTGGTGGTCGACAATGATAAAAGTGGCAAGGGTCCAAAATACTGGAACTAGTCACTAGGAGTGCACAATGTCGTTATTTAAATCTATTAAAAATCTGAAGTTCGATAAAAGACTTACAGAATACAATTTAGACAAAGATCTTCTGACAAAAGAAGAATTACAAAAGCACTTAGACAGTTTAGAAGATGTGGGTCACAAAGTTGATCTCGTTCGTCTTGGATCAAACGTTCAAGATCGCGATAGCTACAACTAAGAATTTTTATTAATTTTGAATGGTTATGTCAGTCTCGACGGGCTGACTACTTGTAAGGGATTCCCCTGTTTCTTTAGCAGGGGTCCATTCTTCTCTGATGATTTTGTATTTTCCATCTTTGAGCCTGGCATAAATCACTTTGATTCCATAATCAGTGTGCTGATCAGACGTATACTTCTGCAGAGTCTTAACAATCATTTGATCGTTATGAACTAATAAAAAAGGCTGATCAAGTCTAACCTGAATCGCCTGATATTTTCCTTTGAGACGTTCTTTGTGACGCTTCCAAGATTTAAAACTAAAACCAGGCGCTGAGAAGCTTTCGTCATAATACGATATATACCGGTCTATATCCTTCGATTCCCAGGCTTGAACCCAGTCTTTTAAGAAAGATCCTTTTTGGTCACGGATTTTCTTATGTACTTCTAACGTCGTGTACTTAATTTGATCGAAGATCAAAATCGGCGTTTGCTTAAAAGAGATATATTTTTCTAGTTTCACGATTTCATCATTTCGAACAACAACGCAACCACGCGAGCCACGAGTTAAAGGAACGTCGTCTGGAACCGAGTGAAGCCAAATTCCAGATCCTGTTTTGCCTTCAACTTTGTCGAAAAGGTTAGGGTAGTCCATCGTGAATGCCATTTTACCATACAGACTGAAGGGAATTTCGGGATTTGTTTTCTTTTCCTGGAAAAAATAGATGCCCTCTGGAGTTGCGTGGTCATCTTTTTTGATTTTTCTTTTATTGTTTTTTCCGATGTCCGCAGTCATCTCTTCGATCTTTTTAATCGTCTCGCCATCACGTTCGTAAACCATGAGTTTTCTCAATGATTTGTCGACTACAAATACGTATTTTGAAAATGCAGCCGTTGCAGAAATTTGCAGTAAGTTTTCTGGAAAAACATCTTCAGCTTTTAGTGGCTGAGATAAAAATACGAGTAAAACGGAAAATAGAATCAGCGATGGCATAGACGGATTATCGGCCGAAAATGTATAAAAAATGAACCTTTTTCATTGAATGCGATGAACATTTGTATCATTTCGAGAATCTTCAAAATTCCTCTCATAAAGTCTTAAGACCACTGTCTAGTTAAGCCGATAGGTAGTTATCAACAGGATATAGGAAGTTATGGCTGACAAAAAAGACCAAGCACAAGAAGAGAAAAAAGAGTCCAAGCTGCCGGTTCAAAAAATTCTGACGGCTTTATTCGTACTGATGAACTTGAGCGTAACAGGATTTGGGACCTATTTAGTATATGCGTCAACGATGGGCTGGACGGCTCCAACTCTGACGGAAAAGTCGATTCAGATTGATCCGTCTTTTATGTTTAAAGAAAACAACGCAGTACCGTACGTTTACACCCTAGACAAATTTACAGTTAACCTAATCGGCGATCCAAAGAGAACCGTTCGGTTAGAAGTAAATCTTCATATGCTAGGTCGAGATGCATTTGAAGAAGTTATGTTAACAGATAACCGGGCCCGAGTCCGGGACCGAATTGTTCGCCTTTTGAATGAAAAAAACTTTTCTGAAATCGAAAGTATCCAAGGGAAGTTATTCTTAAAAGACAAGATCGCAATGGAAGTAAACACGATTCTGAACAAAGGTGTGGTCAAGGACGTTTACTTTACTGATTTTGTTGTTCAATAGCCTATAGCTCCATAGAATAAAACAGACTTTTTATACGATCTTCATCTTAAGGTCGCTATATTCAAGGAACGGAGTTTCCATGAAAGCTGTTTTACTTTTGTCTTTTCTTATTTCTGCCACGTCGTATGCGCAGAATCTAAACCTCAATGTCGATTTGCCAGTAGAAAAGTATGTCTTAAAAAACGGATTGACTGTTTTGCTTCATCGCGATGCCACGACACCGTTAGTAAGCTACCATACTTGGTACCGCGTAGGTTCTCGAAATGAAAGACCTGGCATTACAGGCTCTGCACATATGCTTGAGCATATGATGTTTAAGGGAGCAAAAAAGTACTCTAATAAAGATTTTGATAAAATACTTCATGCTAACGGCATCACGAACAACGCTTTTACGACTTACGATATTACCGGTTTCTATGAAAGCCTTCCGAAAGATAAGCTTGAGCTTATTATGGACATGGAAAAAGACCGCTTGAGTTCTTTGCTTTTAAAAGCTGAAGATCTACAAAGCGAAAAATCTGTTGTGGCCGAAGAAAGACGCTGGAGAGTTGATAACAATCCACAAAGTCTTTTGCGCGAACAAACAATGGAAATTATGTTCAAAGGTCATCCTTATCGCTGGCCTGTTATCGGATACATGAAAGATATCGATTCTTACACGATTGCTCCAATGCGTGAATTTTATGATAAGTACTATGGACCGAATAATGCTGTGCTTGTAATTGCTGGTGATATTAACATTGAGGACACAAAAAACTTAGTTCAAAAGTATTACGCCGATCTTCCAGTTCGAGAACTACCAAAGGAGCCGGCGTTTACAATTAAGGCTTTAAAAGAAAAACATGACATTAAGCTTTTCAAAGATGTTCAAGTTCCAAGCTTGATGATCAGCTATGCTTCCGTTCCGGATCAACATCCGGATGCATACCCATTAGAGGTTTTATCTCAGGTTATTGCAAATGGTGCTTCGAGCAGAATTTCAAAAGAATTAGTTTATAATAAGCAGTGGGCAACAGGAACTGGGTCTTATCAATGGTCGCTAAAAGAAGCTGGAATCTGGGGACTTTTTGTTTCTTTAAAGCCCGGTTCAAAAGACAACGAAATCATAAGTGTTATTGATCGCGAAATTTTTCGTGTCCGCCATCAGCTTATCACTACCAGAGAACTCAAGCGAGCACAGAATCAGTTCATGTCTTCATTCGTCGATGGGTTATCAACAGTCGATTCAAAGGCGCGCGCGTTAGCATCAGCAGAAATCGTATCTGGAGATTACAAAACTCTTTTTACTGACTTGGAAAAATATCAAAAAGTAACGATCGAAGATGTTAGAAGAGTTGCGGAAAAATATTTAAATCCACAAGGTCGGGTTATTGCCTGGTTAAAGCCACAGACTCAACGAGGAGCTACAAAATGAAAAGAATAATCTTAACTCCTGTTGTAGCAGTCTGTTCGTTATTAATCCTTTTAGGCTGTTCTCATTTGGGTAGCTCTAAGGTTTCTACTTCTAAGACAACTTATAAAAACGAAAGAGTCGAGACTCTGCCAAATGGTCTGAAAGTTTATTACGTTGAAGATCAAAGTCTTCCGCGAGTTAGCCTTCAACTATTATTACCTGTTGGTGTTGTCACTGAACCCGCTGATCGCGCGGGTCTAAATACAATGACCTCAAATCTACTTGATCAGGGCACGACGACTAAGAAAGCTTTAGAAATTGCAGATCTTTTTGCAGATTCTGGAGCTGATTTTGATGTCGCAGCGGGTGCTGATTTCACAATTCTCTCGACTTCATCGTTGATCACTGAATTTACTCCGGTTTTAAATCTATTTTCAGAAGTAATTATGAATCCTGCTTTTCCAAATGCAGAAATCGAAAGAGCAAGACAGCAAGCATTGGTTCAGCTTAAAGGTAGACAAGATCGTTCGGGAACATGGGCTGATCTCTTGATGCAAAAAAACTTTTATCAGAATTATCCATACGGCCGCGATATCTTAGGTTCGGAAGAATCAGTTAAGAAAATTAATCGCCAAGAAATCGTGCAGTTTTATCAAAAGTACTATGTACCAACTGGTGCAAGGCTTGCGGTTACTGGAAGATTGACACCGGAAATCGAAAACGAAATCAAAAAGCAGTTTAGTCAGTGGAAAGCTGCTGAAGCTGCACCTACTTTGACTTCGAATTTTCAGCCACCTCAAAAAGGTGCTGTTGTTAAACTTCAAAGTCCGCATAAAGCTCAGACAGAAATTCGTTTTATTCAGCCGGGTATTCCCAGGGCGCATCCTGAATATTTAAAACTTCGTCTTATTAACGAAATTTTGGGTGGATCTTTTGCAAGTCGTTTGAATCAAAGAGTTCGCGACGACTTGGCACTAACTTATTCGATTTATTCTTCGCTCGATACGAAGAAAAATGCGGGTGGCTGGGTGATTTCAACATTTTCGAAAAATCCGACGGCACAGCAGACTGTTGATGAAGTTTTTAATGTTCTGAAAAAATTAATTTCGGAGGGTGTTACCCAAGCTGAACTTTCGGCAGCTCAGAATTTAGTGAAAGCACAATTGCCCCGGGCGCTAGAAACAGCGGATCGACTAGCCTATAATTTGATCGTTTTAGATTTCTATGGTGTAGGGGTGAATTACCTCATCGACTTTAATCGCACGATTGATTCCTATGATTTAAAAACTATTAATAAGGCACTTCGCGATCATCTAAAGCCAGAGCAGATGCAGGTTTTGGTTTACGGACAACTAAACTAGATTTCTTTGTCATAACTCAAAACGAAGCTTAGGCCAGCATCGTCAAGATAAAATCCTAACGCAAAGCCAGCAGATCTAAAATGATTTCGCTGGCTAGTTGCCGTAGCCTTCACCTTAAGTTAATTTTGGAAGAGCAAAATTTGACCTGTTTAACCCTCAACTGGTAAAGGATCTTTTTTCATGAAAAAAACCTTATTCATTTTAACATTCATCGCAGGATTTTCAGCAAGTGCACAAACTGAAATCAAAACATCACTTTCTGGTGATATTAGAGTTCGTCACGAAGCAAATGAAGAGGAAAATTCGGTGGGAAAAGATAATTATGATCGTTTACGTTTACGTGCTCGTTTAGGATTGAAAGCTCAGATTAATGACAAGTTAACTTCTGAGTTTAGGTTAGCTACCGGCGAGGGCGGAACTTCAACTAACCAAACATTATCTGGAACCAAAAACTATGAATTTAGATTAGATCGGGCATTCTTAAAATACGCTTTGAATGAAATGTTTTTTTTAAGAGCCGGTCGAGCCGATAATCCATTAGTTCAAGTAGGTGAGAACAACATGCTTTTCGATGCCGACCTTAATTTGGACGGAGCCTCGGCAAGTTACGCTCACAAAACAGAGACCATGAGTTATCAATTGATCCTGGCTCATACAATTCTAAGAGAGTATTCAAATTCAATCGGGACTGTTGACACAAAGTTGAATTCGGCAGAGTTAGCTATTCGATATGCCGGTGATGTTCAAAGTTTGATGCTTACGATCGCAGAGCATATGTTTCAAAACGTGAAAGGAACAAACGCAATTGTTAATTTTTTGGGAAACTCGAATGCGGGTGGTTTTTATAACTTTAATTATGATGTGACGGCCATAGGCCTTGAGTATGGTTACAAAGCCTCTATACCAGTAACTTTGTTTGCTGAAGCCGCAAACAATAACAAAACTTCAAAAAACGATGCTGCCTTGATTTATGGAATTCGAATCAATAGGGTAAAGAAGCAAGCGGACTGGTCAGTGTCAGTTGATAGTCGTGAAGTTGAAAGTGATGCGACATTAGCGTCATTAACAGACAGCAATTCAATGTACGGTGGAACTAATGGGCGAAGCATTAACACATCGATTAGTTATGGATTGGATGATAACTCTAATTTAATGGCGAGTTATTTTATGGGCCAAAAGAATATTGCTTCTGGTCAAACTGAAGTTGATCGAAATCGTCTTCATGTTGATTTGAACGTCCGTTTTTAATCGGTTTTTTTGCAAAAAAGCCCATAGTGGGCTTAGTTTCGCCTTGGCAAAATCCGGAATAATGATAGAACCAGAGGCTATGGCTAAAGTATCAGATATTTTCAATGGTGACTGGTGGATCGAAGTTCCGGGTTTTTCTTTTCAAGATATTACCTATCATCGAGCAAAAAAACAGGGGACGGTCCGAATTGCATTCAACCGCCCAGAAGTCAGGAATGCCTTCCGCCCACAAACTGTGGACGAACTTTACACAGCTTTAGAGCATGCCAGAACTAGTCCCGACGTGGGAGTTGTGCTTCTCACTGGAAATGGACCATCGCCAAAAGATGGGGGCTGGGCTTTTTGTTCGGGCGGAGATCAAAGAATCCGCGGGAAAGACGGCTATCAGTACTCAAGCGATGCGGCCGGCTTAAGCAAGGAAACAGAAACTGATCCCGTGCTAAAAGCAAAATTAGGGCGTCTTCATATTTTAGAAGTTCAAAGACTGATTCGCTTTATGCCAAAAGTTGTTGTTGCAGTAGTACCTGGTTGGGCCGTGGGCGGCGGACATTCGCTTCACGTTGTTTGTGACTTGACGATTGCATCGAAAGAGCATGGAATTTTTAAACAAACTGATGCGGACGTTGCAAGTTTTGATTCAGGTTATGGATCAGCATACTTAGCTAGACAAGTTGGGCAGAAGCGTGCCCGCGAAATTTTCTTTTTGGGCCGCGATTATTCCGCACAAGATGCTTTCGATATGGGAATGGTGAATGCAGTCGTTCCTCACCAAGATTTAGAAAAAGTTGCTTTAGAATGGTCTGCTGAAATGCTGACGAAATCTCCAACCGCTATGCGAATGTTGAAGTATGGCTTTAATGCGATAGATGATGGCCTCGTAGGTCAGCAGCTTTTTGCAGGTGAAGCGACTCGGCTGGCTTACGGAACCGAAGAGGCTCAAGAAGGCCGTGACGCGTTTTTAGAAAAACGAACAAGAGATTTCAAAAAATTTCCTTACCATTATTAATCGTAACACTTAATCTGAAAAGATTTTTTCTCTGACGTTCCAATAGTAGTCTTGCTTGCGAGCGATGACGTACATGGGAATTCTAAACTTCGTTTGTTTCTGAATAACATCTTCCACGTCTTCAACTTCTAGCGATGTTCCAGGCATTCGGTTGTGCATTCTGATGAAATTAAAAAAGAAGGCGCGTTTATTTTCTTCAGAGTGGAGATAAAAATATTCTTTTAATACATTGGCATCTGAATCGTAATAATGAATTTCCAGCCTGCTGTTGCCTTTTTTATCTGCAGTCTTATTAAACGTCATACTATCGACCCGCATAACGTGAGCATCTTTCAAGGACATCGCCTCTTTTAATTTTTTATCATTATCAATTAATATATTCTGACACGACCTACAGACTCTTGCTGCAATATCATTTTCTTCTGCGCACTTGTCGCATCTTTTGAATCGAAAGCGGTAACCGCATTCCTTCGTTTCACGTGTTGTTGGAACTTCGAACGCGGCTTTACATTTTCTTCCATAGTGTTCCAGAACGAATCCTTCAGGATCTATAATTCCCCAAAAATTATTGATCATGCCGCATTTGGGACAGTCAACTTCTACGATAACTGCCTCATCGTTTGGCTTATCTTCTCCGATTTCAGGAGAAAATAAATCGTGACCCTGATTTGTGTAATCCAATATCAAACAATCAGTTTTGCCAGGACTTAATCTGAGACCGCGTCCAATAATTTGCTGATAAAGACTGACAGATTCAGTGGGTCTCAAGATAGCAATGACATCAACATGGGGGGCATCAAAACCGGTCGTTAAAACGGAGACATTCACTAAGTATTTTAATTCCTGCTTTTTAAAGGCCTCAATAATCTCGACACGCTCTCTAGTTTCAGTATCTCCGACGACAAGTGCAGATTTTCCTTTAGGTAAAATTTCTAAAATTTCCTGAGCATGGCTGACTGAACTTGTAAAGATCATCACCCCCTTGCGATCTTCAGAGATATCAATAATGTTTTTAATGATTAGCGGAGTGATTCGTTTTTGATCTTTTAATAAAGCCTCGATTTGTGCCTTAATAAACTGCGTCCCATCAAGCTTAAGACTAGAAAAGTCATAGCTTGCTACCGGCGAAGTAATTTTAATCGGGGGAGTCAGATATTTATTTCTTATCATAAACTTGGTTGATAAATCAAAAATACATTTTTTAAAAAATCGTTCTGAATCAGTTTGCTGAATTTTAAGATGTGCATTGTATTCATAAATCCAACCGAACCCAAGACGGTAGGGGGTCGCAGTTAGTCCAAGTACGCACAAATCGGGATTTAAGTGATGAAGCTTCGATATAACTTGAAAATATTGAGTTTCACCTTCCATGGAAACCCTGTGACATTCGTCAATGACCAGAAGCGAAAAATTTTTGAAAAAATCATCAGGCGCGCGGGCTATAGATTGAATGCTGCCAAAGATCGTTTTTTGTTCAGACTCTTTTCGATTAAGACCTGCTGAGAAGATTCCGGCGTCTAATCCAAAACTTTGATATTTAGCGTGGTTCTGTTCGACAAGTTCGCGAACGTGGGCCAAAACCAAAACGCGGCCTTTTGCTATGCGTGCTAATTCAGCAATGACTAAGCTTTTACCGGCGCCTGTCGGTAAAACGATTACGGCGGGTGAACGATCTTCCCTGAAATGTTTGATCGTTGCCGCGACAGCTTCCTCTTGATAGGGCCTCAGCTTGTACATGGCTCAACATATCAGTTAGCATGGCTCAATGACACGAACGAAATTTACGGGTTATCAAAAATTTGTGATTGGAATACTCGCATTTTTGCAGTTCACAATTATATTAGATTTTATGATTTTGTCCCCTTTAGGTGCGGTTTTGATGCCGGCACTCCAAATTTCTCCGTCCCAGTTTGGATTAGTGGTCTCGGCTTATGCATTTAGTGCAGGTATTTCAGGCTTATTAGCCGCAGGATTTGCTGATCGGTTTGATCGGAAAAAACTTCTTTTGTTTTTTTACACAGGATTTCTGCTGGGAACATTGCTTTGTGGGATTGCGAATGACTATAAGTTTTTACTAGCTGCTCGTATCGTAACAGGACTTTTCGGCGGAGTTATCGGTTCAATTATTTTATCGATTATTACGGATTTATTTCCTTATGATATGCGTGGCCGAGTTATGGGTTTTGTCCAAACTGCATTTGCGGCCAGTCAGATTTTAGGGATCCCGGCAGGTCTCTACTTTTCAAATCTTTGGAACTGGCACGCTCCGTTTTTTATGATTGTGCTAGTTGGAATTGTTGCAGGTCTGCTCATGTTATTTTATTTAAAGCCTATTAATGCCCATTTAGAAATGCAAAGCCAAGAGTCAGCCTTTTCGCATTTTTCTCATACAATTTCAAACCCACGTTATTTATTGTCGTTTCTTTTTATGGCGCTGCTTTCAACTGGTGGATTTATGATTATGCCATTCGGAAGTGCATTCACAGTCAATAATCTCGAAATTTCTATCACAAAACTTCCTATGATTTATTTAATTACAGGTCTTTGTGCCATTGTGACGGGTCCACTTATTGGCCGCGCAAGTGATGCCTATGGAAAATTTAAAACTTTTTTAGTTGGCACAGTCATTACCATTATTATGGTTTATATTTATACGAACTTAGGGCCGACACCGTTGTGGAAAGCTATTGCAGTCAATGCATTTTTATTCGTAGGAATTTTTTCCCGAATGATTCCTGCGCAGGCTTTTATGTCATCTATTCCAGATCCTGCGAACCGCGGCGCTTTTATGGCGATCAGTACATCGCTTCAGCAGATATCGGGTGGTATCGCAGCCGTCATTGCCGGGGCTATTGTAACTGAAACGGCGACCAAGAAAATTGAACACTTCGATACCTTGGGATATATTCTGATTTTAACTGCGGTTATTAATTTAGCAATTTTAGCCTACTTAAGTAGTAAAGCTCCAAGAAGATGATTTTTTTGCTCTTGAAAAAGTAATTCCTGTTCTTCAGGCAATCTTGTTTTAGGGTCTAATTCCAATTTATTTTTCCAAGCCAAAAGACAAAGTGCCGCTAAAGTCTGGTACATATGCTGTGGATGAGAGTTCATATCCGAAATCAGATAATCGAATTGTTCCGAGCAATGCGAACGAACGCACGAAACCATTTTGTGATCCCAATTTTTCAAAATAAACTGGTAAAAAGCAATTTGGCCTTCCCGCCATTCGGAATTTTCAAAAAAATGATCTGCATGAATCAGATCATGAACGATAAATTCCCAAGCGGACTTTCCTAAATGAGTTCTTTGCCAGTCGCTAGAATTCTTAAAAACGGTAATAACTCTTTTACCATTCGCTTGTATTTGCAGAAGCGCTAGTGGTGTTGGGATCTGGTCAGATAAGACTAGCGGATAATGGCCTAAATGCCATTGAACGAGCGATCTTCTGATTCTATCAGTCTTACCTTTCCAACTGTAATTTCTCAAAAACTCGATGATGGGCGAAGTTTCTATCTTTGTTTTGAATAAGGGAGCTCGTTGAAACTCGATTTTTGATTTTGCAAGTTCTGGTAGAAGACATAATGTCGTGAGCTCGGCGGCTGACAGTGACTTGTCAGAAAACTTGATTTCAAGATCTACTAAATATTGTTGATGCGTTTGACGCATATCGCTTAATCCGAGCATAACACTTTCTTAACTTGAAAAGACCCCTCAATCCAAGCTCAAATTAAGGAAGTAACCAAGGAGGGTTAGGTGCGTAAGGCTTTGTTAGTAAGCGTTTGCGTGTTTTTAGTGCCGCTGTTTACATCAGCGCAGTACTACTCTTTTAAAGAGAATTCGAATCCTCAATGGGCCGAGCCCACCGAACTTTTAGCTCAAGCTGCACGCCTGACCAGTGATCTCCTGCAATGGACACAGCACAATTCTCAAAGACCAGAAGCCCCAGAAAAATATAGCAGGCCTTATCACTTTGGAGCTTGGGTTGATGATCCCCGAACTCCCGATTGTTTTGACGTGAGAGCGCTTATTCTTATGAGAGATAGTCAAACTCGCGTTCAAATGAGTGATGTAAGTCCATGTAAAGTTTTTTCAGGCTCTTGGAAAGATCCTTACGGTGGAGCAACTTGGAAGCTCGCGCGAGAAATTGAAATCGATCACGTCGTTGCTCTGAAAAATGCCTATTCAAGTGGAGCTTGGGCCTGGGATTATCAGCACAGATGTTTGTTTGCTAATTTCACTGGATTTGATAAGCACTTGCTTTCTTCTTCTTCGACGGAAAATAAACAAAAAAGTGATCGCGGTCCAGAGGGTTGGATGCCTTCGCGGGAAGACTATTCTTGCCAACACTTGCATAACTGGCTTGCAATTAAATATATTTGGAATTTAACGATGACGGTTGTAGAAGCGGAAGCAATCGCAGAATTGGTAGAAATCCATCAGTGTAACCTCAAGGCCTTTCAGTTTTCAAAAGCCGAATTGAATCGTATTAGAAGAGTTGCACAAGCAAACTTGTCTATATGCAGACAACACTGATTAATTAACGGTTGTGTAGTAATATCTTAGGAAGACGTTAGTACCATCATTGATGTTCCACTCAATTTGCCCGCCTGGCGGCAGGGCATTAACTTTATAAAATATCCGTTTCACGATATCGCCAGTTGCGAATGGAACCGATGTTGAAGCCGCGCCAATCGAACTACAAGTATAATCTGAGTATATCTGAGCGTAAGCTGAGTTAACCGAAACAACAAAAGATTTTGAAAATCCTGGGAGGATTGTTCCATCCACGTTTGCTAAAGCAACCTCAATAGATGCGCAAGAGCCGAGTCTCATGACGCCATCCTGTGGGCTGAAGTGAGGATGATCAT
Source organism: Pseudobdellovibrionaceae bacterium (assembly GCA_043730825.1). Classification (GTDB taxonomy): domain Bacteria; phylum Bdellovibrionota; class Bdellovibrionia; order Bdellovibrionales; family Bdellovibrionaceae. Next base: position 49,703 of record JAYTJV010000043.1, read on the forward strand.
ATAAGTTTAGTCCAGACATAACCTTAAACTCAATTTGGTTGGGTTGATAGGTACTGATTGGAAAAAAACCTGCCCCTTCTTGAATTTTGCAACCGGTACAACCGGGGGTTGCTGAGGTGGAAACACCTACTGTTGCAGTATCAGTGCTGTGAGAATTATCAATTCTTAACTGAAAAGCTTTGCCTGGACTTGTCATCGTGCAATTTATCAAAGCTGGAGTCCACGCAACAGGGCAATCGGAGTCACCACCATTTTGTTTAAATTCAACTGTTGTTGCAGTTGAATAGACTGCCAAAGTCCCGTTAAAAGACTGAACTGTTCGACTCATGCCTGCAGCGTAGAGCGGCACAATTCCCGACTGAAATGTGTATGCGACTCCTTTTAACAGAGTGGTAGGTAATACCGAATTTGTTCCACTGCTATTTAAAAAAGTGACAACCGAATTTATCGGTTTGATTTGGATGTAAAATGGAGTTGAGATCATTCCAGTCGCAGAAACATCAGCTCGAATTAGATGGTGATCAGTTGTTCCAGAAGCGACATAGCAAAAAATCTTTTCTTCTTCGAATGGAGCAAATGTCAAATATGCAGCGGTCACAGCAGACGTACAATTCGATTCGTAGATCATTCCCGCTGCAAGAGCAGGTGCAGTCGTATCGGCTAAAGTAATGTTAATTTGTTTTGATTCGCCGGCACCGAAAATAGCATAGGAATTGTTAGCACCTTTTAATCTTACTCTAAATGTGTAAGCTCGGGAATTTTCTAGTAAGTTATTAAAGGTAAAAAAATCTTTCTGCACTTCAAAAGTCGTTGGCGTTGGGCGACGAAACATCAAAGTAGGTAAGCCTTCAATTCCAACAGACCTTAATTCAATACTCGCAGGATCAGCTGGATTTGATGGGTAACTGTTAATCGTAAAATAATTCATTGCAGCTGTTTGAAAAACGTAAAAATCAAAAGTCCCATCTGAACAATCGAGGTCGTAGGCAGGAGTTCCAACGAGATATTCTCCCAGCATTGGGTTTAGATCAGGGAGTGGTGCAAGCGTTGGAATGGACTGCCATGCCGGAAGTTCATTCAAGCGAAACTGAAAACCGGTGACGCCTGGTAAACATTCACCGCTAAAAAAAATAGCGCCACCAAGATTTTCCTGTAGAAAGGGACTATCAGATTTATTAGAAAAAGAAGGGAGATTCATAATAGAGGACACATCTGGCGCTGCTACCGTGCAGCCGACCAAACCAAGTGCCATCGCTAATAAAGATCTGTTCAAGAGACGTCCAACCATCACACTAGTCTTGTCGGCAATTTCTGGACTTAAATAGAGTTGTTTCCAAAAATGAGACAATAAAACACGAATAATCAAATTCTTGTTTCATGTTGAGTCTGATTGAGTAAATTATTTTAATGCTGAGAAGTGCTAAAAGGGGCTTTGAAAATATAACCAACGCCCACAACTGTTTGAATCAATTTCTTGTGCGGAGCCACATCAATTTTTTTACGCAAAAAGTTTACGTACACGTCAATGACATTTGATTCGGAATCAAATTGAAGATCCCAAACATTCTGGGCAATTTGCCCGCGAGTTAAAGGCTTTTCGGCATTGCGCAGAAAGTATTCCAACAAGCCGAATTCTTTTGTTGTCAGAATAATCGGCGCGCCATTTCGTTTTACTTTTCTTTGAATTAAATCCATTTCGATGTCGGAATACTTTAAAAGTGTATTCAGCGATGCGCCCGGAGCCTGTCTTCTTAAAAGTGCGCGAACTCGTGCTAGAAGTTCTTCGAAGGAAAAAGGTTTTGTTAAATAGTCATCCGCACCCGCATCAAGGCCACTGACTTTGTCATTTACGGACGAGTAGGCAGTTAGCATGAGGATAGGATTTCCGTAACCTTGCTGGCGAAGATACTTCGCAAGTTCCAACCCACTTTGGTCGGGTAAACCGACGTCTAGCACAAGGAGATCGTAGGCATTCGCTGGGCACAGGTTTTTCGCAGTTCTGAACGAGTCAGCTGTATCTACGGAATAGCCCGCATCTGTGAGTCCCTTTTTGAGAAACTCCGCCATTTTTTCTTGATCTTCAACTATAAGCAGTCGCATTCTGGTAAAGTAGCATGTGGTTAGAGTGTTTGCAAAAGGGGTTTCGCATGAATTTAGGTTGGACTGAAATTTTATTATTGTTGGGACTAGCGTTACTTCTATTTGGCCCATCAAGACTGCCAGGTTTGGGCAAGTCAATGGGCGAGGCAATTCGGGGTTTTAAAAAGGGAATCACAGAGCAACCAGATGAAACTCCAGAGGCCCGGGACGTCAAAGAACATCTGGAACAACAATCACAAGCGAAACAAACTCAGGCACAAAAAGACATTGATAAACAGCGTCAATCTTAACTCTTCGAATACGATTATGTGGTAAGCCTCAGCATGGCGAATGAAAAAACACCTCCCTCTATTCCGAATTCGGAACAAATTAAGCTCACGCAAACTGTTCAAAAAGGCGGATGTGCAGCCAAAGTTGCCGCCCATGAACTTCGAAAAATTTTAGCTCAGGTTCAATTTCCTGCAGCACCGCCTGAGCTTTCAGTTGGCGCTTCGACCTTTGATGATGCTGCAATTTACGACGTAAAAAGCTCGATCGAAAATCATAAAACTTCACTTGTTCAGACCCTCGATTTTTTTACACCTATCGTAGATTCCCCCAGAATCTTTGGGGCAATTGCCGCCGCAAATTCGTTAAGTGACGTCTATGCGATGGGTGGTGATCCCATAACAGCAATGGGCATTTTAGCATTTCCAATGGCTACACTGGATACTTCAATTGCAGTCGAAGTTTTACAAGGCGCCTGTGACGTTTTACAATCTGCAGGAGTTCCGCTCGTAGGTGGTCATTCGATTGATGATGACACTTTAAAATTTGGTTTAAGTGTAACCGGTCTGGTAGATCCGAAAAAAGTTTGGTCAAACGCCGGGGCTTTGCCAGGGGACAAACTTATTTTAACAAAAGCTTTGGGAACCGGAGCATTAACTGCAGGTCTTAAAAGGCAAGAGCTAACAGAAGACGATATCAAAGAAGCGCTAGCCAGCATGATGCAACTCAATCGGGTAAAGCCTGATTTGCAAGGCTTAAGCACCGCAGTCCATGCAGCCACTGACATTACAGGCTTTGGATTAGCTGGGCATTCAATGCAGATGGCAAAAGCGAGTGGAGTTACTTTTGAATTTAAAGTCTCGAGCTTGCCGGCATTACCGAAAGCATTTGAAGCTTTGGAAAAGGGATATTTAACGAAAGCTCATCGTACTAATTTTGAATATACCGAGAGTTCATCTCGATTTGATCAAGTAAGTGAACTAGCAAAAAAATTACTTTTTGATCCACAAACAAGTGGTGGGCTTTTGCTAAGTGTTGCGGCCAGTGAGGCAGACAAAGTAGTTAACTTACTTAAAAAGAATTTTCCCCATACTTGTATTGTTGGTGAAGTTTTATCAAAAAAGAAAGAGGATTTGATTTGGGGAATGTAAACCAAGTTGATATCACTTTGCTTGAAAAGTGGACTCAAGAAAATCAAATTTTTATTGACGTCAGATCTCCTGGAGAATTTCTTCAAGGTCATTTGCCAAATGCAATTAATGCACCGATTTTGGATGATGCTGAACGGGCACTTGTTGGTCTGACTTACAAAGAAAAAGGAAACGAAGTCGCAGTCAAGCTGGGACATGAAATTGTTTCCGGCGCCAATAAGCAAAAGAAGTTAGATCTTTGGAAAAGTATTTTAGAAAAACATCCTGAAGCAATTTTGACGTGTTTTCGCGGTGGGCAGAGATCGCAAATTACGCAAAGTTGGCTCAAAGCTCTCGGCTTTGATCGGCCTCTCATCAAAGATGGGTATAAATCGGTTAGGCAAGCGCTGATTGAAGTCATTAACAAGGCAAGCACTGACTATCAGTTTTTACTGATCTCGGGTCCAACGGGGGCTGGCAAAACCTTATTTTTAAATGATGTCATGAAATTTTGGCCGACAATAAATCTAGAAGGCTACGCCGAACATCGAGGCTCGGCTTTCGGGGGACTTGGGACACCTCAGCCAACGCAAGCTGTATTCGAAAACCGTTTAGCCTGGGATATATTGAAAGCTGATCTTGAAATTCAAAAACATAATTTACCTTTGATAATGGAAGACGAAAGCCGATTAATTGGCCGTTGTGTGATTCCTGATACATTCTTTTTTAAACTTCGCGAGTCGCCTATAATCTGGCTTGATATTGGCATTGATAAACGAGTCGACAATACCTATGAAGAGTATATTTTAAAAGCTGAGGTCAACGAGGAGCTTTTTGCTCGTTACAAAAAATCTCTTTCAAATATTCAGCGCCGTTTAGGTGGACTCAAATACCAAGAGGTTCTGGCTATTTTTGAAAATTGCGAAGCTGCCTGGAAAAGTCGTGGTGAACTCGAGCAAAATAAAGAGTGGATCAAGCCTTTGTTATTACACTATTACGATCCACTTTATTTTGGGTCTTTTGAAAAACGTCAGCCTTCAGTTTTATTTAAAGGTTCGATTGAAGATACTCTTGATTTTTTAAAAGGCCAAAAGAGTAAGCACAAAGCAAGTGCCGTAAAAACAAAAGCCAAGCCGATATAGCTGGTTAATTTTTCTGCAAAAACAAAGCTTGCAACGATTGAAGCCAGCACAGGTTCTGCAAGTTTTCCCGTGCTTAGAAGAGTTACATTCAAAAATTTCATGAGATAAGAGATCAGGGCATGCCCCAAAAGGGTTGAAAAAATAACCTGACCACCTATTGCAACCCAAGTTTTTGATGGATAATCGATCCAAGAATGATTTGAAAAAATCAAAACAACGGCAAAACAGACGGCTGTGCACATGTACATCTTTGAAGTAAAAACTGAATTGGGCAATACTTCGCGGCACTTTTTGCTCAAAAGAATGTAAATAGAAAAAAGAACACTCGAGGCAAGAGCAGAGAGGTCTCCCAAGAGTTGAGACTCGGACTCTACCTGACTTTGCTGAAATAAAATAACAAGAGAGGCAAAGGCCAGTAAATAGGCAAAAACTGTTTTCGATGGTGGCTTTTCTTTGTGCATAAACCACTGCCCGAAAGCGACGAACAAGGGATTAGTCGCGAAAATTATCATAGTGTGTGAAATGAGCGTGTGCTGGGAAGCGTAAAAGAAGGTCCAGAGATGGGCAAAGAAAAAAAGTCCAGTCAGATAAACCCATTTGCGGACCTGCGGTTGCGTTTTCCAATGATAAATGAGGCCGGATTTGAAGTAAGCCCAAGGGATAAGAATCAGGCTAGCAGCTAAAAGCCGCCAAAAGCCTATGACTTCTGGGGGTGCCGCGGACCACTTTGCGAAAGCAGCCGACTGCGACAGGGAAAAGATTGCGAGACAGTAGAGGAAGAGATGCGTCACCTGACCAAGCTATAGCTAAGAAAACTCATTTGCCAACCGGTTTTTTTTGTCCCACAATCTCAGGTGAACGTTTTTAATAATTAAATAAGAAAACAAATGAAGGAGCACGACTCATGAAAATTCAACTTGCACTAGTAGCTATCGCAGCACTCACTTTTACAGTGGGATGTACTAAGAAATTAGATTCTGATAAGAAAAAAGCGAGCTACGCGATCGGACAACAAATTGGTCAAAATCTAAAGAACCAAAACATCGATGTCGATTCTGATTCTTTAGCTTTGGCAATCAATGACGCCGCTTCTGGAAAAGAAAGTAAGTTAACGAAAGAGCAAATTCAAGAAGCAATGGCTAAGTTGCAAGAACAAACTATGAAGAAGCAACAAGAGTTGGCTGAAACTAACAAAACTAAAGGTGCAGAGTTTCTTGAAAAGAATAAGTCTGCTGATGGCGTAAAAGTAACGAAGAGCGGACTTCAATACCAAGTTGTGACTGAAGGACCTGGAAAAGTTCCAACTAAAGACGACGTTATTAAAGCTCACTACAAAGGCAGCCTTATCACTGGCGAACAATTCGATTCTTCATACGACCGTGGTCAACCAGCTGAATTTCCAGTTGGTGGCGTGATTCCAGGTTGGACCGAAGCTCTTCAAATGATGAAAGTTGGTTCTAAATTCAAATTATGGATTCCAGCAGAATTAGCGTACGGCCCTGCGGCTCGCCCAGGCATCCCAGCAAATTCAGTTTTGTCATTTGAAGTTGAATTATTAGATATCATTAAAGCAGACGGAAAAGGCGCTCCGAAGCCATCTTCTGCAACTGCTCCTAAGCCAGTTGTTCCAACTGAAGTAAAGCAGTAATTCAAATGTTTGATTTTGGACGTGATCCACTGGCTCATTTCCAAGAGTTTCTTCGGGAGGCTGAATCTAAAGGCCTTCCAGAACCCACAGGAATGTCCCTCGCAACGTCAACTCCAGAGGGACAACCTTCCGTTAGAACCGTTTTATTCAAAGGTTTCTACCAAAACGGAATTACTTTTTATACAAATTTTGAAGGTCGAAAAGGTCGTGAGTTAATCGCGAATCCGAAAGCCGCAATTAATTTTTGGTGGCCACTGATAGAAAAACAAGTTCGCTTCGAAGGTATTGTTGAAAAATTACCTCGAGATGTTTCAGAAGCCTATTTTGCTACTCGCCCAAGACTTTCACAGCTAGGCGCATGGTCTTCTGCGCAAAGTAATGAAATTCCAGATCTTGAATTCTTGCAAAACAAGTTAAAAGAAACAGAAAAAAAGTTCGAAGGTAAAACAATTCCTTGCCCACCGAATTGGGGTGGTTTTGTTTTAATGCCTCAAGAAGTAGAGTTCTGGATTGGCCGGTCGGGCCGATTGCACGAAAGATACGTCTATCAAAAACAAGCCGAAGGCTGGCGCAATTTTCTAAGATCCCCGTAAAACGTGAGCCTAGCCGGCCGCTAGTCCACTTTTCGTGTCGACGGAGCGTAAAGCTTAAATCCTAAAGCTTAAATTCTAAGTCTTTAGTTCGGACGGCCACGATGGCCGTACGGTAGCCCTCACATGGACGGATGCAATCCGCGGCACCTGTCACTGCCTAAAAATGCTCCCGCGGCCTATGTTATTTTCCCGCATTTGCAACTATACTTGAGGCCTTGTGGTCTGCCTGATTTTTTCAAAATCAGGCAGAATGAAAATACGGGGAGTATCGCGTGAGTAAAGTGCTCGTTACGGGTTTTGAAGCATTCGGTGATGATTTAGTTAACCCAACTGAACTCATGCTGAAGTGGATTCGCGAGGATGCAAATTACTCAGCCATCTTCGACACTCTACTTTTGCCGGTTGAATTTTCCACTGCACACGACCTTATTCTCAAACACCAAAATCTCAATTCCTACTCTTCCATCTTTTGTTTCGGTCTTGCCGCCGGCCGATCCAAAATCTCACTTGAAAGAGTTGCTCTTAACTGGATTGAAACTTCGAGTCCAGACAACGCAGGCATCGCGCCAAAACTTGGTCCCATCGATCCAGCTTCAGAAAAAATCTATTTTACTAAAATGAATATCGAATCATTGCGCGATGATTTAAAAGCGGCAGGCCTTCCAACAGAGATATCACTCTCAGCAGGTGGTTACGTCTGCAATCATCTTTATTTTCAACTTTTGAAATCTAAATTAAAACAACCCGTGGTCTTTATTCATGTGCCGTATTTGCAGGCGCAAATATTCGATAAGCCGGCTGGAACTCCTTTTGTATCAGAGTCCGATCTTCGTAAAATGTTGGACGTTTTAGTGCAAAGCTTGCGGGCAAACTAGATAGAATTCTGGGATTTCGATCTGAAGACTGTCACCGTTTTCAGTAACCAAGCTGTAAGAGCCCTTCATACTGCCCGTAGGTGTCGTGAGCGGGCAGGCGCTTTCGTATTCGAATGTTTGGCCAGGTTGAATCTTCGGCTGAAGGCCAACGACGCCGGGGCCTCTGACTTCTTCTAAGTTGCCTGTGCCGTCCGTGATTTGCCAATGACGGCTCATCAGCTGAGCAGCTTCAGAACCTTTATTTTTTATACAAATTTTGTACGAAAAAAAATAGTAGTTCTGTTCAGGTTTAGATTCCTCGCTAACAAAATGAGGAATCGCTGTAATCTCAAATTCGGCGGACACTGATTTTTGCACAGACATATGTTCTTGTTTCTTACCAATTCGGCAATTTTTCAAGCTCAAAAACGACGGGGTAGTGATCTGATGGAAGACTCAGCTTTGCGTCTAGCGTCAAAGGCATGTCCTTTTCAAATCCATACTCATCTTTGTAGCGATAAACGAAAGCCGAGTGAGGTTTTAAAAGTGTTGTGAGTTGCGGAGTTAAGAATACATAATCCAGCTGCTTAGAATCAACTTTATTTCCCGGGCGCACCTGGCAGAAAGTCCAGCGTTTCTCTGGCTTTACGTCCTGAAGCTGAAGTACGTCTTCAAGCTGAGTTGTGTCGTAAATCAGTTTGAATTCAGCTTCAGTTAAATTGCGAGAAGCATTGCCATTAAAATCACCTGCTATAATTTGTGGCGAATTCGGATAAGTCTTCGCAAGTTCGAGATGAATTTCCATTAATGTGCGAAGTTCAGCCTTCCTGCGTTCAAAACCATGGGAATCTTTTTTTTCTGGATCTAAGTGCGACTTCAAATGACCTAAGAGTATGATCAGAAAGGGATTATCACGACTTTGCTTGAACAATTTTAGTTCGACAATATCACGAGAGAATTTCAAGCTCGAAATAGGTTTGTCGTGGGCAACATCTTGTGAATAATTAAAATTAATGGGACGGTTCTTGTTAGATTGCAGGTCAAAATAGAACGGCATAGTTTTTTTAATCAAAAAACCAATGTCGATATTGCGATCTGAATTACCTTCCATCAAAGCGGTGTAGTACTGGCTTCCTAAAAAAAGATCGTTAAAGTTCTTTAAAGACTCTTCGCCGCCTACTTCACACAGCATCAGAATATCAGGATTAATTTCTAAGATAACCTTCTGAAGTTCGAGTAATTTTTGGAGGGGCTTATTATCGTAGACAGAAGTTGAAAGCTTTTGCCACTGAACCTCTTCTAATTTCAAAGCATGTTGATCAGGCTTCTTGTCGAACAAAAGAAATAGGTTTTCCGCATTCAGTGAGGTGAATTTGAGGTTAAGAGTAGAGTCATTTTGCGCGGGCCACATCATCCTTCCATTTTTAAAGAAAATTGTGCAACAATCAATCGCATAAGGAGACCACCATGTTCTCATCTTGGATTCTACAAGCCAGACCGGCTACAATGTTGCCTACAAAACGCTCAAGCCCAAAAGTGAAGAGCAAAAAAATCAATAGTCAGACATCGAATGGCTTAAAAGCTCACATTTATCTTTTAGGGGAAGCTAAAAGCGACATGCTGAAGAGTCTGGCTGAGGAACTGGGTGTTGGTTGGGAAAAAGAACAAGCCAGAGATTCCGAAAAAGAGTGGGTTACGTTTCCAGGTGAACAGGGTCCTGTTTGGGTCTTGCGCCCTCGAGAGTCAAATCCAGGCCAGCATTCAGGTCTATTGAGTGAATCAGCTTATGCAAAGTGCCGTGATCTTTTTGGAACAGTGACTGCAAGTTTAAAATCTTTGGGCGCTGCAGAAGTGCATGTTCATTTTCTGGGAACTAACGAAGATATGGAGCTCGGCGCTTTCGTTGGTCTCGAAATGGCAAGTTACACATTTAAGGATACTGATAAAGCATTTAAAACTTTAGCAGCTTCCCAAATTATTTATCACAAAGAATCCGGACTGGATGAGGCACTTATTAAGCGCGCTGCTTTGCGTGCGCAGTCAGTCAATATTGCAAGACATTTAGTAAACACTCCACCCAATTTAAAAACTCCGCAGTTGCTGGCGCAGACAGTGCGAAGTCTTAATTGGTCAAAGCAATCAAAGTTCGAAATTTGGAATGAAGCAAAATTAAAAGCAGAAAAATGTAATCTGCTTTTGGCTACGGGTGCGGGATCAACCTCGCCACCATGTCTTATTAAAATTTCATATCGTCCACGAAAAAAATCAACGAAACCTCTCATTGCTTTCGTTGGAAAAGGAATCACTTTCGATACGGGTGGTCTCGATATCAAACCCTCATCCGCGATGAGAATGATGAAAAAAGATATGGGCGGCGCAGCCTCTACGGTTGGAGTGGCATACTGGATCGATCAATCTGGTTACGATGGACCAGTTGATACTTATTTGGCCATTGCCGAAAATTCAGTCGATGGAAATTCAATGAGACCCGGCGACGTCTACACTTCGCGCGCAGGTCTCAGAGTTGAAATTGATAACACAGATGCTGAAGGCCGACTTGTTTTAGCAGACGCACTTGATGTTGCAGCAACCTCAAAACCAAATCCAGAAATCATCATCGATATGGCAACTCTAACTGGCGCCTGCCGAGTCGCCCTAGGAGTCGAACTTGCTGGATTATTCTCTAACGATGATGACCTAGCTTCAGAAATTTCTCGCGCGGGTCAACGAACGGGAGACATGAACTGGCGCTTACCTTTAATGGAAAGATATTTTGCAGGGTACAGCAGTCCTTTCGCAGATTTCAAAAACGCGGGTGAATCTTTTGGTGGTGCGATAACTGCAGCGTTATTTTTGCAAAGATTTATCAAAGGCAAAAAGTGGGTTCACCTAGACATGTATGGTTGGTCGGATAAAGCGATCGGCCCCTTACATTTCGCAGGCGGCAACGGCCAAAGCGTACAAGCCCTAATCGACTGGCTTGAAACCCGATAGGAAAAAGGGACCCTGATGTGACAGGTATATTACCAGTGACGGCGCATCAAAAGGAAAGGTGACAGCTTTTCTTGTCGACGGTGCACCATAAATTGAAATTCAAAAGTCTTTTGTTAACGCGCCGTCACTGGTAATGTACCTGTCACATCTATTTAGTGAGCCATTTTTTTTCTTTGATGAATGAAATCATTTTTGTTGGGACTAGGGTTTCCCATTTTTTGTCTTTTTTTGTGATGAGGTCGCGGACTTGGTCTGAGTTTAAGAAATTTGCTGTGATATCGCAGCCACCAATATCAACTATGAGTCCCGCACCGTAGAAGTGTTCGAATAATTTCTTTGCATCAGCAGTGGGCTTGAAATCTGCGGCAGTCAAACAAGATTTTTCAGTCTTGTATGGATAAATGTACAGACGAGTGTTTTCATCTAGCAATTTACCCAAGCCTTCGAACATTCCGCCTTCAAGATTCTTATAGTGTTGTGGTGCAAATATTTTTGGTAAGTGCGAACCATTCATCACGAGAATCATGGGATTCTGAGTAAATTTTCTGAAAAATATCTTCAGCTGATAATACAAAGGAAACTGAGTTACTAAAGTTTTTAAACCGAGTTTCGCTAATGCTTCCATTCGCATGATGATGTCATCGATATTTGAATCAGAAGACGAAATCTCGATTTCATTTAGAACAATCACGTCTTGAGTTTTTAACTTCAAAGCTTTGACGTCTGCTTTTAACTGCTCGAGGCCTTTTTCCATCATATCGAGGTGACTGACTGTAGCAGGGCGATAATTTCCACGCTGAATGAGCAAAGATTTTTGGTAAGTGTAGTCGGCTATATTGACGATGTTTTCATTTTCATCGAAAAGTACGGCTTCGCTTAATTTTCTTTTTACCAATTCCAAGTTCATACGCCGATTATCGAAGTGCGCAAGATCTGGACCGGATGCTTTAAAATAGTCGATAACGATCTGACCATCTTTTAAGTTGTCGACTAAGTGACTGATGAAATCTTCAGGTTTATTTCGATGAAAGAAACAGCTATGGACAAGATTTACACCTAACGTTCCTAAGGATTCCTGTTGCTGTAAGCGATGGCGATCCACCATGCGAACGTGCAAAACAACATCGTGGGATGGTCCGTTTGGTTTAGTTTGAAAGCGTACACCCATCCAACCATGACAACGTGGAGTTTCAGCAGTTCCTGTTGCAACAGTGTTAGCAAAAGCAAAGAATGTAGAGCGGGCACCGCGACTTTCCTGAAGTCTTCTGATCAGGAGGTTATATTCCTTATCGAGCATTTTAAGAAGTCGTGATTCGCAAACGTAGCGACCATTTTTTTCTTTTCCGTAAATCTCATCACTGTAAATCATGTCGTAAGCGGAAATTGTTTTTGCAATTGTCTGCGAAGCTTTTCCAGCAACGAAAAAATGACGAGCAACTTCCTGACCAGCGCCGATTTCGGCAAAGGCTCCGTATTTTTCGACATCTAAATTAATCTCTTGAGCTTTCGCGACTGGCGATAATATTCCTTGTCTGCTCATGGTTTTTGTAACCTTTCTGCAGTGACTTCACTGTCAGTAGGCTCCGCTTTTACCCAAGCTGTGATTGAAAGCTGAAGAGCTTTCTCGACTGGAATGTCGACTAATTCCACCTGACTTTTTTTGAAAAGCATCGTGTTGCCGCCGAGCGCATAACTAAAAGGAATGAAAACAGCGACAAGTCCTTCAGCAGCAAGTCGTGGATATTCTTCGAAAGTATCGCGAGTTATCAGGCCGACTGAAAATGGACCATCTGCGCCCCATTTGACCATAACAACACTTTTAAGACCTTTGCCTTTGCTATTTGAAAACAAATTAATCAAATCTCGAAGCGGGGAGTAGACAGTTTTTATAAAAGGGATGGACTTCATCTTTTCTTCGAGCTTTCGAAGAACGGTTTGTAGAATTAAATTGTTTAGCATCAGGCCGAACATGAAAATTAAGAATAAAGTCAGGGCAAAGCCCAAACCTGGTACATAACGATCTTCGGGGATGATCGCTTTTATCAGCCCACCCAAAAAGTTTTCGAAAATTAAGACACCCGCATAGACAATGTAAATTGTGACTGCAATGGGAAGTAATGTGATAAGCCCGCGTATAAATATTGTTCTAATTCGATCCATCTTTTACCCGTGAACTCTCATGTTCAAATAATTTCGATTACAAAGTGTCTTACTATGAGATTCGAGCCAAATGGCGTAGGTCTCAAATTTAATCTTAAGCTACCTGGACTTTCGACCGATGAGTACACATATGTTGATGTATTGGCTGTTGAGTACAGCCTTGGCGCAGTCAATTGAGGCTGCTCCGGGCGAGTATCTAATAAAGTTAAAAGGCGGCAAGTCTGCACAATCGATTCAAGCGAAGGTGTCGGGCAAGGTTACGTTCAAAGGCCAGGTGCAACGTGGCGAAGTATATCATCTTAAATTAGATAACTCTCAGGATTTTCAAACTCTCTCAAATGATCCAGACGTCGAATATATCGAGCCAAACTTTATGCTCGCGAAAATTCCAGTTGCTCCAGGGGATTCTGCGAATTCAAGTGGTGGGCAAGGACAGCAGATTTTTTCGGAAGGTGAAGTGCAGGCTTTAGCTTCCACAAGTTATTCACAAAATTATGCGCCAGTTCAAGTCCTCCAGTCATGGGGAATTCAGGCACCTTATGCTGTGAATAACGTACCAGTTGTAGCAGTTATCGATACGGGCGTTAATTTATCTCACAGTGTATTTACCGAATCTCAAGCCATCTGGAGAAACGCAGCAGAAATTGCTGGTAACGGCGTTGATGACGATTTCAACGGCTACGTTGATGATCTCAATGGTTGGAATTTTAACGGAAACGTGGCTTCTCCGATGGACGATGACGGGCACGGAACTCATGTAGCAGGAATCGTTGTCGGAGCGGGAATAGATATTTTTTCTGCACCTCGTGATCAATCGCGAATTCAAATCATGGCACTTAAATTTTTAGATGCTAGTGGAGCTGGAAGAACAAGTGATGCAATCAGAGCTATCTATTATGCTGTTGATAACGGCGCAAAAGTTATTAACTGTTCATGGGGCGGTGGCTCTTACAGCCGCTCTCTATTAGATGCTTTGACTTATGCATACGAACGACAAGTTATTGTAGTTACCGCTGCCGGAAATAGCGGAGCAAATATCGAAACAGCTCCAATGTATCCAGCCGCTTACGATGTACCAAGTAATATCGCTGTCGCTGCATCGACAGACAGTGATAACTTGGCTTCATTTTCTAATTACGGAAAAACTAAAGTTGCAGTGGCAGCTCCGGGCTATTATATTTACAGTACATATTTAGGAACAAATAATTACACTCTTATGTCAGGCACAAGTATGGCAGCACCTTTTGTTGCAGGTATTGCAGCGTACGCATGGCGTGAAGCCCCACAACTAACTGGATATCAAGTTAAGCAAATGGTGATGTCTTCAGTAAATGTAAGAGCTAACTTAGCAAATAAGGTTTCGACTCAAGGTCGGGTTAATGCAGTTAATTTAATTAATCTCGCTAAGGCTTCTACATCGGTCGCAGCATCTCAGCCTGCATACAAACCCACTGCTATCGCTGAAGCTGCAGCAGCATCGGGCGGAGCTGGCGGTTGTGGTCTTGTGAAAGCAATCAGCAATGTGGGTGGCCCAGGCGGATCATTATTTGCGATTGGTGCGACTTTATTTGCGTTCTTATTACCATTCGGTGTTTGGTTAACGTTCTTCATGATGTCACCACAGCAACGCCGTAAATATGAACGCTTCAATGTATCGTCTGATATAAAAGTTAAGCTTGGCGACCGAGAGATCGCCGGCCACATGACTACTTTATCTCAAGGTGGATTATCATTCTCTGCCGAGGATATGATTGAAAAGGGCTCTCTGGTCACAATGAAGATTACAAATCCGAATGGCAAAGGCGAAATTGAAGTACAAGGCCGCATCGTCTGGAGTGAGGATAAAGCTGCATACGGAGTCCAATTCCAAAATGCATCAAAGAGTCTTTTTGATAGAGTGCTTAGCTGGACAAAAAAATCTGCAAGTGACGCCGCTTAAATTTCTTTAAGCGGTTATTAATGAAATTAACAAACACAATTTAAGTTTGTTCAGCGAACGAAAAGGCTTGGTATGTCGAGGCTTTTTCCAATTAAAGAAGTGTGCCCTTAAGTACGAAACCTGCCACTGTGAAATAAATCACAAGTCCCATGACATCCACTAGAGTTGCGACGAAAGGCGCAGAAGCTGATGCCGGATCGAACTTCAACTTTTTTAGGATAAATGGAAGCATTGAGCCAGTAACCGTTCCGTAGCAGACGACGCAAATTACAGATAAGAATACTGTAATTCCAATTTTAACATAATGTGGACCATATTGCTCTTCGCTATTTGGCCAAATAAGAATTCGAAGTAAACCAAGTGATCCTAGCAAAATACCAAGGCATAGCCCCATAGCGACTTCTTTGCCAATAACCCGCCACCAGTCTTTAATACGAACTTCGCCAAGGGCGAGCGCTCGAATAATCAATGTCGAGGCCTGGGAGCCTGAATTACCGCCGCTGGCAATAATAAGAGGTAAGAAGAACGTCAATACAACCGCACGTTCTATTTCGATTGAATAATAAGTTAAGGCGGTGGCAGTGAACATTTCCCCAATGAAGAGAACTGAAAGCCAGCCACCACGTTTTCGTAACATTTCTTGAAATGTAAGTTTGAAATACGGAGCATCTAAACTTTCCACACCACCGAATTTTTGAATATCTTCAGTTGCTTCTTTTTGGATGGCAGTCGCAACGTCATCGAATGTTACGATACCTTTCATGGTACCCTCAGGATCGATAACCGGCAAGGCCATCAAATTCTGCTGCGAAAAGATTCGACCGATTTGCTCCTGATCCATTTCAACCGGAATTTTAATCATTTCCGTTTGCATGATTTCTTTTACAATTTTTTGCGGCTGAGCTGAAAACAATTCTCTGAAAGAAACAACGCCTTGAAGTTTTTGATTCGAATCTAAAACATAAGCGTAATAAATAGTTTCAACTTGAGTCTTTGATTGCAAACGCAAATAACTAATAGCTTCGTCGGCCGTCATTTCAGGGCGAAGCCGAGCGAATCGAGAGCTCATCAAGCCCCCGGCGTTATCTTCAGCATAAGCAAGAAGTGCAGTCACTTCCCGTCGGGTTTGAGGATCAAGTAGACCCAGTATATCTTCGCGGTAATCTGAATCAAGTTCCTGGATCAAATCGGCCACGTCATCGGGAGCTAAAAGCCTGACCCAAGAGCGTTTTTCAAGTGGAGTTGAGAATTCCTGTAAAAGTTCGGCCTGATCATGAGTATTAAGGTTTAAAAATAATTCTTCTGCGTCGGTGCGGGGTAGGGATTGAAACTTTTCTTTGCGTTCTTCGCGACCAAGAGCGGACCAGGTGCTCGCTAGGAGGACAAATTCCGTTTCAGGAGAAACGGCGGCCTCTTCGACTGCAATATTTTGGTCCTTCTCATCTGCCATGTGGTCTCCACGTATCAAGTCATGATGAAGGTTTCATGATGAAGGTTATGTCATAGGTTGTATCGGAACTTAGTTAGACTTGTCTAGAGTCCAAATTCACTTTCTCAAAATGAGAAAGCACATCTTGAGCTCGGCCTTTCAGTTTGATCTTCCCTTTTTCCAGCCAAAGTATTTCATCGCAAATTCCCAATGTCTGAATTCGGTGGGCTACGAATAGAAGCGTCTTCCCTTTATACTCTTGCCGAAGAACACTTAAAACAATTTTTTCTGTGACTGGGTCCAAGGCACTAGTCGCCTCATCGAGTACAAAAATAGGTGCCTTCTGCAAGAGACATCGGGCCAATCCTAGTAATTGCTTTTCCCCGAGCGAAATATTTTTGCCCTTCTCTTGCAATTCGTAGTCTAGGTCCTGATCTAATGAATCAAACCAGGGACCTAAACCAACTTTTAATAAAGCCTGAATCAGCTCTTGATCGGTGTAAGCTTTTTCTAAATCGAGATTGTCTCGCAAAGTGGCTTTAAAAATGACGGGGTCTTGCGGTAAATAGGCCACTGACTTTCTTAATGTTTGTAAATCACCGTTTAAGTTGGGGTCATTCGAGCCAATAGCAACAGAGCCTTCAGCTAACGGATAAAGATGACTTAAAATCTGAAGTAGCGAAGATTTGCCACTTCCAGTTCGGCCAATAATTCCCAATTTCTGACCCTGTGGAATAACCAAATTGAAATTTTTAAAAACCCAGTCACGGCCTTCGGAGTACTGAAAAGAAACATTTTCGAATTTTATATCAAAATTTGAGTACTCAGATTGTTTGCGTTTTTCTTCATCCTGCTTCGTATCTTGCGGGTGGCCGGTCTTGTAAATCGCTGTTGAAGGAAGCTTCATATGAGCTTCCAAAGGCCTTCTGAGATAATCGTCCATACGTTCAACCCCGACAAAGCCTTCTTCAAGCTGCGTGAGCCACTCGAAAAACATCTGAACAGCGTTGAATGAAAATAAAATGAGTCCCAAGGAAGTGCCAACATCGCCTACGCTCATGAAGCCTTGGCGAAGTCCCCACCAAGAATAAAAACCCACAACAAGGAACCAAAGCGTTGAAAGAAAATTCATTTGAAAAACATAAGATAAAACGAGAGCAACAGTTTTCCGTTTTGATTCCAAATACATCTTATCTAAATAAGCAAACCGTGCTTGGAACAAAGGCTCTTTTTCAAAAAGCCGAATACTAATTGCACCTTGAGCAGTTTCTGCAAAATGGGCAAGCGAAGGACCCCGCTGAGAAGATAATGTTCTTCTGGCTTCCCGAAGCTTAGTTCGATTTAGTTTGTAAACTAGAATATTCGCCCCCGCATAGATCGCCATCAAAATAAAAAGTGACGAGTGCACGACAGTCAACAAAATCACAAGTGCGATCAAATCGAAAACGATCGAAAAGAATTCCGCCAAGGGGCCACCGAACAGTCGAAAAATATTTCCATAATCCGAAGAAAATCGAGTCATGATTCGGCCCACTGGATTTCGATCAAAAAAGCTCATGGGTGCGCGCGATACCCGAAGAGTTGTCTCGTCATAGAGGGATGAAACGGCCCGAGATGAGATCCGCGAGAACTTAATTCTAAAGTAGGTCGTTAGTGCAAAGCCAACTACTGTTAGGGCCAAAAGGAGCCAGATGAAATTTTCGGCAGGCCAATTCCGCATCATTGCCGGAAGTTTTTCAGGCAAAGTAATACTATCAACCCAAAAGCCAATGACATTCGTATTAGCCAAAACTAAAACTCGGCCAACGAAGCCAACCGTTAAAACTATAAATAATAATCTCCGAAATGGCGCATATGCCATAAGCAAAGTTTGAAAAACAGTTTTTTTAAAACCACCTTCAAATATTTTTTCGTTATCAAGTCCTAGAAAGCTCATGTTTTAACCTCGAGAGCTTTTTCTTTCGATACTTCAGTTAGGCATCCATTTTTCATTTCATAAACTTTTGATACGAAGTGAAGAACAGATCTTCGGTGTGTGGTTAGTATAACTGTCTTATTCTTTAATGGACCTGCGAAAAGTTCTTTTAAAATCTTTTTTTCTGTTTCGGCATCGAGCTGACTCATAGAATCGTCAATCAGAACAAGTGGGCGCTCTTGAACGATGGACCTGGCAAGGCTTAGGCGCTGTTTCTGACCACCTGAGAGATTGACACCGCGTTCGCCAATTCGAGTATCAAGGCCATCCGATAAGCCTTCAAATGCGGGATTAAAATCGACATGATTTAAAAATGTATCCATCTCTGGATCGATGATAGCTGACTTTTCGTATTCAAAAGCCACGTTGTCTCTTAAGGTTGAATTCATCAGAAAAGATTCTTGAGGAACATAGTTTAAAACTCGTCTTAATTCGCGGGTAATTTCCCCTTGAACAGGTTCGCCCTTATAAAGAAAGTTTTTGAAATGGCCATCCAATTCACCCATTAGGCAGTGTAGAAAAGCTGATTTGCCGCTTCCCACTTCTCCTAAGATTGCGATCTTTTCGCCTTCCAAAATTTTGAAATTGAGGTCTTTTAAAACAGGAGATTCTTCATGACCCCAGCTTAAGCCTTCAATTTCCAGTAACGGTAAAGGAGAATTATGCTTTTCGTTTCTAAACTGCTTTTTTTCAATGTTGTAATCGTTAAAGGAAGTAAGTCTTAAAAAACCTTCCAAGCGTTTCGAAGAAGTTAATGCATCAAAAGCAAAAGTAAAAAACCAAGGAAGTTGCCGAAGCGGCCGATTAAGCAAAATTCCTAAAATCCAAAACACTGTCCAAATTTCACCAGGCGTTAATGTTCTTTTATAAATCCAAATCAATGAAAGGCCCGCTGTCACATTAAATAAAAAAGTGGAGTGCGAAGTGATCGAATTCATGATTTGGCCGTTTGTAACCATCTCAATTCGATTTTTAGTTTCGCGCTCTCGGACTTGAAAAATTCGCGCTTCATAAGGCTGAAGCCAGTTTAAAATCTTAAGTGTGCGAATGTTTTGAATCCATTCATTTACAAATGAAGTTCGAATTGCAGCGAGTTCTTTAAATTTTAGAAAGAAACGACTCTGGCGAAGTGCAAGAAGGGTATTGATAATCGCAACAACTACAACAAGAGCACACGTTTCAAGTAGCGGAGTGCCCACGAGATAATTTAAGGCAAATGGCGTTAAGATCAGCGGAAAGAAAGTACTGGCGCCGAAAGGCAGTGTTTGTTCTAAAAGAATTGTCGAGGCCGGAACATCAGTTGCGTAAAGAGCGACCATTTCGCCAACAGTTTTTTTCTCGAGGCTTTCACTTTTGAGCGTAAGCGATTGGTCGTAAAGACCTTGCGCTAGTTTTCTTTGCGAAAAAAGTGATTCTCTGAGTCCCCAGTAATTATTAACTTGAGTAAAAAATGAAGCCACAACAAAACAGAAGAAGCTGCTGAGTAAAAAAATAATCTGCTGTTTCTCGTCTGAAGCGACGGTAGTTAATGTCGTTGTATTAGCAGTATTGGCAAGGCTATCGATAAATGACTTTTGAAAACCAGCTGCAACTAAAGTGAGAGCAGCGGCTACAAAAGAAACGACTAGTATCAACGCTCTCCAGGGCCAGCGATCTTTCAAAATAGCCTTATAAATCGGCTGATTAAATCGCTGAAGCGGGAGGCGTGAAGGCATCTGCATCATAGCGAAACCATCCCGTTAATGACGACCTTGTAAAATTTGACTTTCGCACTTCATGCCAGACCTCGTCACTTCTAAAAAAAACAACGCGTCCTGGTAGAGGTTCTATTATTTGTTTAATCTGATTCGTATCACCTTTGGTCACGCAGAGTTCTCCACCATCTCCAGATTCCCAAGCTGCATGAAGGTAAACAACGAAGGTCAAAACTCGAGAACTCTTCGCAAGGCTTGTTTTTTGATCGATGTGACGATTATAAAAGTGTCCTGCTTCGTAGACTGCGAAGTGGGCTTCGATTGTGCGTGCCGACAAAAATAAATTCTCGTTCAAATAATTCTTCCAAAGATTAAGATCAGCCAAAATTCCTTGATCACCTT
Organism: Pseudobdellovibrionaceae bacterium; assembly: GCA_043730825.1. Taxonomy (GTDB): domain Bacteria; phylum Bdellovibrionota; class Bdellovibrionia; order Bdellovibrionales; family Bdellovibrionaceae. Next base: position 70,030 of record JAYTJV010000043.1, read on the forward strand.
GCGACTGATTTTCGAGCCAGGAAATCTGATCATTGCGGATGGTCGAGTTCAGTTGCAAAGCAGAGCCTTGCCCTACAGAAGCGGGCTTAAACCGGCCTAGAGTTTGATGAGACTTTAGGACTTCAAGCCAGCTTTGACGTTGCGAGATGGAAAGAGCCGCGTCTGAATAACAAACGCCAGTTTCAGTTAGGGTGTCCAATAGACTTTCAAGCCAAATCATGATGGACTCGTTCTATCAAGTTAACGTGTAAAGGTGTAGTCTTTGAAAATACCCAGACGAAAATTCTTAAAGAAATTTGCGACCGCAACTGCGGGTTCACTCGCGCTGACAAGCTGCGCAAGTCTGGATTCATTCTTCGCTTCAGATAAAAAAGAATACGAAAAAGAAGTTTTGATCATCGGTGGCGGAGCTGCCGGCCTGATGGCGGCTCATACGTTGAAAAAAAGCCGAATTCCATTTCGATTAATTGAAGCTTCGTCACGCCCCGGTGGCCGCATTCATACGATTGAAAATGCAGATGGGAGTCGACTTGATATGGGCGCAGAATTTTTCGAATCCCATCATCGCCTAGTTTTTGAACTTCTTAAAGAATTTCAAATTGAGTGGGAAGAAAGAATTCTTAATCCCACTTTGACTCCGCTTTGGAGGTCAACAAACGGGCAATTTTTAACGGATGCCGATTATCAAAAAATTTCATCTCATTTTATTTCTCAGTATATACAGACCCGAGTTCAAACTTTCGGTTCAGCCGGAATAACCTCAGAAAATTATCAGGTGTTATCTCCGGTATTAGCGCAGGAAATGGATTCATACTCTTTAACTCAATACTTAAATGCCCATTGGGTTCAACCTGATGAAAGAGTCGCTGCTTACTGGGATACTTGGTCACGTGCGCATTATTCAGCAGAAGCAAACCGAGTCAGTGCGCTTCAATGGTTATGGGACCAGCAATCTGATAGAAAAATGAAAAGCTTGTACAAAGTAAAAGGTGGCTGGGGTCAGCTCATTCAGCTTATTTATGAAAGAATCGCCGGTGTCATTCCCGATCATCTCGTTAGATTAAATTGGAGCCTCATTGCTGTTCAAAGAACTGATCAGGCCTTTCAGTGCGTTTTCAAGACACCAAAAGGAACTCAGGTTTTAGAAGCCCAAAATGTGATTTTAGCCTTACCAGTAAATCAGTATAAAAAAATTGATGGTTTGATGAAAATTGATATTGCTGATGCGAAGAAAAAAGCTCTCAGCCAACTTCAGTTAGGCGAATCAGCAAAAGCTTATGTCGCTTTTAATCCAAATGAAGTTGATTTAAAATTGAGTCCACAGGAATTAGCAAAACTTCCACAATTACTTCGGGATCAAGTTCAGCTTTCAAGCACAAGTACTGCCGACGGAAAACTTTGGTTAGGTGGGCTTCGAAGTGGGATTCAAACGCACTGGACATTACCTGATATCGAAAATTGGAGAGCTGGTTTATTAAATAGTAGTCCCAATTCAAAATTTGAGTATCAAGTTATCAATTGGAAGGACCGTCCGTTCATTCAAGGCGCAAGAAGTCTGTGGGGTCCCGGACAGTGGAGTCCCTTTTCTACAGTTTTTGAAGCGCCTGATTTTAATGAACATCTGCACTGGGCCGGAGAGCACGTGCCAGCACAAGAAAAAGGTTCTGTGCATGCAGCTTTAGTGAGTGGGCAGAGAGCGGCTTTAAAGCTAATCGAAAAATTAAGTTCGCCAGTTTCTTAAATTAGAAACCAAACTGAAGAGATTTTCCTTCGCCTTGTTGAGCAATGAAAGCATCAATCTGGGGCTTTTGAATCATGCCAACAAAAGTATACTGAGTTGGATTTGGATTCACATCCACATTCACCCAGTTAATTGTCGGAGACGCAGAGACTACAAATACAACCATGTTATAAGCGCCACGACCCGGAGTTTTATCGATAACAACTGCAGGGAAAGCCATCACAGGACCCGTGATTTGTTGTGATGTGCTTTGAGTCCGAATAATATCAAGGTATGGAACCGGGCTGATTGCTAGAGCGCCTGGTCTTCCAACTGCATAAATCACATGAAGATATTGCCCCGGTAGATTTCGCGAAATAGAAACTTGAATTGCTGGAACAACATCAGTTGGACCGGCATTCGCATTTCGTTGTGCAAAAGAGCCACTCATAAGTCCAAGACCCAAAAGAAGAGTGAGAAGAGCGGGAAGGTTTATTTTTTTTAAAATTTTCATCATCATAATATGCACCGATTACTTTCTGATCACATTTTTTAACTATTTACGCTTTTCATTCCAGTTGCCAGGATTCGCTTTTTTATAATTCATGTACAACATCAGCTGACCTTGAGGATCCATTCTAAGCTTAGCGTATTCAAGTGGGATGCCCCACAAAGAATTGATGAGCTCAAAGTTAGCAAGCGGCTCAGTCGTACCGCAACTCGAGCTGCCCGACAAGATCTTCTCGATTTCGCTTCGAACTTTTCCCTCAAACAATTTTCCAACACTTCTTAAGCCAGATACAATTTTCAAAGTTTTGAGGTCGGCGCCTGTTGGAATAATGCTCAATTTTGGAGATCCAACTTCAGCCGGTTTCATGATGGCTTGATATCTCATCGTCAAACGAAGCTTGTCTTCCAATATAGGGATACCCCATTTGCTTCTCATGTCCGCAGGCACATCAACTTGCGCATCAACATACATAGCAAGTGATGTTTCAAGATCATTGGTTGAACTGCCGCTCGGGTTAAAATCGATGCTTGGACCACTCATTAATTCGATTGCAGGCTGGCCAGGGCAGGTCTCAAGCTTTTTGAAATTTTTTCTATTCGTCGCAAGGTGAATCGCGCGATTAAACAAGGCCCGGTCGACCGCAATCGCCAAATCGTATTGAGTCGCATCCAGGTGATTGAATACGGGGGCACCTCGTGAGCCTGATTTTTCCCAAAACGGCGTCATTTTCATCAACGATGTATCTTCAATAAAAGCTGAAAGCCCGACTGCCCATTGAGAGTTAACAAGATTAATTTTAGATAGCTTAAGTCCTAATGATAATGGCGGACGAGTATCAGTTGCAGTCGTGTTCGGTGCTGGAATCGGTTGTATTTGTTCAAGTCCACTTTTCAATGAAGCTTGAGCTTGTTTATTCAAAGTTTTCGGTAATTCTGTTTGTAAGAATTCGCGAACATACTTTCTAATCATTTTGAGGCCATCAGGCAAGTGCTCATCAACAATCTTTTTAAATTCTTCTTCGTTTAATTTAATTTTGTGAACTCCAGATTGCCCAACAACTTTAAATTCGAATTCAGGAAGGATGATTCTTTTATATTTAATTTCTATAGGAACACGGTCGATGTTCTCTTCGATTTTGAGAGCTTCAAATTGTAAAATTCCGTTTTCATCAACACGAACATAAAAAGGCATTCGCGCAATAAGCGGAGTTTCATTCGAACCTAATTTAACTTCAGCTGCCTGAACTCCAACTTGGCCAATCCACGGATTTTCAATATCTTTAACTGTTACACTTTTTGTTTTTGCTTTTAAACTTCTAACTGAAATCTCGATAGATAAAACTGCGCCATCAGATTTACCAAGCGACTTCATCAGCTCTTCATCTGTTACAATTGCAAGACGATTGAAATCTGCAACGTAGTCAGATGCGCCAATTTTAATAGAGGGTTTAAAATCTTTGAACTGAATTCCTTGAAGGTATTGCTTAAAGAATTGTCTGACTTTAAGTAGCATTTCAAATTCTTCAGGCTGTTTTTTTGCGAGTTCATCGATTTTTATAGGCTGGTCGCTTACGTAATCAAATTCAGGAAAGTAGTTCTCATCAACGACCACACCAAGATTTGTTAGTATGAGCATAAGCTGTTCAGAGAATAACTTTTGTCCACGGGGAGTAATGCGAACCTGAACGGCGTCTTTCATCCATACTGGGTTTTGAATAACAGGGTGTTGCTCGAGCGTTAAGCCATCAGCCGCATAGGCAGGAGTGCTTAAGCTTAAAGCTAGGCAAGCGCTACTAACAGATACCAAAAGCTCTCTTCTTATGCTCTTCAGACGCTTAATCATCATAGACCAACTCCAACCGTTTAAACTGAATCGACATTGGGGAGGGTGCAACCCCAAGACCCATAAGGAGGTGAGACAAATCAGCTAGTTGAACGGGTTTTAGTGTCTCAATTTTAGACAGAGGGCCTTGTAAAGGCTTCAATTGAAGTGGAAAATAATGTGAAAAATTGGTCCCACTTTCTTTGAAATATGCTAATTAAGGGGCCTGAAGTTGCCGTGGATTCTTTGACTCACGGCGCTTCTACTTTACGAAGAGGTTAATTTAAATCATGGCCAAAATAATAAGTGTAGAAGCACTCGCTAAAGTTCCCACAACTAAATCTACTCAAAAGTGGGTAGAAAATATGTTGAAAGGGGTTATGCCGAGTCCTTTAAATAAAGAACATGATTTAAGTGATGAGCAAAAAATAAAAATAATCGAGGAAAATTTTAAAGGAATTATGATAGCTCTTGGTTTGGATCTTTCTGATGATTCACTCCGTGATACTCCCAAGCGAATGGCGAAGATGTATGTGCAGGAACTTTTTAAGGGTTTGAATCCCCAAAATTTTCCGAAGATGACGACGATTGAAAATAAAATGAATTATGACCAAATGATCGTGGTTCAAGATATCGAGCTCATGTCGACTTGCGAACACCACTTCCAACCGATTCAAGGTTTTGCCACAGTGGCCTATATTCCTAATAAAAAAGTTATCGGTCTTTCAAAGATCAACCGAATCGTCGGCTACTTTGCAAAACGTCCTCAAGTGCAAGAACGTCTGACCAAACAAGTGGCTGATTGTTTACAGCAAGTTTTGCAAACAGAACACGTTGCAGTTCACGTAAACGCGAAGCATTTCTGCGTGATTGCACGCGGTATCGAAGATTTGCATTCTTCAACCGCGACTTGTGAGTTACGCGGAGATTTCAAGTTCAACGATAGTACACGACGTGAATTTTTGGATCATTGTTCGACTCGAAGAAGCTAATTTTCTTCTCAGAAAATGCTGCATAAATGACATATAGAGCAGTTACTTTATATTATTTATTTGACCCAGTAGAGCAGATTGCCTAATCGATGAGTCTTAAACCTTCGAAGGGAATATGAACATGCCTAGATTATTCGTTTTAACTCTCGTCCTTTTATTGTGCCATTTTGTTGTTGCTGCAGAAAACACGCTAACAACCCAAGTGGCGACTCCCCCTAAATGGAAATCTTCGTTTAATTCTTACTTCTACGATTTCGAAGGCACGAAAGCTCAGAAGAATAATGCTTACGAGTTCGGAGACATCAGTTTGAAAATGCAGCTGATGACGTTGAGTTACCAATTCGATAACGGTTGGAATGTAATGGGCTTAACTACGTACTCTGAGAACAATGTTGTGACCAAACTAGGTGGAATGAGTTTTAAGGATTCTTCCAGTGGCCTTGGGGATACAATCATTGCAGCTAGCAAGCCTGTCGTGATGGATGGGTCATTTATGCTTATCACTGAAGTTGGTGCCTCTCTTCCTACAGGATCAATTGATAAACAAAATCCCAATGCACCTGGATTTCGATATCCTTATAATATGCAAATGGGGTCAGGCTCTTACGATGCTATTTTAGCGGCGATGCCACTCTATTTGACTGCTGACTATCAACTCGGAAGCCGGCTCTCAGCAACGTTACGAACGGGTGACAAAAATGAAAATGGTTACCGTTTAGGTAACCAATATAAGTTAGATGCCTGGGCAGATCTTCCGCTTAAAAGTGGTTTTACTCCACGAGTTGTTGGTTACTACAAACACAGAGACCGTATTCAAGGCCAAGACAACACTTTTGGAAGAATTTTTCTAGTCGAGTATTATCATCATGATCAAGTTAACTGGGATGTGTCTGCAGCGTTAAAGTATGGCTACAGCTTTACGCCCAAGGTTGCTATCAGCGCTGAAGCGGGGCTACCAATGGCCCAAGATACCCAAAACTACGATAAGGTAGTGGTTTCTACACAGTATTATGTGAACTTAGGCGTGACGGGTCAGTTTTAATTAAGGTATTTTTGAACCTGACTTAAAGTTTAAGGCAGGTTCTTTTACTATGACTCAGAAAGTACAATGTCCGTTTTGTTTTGAAAAATTTAAAATCACTCTTTATCCCGAAGATGGCAGTACGCAAGAAATCACCTATGATTGCGAAATTTGCTGCCATCCTATTGAAATAGCTGCGCACTGGAATGACTCAACTGAAAAATTCGAAATTCAAACTGAAAAGTCATCGGGCTTTTAACTATTGAATATCATCAGGTGCTGAATTGTATTGGTTTCTAGGTGTTGGAATTTTAAACTTTTCGCCAGTCCATAAGCTATTGAGACTATCATGTGGGAAAAGTAAATTTTTATCGACATTTTCTGAGAGTATCGCACTTTGAAAGGTGATGACTCCAACTTGCACCCACTTAATATTCCCTAAGCCATCTTGGATGTCCGAAGCGAATAAATCGTAATGAAGAAAGCCATCTTGTTTTAGTGTTTTTGTTATCTCTAACCGAAAATCATTTTCGTCAATCGGCACTCGACTGAGTTTAGGAACGATCTTCACCCAGGTTGGAGTTCGAACGCGACTTGGATCAGTCTCTCCCATTTCGGCCCATGAATGGACAGGGCGGATTTGTGGATTAATAAAAGGCACTTTGCTTGTATGATCTTTTGAATTTACAATAGAGCCGTAGGCAACTCCTAAAAGAGTTTGAACCTGATAAACCTCATCGATTTTTGCTACGTCTAAATCGGGCTGATTAGTTTGAACTGATTCTAAAAAGTTTAAGGGCTTATTATCCTTTCCCAAAAGACCATTCAGATTATTTTGAAATACGGCATTAGCCGTGGGACCTTCGATATGTGGAAATTGCGAGCTAAAAATTTTAATCGCCATAGCTGTTGATCGCACCTGCATTTTATTTTTGGAATCATACTTAAACGGATTTCCCTGACTAATAGATGCTCGGGCGACGATCGGAAACTGGCCACCGCGAAATATACCAGTCCATCTAGTCTCAAACATTTTTATTGAGCCGAAGAGTCCGACACCCATGGGATGGATGGGTTTACTCATTCCAATTTCACGGTAATCGCTTTTATCTCGGAGAATTTCTAATGACCTTGTCGCGACGAAAAATTGAAGTTTTTGACCAATCCACTTAAACATTTGTAGTGGAATAACGGGAAGATTAGTTTCGTCGTAGAGTCTACCGCTCATCACTTCCACAATTTTATTGTATGAAGAATAAGAAGATATTTTAGTGTTAGGTTTGCTAACTAGAATTGAATTACAGTCTGCTGCTGTTGATAGAGTCGAAAAAGTAAGTACAGTTAAAAAAACTGAGATTGCGCAGCTCTGTATACTATTTAGACATGACAGGGGATTCATCGCACACTCCTGGAACACTTAAGGGGGCTAAATGTTCCAGGTAACGAACGATGCAAGCAACTTGCCAACTTGTGAGCTATTGAATCCCGCACTTTAGGGCAGGCTCGCGAAGGTGTTTTAAACCCGCGAAATCAATTCTTTTACGTTCTTTGATAGGTCCTGATTTTTCAGAGGCTCAAGACTTTTGTGCACAAGCTCTTTCATCTTAGGTTCTAGTTTTGGAACGAAATTATAAGCTGCACATAATCTTGCAGCGACTTGCGGGTTGAACTTATCAATCTGAATAATTTTTTGGGCGTACCAATCAAATGGATTTGTTTGCTCGTGGAAAAAGCGGAACAAATTTTGGCCAAATGCTGATAGTAAGCTATAAACCTTGTTTGGATTTTTAATATCAAACAGCGGATGATCAATCAGACGCTTCACATTTTCAAAAGTGCTGGTGTGTTGGCTGATAGCTTGAATTGCAAACCACTTATTCATCACAAGGCTATCATGTTGCCAGTCAGTCTTAAACTTGTTCAATGCTTCGTCTTTAAAAGGTGAATTATGATCACACAACATCGAAAGTGCGCTAAGACGATTTCCCATATGAACAGAAGTCAAAGCTCTTTCCGAGATAGAAGCTTGAGCTTGCGCATCTTCAGTATGTCCCCAAAAGTAAAGTGCTTTGTTTTTCAATTTGCGGCTACCAAAATCTTCTGGCTTGTAACCAAGAGTTTCAGGAAGAGAGTCGTAAAGAATTTTCCAGTCAGTTCTTAACTGAATTGAAAGTGAATTGATTAATTCTTTCCTTGCCGCTTCAAGCTTCAGAGGTTGGAAAACATCGTAGCGTTGTGCCAGCAAGCTGTCACTTGGGAAACTAAAAAGTTCTGCCTTTAAGGTTAAGGGGACTGCGTGATCGCGAATTAAATAACGATAGGCTTCAATCAACTGAAAAGGAACTTCCACTTTATTTTCTAAAATTCGGGCATCAAAATATTGAAATAATAATTCATACACCGATTCACGGCGATTGAAGCCATCTGAATCATATTTCATCAGATGAATGAGATCATCAGCACTGCGTCTCCATTTCAAATTAATCGGAGAAGAAAATTGTCTATTCAGTGATAAGACAGGCTTTTCTTTTATATTTTTAAAAGTAAAAGTTTGCTTTTCTTTTTTTAGTTCAAGCAACGAGTGCCCATCGGAATTTACTGACATATCAGGGCTTGTTACTTTTAACTCTGTTCCGTTTGAATCAATCAAACCAAACAACAGGGGAATGTGCAGCGGCTTTTTTTCAGGTTGATTTGCTGTAGGCGGAGTTCTTTGTTCAAGTTCAACTGTGTATGTTTGTGCAGTCGAGTCATACTTTTCCCTAACTGTAACTTGTGGCGTACCAGACTGGTGATACCAATCTTCGAAATGAGTGAGATCAATATTACTGGCGTCTGCGATTGCGTTTACGAATTCTTCGATTGTAACGGCTTGACCGTCATGGCGATCAAAATAGAGATCCATACCTCTTCGGAAACCTTTTGCGCCGACAAGATTTTTCATCATGCGGATCACTTCAGAACCCTTTTCATAAATCGTAGCCGTATAAAAATTATCCATTGATGCGCCTACGTCAGGCCGCACTGGGTGAGCATTTGGCCCTGCATCTTCAGAGAACTGACGTGATCTTAAAGCGTCCACATCTTGAATTCGTTGAGTGCTGCGATCATTGAGGTCACTCGAAAATTCCTGATCTCTGAAAACTGTCAAACCTTCTTTTAGTGATAAGTGAAACCAGTCACGGCAAGTAATGCGATTACCTGTCCAGTTGTGGAAGTATTCGTGGCCCACGACCGATTCAATTCGAAGGTAGTCATTATCTGTTGCTGTTCTATTATCCGCAAAAACTAAAGAGGAATTAAAAATGTTAAGACCTTTATTTTCCATTGCTCCCATATTAAAATCTTCAATTGCGACAATCATAAATGTGCTGAGGTCATATTCGCGGCCATATGCGATTTCGTCCCACTTCATCGATTTTTTAAGTGAAGCCATCGCATGCTGGCATTGGGGTTGCTTGCCATGAGTAGCATAAATCTCGAGACTGACTTTTTTTCCGGACATCGTAATGAAGTGATCTTTAATAACTCCTAAATCACCAGCGACAAGAGCGAATAAGTAACAAGGTTTTTTGAATGGATCTTTCCAAACAGCTTTGTGTCGACCATTTCCCAAGTTTTCTTTTGTAAGCAAATCACCATTACTTAATAAAACGGGATATTTTTTTTCATCGGCAGAAATCGCTACAGTGTACGAAGTCATAACATCAGGACGATCTAAGAAATAAGTAATATGTCTAAAACCTTGAGCTTCGCATTGAGTAGCAAAAAGTCCCCGTGACATGTAAAGACCTTCGAGAGCTTTATTTTCTTTTGGATTTATTTCCGTTTCGATCGCAAGTTCAAATGCATCCGGAGTTTTTTCGATGATCAGTTTGTTTCCTTCGATTTTGTAATTCGGTTTTTCACCGTTCAATAAAATAGAAATGAGCTTAAGGTTTTCTCCGTCTAATTCCAGAGGTTCTTGACGTAGACGTTTGACTTGAATAACAGACTTTACACGTGTTGCTTCTTCGCGCAGATCAAAGTCCAGGTATAAAGAAGTGAATTCATAGGCAGGGGCTTTATAATCTTTTAGATACATCTTCTGAGAATCTGTCGCATTCACGGGGCCTCTTTTTCATGCTTTAAAAGCATATCTATAATTTTGGAATTCTTGACATCGAAGCGCTTGTTCGATGAGCTAAGAATCGGATGCAATCAAAGCTCTTTCGTATCACACTCAATACCGCTCAGCCAGATCTATTGCTGCGCTTTTATTCCCTTCTTGGATTTCAGTTCAACCAAAAGTTAATTAATAAGGGGAGTCAATCATGGGAAGGCAAGCTTGGCGATTTGCATCTCGAGATTTTTGGCATAAAAGAAAGCTTTGCTAACAATATTCCTGGCGTGCAGATGAGTTTTCAAGTTCATGCGATCGAAGATCTGGTTCAACAATTCCGCGGACTCAAAGTTCAAATTATGGTAGAGCCAATGGAATTAAAATCTGGTTATCTATCGATTGTCATGGATCCCGATGGTAGATCCGTTGAATTAATCCAACCTTAAAGAACTCCACCGCCTGATATGGTCAAGAAGATCTGATTCTCATCTTTTGATAAAGTTACGCCATCTCGGTCTCGTCGAGTAGAAAAGTATCTTAAAGATTTAACCCCGGCTCCAAGCATGATTCCGCCTAAACGAAATCCGACACCTGCTTCGCCAAAATAAGCATTCGAATCGGAGCTGGCGGCACGAAGACCAGGACCACCAAAAATTTTAAAACCTAAGTTTCGACTGTCATTAAGCCATTCTTTCTGAAGGCGCATAGAAGAATCGAGTCCATAAATAGTATCAATATTTTGACCTTGTCTTTGAAATGCTGAATTTCGCCAGATTAGCCACTCTTGCAAAAACCAATTAAGGCCTAAGTTTAACTCTTGATAACTTTTTCCGTCTCGAGTGCTTTGAGATCCGCTGATATCGTAAGTGAACTTGCTGTCAGAATCACTGGTTGCAGCAAATGAAAAAATTTGTAAAAAAATGATAAGAAAAAATAAAAAAGCCTGTTTCATAAAATAATTGAAACAGGCTTTTGGATAAAAATCAAATTACAAGACGATTTGTGCCTTTTTAAGTGCACTTAAGCCAGTCGCTGTTGCCGCAATTCGAGCCAATTCATGGATCTGGTCGGTCGTGGCGCCCGCCGTCGTCAGTGCCTTTTCATGAGACGCAACACATATCGGGCAGCCGTTAACGATTGATACAGTCATAGCCATTGATTCGAAAACTCTTTTTTCAGCGATATGTTTTGCCAATGATTGCATGCGAAGACCAGCGCGCTGATAGCTGTCCTTCACATCTTCTGGCAAATAAGATCTAAATTTATAATAAACATTGTTCATACCCATGATTCCCGCAATTTCTGCAGTTTCACGTAAAGCATCTTCTGCCATTCCCATCTCTTTCAAAAGTCCGGCAGACCACTTCATCATCTCTTGATTTTCAAGAGCAACTGCAGCGGCTAACAAGTTTTGAAATCTTTCTGTCGGCTCGAGCGGACCATCTTCTAAAACTTTTTTGAAGTTTAAAGAGAGATCTCGGTAAATCGAAGAAGTAAGACCTGAATAATTTTGCTCTAAAAAAGCATCTACTTTTTCGGCAATATCCATATGTTAGTGTCCTTTCGCAAGCATCGACCGTAGCATCCACGCAGTCTTTTCGTGCAGCTGAATTCTTTGAGTTAGAAGATCCAATGTTCCTTCGTCATTTCCTTTTTCAGCAGTTGGAAAAGCAGAGCGCGCAGTTCTAGCCACGGCTTCGTGCCCGTTTAATAGTTGCTCAAGCATAGCAACCGATGAAGAGGGTACAGTGTCTGATTCTTCAATCGAAGTTAATGCAGCAAATTGCTTATATGATCCTGGAGCATAGTGACCTAGTGCCCGAATTCTTTCGGCAATCAAATCAAGCGCAGTCCACATTTCTGTGTACTGTTCCATAAACATAACATGAAGAGTATTGAACATAGGGCCTTCAACATTCCAATGGAAATTGTGAGTCTTGAGATATAAAGTATAACTATCAGCTAAAAGCTTAGATAGTGCGCCACAGATCTCTTTACGATCTTCTTTTCCAATGCCAATGTTCATTTCCATGTTCAATGCTCCTTTATTCTACTATTAACCTAAAGTAGCCTGACCTTTTTCCCAGTTACAAGGGCAAAGTTCGTCAGTCTGTAAAGCATCAAGTGTTCTTACAACTTCCTTAACGTTACGACCAACGTTTAGATCATTTGCTGAAGCCCAGCGAATAATTCCAGTAGGATCAACAATGTATGTTGCGCGTAGGGGAACTAATTCATCTACGTGAAGTATGCCTAAGCTACCGGTTAATTCTTTTTTTGCGTCAGCTAACATAGGGAATCCCAAATTTTTAAGATCTTCATGACTGTTTCTCCAGGCTAAGTGCACGAAATGGGAGTCACAGGATACTCCAAAAAGTTTCGTTTCACGTGCTTGAAAATTCTTAAGTTCTTTGTTGAACTCTGCGATTTCTGTAGGACAAACGAAAGTAAAATCGTTTGGCCAAAAGAAAAAAACAGACCAAGCGCCTTTCATATCTTGAGTTGATACTTCAGCGAATTCTTTTCCTTTTTCGCGTGAAACGCAGGCCTTCATTTTAAATTCTGGAAACTTTTGTCCGATACCTAACATTTTCGATTCTCCTTGTTTTGGTGTATTTAATTACCTATTATTTGATTTCGCCTTTAAAAAGTATGTCCATACCTTGTACTTTATATTTTTTCGGTAGATCAATTGTCACTTTAATTGACTCGGGGTCAATGTCTAAAACGCGCCCTGATTTTTCATCATAGAAATGAAAATGATCTTCGGTATTGCAATCGTAAACTAGTTTTTCTGTATGCGGAAATTTGAAAGTGCGGATCATTCCGGAATCTGCCAAAACACCGAGCGTATTGTAAACAGTCGCTTGGGAAATTTTAGTTAAATTCTTTTGCGCCCATTCGAAGACATTTTCAGCAGTCGGGTGATCAGCGTCACAAAGGATATACTTACAAAGAGCAATTCTTTGGATTGTTGGCTGTACGCCATTATCTATAAGCTTTTTTTCGATCTCTGCTGTGGAAAACTGTTTTTGCTTCATTTTTTTCCAGACTTGAGTATGAGGTCTAGGTTTAGAATAGTTCTAAAGTTAGAATATGTCAACTGTCTTGCATATCTCTTTTCTGGACTGGCCTGGCCCGGGCTGATTCCTGACTTATTCACGCTTGCACCGTATCCTAAGAGTTCGTGAAAACTCTTATATTTCAAGTTGTGGCAATTTTATGCATTTCATCTTTTGCTTACGGCCAGGAAGAGCGACGCGCTTATATGAACCTCGAAAGAGGTGACCCCGTTGTATCTGTTTTCAGAAAGCCCGGTATCAATTGGAAGTTCTGTCAAAAGAATGCTGCAGGTGAGTGCGTAGATGCCATGGGGTGGCTTGATCGAGAAGCTAAGGTTTGGGTTACAGGTCCCAAAATAAAGGTCGCAACACCCGATCCTCATAATCACGAAATTGTTGAAGAGGAATACTATCCAATTCGATTTGAATATCAGCGAATGGGTAAAGATAAAGACGGCAAAGACGAACTCGTCGTAAAAGAAAAAGGTCCCATTGGATATATCGATGCGGCTTATTTAGATTTCGAAAAAAGGGAACCCATTTACTCAAGTACTAAGAGCCCTAAAGTCGATTCCAAAACTTGCAAATTTGACTCTACCAGCATGAAAAAGAAAATGGATGATTTTAAATGTGCAGTTGTTCAAAAGAATATAGAAACCGCTGCTCAGCAAGTTAAGGGTAAAGTTGGATTTTGCGGGGATCTGAAAGATGACGTCAATAAAGATGCAAATCTTTATGACAATGTGATTTTGAAAAAGTTGAAACAGGTTTCAGTTCCAAAGGTAAACGGCGAAAATGATAAGCCGATGACTCAAGAACAAATGATCGATATCGATTCATTAGCTAGAACCCTCTATGGGGAAATGGCCAGTTGTTACAAGCACGGACTACATTATCCAATGGCTGTTGCTCGGGTCGTGGTAAATCGAAGAAACGAACCAAAGCTTCATCGCCTATTTATTCAGGGGCCTCACATGACAGGCAAGCCTGTTTCAACTAAAGTTGCAACTTCTCCAAATCAATTTTCAGTTTGGCTTCGAAAACTAAACGGTAAAAAGAATCACCCCCTGGGAATGGCGATGTGTCCGCCAAGAAGTTCAGATCAGAAACTTTGGAATGGTAACAAGCCTTCAGCAGAAGAATTGGCGATTTGGAATCACACTGTGAAAATAGCAACCGAAGCCGTACTTTTCCCACAGTCCTTTAAAAACAGAACGGAAAAGCTCGAGCAAAGATTTTTTTATACTTCTGGAATGGGACAATTCTATAAAATGAAAAAAGATTCTAGTGTCCAAATTGAAGGAAGAAATTTAGATAAATCCAAATGTATCGAAATTTGGAATCATAATAAGTCTTAATATAGAACAAGCTAATGACTGCCATAAGTCGTCACCTGAACTAATTAAACACAGTTCCATTAGTTGGTGATCGCGCAATTTAAACTCACCAAGTTCCGTATATTTTAATAGAACCTCATATTTCAAATAAGTGTCTCAAAATCAGACAGACCTTCTACGGGCCATTATTTTGCAAACTAGTTGCTTGGTGTGAATCAAACCGAAAAAGGAGAACTCTATATGTTAAAGAAAAACGTGTGCCTCATTTTAGCGACAGTCATGTTCGCTCAAGTTACTCAAGTGTATGCAGCAGTAGGCAATATTACGCCTATTACGTCTGGCGGTAATGTACTAGCTGACTCTGGTGATTACAATATCAACCAGGTTACTCAGAACAATACACAAGTCATGATGGAAGTGATCAAAAGCACGAATTTAGCAGCCGCTATCGACCGTGAATACATCGCTGGAATCGCAGAGCGCATGAATTCTAAGTTAAGTGAATTAAACAGCTTACGTGTAAAACTAGTTAAGATGTCGACTTCATTAACTCAAGTCCAACTTCAAGACTATTTGAATGTCGTAAATGAAGTTAATGAAAAGAACGAAGCTCTAACTTTAGATTTAGCAACTTCAACTTCTTTAACTCGTGAATCTTTACCATCTTATTCTCCTGTAGAAGTAGGGAATATGAAGGCAACTGTTAATACAGCAGGAAATGTTGATCTTTCGCCTTTAACTAAAAGAATTGAAGCTGCGCGAAATGAGCTTTTACAGCGAATGAACAACACGAAGATAGAAAACCGAATTGTGACGCCACTTGGTCACCCATTTCAGGTTTCTTCAAACGCATTAACTCCGAATATGGCGGGAGTTCGAATCTTAACTCGTGACCAAATCAAGCAATACAATCAAGAAATTCAAGAAGCTATGACTTTAGATGAAGACACGATCCAGTATCAACGCGATATGGTTGATTATACTGTTAATGTGATCAACCAGTTCGTAACTAATTACGGAACTTCTGAGTGGTTACGTTTTACAAATGAAAACGATATGAAAGCACAAGGCGAGTCTTTTAAAAAGATCTTAGATGTCTTTGCTCGTCGTTCTTATTTACGTAAGAAGTATGGTATGCGCATGGGCGCAATCCAATCTCAGGGATATCCTAAGCAAATCGTAAATCTTGAATCATTTGGTCTTCAGCCAATTAAAGAAGCTGTAAAGTCTTTCAGAAGAGATGCAGCAGTCAGTGATACAGAATTATCAGCAGCATTTGAATCTGCTCGTCAGTTTGTTGAGCTTTATGATCAAAAGATCACTCCGGTGTTAAAATCTGGAAAAGATATCATGTTGAATAAAGATAAGCAGTTAGAATATTCATCTAAAGACACGGGCTTTATCGTAAAAGCTAACTCTGCGGTGACTTACCTAACTGGCCAAAGACACACAGCTGAGATCTTATTATCAATCATGAGATTTGTATTATCAGATATCCGTGAAGAGATGATGTTAGCTTCAAACGAAAACGAAGCGATGAAGCAATATCATGATTCTAAATACAGAGCGACTGCCGAACTTAAAAAAGAAAACAACACTCGTATCTGTCAAATTGACTACACATTGTCGCAAGCAGTTCACGATGCGAACTGTAAAGCATTAGTGGCTCAAAAAGCAAAGCGCGCAACGATTGTTAGAGGCGATACGATCTCTGAAATCTTCGGAGCCATGATGAGCCAAATTGAAACCGTAGAAAAAGGCCGTAGACAAGATGCTGCTCAAAAGCAAAAGCTTGTTGAAGCTGCTTTAGAAGCAGGTAATGATAAAGGCGCTCAAGACGAAAATGATGGCGGTCTTTTTAACTAAGACTGAACATCAGAATCTGTTTCTTAATAATTAAAGAAATTTGAATCGAGGGTTTTTTATTAAGCCCTCTTGTCTCGAGGAGAGTTTATGAAGTGGCTTTTGTGTCTTTTGCTTGCGATCAGCACTCAAAGTTTTGCACAATACCGAACTGAATCTGACTTACGATATTCAAGTCAGTGTCAGGATACTTACAAATCTGGCGGCAGAACTTATGTCGTTAGTTGCGGTAGCGAAAGAGTGACTGGTGTTGATAACCGTCCAAGACTTCCGATTGCACAACCTGTGGGTCCAACGGGACTTAAAGGTGCTTGCGATGGAAATATTTCGGCGGCTGAGTCATACAAGGCGGTTGTAAACCCTTTAACTTGTGGTGAAGGTGCAATTGGTCACGACAGAATTCAAACTCCTTTAAGCAAACAACTCATGAATAAGTGGAGCGTAATTTCACGCTCTGGAACTCCTGATGCTGAAAAAAGAATGCAAGAGGTAAGAAAAATTGATTTAAAGTTCGAAGGCGAAATTGATTATCCTGTTTTTGAATCTTGGTCTTACGAAGCAATGGATGGCGGATACAATGCCTCTTGCGGAATGGAAGCATGGGATACTCAGTGCGCCGTTAGTCGCTCGGTTCAAGTTTCAGAGCCAGAGCAAGTAGAAGATAGAAGTAATTGTTTAGAATACGAAATTTTACCTGACGAACCAGTATCAACAGGAAATTCTGGTTACAATTCGGGTGGCTATACATCGCCAACACCGCCTCGCGATTCTTACAACCCAGGAAATAGTCCTGTTGATAGATCAACTCCTAAAAAAGACAAAGGCGCTGGAGAATCAAAATCCGAAGGCAGAAGTAAAAGCAAAGGCTACTTTGATGAAGGTAGCATCCGTGAAATCACTTTTGATCGATCTCCTGCAAGCCGAAGAGGCCAATGTTTAAAGTATGGTAAAAAATGGATTACAAAAACTTGGATTGAAACAAAGCCAGACATTTCTTACCAATGTCTAAAGCAAAGACCACGCTGGTGTACTTGGCCCGTTAGATTGCCAGTTGCTCGGAGATGTGCTGATCAAAAAGTAAAATACTCTGTTCAGTACGAACACGATTCAAAATGGGTTCCAGGATACGTCGATGCAAAATCACGTCACAGAGATTACCAACAAATCTTACCAAACAAGTTTGAACTTCTTGTTGGTGAATCAGAAAACTTCACAGTATTTAATAACTACGGTGAGAGCACTCAGATGCGGCCAGCATTTAAAATCGATAGCAAGTGGAATGAATATACTCAGAGTATCGAGCCAAAAGCTTTATCCTGCGAATACAAGAAAACAGGCGAGTTCAAAGTTTCTGTCTTCACAGTTGGTAGAAATTTAGTAAAAGCACCAAATCCATTAGCATTACCTAAAGATGCAGATGGAAAAGATATTTTTCCTCTAAAAGTTGAAAATGGAAAGCCGACTCGTCTTTATTTACAAGACTTAGGCAGATCAACTCAAGTTCGTGCAGCAGAACTAAGCCGCATGTTTTCCAAACCTGATAACGCAGCGAAAGCTCAGCGTGCAACGATCTACAGTAAAGCTAAAGTCACTTCAAATGAAGTAACGGGCTTAGTAGGCGATGCTTACTGGCAGGAAACTCAATACCGATTTCAGCTTTATGAAAAAGGTCGTTGGGGTCGAACCTCAATGTTAACTGTTCCAACAACGTTTGGCTCAAACCAAGGTTACGCCATGAGAGATCGTTTAGAAATTTCTCTTGTTGGCGAAGACGCCATTAAAGATTCTTACCGCGCGGCAGGGCCAGCTCATAAAATGTTAGGCTGGTTGTGGGAGCAAACGGGAGCAGAATTTACTCCTGGCCAAACTTATCACTTTAAAGTTCAAGCATTACCAAGAGGTTTACCATTCTACGAGAGCGGCTGTAAAAACGGCCAAGTAACTTGCGAAGGCCAAGAAGGTAACGAAAGTGCTTATTCAGAACCTGTGACGATTCAGTGGTTAGCGCCAAAAGATATCGATAACCGAAGTTTATTTAAGAAATTTAAAGACTTCCAAAAAGACTTTCAAATTTTGTGAGGATGAAAATGAAAAAATTATTTAAAATATTATTTGCCTTACAATTAGCTCTTGGAGTCGTTTTACCGGAAATTAGTCTGGGTCAGGTTGCTGAAGCTACGACGCTCGCTGCGACTGCGGACTTCGAACTGAAGTTAGCATCGGCGACTTATTCAGTAAAAGAAATTCCTGCGATGATTAAAGACTTATCCGATATGGACCGCGCTGCTGGTGCGGGAATTTCAGATTTTATGGCTGAAGAAATTTACAAAAGATTAGATGCTGCATTTACAGTGATTTCGGTTGTCTTGTTAGACAAAAACTTAAGTCAAGAAGCTAAGTACACAAAGACTGAAGAATTAATGAACGCTATAGGCGAAGTTTTCGCGACCACAGTTCGTCAGCATGGAGAAGACAAAGTTGATAAAGAAAAGCTAACAAAGCGTTTAGCTGAAATTAGCACGATGGAAAAAGCTCAGGATATTTTGAAAGAATTCTTGTTTGATGCAAAAAATTTAGTAGTACCAAAATATTCTGCTCGCGCACAGTCTTTGGGCGGCGCACAGCCTATTTGGGGACCAGTTGAAAGATTAAACCGTAATGAATTAGCGGAAAGAACAATTGTTAGAATTCAGCAATATGGTGCAGAAGTGCTTCCTCATCTCGAAGGAAAAGTGAAAAATTACGCAGCTAAAACCTGGTGGGATCATTGGCTCGATGTCACTTTAAGATTACGTGAAAAACGAGTTCAAGCTCAGCGCGCTACTGGAACTTTTTATTTAGGTATGGCTGTCTACGGACTTTTAGCTCCACACGTTGATGTTGTGGGTGCAATTTCTGGTTATAACGACAACACGTTATTCACCAGCAGTCTTATGTATTTTTCTGCTTGGGCAACAATCGGAACTGTAAAGCTTTCGATGGCTTCAACAAAAATGGTTGGAATGTTAAAAAATACAATTGCGTTTCTTGAAAAGGGCACGCCGATTCCAGAACAGCGTAAAACATTGTCTGAAAAATTGATGGCCATTCCAGTTAGTATTGCTAGAACTTGTAAAGGCTGGTTCGCTCCTAAGAAGTAGACATGAATAAAAAATCGTTGGTCTTTTTATTTTTAACTTTTTCGCTCGCTGCTACTGCTCTTGCGGAAAAAGAATCTTGCGGGAACCGGGTACTTGTGGCGGCAGTGGGTGATATTCTTGTTCACGACGCTCAACAGGTGGAAGCTCATAAAAGTCCTGAAAGATTCTTTACACTTTGGAAAACGGTCGCGCCTTATATTAAAGTAGCTGATGTTGCATACGGAAATCTTGAATCACCAGTTGCGCTTGGAATTAATAGCGAAGGTAAAGACTTCGGAGACATCGGTTTCACTTATGACCGCAAAGTTTATAGCGGCACAAACATGCGTTTTAATTTTCACCCTCAAGTTATTTCCGATCTTCAAAAACTGGGATTAGACATCGTTTCAACGGCGAACAATCATGCGCTCGACCGTAAATCGATCGGAATCGACAGAACAAATCTCGAATTGAAAAAGCAGAATATGCTTTTCACCGGAACTCGAATGTCTGATGGAACAGGGGACTGGGGACAGGTTACTCGCATCAAGGGCAAAAATATATATTGGCTTTCATGCACTGAACACCTTAACGGGCACCCCGACCATCGTAATCAAGTCTTAAAATGTTTTGCAAATGAAAGTGAAATCGTAAGTCTCGTACAAAAAGCGCAACGCGAATATGATGCCGTCATTCTGCTTCCGCATTGGGGAAATGAATACGTTCAAACTCCAAATGCAAAGCAAAGAAATTGGGCTCAAAAAATGGCGAACCTTGGCGTGACAGCCATCATCGGAAGCCATCCACACGTAATGCAGCCAGTAGAAAGAATCGGACAAACACTAGTCGCATTCTCATTGGGAAATTTCGTCGCTTGGCAAAAGGGAACAGAAAGAAAAACGACAGTCGTTCTTTATTTAAATCTAAAAGAAAATCGAAACGGAAAACTTCAAGTCTATGACTACAAAGGTCTTCCAGTTTACCGCGTCGGTCAGATCATTTATCCCGCCTATAATAAACTGGATTCAGCAGCGATGCAGTACGTCTCGAAGCACTTAGGTCGCGAGAATATCGTCCTAGGCCAAGATTTCGATCAAATTACCCGTTGCCAGTAGCAGGGGATTTTGGTCCAATTTTAATATGAAAAACATTTGTTACATAATACTTATTCTTGTTTTATCAGGCTGTGCCTCTAAACCTCTCATCGATCACGACGACATCAAAGTCACCCGCGACGAACCCTCAAAATCTTGCCAAGATATGGGTGCAATCGAAGTACGAAGTATTTCGCTCAAAGTAGATGAAAAGAAATTACTAGAAGAGCTCAAGACTGAAGCCCGCAAAAAAGGTGCAGACTACGTAAAGGTGGAAACGCTGGGCGCACAAACCACAGCAATCCGCGGCCAAGCCTACAACTGCAATTAGGAAAAAGAAAAAGGCACCTTCTCACTTTTGCGTAGGCGGTGCGGCAATTATTCCTAAAACTCTTTTGTTCTGACCGCCACGATGGCGGGTAGATAGCGTTCTCACGGATGGATGCATCTTGCGCCATTTATCGTGCGGCCGGCGAGGTGCGGCCGGCTAGGCTCACCTTTTTAGTTTCAGTTCCAATTGTTGGACTGTTTTATTTTCCAAGTCTTTGATTTCTACTAGTGCTGTGCGGTTCGCCCAGTCCAATGTCATCAAACCGAAGTTTTCTTTTCCGTAGGCATCAAACATGTAAGTTGCGTCTTTTTCTTGTAAGCCCTTTGGCTTGTTTAAGCTACTTGAGGTGATGTCGTAAAGTGTTCCCCAGCCTTTGATTTCTGTTTTAGCCATAGAAGCTAAGTGGCGATCTCCGCTTAGGATCACTAGATTTTTTGGCTTCGTTTTCGCGATCAAATCGTAAAGTCTTTGTTTTTCTCTTGGGAAATTTCCCCATTTTTCCCAACCATGATCGTCGGCGATGACTTGGTAAGAACTAACTAAGATTTTGAAATCAGCAGGCTCGCGTAATTGATCTTCCAACCAGTCCCACTGTTCAGGTCCAAGTATTGTCGCCTTTGGATCTGTCGTTGGTGCGAATTTCGCTTTAACTGGTGGTGGAGTGTCAGGAGATTGAGCCGCGTCTGTGACAGTTTTTACTTCTGCCAATTGAAGTGGTGAGCGGTTCCAGCGAGTATCAAGCATGATAACGTGAACACTTGGTGTCACGTGAGCTTTGCGGCCACGGCCTTCCTTTGTACCACCTAAAACTTTTGAATGGAAAATTCCTGGTTGTTCAAGAAGTGTTGAGTCCTTGA
This sequence comes from Pseudobdellovibrionaceae bacterium, assembly GCA_043730825.1. GTDB lineage: Bacteria > Bdellovibrionota > Bdellovibrionia > Bdellovibrionales > Bdellovibrionaceae. The sequence goes on from JAYTJV010000043.1 coordinate 91,860, forward strand.
TATAAGGCCAATGAAACCAAAATGCTTTTCTTGAATCATCTTTTGCTATGTAATCGGCGCCACCATTATCAATTCCATAGTCGTGATCGTCCCAAGTCGCCATAAACGGAATCGCTTCACGAGCTTTCTTGTATTCGGAAATTTGCGCGAGCTTTTTATACTGTTCGATTTGATTCTTAGTTTCTTCTTTGGAAGCGTAGACGTTGTCTCCCATCATGATCATCAAATCTGGCTTTTCGCTGGAGATTTGAGTCCAAATAGGTTGCGGTTTGTTCTGATCAGCGCATGCGCCGAACGCAATTTTCTTTGGAGCGTTTGAAAGATCAAGTCCACGTGGAACCAGTCCGAGAGTTTCCCTGCGTTTTTGTTGAGTGCCGCCGGTTTCGTATGGATTAGGAACCAGCGGGCTCGTTGATTGGCAGGACGTTACTGCAAGAATTAAAAATGCTAAACATGATGTGTGCAATAACTTTTTCATTTAATTAGCCTCTTTCACTTAATAGTTTTACAGATCGTTGGCCAGCGCCAATGTATTCGCTAAGTGGGCGAATGATTCTGTTGCTTCCAGCTTGTTCAATGATATGCGCACTCCAGCCGGTTGTTCTAGCCATTACGAAAATGGGTGTGAAAAAATCAATTTCAAAACCCATCATGTAATAAGCAGGGCCTGCAGGGAAATCCAGATTTGGGTAAATGCGCTTTTTTTCTACCATTACTTTTTCTAAAGATTCATACATTTGCATCCACTTTTGATTGCCAGTGATATCGGCCATCTTTTGTGCATACTTTTTCATTGTGGGAACGCGGGAATCACCAGATTTATAAACACGGTGACCGAAGCCCATCACTTTACGCTTTTTAGCCAATGCATCGAGCATCCACTGTTCAGCTTTTGTTGGGTCAGCGATTTCGATCATCATGTGCATAACCATTTCGTTAGCACCGCCATGAAGAGGGCCCTTAAGAGCGCCAATACCTGCAACAGTCGCAGAATAGATATCGCTTTCAGTACTTGTCACAACACGTGTTGTGAAAGTTGAAGCGTTAAAGCTATGTTCAGCGTACAAAATAAGACTGACATCAAAAGCTTTTACAACTTGTGCATCTGGTACTTTTCCAAAACACATGTGGAAAAAGTTTTCTGCTAAAGTCATATCATTTCTTGGAGCAATAAAATCAAGACCTTTTTTGAAGCGATAATCAGCTGCAACCATTGTTGGGATTTTCGCTAACAAGCGAACAGCTTTATCGTAATTAGTAACTGGAGTTGCGTCCCAAACTCTTTCATCTTCGCAACCAAGGAAGCTAACGCCTGTGCGGATTGAATCCATTGGATGACACTTTTTTGGCAGTGCTTTAATTACACCTAAGTTATCTTTTGAAATATCACGGTAACTTCGTTCCATAGCTTCGAATTCTGAAAGTTGCGTGCGGTTTGGAAGTTCGCCTTTGTACATGAGGTAAGCAACTTCTTCGAATCGGCAATTTTCTGCTAAGTCCTGAACAGGGTAGCCCCGGTAGATAAGAGAATTGGTATCAGGGTTTACTTTAGAAACTGAAGAGGTATCAATGACGGATCCTTCAAGTCCCTTTTTCGTATTTACTTTTTCTGGTTCAGCTACATAATCCGGATTAACATAGTCTTGACTCATTTAAAGCCCTTTCTTTAAGAACTGTTATTTCAATTTAAAATTAAAAATATTTTGATCGAATTCATTGTATCTTGCGTAATCAGTTAAATCATAAAGCTCTTGTCGAGTTTGCATGTCCTTAACTGAATTTTCCTGAGTGCCATCTTTCAAAATAGAATTTAATCCGTTTTCAGCAGCTTTCATAGCAAGCCTTAAAAGAGTCACTGGGTAAATTACAATATTATAGCCAACATTTTCCAGCTGCTTGGTTGTTAATAGTTTTGATTTACCGAATTCGGTCATATTTGCAAGAAGCGGGGCTTTCACGGCTTTTCTAAAAGCTTCAAATTCTTTTTCATCTGCAAGTGCTTCGGTAAAAATAACATCTGCACCGGCATCCACATAGGCTTTCGCTCGCTCGATCGCTTTTTCCAATCCTTCCGATGCTCTTGCATCAGTTCGTGCAATAATCACGAAATTAGGATCCACTTTGCGAGCCTGATCTGCCGCTTTTACTTTTTGAACCATATCCGCTGTTGAAACTAAACTTTTGCCGTCAAGGTGGCCGCAACGTTTTGGATTTTCTTGATCTTCCAAGTGGCAACCTGCAAGACCTAGTTCAAGAAATTCCTGAATCGTTCTTGCGGCATTCATCGCAACACCAAAACCAGTATCAGCATCAATAATTGAAGGCAATGTCGTAACTCGGGCAATTTGTCTTCCGCGGTTACCAACTTCACTTAAAGTTGTAAGCCCGACATCTGGATAGCCTAAATCATTCGATAAGACTGATCCAGAAATGTAAACCCCTTCAAAACCTTTTTTTTCAATCATCATTGCAGAGAGCGGATTAAAAGCACCTGGAAAGCGCAGCAACTTTCCAGCTTTTAATTGGTCTCTAAAATGTTTTCTTTTCTGAAAGGGGTTTGCCTCTTGAAATAACATTTAGAAAATTCCTTTTTCGTCTCGTTTATTGTTAACAAGCTTGTCCATTGGAATTTGCACATTCAATTGTTTTAATTGTTCTGCTGTTAAGCTTGGAAGCTTTTCAACTAGATTAATAAAGCGATCGCGCTCTGCTTTAGGAATAATTTCTGCGGTTAATGTGTCAAATTTGCGGATGTAATCTGCGCGCTTAAATGGCTTTGCACCTGCAGGGTGAGCATTTGCTAAACCTAATTCGTCAATTATTTTTTCGCCGTTGTTCAGAGTGATTTCGACTTTTCCACCGAACATTTTTTTATTTGGATCCACATCGTGGTAAGCCTGAGTCCATTTAGGATCTTCAACAGTTCTGATCTTGTGCCACAATTTTACTGTGTCTGCACGTTGAGCACGCGACGGTTCATACGAATGTACATGATGCCACTTACCATCTTGAAGAGCGATCGCAAAAATATACATGATTGAATGATCAAGAGTTTCACGAGAGGCCGTTGGATCCATTTTTTGAGGATCACCCGCACCAGTTCCGATCACATAGTGAGTGTGGTGAGAAGTGTGGATCAAGACATCTTTTACGTCATCCCAATTGCCACCGGCCGAGGCTTTAACTTTATTTCCCATGCGAAAAGCTAAATCAATTAAAGCTTGAGATTGATATTCAGCCGAGTGCTCTTTTGTATATGTCTCTAAGATCGCACGTTTTTCTTCACCTTTTTCTGGAAGTGGGACAGTGTACTTTCCGTCTTTTCCATCAAGCATGTATGCAATGACCGAATCTTCACCTTCGTAAATTGGAGAAGGTGCACCTTCTCCGCGCATGATGCGGTCAACAGCTTCAACAGCTAATTTTCCAGCGTGTGCCGGAGCGTAAGCTTTCCAAGAAGAGATTTCACCTTTGCGGGATTGGCGAGTTGAAAAAGAAACGTGAACTGCTTGCTGAATCGCTTGATAAATTTGTTCAGTTGAAAGATTCAACATCGTTCCAATGCCTGCAGCCTGAGCCGGGCAAAGGTGAGCGATATGATCTTTCTTGTGCTTATGAAGGCAAATTCCTTTAACCAAGTTCACATGAAGTTCGTAGCCAACGACAAGGCCCTTTAATAATTCTGCACCTGTTTTATTTTTTTGCTGAGCAACAGCTAACATCGGAGGAATGTTATCGCCTGGATGAGAATAGTCCGCTGCTAAAAATGTATCGTGGTAGTCAAGTTCGCGAACGGCGGTCCCATTCGCCCAAGCAGCCCATTCACAGGAAAACGTTTGGTCGTTCGGCATTCCAAAGACAGTTGCGCCACCATTTCGCGGGTGAGCAATCGCCATTGCGCGGGCTGAAGCAACAGGTCTGCGATTCGCTGCAGCGATCGCCACTGAGGCATTGTCGATGATGCGGTTGATCACCATATCGATGACTTCTTCAGAGATTTTCGTTTGATCTGTCGCGACTTCAGCCATCTTCCAAGCCAATTGATCATGACGTTCTAATTTTTCTTTTGATGGGTATACTCGAACTTGATGCTGACGCATGGATCCTCCGGAAAAGTAGAGATGAAAATAGAATTTTTAGGAGGCTTGAAGCTAACTTAGTTGGGTCTGAAAGACAAATATTTCAAGAATGCAAATGGCAATTGGCGCTAGGTGCTAAGCTGCCCTGCTAAAACGAACCAAAGGACAAGTGGAATACGGATGGCAGTTCGCCTTGATAGAGCTTACCCAGCTTCCAACCAACTTCCAAATTCAGAGGGCCCACTGGCGTATTAATCAAAATTCCGACTCCAGCCGCATGTCGGTACCCAAATCCTAAATCAAGGCCACCTACTTCGACTCGGCCGCCATCATAGAATATCGTTCCGTCGACGATGCCGTAAATAGGATAACTGAATGTTGATCTGATCAAAGCCATTTTGGTTTGGCGGGTCATTTTATTTCCTAGCCGTTCATTCAGTAAATCGGTGTCAGGAAAAGCCTCACGAGTCGGATCAAAGCCACGGATAGTGGAGGGGCCGCCAAGGTAGAACCCCTTTTTATCGTATGGAACTCCTCCGTCACTACGCTCACTTAAATTTTGTAAATATCCAAAACGAAGTCCGTTCGCCCAAGTTAATCGTTGTTTATAAAAGCTATTGAAATGAGTAAAAGAAGCAGAGCTGCGGACATAATGAATTGTTTTTGTACTACCTAAAATGGGTGCTCCGAACTCGACATTAAAGCGAGATTGATTTCCATTTCGAGGTCGAACCAAATTATCACGATAATCTAAATCGAGAGTGACACCCGTTGCCGCAATTTCAAGTTCCTTTCTTTCCTTAGGTCCCCGAATATTAAAGTCTTCAGAGCTTGCGCGTGAATAAATATCCCACACGCCGGTAACGTGCTTTGTAAAATCTTTTTCCATAGAGAATGTCTGCTTAACTGTGACGGAAGCTCTTTTATTTTCAAAGTCTGTTATCGCATTTGACCGAGTTAGATTATAACGGCCCTTGTAGCGACTATTGAATAAAAATGGTTCTAAGTAACCAAAGCTGAATCTGTTTTCGAGATATTCTACATCTGTTAAGTTATAACTTGCGTCTCCTCGAAAAGAAAATCCGCGCCCCGTTCCCCAGAGATTCCGATAACCCAAACCCATAAATCCGCGAACTGTGAGCTCTCTTTCGTTCGTCACACCACCACCAAATTGAAATAATCCTGGTTCAGCTTCAGTGACACGAATTAAAACTGTTCGTTTCGAAACTTCAGTTTTATCTTCAAGAGTTCGTATATCAACTGATGAAAAGTAACCGGTTCTTTGCAATCTCGAAATCGATTCTTCGATTTTTGTGGGAGTTAAAAGATCTCCTTCTTTGAAGTCAAGTTCATAGCGAACAACAAATTCACGAGTTGCGCGAAGGCCCTCAATTACGATTGATTGCGCTGTCACTTGCGGACCTTCAAACAATTTAAACACAAGCGTCGCCTGAGAGTTATCTTCGTTATATTGAACAAGATCCTGTTTTTCGTTTAAGACCATCATTTCAAGATAGCCATTTTCCTTGTAAAGCGTTTTGAGATCCTTAATAGACTTTTCAATTTTTGCCAACTGAAGAGGCTCACCTGATTTGAGACCAACTGTTTTTTCTAAAACTATTTTATCAAAGGCTTTTGCATTAACGAACTCGATATCCTTTACTGCTGTTTGTAATCCTTCATTTAAATTAACTAAAATATTTACCTGATCCTTTTTTGCATTAAAAATAACCCGAGAAGAAATAACTTGAGCCAGCAGAAAACCCTCATTCTGTAATTCCTGAACCAAGAATATTACCGCCTGATCTAAATCTTCTTTGATGTACAACTTTTGCCGAATCGGATCAGAGGCATTTTTTAAAAGCAGCTTCTCATAATATTCAGTTTTTCTAGCGAAACGACCTTGTAAGATTAATTTATCGAGTTTCACAACTTCTGATTCCTTCACCAGAAAAGTCACTTCACGTCGATGTTCTTGAGGAATCAATTTCTCAGAAAGCGTGATCTCAACGCGGGCATAGCCCTTATTAAAATAATAGCTGCGCAACCGATTCGTTAATTCGGGAAGTAGGTTTGTCCCACCAGTTGGCGTGTTATTCAAATCAAGTCTGTCATCAAGACTTAAGAGCGAAGATATTTGAGTTGAACCTTCAATTTTAAATTCAAACAAGTCCGCATTTTGAATATCATACTTTAGGTATGCAAATTTTTGATCTGGCGAAAGGCTTATTTCCGGCGCAGCAAAGCTTGCTTGGTATGCTTTTTTTGATTTCAAGAAATCTTCAACTTCTGTCTGCATTGCTTTGATTGTATCCTGAGTAAGAATATCGTTCTTAAAGCCCCGAAGCGCATGTTGAAGTGGAACAGCTAAAGATTCATTATCAATCTTTAAAGCAATCTTTCTAATTTTAGCCGGTTGGCCTGCACGAACGTTTATATTAAGGTTTATCTGCTGATCGGAAGAAATGGGGAACTCAATATCGACTTCTGCATTTAAGTACCCCATTGATTTGTATGTGTCTTGAAGATTCTGGCCTTGTTGAATAAGGAAATCAGGATCAAAAACGTCGCCCTCTTGGGCTGTTACAATTTTGCGAGCCTCTGAGGCAGCCATTCCTTTCAGCCCATAAAAATTTATCTGCTTTATGCGCACGCGTTTAGAAATTTTAAACTGGATAACTCGTTCAGAAATAAACACCGCACGAACAGGATCAAACTGCGCACTTAAATAAATCAGCTTTAAAAGATCATCAACTTCACTTGCGGTCATGTTATCAAGAGTTAAGTTCCTAACTGCAGCTTCGATCGAGGCTTGAATCTCCTGTGGCACAAGACTTAAATCGACTTTATATTTAGCGAAAGCTGCCGAGCTTGAAAAAAGAATAAGAAGTATTCTGAGAAGTATTCTTACCATCGAAATTCTCGCTTAAATTCTAAGTCCAAACCTAAGATGCTTGGAGTCTCTCGATTTTCGATTCCAGTATTATTTTGTCCGAACTTTTTTGTTTCATAGCTGCCATTAACGGACAGGTTGTCGGTTAGATTATACTGCAATTTTCCTTCGGGAGTTTTTTGATCGCCAGTTACTGGAAATGCGACGGTAGCATTCGTTCTTTTTGTAAGTTTTCGACTTATCGTAAATTTTGGAACGCTGATGTTTCGAGTCGTATCAAAAGAATTTGAAAGCTGAACGTTGAAGCCAGTTGCAGTCTGAACTTTTTGAGTCAGTCCCGTACTTTGAAATGCCGCTGCGAAAACTTCATTTGCAGTCTGATTCTGCTGTTCCTTTGAATCAACTGTCGCAAGTTTCGTCGAAGTAACACCCAACGCAAGCAATGAGATGATATCATTTTCAGCCAGGGGGGGCTGACTTGACAGTCTAACTGAAGGATCTTTGGCAGTTCCCTGAATTAACAGAGTAATATCATACTCTTCGATTCTTGTTTTTGCTGAAATAAAAAGGTTAGGATCGACTTCGTTTGGGTTATCGAACTGAATAGACGCCGCTTGAATTTCGAAGGGTTTATCTTTAAAAAACAGCTTACTACCTTTTAATCCTGTTAACTTGCCATTTAAAATGGGAAGGCTTGGGCTTCCGCGAATTCCTAATTGGCCCACAGCCTGAGCTTCCAGAAGAGAGTTTTTGATTTGAATAGGTTTATCAAAAACCAGCTGTAAATCTAAATTCAGCGGATCAGAGATCTTTTCTTTTATGGTTTGCGGTAAGTAGTAATTTTGCTTGATGTCCTTCGCAAATTTTCCACCGGTGAAATCCATTTCAAAATTTGTTGAAGCAATTCGGTACACACCTGCCAATGTAAAGGGAAACCAATTGCCTGAAAAAGTTAAGTCTGCGTCTCCGCGGGTACGAACCTTATCTGGTAAATTAAGAGATATGCCCCGTGCTTTAAATCTTAAAAGCATTGGGATATCTTCTTGTCCCTGTATCTGTAAACTTCCTTCGCCTTTGATGTCGCCGCCGCCCAGTATCCCGTTAATTTCATTAAATAGAATTCTTGATTGCGAAAATGTCGTATCAACTCGCATTTTTTCAAACGGATGCGGAAAGTTTTTAATTCGGAAATATCCATTATCAATTTTCAAGGAACCGATTAACTGAGGCCGGTCCAGGCTGCCAGAGATTGTGGATCTTACGTGAATAGCACCGCTAATTTCTTCAAATAGTGGAATAAAAAGTTGTGCAAGTTTTAAGTCAGAATCCGCATTGATTTGAAGATTCAATGAACTTGCATTAATATTTTCGCCAATGACTTCTACTTTGCCCTTACTACTATTCAAAACGAAATGCTGAATATCATAAGATCCGTTTGATGCAGTTATCGAAAGAGGCTGACTATTTTGAAGAGTTAAATCCTGCTTAGTTAACGAAAAGCTTTGAATTTTTATACTTCCTGACAGTTTCTCGAGATCTCCGCCAGCGGAATTCAAATCAATATCACTTGTCAAGATTCCGGAGGTATCTTGATTGAGTGAGCCGGCATTCAGTAATGAAAGCCATGGAGTGTAATCCCAATTCTGAGTCTTCATCCGAAGTCGAAGTGGTTTTTCGCCTTCTTTCAGCGGGTACTCTAAAATAGCCTGAATTTGGTTTCCTAGAAAAATACCTTCAGCCATCAAATTTTTATCTTGGATTTCGAGTTTGAAATTTGAGTTGGGCACTTCATTATCTTCAAGGAGCAATTCTGTAAATTGACCGCTCAGTTTAAGGGTCGGGTTGTTCATTTTACCGGTCAGCTTCATTTGCGAATTTAAATGGCCATTCAAAGGCCATTTCATTCTTGATATGAAATCACTTTCTTCAAGCAAATAGTTTTGCAAATTGGCATCAATATTTAATTCTTGCTCATTCGAAATCGACCCAGTCGCATTGAGCATCGTCTTATTTCTTTTAGCTTCGAATTTCCTAAAGCTGAAATTTCCATCCTGGCTATCAATATCCAGATTGAGTTCTTTGAAAGACTCTGTCACGAGTGTCACTTGATTAAACTGAGCACTCAGATTCGTATTCAATTTCCAAAAGTTAAGTGGTCCACTAAATTCAGCCTGTCCTTTTCCAACTCCTTCCATGTTTATTGGGATGGGAATGGCATTTTCCAAGGCTTTTTTAACATCCTGTAGTCGCACTTTGGAAAAGTTTAAGTTTCCCTTGATGCTTGATTCCTTCAAATCAACATCAATCGCTGCAGTGTAGAGGCTCTGATCAATTCGACCCTGAGCAGATGGAATCAGAATGTGCCCAGATTCATAAAGCATATCAAGTTCCGTATCACCGAGAAAGAAACCAGACATCTCATGATTGATATTCTTTAAACCAAGCTTCAGGGTCGCAGATTTCGAATTTCCACGAGTTGTTCCAGAAAGTTGGCTTTGTCCTTTAATTTTAAGATTCGAAAGATTCTGAATTTCATCCCACAGCAATTGCGGACTTTTAAAGCTGATATCAAAGCCTTTTTTGAAGTCAACCACACCAGCGATTTCGCCCTTAGATTTATCCATCGTCAATCCACTTTGGAATACGATTTTTTCCAAATTAATTTGAACTTGCCCACGCCCGGAGATTTCTTTTAGCCCTAAAATTTCAAAAGAGCTTTTCGCCATTTCAGTTCGAACACTGATGTCGGTTGCATTCGCTTCGAAGTTGCAGTCGAAGCGAAGTGGCTTCAGTTGGCCCTTGCAGGGGGCATCGCCCTCGAGTTGCATATCGACTGGAATATTTTTTAAATTTAATGAAAGAAACAATTTCTGAAGATCAAGATTCTCAACTATTACATTTAATGAGAGCGGAAAGTTTTCGCTCAAAGAAAGACGCGCGTTCTTAATTTTTACATCGCCAGCAGGATGTTGAACTTTTAAGCTTTCAAGTGCGATTTCTTTTCCCTTAATTGTTCCTTTTACTTGCGCATCACCTATTGCGAACTTTTCCACTTTAACTGATTCTGTTTGCAAATTGAAATCTGAAGCTAAAAAATCATCTATTTGTGGCGACCAACTGCCTTGTGCTCTAAGATCGCCAGAAAATGCAGGAATCTTTTGGTCAGTTATGACAAGACCCAAAGTATCACGAAGTTTATCTAAATCAACTGAAGCTGTCCAAAGCACTTGTGCTTGAGGACTTTTCTTTTCTTTGGATTTTAGTTCACCGGATAATTGAAAAGTTAGAGCTTCATTTATGATGCTCAACTTTTGAATTCGCACTGATTGTGGTGTCACAACGGTCATAAATTGAATTTCGGTTTTAAGCCTTTCTTTTTGATCCCACGAGGCGATGGCATGGGGAACAGAAAGTTTTATCTGTAGCAAATCTTTTAACTGCAGAACTTGAAGATCAGTTGGGTAGAAAGAGACTGTGGCTTTCGATTTTCGCTCGCGAATTTTAAAATTGAGATTCTTGATTTTAAGCTGTTCTAGGGGAATTTCTTGAAGCTTTGCAAGAAGCGGAGACCAATCAAGCTTTGATGGAAATTTAAAATTAAAATTGGAATTTCCATCATTAGCAAAACTCAATTCGAATTGTGGAGTATCAATTTCAATCAAGGCCACTTTTAATTTACCAATCAGAAGACTAAATATCTCTAAGCGCGCTTCAATAACCTGAACTTGAATGTCAGACATTGATTGCGACCAAGGGCTTTTAGGTTTTAACGTAACATCTTCAGTTCTTAGGCCTGGTGGGAAATAAAGTAGTTCCGCATTTTGAATCCTAACTTCAAATGGCCCATCTTTTTTTGATAGGCTCTCAATTTTTCCAATAGCAATATTCAAAATTTTTGGCGCCAGGTATTTCTGAAAGCTCCAAATAAAAATCGTTAAGAAAAAGGCGGGGGTAAGGAGGATCCAAAAAATACGTCTCAAGAAGGACTACCTCTCCACATGTGAAGAAGTTCAACTCCCTGACGGTAAAGTGGGCGAGATGCAAGTAAGCTTTCTAAAACTTCAACTGCTTTTTCTTTTTGGCCTAAGCCGTAGAGAGCTTGCGCACGGATGTAGGCAGTTGCGAAAAATGTTTCGCCTTCATGTGCCCAGCGTAACTCAATTTCGTGAAGCGCCTGCAAGACATCAATATAGCGCCCAAGTTTAAATAGTATTTCCAATTCAAGCCAATCTCTTTGCGCACATGATTCAGCTTTGTTCACAAGTTTGAGTGCGGTCACCCAGTCTTCCATAAAACAACATGCGATCGTTAAATCATATGTGCCTTCGGGGTGAAGCTCGATGTAGTCTAATATTAATGTTTCCCATTCCTCAGAAATCTGAACAAGTTCTTCTTTGAAATGTAGGCCACGAACTTTGTCGTTTCTTTTAGAGCGCAAGCGTGACCCCAAAGTTTCGACAGCTTGGTTTTGCTTGAATTTCTCGATTTCACTTTGGATATCTGAATCATTTGGAAATTTTGTTTTAAGTCTTTTAAGAACTTTAATTTCTTGTTCACGAAGTCGCTGCGACTTCCATGTGCGAAGTTCTTCGAAAAGAAGATCTCTAATTTCAAGAATTTTTCTTTGGATATCGATGCGCGCTTGATTTCGAAGATCCTGTACGATTGGGTAGACTGCATTCCAGTCAGGATATTTCGCAAATGTTGGAAGTGATTTTTGTTTTTCTATTGTCTGAAAAAGAAGCCTTCGTTCGCTTAAGGAAATCGCTAAAGCCTGATGAGTCAGCCACGAAAGTACAATATCCCATGGCCACCCAGTTTCGTATTGCAGCCAAGGTTCAAAATCTTTTTGCCAATCTTTCCAGTTGGGATGAAGTTGCAGAAAGCGCAAAGCAGTTTGTCTCTTGCTTTTATTTCCAGATTCGAATGCCGAAATTAAAATGGGAGCGACCGTTAATAAACTTCGGCCTTCATCCAACGCGGATTTAAGCTCCAGTTCTAATTGCATATCAGTCGCCCATTGAGTTGCCAAAAGCATCACTGATATTTTGGCACTTTTTCTGTGAGTTTACCGAGACTTAACGCAACGCATTCGGACCTGAAAACAAAGATATTATTTCTGATTTACTCGCTCTGAATAACTACCAGATTCAGTATCAATTTTCAAAAGGTCACCTTCACTGATATGCAGTGGTACCTGGACCACTAAGCCGGTCTCCATAGTAGCAGGCTTGGTTCCGCCTGTCACACGGTCACCTTTCATGCCTGGATCAGTCTGCGACACGCGTAAGTTTACAGTCGTAGGAAAGTCGATCCCAACTGGACGTTCGTTGAAAAAGAAGAGTGTAATTTTTAAATTTTCTGTGAGGTACATAGCATTGGCGCCCACATCACCAGTCGTCATCAGGATTTGTTCAAAAGACGTTTGGTCCATAAAATTGTAGCCACTATCATCTTTGTAGAGATAAGTCATTTCCCGTGTTTCAACATTGGGAACTTCAAATTTTTCACCTTGTTTAAAAGTGATTTCACGATTTTGACCCGTTAGCAAATTTCGCATTTTTGTACGAGTAAATTGATTTCCCTTACCAGGTTTCACATGTTGAAAGTCGACAATCGTAAACGGCTGTCCTTCCATCAAAATCTTGAGACCTTTTTTGAAATCTGATAATTCGTACATAGTTTTCTCCTCGCGAGGGGTTCAGGTGTAGCGGCAGATTACAACTTGTGTCAAACGCTGAGATGAAGCATCAAAAGCGAAATGAGCGTTTTTTATGCATAATTCACGGTGCTCCATTGAGTTTTGGTTAAGAAAAGTCGTTGAGTAAACCTTTTTTTGACACCTTCTTGGAACCTAGGCTAGCAATTCATCCCAAGCTGTAACCAAAGAAATGAAGAGGCAAAAATGACAACCGGATTGAAAATGATTTTAGGTAGTTTCATCCTTCTTAGTTCAAACCAGGTTTGGGCGCAGCAATCGAATTCGCCCAATTCAACAAACTCTGCGCCGCTGAATCAATTTCGCGAAGTGATCAAACAAAAGGAAATCGCAGATCCTCAAATTATCACGGATAGAAAACTTCAAGCTGATGAAGGCGCTCTTTCTAAATACAGTTTAAAATTTGGACTTTCTTATTCGGGTCCCGGCATTGGTGATTTAAGTAACAAAAACCAACCGAATCCAGATGGCGTTGTCAGCCCTAACCAAACTAAAATCTCTGGATCAATAGGCGCTCGATACCGTATCGACGGAACCAGCACCGTAAGTGTCGGAACGGGTGTTGCTGCGATTCACCCTATGCACGGTTGGCAACGAACTGATGTGAGTAGTCCGTATATTTCATACGACAAATCTTCCCGCTACAATGATCTGCAAATCAGAAATATTTTCGGTGTTAGCCAAATCACAACTCCCGAATTTAGAAAAATTGGTGAATACGCCGGCGCATCTTATGATCTAAACCTGGTGCACAACATTGGTACAAGCAAGTTTGCAGCGGGTTTCGATACAAAATTAGATTATTACTTTTACAGTCGTAGCTACCGGAGTTCCGACGGCAGAGCAAATCAGCATGTGGTTTCATTTTTTCCAAATTTAAAATACCAAATTTCGGATAAATTCAATGTGAATTCTTCACTCGCATTTATGTTCTACAATCCAAGACAACTTGATGACCGCTGGGCATTATGGAATCGCACGCTCACCCAAAGACTTGGAATGGGTTATTCTTACCGCAGACATATTTACTTTAGCCCGTACGTCACTGTTTACCCAAAAAATTTGAAGCCAGCCAATTCAACATTTAATTTGGCTGCAACATTTTCGGTTTTATAAAGAAAACTTAAGATCTCCAAGCAAATAACAGGACTTATTTTGTCTTCTGCTTGGAAATTGTTATTTCTAAGCAAAAGACAAAATATAATCAGTAGACCTCTTCTGCAATCGGCGTAGCATTATTATATTAACCAAAAGGGCTAGCTTCAAGGGAAGCTGCTCTAAAACATAAGGGGAATATATGGCTACTAATCAAAATCCAAATCAGAATCGAAACCAGAATCAAGATCAGCAATCAAAACAGAATATGAATCAAGGCCAAGGCCAAAAACAGGGTCAGCAAGGCTTTTCTAGAGACATGGATCAGCAGCAGAATCAGGACCAAATCGGAAACAGAAATGGTCAATCAATCCCAGCTGACGAGAGATCCAACAAGCAGGATACAACTGTTATGAAAAATGCAAATCCCAAAAAAGTTGATCAACAACTTCAAGGCCAAGACGAGTATTCTGAAGGCAAAGAGGCACTCATGAATGATGATGATATGGGTGGAAAAAATCCAAAAGAAAATTCTCATTAAATTAATTTAGTTCAATTGATATTTGAAAAAATCAAAACAAGTCACCGAGAGGTGGCTTGTTTTTTTAGCGCTGTTGTTCGTTTGCAAGCCGAGTGAGTCTAACAACGCGTAACATGTCATACAGTTTTTGAAGCTTAGCTTCACGTTGGGTGTTGGCCTGATTAGACTGGCTAGTCAATCTTGAAACTGAGTGTTCATCTTGAGGAATAGGCGTTCTTTCGATACCTTGAGCTTTTGCCTTAAGACGAGCAAGTGAAGCTTGGCTCGAAATTTTTTTAAGTCGCGATTCGAGGTCTGGATGGTTGCCGAATTCGGCTTTTGCTTCTCGTAAAAGTTCGGCTGCTTGATCTTGATCACCGCGAATTAAAAATGCATCGACCAATTGCAGAAGTGGTTTCATCGATTTTTCATTCGCATCATCTTCGGGCTGATTTTTTTGAATCTGCTTCAGATCCGAAAGCTTGGCCATTGCAAAAGTATCTTCTTCGAATTCAAGAGCAGACGCGCTTTCGAGCTTTTCTACGGCCTTCTTTGCTTTTGTAGAATAAGGATTGAGAAACAAGGTCATTTTGTATGCTCTAAGAGCTTCGATGGGCTTTTTCAAAGCTAAATAGGCATCGCCAAGATACTGATGTGCTAAAATATTCTGCGGTGAAAGTTGAATGCAAGTTTGTAAGGCATTCTCAGCTTCTTCTGATTTATTGGTTTTGAGATAAATTTTAGCCAAAACTAAAAAACCGGCTGCGAATAGTGGATGACGCTCTGTTCCTGTTTTCGCTAAATCTTCAGCTTGAAGTGTTAAGCCCCTTTCAAGATAGGCATCCGCGAGCGGGGCAAAAACTTGGCTTGCAGGATTATGTCTTAAAATGGTTTGGTATTTTTCAATTACATCAGCTGAGATCATCTCTTTTAAGTTGACCATATCTGTCAAAAGCGAGTCAATGAACTGAATGAAAAAAATAATTTTAGGGCTTGATCCTGGAACTCAATTTGTCGGATTTGCCGCGCTAGTCGTGGAAAAGAACGATTACCGAGTTTTGGGCCATGGTGTCTTGATACCTGATCATCCTAAAGGCGAAGCCTCTTTGAGAATCCTAGAGTTGGGGCAATCTTTCCGAGAAATTTTGAAAAAGTATAAGCCCGACGATGTCGTAATCGAAAAAAGTTTTTTCGCGAAAAATGCGGATACAGCTTTTAAGTTGGGACAATCTCGGGGAGTTTACATTTACGAATCGATGCTTTTCGGGGCTTGTGTAGCTGAGTACGCGACCAGAGTTGTCAAAAAAAGCGTTACCGGTAATGGTGGAGCAGACAAAATGATGGTGGATCAGGCATTAAGAAATCTTTTGCCAATATCTGGCTTCAACTCCTATGATGCTTCCGACGCTATGGCTTTGGCTTATCACCATTCATTAGAGCTTAAAAAAGCAGCATTGATGGCTCAGGCAATACGAACTTAGAACTTAAAAATAACAGAAAGCCTTTTATCACAGGCGGAGTCTTTTCATGATCGGTCGAATTCAGGGTATTTTAGTTGAGGCAAGCCAAGATGCCGTGATCGTTGATGTGCAAGGCATCGGTTATGAAGTGCAGCCTCATGCGCGTGCGCATACAGAACTTCTGACTCAATTGGGTGAACAAGTTCTTTTATGGATTTATACTCATGTTCGCGAAGATGCCTTACAACTTTTTGGTTTTTTATCGGTTGAAGAAAAAAATCTTTTTCTTCAACTTTTAAAAGTTAATGGTGTGGGGCCGAAATTAGCACAAAATATTTTATCAGGTGCCACCGCTGGTGAGATTACAAATTGGATTGAATCAGGCGATGCGAAAGCTTTATCTAAGATCCCAAAAGTTGGAAAAAAGACAGGTGAACAAATTATTTTAACTTTGCAGGGAAAATTAGTTCGTATCGAAGAACCAGCGAAACAACAAAAATCAAAAGTCCTTAAAGAAATTCAATTCGCTTTGACGAACTTAGGATTTAAAACTGCGGTCGTTGAAGAGTTTTTAAGCACATTGAATGAAGAAATTGAAGTTGAAGAGGGAATCCGCATGGGTCTTTCGCAGCTTTCTCAGCAAAGAAACCAAAGAGGAGAAAAGTCGCGATGACACGAATCTTAGAATCAGCTCCTTTGGATGCCGAAAAAAAATGGGAAAATGAATTACGACCGACGCGGTTTGAAGATTTTCCTGGGCAAGATAATATCAAAGATAAATTAAAAGTGTTTATTGAAGCAGCAAAAGGTCGCGAAGAGCCACTTGATCATGTTCTTTTTAGTGGACCTCCAGGCTTGGGAAAAACGACTTTAGCGCAAATTGTAGCCCATGAATTGGGAGTGGATTGCAAAGTCACGTCAGCGCCAGCCCTGGATAAGAAGGGCGAACTTGCAGCTTTGCTCACATCACTCAAGCCACACTCAGTTCTTTTCATTGACGAAATTCATCGTTTAAATACTCACATTGAAGAATACCTTTATACGGCAATGGAAGATTATTATATCGATATCGTAACCGGTGAAGGTATCGGCGCTCGGGCCATGAAGTTTCAACTCGTTCCATTTACTTTAATTGGCGCAACAACTCGTGCGGGATTACTAAATGCTCCGTTCCGTGACCGTTTCGGAATTGTCGAACGTTTGCAATTCTACTCGCGTCCTGCATTGGAAAAAATCATTTTGCGTTCTGCAAATATTCTAAAAGTTGGAATGACAACTGAAGGCACCGAAGAACTCAGCCGCCGATCTCGTGGAACGCCTCGAATCGCCAACAGACTTTTAAAGCGAGTGCGCGACTACGCACAAATTAAAGGTAACGGCACGATTGATGGCGATATGGCTCGATTCGCTCTTGATCAATTGGGTGTTGATGTGAACGGTCTTGATCAGATGGATCGCCGAATTCTTTTCTTAATGAAAGAAAAGTACGCGGGCGGACCAGTGGGTATCGATACTTTAGCAGCAGCCCTAAGTGAAGAAAAAGATACGCTAGAAGAAGTGTACGAACCCTTCTTGATTCAAGAGGGATTTATTCAAAAAACACAGCGGGGTAGAATGCTGACAGATTTTGCTCGAACGAAATTGGCAGAGGTTCAATTCGAATGAAATCCAGAAATCCCCTCGTAGTAGAAGTTACACGCGGTCCTTTAATTGAAAGCGTCCATGAAGTTGTTTGCGTTATTGCGGACAAACGGAAATTAATTTTCGGTTACACCGGAAACCTTGACTACGTTATCTCACCACGCTCAGCGATAAAGCCATTACAAGCATTACCACTGCTTGAAAGTGGGGCGTTCGAAGCATTTAAATTAAGTGAGAAGCATCTGGTTTTGGCTTGTGCATCTCATCGCGCAGAAAAGCATCATTTAGAAGGATTAGATGAATGGCTTGGTCTCATCCAGAAAACAGAAGCCGATTTAAAATGCGGTCCGGCCCTTAATTTCAAAAGTGCTTTAACAAATAATTGCTCAGGTAAACACTTGGGAATGATTACGACTGCCATGCAACTCAAATTTAATCCTGCAAACTATGACTCTTTCGAACATCCATACCAAGAATTTTTAAGAAAGCATTTAACTGAAATTTCAGGAATCGAATTTACAAAAGCTCCACATGGCATTGACGGCTGTTGCATTCCCACCTATGGAATGTCGATACAAAAACTCGCAATGGGAATGTCCATTTTCGTAAACGACGATATCAATCCAAGCCTGAAGCGCCACTGTGCCAGAATTATTGATGCAATTAAGAAACACCCTGAATACCTCTCTGGCCTGAATGATTTTTCACATCGGGTTATCGAGGCAAGTGGTGGAAGAGCTATTTTAAAAACCGGTGCAGAAGGCGCTTACACGGGAATAATGCCCCAGCTTGGCCTGGTTTTCGCATTAAAAGTTATTGATGGGAATTCTCGGGCTGCTGAAGTGGCAGCCCTTCATATTTTAAAACAATATGGTGCTTTAACGGCTGCTGAGCTTGAAAAATTGAAAGAATATACAGAGCCAGCGGTTTTGAACTCACGAAATGAAAAAGTGGGTGTCATTCGTATCAAACCTATGTAAAAATAGGTTTTAAAGCTAGGACTGGAATGTTTCTTCAAAAGACTCTCAGAAAATCAACACAAGTCACCGGAGTTGGAATTCACTCTGGAAATCCTTGCACGTTGACTTTCAGACCTGCTCCTCCAGACACAGGCGTCTATTTCGTCAGAAGAGATTTGCCCGGTTCGCCATCTTTAAAAGTAACGGCAGAAGCAGTTGAAGCAACCTCTTACCAAACAACAATTGGCGGTCCCGCATTTCAAGTCGCCACCATCGAGCATTGCGTATCAGCTTTATCCTCACTGCGAATCGATAATCTTTTTATTGAACTTGATGGCCCTGAAATCCCAATTTGTGATGGCAGTGCCAACGAATTCTTAAAAGCGATTCAAGCAGTCGGTATTGTCGAACAAGAAGCTCCACGAAAATACTGTTACGTTACTGAACCGATTCAAATTTCAGACGGGGATAAGTTCGCCCACGTACTTCCATATCACGGACTTAGAATCTCCGTGACGATAGATTTCCCTCATCCTGCTATTGGTAAACAAACAGTTGATATCGACGTAGACGAAAATACTTTCGAAAGAGAAATCGCTGGAGCCCGCACGTTTGGTTTTTTAAGAGACGTAGAAGCCTTGCAGGCCAGGGGTTTGGCGAAGGGCGGAAGTTTAGATAATGCGATCGTGCTCGATGATATGAAAATCTTAAATCCCGGTGGGCTTCGCTGGGCAAATGAATTCGCCCGCCATAAAGCTTTAGATGCCCTAGGTGACCTCGTTACCCTCGAGATGCCACTTATGGGCCACGTCGTTTTGTATAAAGCAGGACACGATCTTATGAACAAATTAGTGCGTAAAATAAAAAACGCCCGCACAAGCTATAAATACGTGGAACTAGGATACTAGAAAAGGTGACAGGCGGGCGGCGAGCCTCCACTTTTCGTGTCGGCCGGCTAGGCTCGACGGTGCAGCAAAACCCTCTCCTAAAAACCAAAATCTTTAGTTCGGACGGCCACGATGGCCGGCAGATAGCGTTCTCACGGATGGATGCATCCCGCGATCGCAATCACTGCTCTAAGAATTATAGCCAACACGCTGGCCTCCGCTCTTAAGCAGTTGCCGGTAGCACGAAGCGTGGCCATCCATGTGCGTGCTATCGTCCGAGCTCGCCGCCCGCGCCATCGTGGCCGGCCGAAACAAAGAATTGGGAATAGGATGTAAATGCGGCCCGCTGGGTGCGATGGTGCGTCAAGCATAGAGCTAGCCTTTTCTTTTGCCAGATTTCAGAGCAAGATGGCCGTCGTTGTAGAGCAGTCGCTTTATGGCTCAAACAAACTCGGAGAAAATTTATGATCATTGGTGTTCCAAAGGAAATTAAAATTTCGGAAAATCGCGTCGGCATGACAGAAGCTGGCGTTAAGCAGTTGGTTAAAGAAGGTCATACGCTTCTTGTTGAAAAAGATGCGGGTGTTGGTTCTGGTATTACTAACGAGCAATACGAAAGAGCTGGCGCAAAAATTATTGATACGAAAAAAGAAGTTTACGCAAAAGCTCAAATGATCATGAAAGTAAAAGAGCCTCTTCCAGATGAGTACGATTTGATGCAAGAAAATCAAATTATTTATACTTATTTGCATTTGGCTGCTGAACCGAAATTAACAAAAGTTTTGTGTGAGCGAAAAGTGAAAGCTGTGGCTTACGAAACAATTCAGTATGACGACATGTCGTTACCTTTGTTAACTCCGATGTCGGAAGTTGCGGGTCGTATGGCGACTCAAGTGGGCGCGTTTTATTTACAGCGTGACCATGGTGGAAAAGGAATTTTGTTAGGTGGAGTGACCGGTGTTAAGCCTGGTCGTGTGACTATCATCGGTGGTGGTGTGGTTGGAACCAATGCTGCGAAAATGGCAATGGGACTTGGTGCTCACGTGACAATTTTAGACGTGAACACAAAGCGTTTGGAATACTTAGACGATATTTTTAAAGGCCGTTGTGAAACACTTTTTTCGAATGCAAAAAACATTGAAGATTCGGTAAAAGATTCTGATCTTTTAATTGGTGGTGTTTTGATTACGGGACACAAAGCTCCAACATTGGTTAGCAAAGAACAAGTCTTGAGCATGGCTAAGGGTTCTGTTGTTGTCGACGTTGCGGTTGATCAAGGTGGTTGTATTGAAACATGTAAGCCAACTTCACATCAAAATCCAACTTACGACGTTGGTGGAGTGATCCATTATTGCGTTCCGAACATGCCAGGTGTTGTGCCACGTACATCAACTTATGCACTGACTAATGTGACATTGAAGTACGCTTCAATGCTTGCAGCGTTGGGTGTTGAAGAGGCTTGTGCGCGTGACAAAGCGCTTTTCAAAGGTGTGAATGTTTATAACGGACATGTGGTTTACGAACCGGTTGCCCGTGATTTAGGCATGGAATACAAACCTTTTAAAATTTAATTTCATTTAATTTTTTTGCCCTGCCATTGCAGGCGCCGAACCTGCAGGACAAAGTGTGTCAACAGCACCAGTCCTGCAAGTTGAGTGAGCAAAACGGGAAGCGGAGCAACTTTTGCTTCCGCCGAAAACCACTCCAAAATTATTTTTAGAATTAAAACCGAGTAATGAAATAGCAATTCCACTCCTGGAATGTAGCTTAAAAAAGCCAGCGGAAATAAAATCCAACTGATGAACGGGCCCAAGATTAAATTCATCGGGATTGCCCAAATACTGATCGTAAAACCTAAAAGCAACCACGCTCCGTAAAAAATAAAATTTCTTAACAGATCTATTTTAAATCGCGGTGTAACGATTAGGATTACGCTCGCGAGCCAGCTCAGCCAAAATGAATATGAAGTTGCCCAAGAAGGTTGCAAAGCCAAGCAAGCGAGTGCAACGGCGAAGACCTTTTGTTCTTCAGGTACTTTGAACAAAAAGCCGATACTCAGGTGTAAGCACGCCCTGGTTCCGGGCGGAGAAAAGCCGGTTATGGCGTTATAAATCCACAAAATAAAGAACCGGATAACTTTTGGAATTCTTAAAAACTGGAGCAGCCATTCCAAAACGATAAAATGAGATCCCGAAACTACAAATAAATGAACCAGTCCACTTAATTGTAACCAAGCCTTCCATTTATCATTGTTTGGAAAATGTTGTGCGCAGACAAGCGCTTGCCATAAGATTTTATCTGCCTGATGAACAGGCATGGAGCCAATGCACCAGTGTTGCAAAAAAACCATTTTTTTTGCTAAGTACGAAAAAGTCGCAAAAGATGAAAAGAGCATAATAAAAAGGCAGCTCAGACAAAAAGCCCACATGCTTCAAGCAGTTAGCAACTTTATGACCTACGTCTTGTTTGAGCGAAATTAGAATCGACGTCCGCAAGTCCCAAAAACGGATGTAAGATCAATGTAAGACGCCTAAATAAAAATTTATGATTTATATTTAAAAGATAATATTATCATATACTTAAGCGATGCTTAAAATTTAAACAAACAGCTGAAAGCATTGATTTTGAGACAGTCTAAGGTCTAGATAGAGTGTTTTTAAACATTTCATGTGGATATCTCGCGCTTGTGAGTCAGTTTTGAACCATGTCATAATAAACTGTCATCACACTTCAAGGATGAATTCTGTGAAAGGGACCAACTATGAAATGGTTTTTTAGTCTGATACTTATTTTTATAAGTGGAATTTCTGTTGCCGCACCAAAATCTGAACGCTTGTCGCGCAAGGAAATTGATCTAAAAGCCGAGTTGACAGGCAAAGATCTTAATAAAATGAACGACGATCAACTTTATACTGAAGTATTAGCGCAATATCAGCGGGGTGATACGGCTTCAATGAAGAGAGCGCTCAACCTGCTAGTTAGAAAATACAAGAGCAGTCCACATGCGGATAATGCAATTTACTTAGTTGGCTACAGTGCCTTAGAGAAAAGTCAGTACGCGGAAAGCCTTCAGTATTTCCAAAGACTTTTAAAAGATTATCCAGCTAGTAACAAAGCCGTTGCAGCAGAATTTTCAAAAGGCGTTGCGTATCGAAATATGAAACTTAAAAATTTAGCTCAGAGAGCATTCTTTAAAGTACGAAAAAAGTATCCAGGAAGCCCTGAATCCTTTCGAGCTGAGAACGAGCTGAAACTTCTTGTGAGAAGATAATGAAAAAAGTTTTTTTTCTGACGTTAGTTTTGCTACAAGCAACGGCTTGGGGACAAAAAGACGATCCTAATTACCGCACTGAAGATCGTTTCCACAATATCTACAAAAAATTTAATCAAAACCCCGTATCCGAAGAAAATTGGAGTAAGGTTTATGGTTCGTCTCAACCACGTGAATATTCTGTAGTTAAGACGGATACTCTTTGGGATATCTCAGGAGTTTTATTTGCTGATCCAGTTTTTTGGCCTAAGATTTGGTCGTTCAATACAGATGAAATTATGAACCCACATGAGATCCTGCCTGGTTGGAGAATTCGATTCTTTCCTGGCACAATGGAAGCTCCACCAGCTTTAATGGTTGTTGAGTACGAAGGCGTTGCAATTCCTGCTCGAAAATTGAGTATTCCTGTAGCTGAAATACCAGCAAGTATTCCTAATTATCGTCCGGAAGTTCCAAGCTTTGATGTTCCCAAAATCGTTCGTCCAGATAGAACTGCAATTAGCAACATTCCACCTTTGCCATTGCCCGTGGAACTTCTTCGAGACAAACCGGATTACAAAGGTAAAATCGTTGAAATTGAAGAAGGTGCGAAGCTAGCTGATTATGGACGCGAAGTATTCGTAGAACTCAATTCGGATTCATTGCCAGGTTCTTACACGGTTATTAGAAACATCGAAAAAAATAGAGCAGGATTCATTATTCAGTACCGCGCTGAAATTCAAGTCATCGGTAAAATCAATGATTCGGAAAATGTTTATCGGGCGAAGTTAACTAAGATGCTTGATTCAGTCGAGCTAGGTGACCGTTTAATTCCAGGACAAATTCCTATGGTCGATATTTCTGAAAAACCAAAAGTGACTGCAGCGCCACTTGTTCCCATCATTGGTGGATTCAGATCTCCGACTGATTTACTTTTTGCGCCTTACTCCATCGTTTTCTTGGAGGGTGGATTAGGTTCTGGCTTAAACGAGGGTGATGTCATGAACATTTACCAAGAACCGAAAACAAGAGTTAAATATACCAAGCAGAAAAGGTCTTACCGCGAAATCGGCACAATCAAAATCATACGAATTCAAGAAGATGTCGCGACCGGTTACATTCTCAGCTCAAAAACCGAAATTCGTGAGGGTGACTTTGCAGGACTGGAGAAAACGGATTCCGGATCTAATTACAACACAGAAGACGATAATTTAACTCTCGACTAGCGCGCATTATTGCAAAGGCTCTATCTATAACTTTTAACCAAAAGGAATTAGATGGAGCAGCAATTAAAACTATGGGGATTTTTACAAGCCTTTCAAGCGTCACCCTATAAATATCTTTACATGAATCAGATGATTGAAAGCTTAGAGCTAATTCAGGAATTCAATCGTGAAGAGTTAATAGAAAAACTAAAAACCCAAATCTCATCCCATCCGTTTTGGTTAGAAAATTTAATTCCGTTAGCCGATCAAATTACCACAAACGAAACGCTTCACATGCAAGATGAATTCAAATTTGTGTTTTACGGTCAGCGAGAATTTCCCGTAGGATTAAGGAAAATGTCCGATCCTCCGCTAGCACTCAGTTATCAGGGGGATTTAACTTCGATTTCCCATTACACAATCAGTGTGGTGGGTTCACGGGAACCCCACGAACTTTCAAGCGATTGGATGCAAACAGAACTTTATGCCTTTTTAAAACAGCAACGTCCCAGTGTCATCAGTGGTGGTGCAAGGGGGGTTGATCACAAAGCTCACCTGATTTCGATGGTTCTGGATATTCCAACTGTCGTTGTTTTGCCATCAGGGCTTGCGCAAAAATATCCAGCACATTGGAATGACCAAAAGTGGAAAGAAAAACCAATTCTATTCGTTAGTGAAATGCTTTTAAGCGAAAGGATATCAAAGCGAAATTTCGCTGCAAGAAATCGTCTGATTGCGGCCTGGGGCCTGGTCACATTGATCGTTGAAGCACACATGAAAAGTGGAACTTTGATTACAGCACATCACGCACTTGGTGAAGGCCGTCCTGTTTGGATAGTTCCGGGTCACCCGATGCTTCCATCGTTTGCAGGTTCATTGGAATTAACATTTTACCAAGGTCAAATCGTGAGAAATGCTTTAGACTTAAGCACACTGTTTCAATCAGAATCGTCATATTATGCAAGCCCGCTCCTTGGGCTAGTTTAAGTAAACAACATTCACCTCTAGGGCTAGTAGTGATCTCTATCTAATTGGATAGATTGAAAAAAAATGAAAAAGAGTGAAAAAAAGGTTTGTGAATTGTCATAAGACTAGCATATCATTTTCTGTAAGGGAGGGGCGATGTGGTCAAGGATGACCATTGTGGTACGGATGCTGCGGCATCGCTCTGTTTTTCTTACCTTCAAAAAAATCATTAAAACTAAATAGAAACGGAAAATACTGAAGTAGAGTTTTTTTGCGTTGATTACCGTGTGATAACGGGAAATCCGGGGAAACAACGTCACGAAATCTCTTGCCGGCTCGCGCGTCGAAGCAGAACAAGCTTCGAAGATAATTCACCACTCCTCGCGACCGGACGAATTCCGAAGGAATTCGTCCGGGGAACAACGAAAGATTTAGTATCGTAAAAAACCTGATTTATGTTGAGGCGTTAGCTACACAAGTTAACGTAAGAAGCGTCTTCGTTTCTTAACTAGTCCCAAATCTTCTTCAGCGAGTAGATCGCAAAGCCGCCAAATCCCACATTCGGAATCCACAGCGAAAGAGACGGAGGCAACTGCCCGTTTCGAGCTAAGCCCTCACATGTCACATATAAAACCCAATAACCAATTATCACTGCTAAACACACCATAAAACCTGAAGATCTCGCGGCTCTTCTGTTGGGCTGAACACCTAATCCAACGCCAATGAGCGCAAACACAATACACATGACTGAAATCGCCATACGTTTATTCCACTCAATTTTTAGTTTAATCATCTCTTTTTGTGGCGGGTTTTCATCGATCATTTTTTGGATATCACCCCATGTCCAAGACTGAGCGGATTTTTCTCGCTCGCGGATGGTAAGGGGATCGGCTAAGTGGACGTCGAATGTTTCGAAATTTATTTTTGTATGAGTTTCAGATTTTCGATGAATC
This sequence comes from Pseudobdellovibrionaceae bacterium, assembly GCA_043730825.1. Lineage (GTDB taxonomy): Bacteria > Bdellovibrionota > Bdellovibrionia > Bdellovibrionales > Bdellovibrionaceae. Next base: position 117,487 of record JAYTJV010000043.1, read on the forward strand.
GAGCCGTTTTCTAATCTGAGTAAAGCTTTATGTCCTGGAGTATCCGGATCAGGTTTTAGCTCGCCTGTTTTTGCTATGATGGTGAGGGGTAATTTTGGATCACGTTCGTCGTAGATAAAAATATCCTGCATGACATTTGTGTCTGAATCAATTTTGTTTGCATAAACTACGAGATCAAATAGTCCTTCGGAAAAAGTTCCAGCCTTAATTGTTGCTGCAGCTTTTGTTTGTTTCAGGTTATTAAATAGTACTTCAAAGCGGCGATTTCCCCACGGGGCTAATTCAAAAGATGTCTGAGCTGACACAAGTCCGATCAATAGACTTAAAATTATTGCCGGCATCAAAACGGGACGCATCGAAAGTCCGCAGGCTCTTAAAGCGATAATTTCTGAATCTTGGCTTAGCCTGCCGTAGGTCCAGAGAACTGCAAACAAAAGGCTCATCGGAAAAAGTGCTGGAAGCATAGAAATACAAATATAAAGAATAATCTCTGAGAGAGTTCCAACATCTACGCCATGAATAAGTGCGAATTCTGTTAAACGTAAGATTTGAAACATTAAAATGATCATGAGGAAAACACTCATGCCTAGTAAGAAACCAGGAATCATCTCTAGAAAAAGGGCTAGTTGTATTCGTATATTGCGCATAGGTTTTTTAGGGCCTAGCTTAAGCTGACTCAAGCGTTGACCTCATTTTTAATCTCCCTGAGAATGATTATATGCTTAAAATATTGCTGGTCTATGATGATTTTCAAGAGCTGACTTCTGTAGAGCTCATGTTGAAAAAAATTGGCTTTGACGTTGTTGGTATCACCAGCGAGTTCTCTCTGGCAGAGCAACTGTTGTCCTTTAATCCTCAAATTATTGTCGCTCAAGGTCGAACTGCTAAAGTTTCGACATCCAATGTTGGTCGAAGACTTCGTGAATCCGTTCGTTGGGATGGTCACAGTGTTCTTGTATTTTATCCAAATGCGAAACCTCAGGCGACTGAGCTTTTAAAAATTAGAATGGATGTCGGGCTTGAGTATCCAGTAGAGCCAACAAAACTTGTTCAGGTTCTAGCTCAGCTGGGAAGTCTAGATGCGAATCAACTTCTCGATAAATTGATTAAAAATATGACTCCTGATGCTGCAAATTCGAATAATAGAGAAAGTACAAATTTTTCGAAGCGAACCGAGAGTGAATCTGTATTCGTCAGTGGCGGCGGACAAGCTCAGGAAGTGAGTCAAAAAATTGGAGGATCAACACCAGGTATGGATGCGAAATCCATTCTAACAGGATCCAACTCAAGCCAAGATGCAAAAAGTAAACTGGGCGAGGCTGCGGGTACGGAAGAAGCTAAATCCAGAACTAGTGGAACAGGCTCTACGGATAGTGAAAGTGGTAACTCAAACGTTGGTGGGTTATCAGGAAGTGAGCAATCTCGTGATTTAAAAGGTGGCCCTGATTCAAATTCTGATAAGCAGAATATTTTTGGTAACTTTGATCCTTCAAGCGACGGTTTAAAAAATCCAAAAGGTAATAATTTTTCGGAAAACGGCGGACCGCTTTTTCCATTAAATAAAAGTTCTGACGAAAATTTTTCTGCAAATGTTGGTGGCAAATTTTCGAATCTAAATAATGATCCTAACAATTCGAAAAACAGCTTTGACGTGAATCCGTTATCTTTAAATAATCCGCAGCGTGATCCGCTAATGAATGAGCTAGAAAATCTTTTGCAAAGCAAACCTGATTTGAGTCTTAAACTACCTGCTATTCAAGATTCAGCCCGAAATAAGAAATATAACGAATATATGAAAAGTATTCCGATTCAGCAGCTTGCTTCGATTAAACGCAGAGAGGCAAAACTCCGGCTCAAAGACCTTATAAAGGATTTGGACGCTACTGATTTAAAAGATCAGGATGTTTTGCGTCGAGAATATGTGAAAGCTTTGTTCAAAAAAGAGGGATGAATTAGAAAGATAATGATAAATTAAAAGCGGAGGCTCTTTTATATGAGTTCAAGTCAGGCAGTTACAGACATTACTTTTGAAGCAGAAGTTCTTAATTCAGGAAAACCTGTGTTAGTCGATTTTTGGGCAGAATGGTGCGGACCTTGTCGCGCATTGGGACCAAAGCTCGAAGAGATCGCCACAGAAATGGCAGGACAAATTCAAGTCGTTAAAATCAATGTCGATGAAAACCACGCAACCCCACAGAAGTATGGCATTCGTGGAATCCCAGCAATGATCCTATTCAGAGGCGGACAAGAAATTGGCCAGTTAGTTGGAAATCATCCGAAAGAAACGATTACGGATTTTATCACGAAGCATTTAAGCTAATCCAGTCGAAGACTTTTGTTAACACGAATAAAAAGGGACTTTTAAGCAAGTCCCTTTTTATTTTCAAAAAATTTTAAAATTAGTTTCGAGCGCTCAAAACGGCATCTGTATTGACAAGTTTATTCGTCAGGCGACCGTAGATCTCTTTGTAGTGCTTATAAATATGTGTCGAATAAACCTTTGGCTTTTTATTTTGCGCGATTAATTTTCGAACATTCTTTGGACCCATATTGTAAGCAGCGATGTAGCGGTAAGCTTTATCAGGAAAATTGCTTCGTAAATAATCAAGATAAGCCACGCCAACTGCAACGTTTTTAACTGGGTCTTTTAACTCATTTGCGTTGTTAAAACTGATTTTATATTTATTTGTAATCCAGAAAGCTGTCTCTGGTCTGATTTGCATAAGTCCGATTTCTCCAACCCCACCGATAGAAAGTGGGTTGTAGCTGGATTCTGTTTTGATGATTGCTGCAACAAACACAGGGTCAAAACCAAACTTTGCGCTTTCACGTAAGATAGCTTGAGTTAAACGAAAAGCCTTTGAGCGGTGCTGTGGTGCTAATTGAGATCTAACTTCTTGATAAAGTTTAAAATGAAGATCTCCTAAATCAGATTTTTGAGCAGCATTGCTTTTTCTATATTGAGAACCTAGCAGTTCTCTTGCATGCACTTCGCGTAAGCTCTCATCTACGGGTTGAAGTCCCATCAGATCTTCAGGCATCACCTGAAAGTTTTGAAATGCGACCATAATCATGAATGAACCAACGACAGTTATTAATGTATTATTTCGATCCATATTTTCTCCCAACACTTGTACATAAGTATCATTGCAGGGGCGGTGCCACTGCTTTAAGCACAGGGAATGATTGGGTTCTCGAAACAGAACGGGCTGTGGATTAGATAGATCTGGTTTTATGAGGGGGGTGTCGGTTGGAAGCCGACACTCTGGCAAAACTTGGACGTCTTAATTTGAGACGTCCAATCAAGAGTGGACTTTAAAGCCAACTAGGATCGAATCAGTTAACTTTTACCTTCAATTTATAAGTCGCCTTAGACGTACAAACTGTCTCCATTGCTTGTGTCGAACAAGACTGTTTACCGCAGTTTATAGAGAGAATTGAGTTTTCTTTATTGAGATCTTTGAATTCTTTTTTCCAATCGCTACAAGCGCGTGTCCAATTCGTTCGAGCTTCCTTTAAAAGAGGAGCTGCATCACCTTCCACATTATCTTCGCCCTGGGTAATTTCAAATTGTGGAGTCGTCGCTTTGTTACCTTTTTTGATTTCGATTGTCGTGTTCTCGGAACCATTTACGTCATCGACTTTAACACCAACATTTTGAGCAAATGATAAAGAGGCCATCAAAAGTATCGCAGTTACTAATTTCATTGTTATCTCCTTGGTTAAAAAATATATCGCCTATAGGCCACGCTGGAAATCAAGCCCAACCCTGTCATAGTCGTTAGCATGCTTGAGCCACCATAAGAAACCAACGGCAAAGGAACACCCACAATTGGTAAAAGTCCAATCACCATTCCAATATTGACGAACATGTGCCAAAAAATATAACAGAGAACTCCCACGCAAAGCAGTGCGCCGTACTTATCCCTGGCTCCCATAGAAATTCGAACGAGAGTATAAAATAGTGCGCAGAAGAGTCCTATCGTTAAGAGACTACCAATAAAACCCCACTCTTCGCTTAAAACGCTAAAGATAAAATCTGTGTGCCGTTCAGGCAAAAATTCAAGCTGAGATTGGGTTCCATTTCGATAGCCTTTACCAAAAAACTGACCGCTGCCAACTGCAATTCGGGATTGAATGCTGTTGTAACCGGTTCCGCGGGGATCATTATTTGGAGAAATAAAAGTGAGTACGCGATTTCTTTGATAATCGTGAAGTACATATTTCCAAGCAATAGGTGCTGCGATTGCGACCGCAAGCAGGGCGCCCACGATAATACTTTTTCTGACTTTGCAGAAAATAATCATCGAAACTGCGATTGAAAGAATCATCATGGAAGTTCCAAGATCGGGTTGCTCGACAACGAGTGCAAAAGGAACCAGAAGCAAAACGCCAGGCAGTAATAGCTGCTGAAAACCTATGCCTCGACTATGGACGCTGTAGCGCGAAAGTATTTTTGCTAATACGACGACCATTGCAAGCTTCATCGTTTCAGAGGGTTGGTAATGGAAGGCTCCAAAATTTATCCAACGTTGAGCTCCCAGAGCTACTTTACCGTAAAAAGTAACAAAGACGAGTGCGCCCAAATTGACGAAATAAATGAGATACGCAAGTCGGCTTACCAAGTTGTAATCAAAGATTGTCAGAATAAAAAACACGCCCCAGCCTACTCCAAGCCAGACAATTTGATTTAGAAAAAGAGTCGTCACATTTTGATCTAGAGGTCCATGAGTTGCGCTGTAGAGATTTATAAGTCCTAGGCCTTGAAGACACAAAATCAACACCACTAAGGACCAATCAATTTTTTGAAAAAAACTTTTTTCGCCGGATGAAAGAGAAATATCCATTATTCACCTTCCGTGTGGACGGGCTTTTCGACAGTAGGACCTTTAACTTTGGCCATTTTTACTCCAGCCTCTAAAACTTCTGGATGATACTTTTTGAAATACGCCTGAACGACATCACGAAATAGGGGAACTGCTCCGGTATTTCCGTGGCAAGAATGTTCAGCTAATACAGCAACGGTAATTTCCGGATTTTCTGCGGGTGCATAACCGATAAACCAACCATGATGTCGTTGATGCATGGGCCTTGAGGCACAATTAGAATAAATCTGATCAGCAGAAAAATTCATAACTTGCGCAGTTCCTGTTTTCCCAGCAAATTGTACGCCTGGAATTTTCCAGAATCGGGCAGTCCCTTTATTACCATTCGCCACTCTTCTCATGCCTTCTTTGACGATCTGAAAAGTTTTTGCGGAAATTTGAACTCCGTTGGGTTGTTTTTCTTGTAAATTACGCAACTGCGTAGGATTAAATTCTTTTAAAACTTTTCCATCCGGATCGATAATTTTTCGAATAACAAATGGCTTAACAACTTTTCCTTCAGTTGCGATAGAATTGTAAGCAACTGCTAACTGAATTAAAGTAGATGTCACGAAACCCTGGCCGATTGCAGTACTTAAATTTTCACCAGGTTGCCATTCTTCTCCGATGTTATCTTTTTTCCATTTAGAATTTGGCATAAGGCCGGGAACTTCACGGTCGAGCTCTATCTTGGTTCTGCTGCCAACACCCATCGAAGAAATGTAGTCGTACATTCTATCAACGCCTAATGCGATACCCATTTTATAAAAGAACACATTCGAACTTTCTTCAATCGCGGAATATATATTCACATTTCCATGCCCACCCTTGATACTATCGTGATAAGGTCTTCGGCCGAAATAGAAAACACCAGGTGCCGCAACCAAGGTGTGCTCTGTCACAACTTTTTCTTGAAGAGCTGCTACGGCAACAAGTGGTTTAAAAGTCGAACCTGGTGACGCGTGATCTTGAATAACTTTATTACGAAGTGGTTTAAATGGATCATTAATTAATTTTGACCACGTTTGCGCACTGATGCTTGTCGATAATTCATTTGGATCAAAAGATGGGGAACTTGTCCAAGCCAAGATCTCGCCGTTTGTTTTCATGGCGATAATTCCACCAATTCTTTGGTGTTGCAAAGTTGTCTTCCAGGCCATTTCCTGAATATCTTTATCAAGAGTTAGAATAGCGTGATAACCACTGCTTGGTTCTTGGTTTTTAAGTGATTCGGAATAAATGGACGGAGAAGCAGAAGTCATCGTTTCGCGGCCGTGGGCATCGACTTGCACAAGGCTGACGCCATCTTGGCCCCTAATGGTAAGTTCCAAAGTTTCTTCAAGCCCGCTCTTGCCGATTACATCACCTTGAGCAAGTTGAAGTTTGCCCTGATAAGCTTTGTTCAGAATCGGTAATTGTTTTTTTGAAATCTCACCAACGTAACCAAAAAGCTGGGCGCCATTTTCGCTCAACGGGTAATTTCTTAAAATAGTTTCTCGGATTTCAAGGCCTGGTAAATCAAGGCGCAGTTTCTTGAGTCTGACAACTTCTTCTCTTGTTAAACTATCCTTAATTTTGACCGGACCAAACTGACCGTTAACTCGTTTACTACGAACTATCCGCTGGGTCACACGTTCAGCAGACATCCCAATAATTTGGCCGATACGCTGACTTAGGTCTTCAATGTTTTCGATATACTGAGGCAATACCACGGCTTCGAAGCCCAAAAGATTTTGAACTAAGATCTGGCCGTCGCGATCAAGCATCAAGCCACGGGGAGCTAAAATTTTAACTTCTTTCAAACGATTCTTATCTGAAAAGTCCCGAAGCTCAGAACCAGAAAAGATTTGTAAGTACCAAAGGCGACCCATAAAAAGGAGCGCTGTGACCATCAAGAGAATATAGAAAAGTCTATACCGTTCCCAATACTCTTTGGCTTCGTCAGGATTGTTTACATATTCATTCAGATTCATAGCGTGCCGTATCCATATATATTTCTGGAGCGTTCGTAACGCGTTCCCATTTTTTCAAAAAATAATAAATCGGGATTGAAAACAAAGGAGTTAATAAAATTTGAGTCAATCGGTCCAAAAAAAGCACCTTCGTTGGGTTTACTTCTAAAACATGCGAGCTGATATAGAAAAGAGCGTGGAATAAAAACGAACCACCAAAGTTAATCAAGACGAAATAACTTGTGCTTTCCATATAGAAATTATTTTTGAACAAAACAATGGCCCAGTAGTAAGCAAAGACAACAAGCCACAACAGGCCAAGGCTAGTTGTGCTAAAGATACTTGCGATCGCAACAAGCAAATAAACCCAAAAGAGTGATTGCGGAGCTTTGCGCGAAAGAATGACGTAATTAGCAACTGAAAGCCAAAGCAGTGGAGGCGAAAGATGTCCAAAAATTTGGTACCAAAATACAGTTTGAAAACTGCAGGCCAAAAGCATTGTGATAACAAGCCCCAGCCAGTATGTGATTTTTCTAACGAGCATTAGGCTGAATCTCCGCTTGTGATAAAGTATAATCTTCGCCATTGGAATTTAAAACGACGAACACTTCTTCAATTTCTGTCGGTTCAATCACAGGTCGCAATTCAATTTTCATTGCAACGCTATAAGCTTTGTCCTCGACATATTGAACTTCCGCTAGTGGAAAACCTTTTGGGAAGACTTTATCCAAACCGCCTGTAACGATGATATCGCCTTTTTTTAAATCTGTCGTTCGATCGATATATTTCATAAGTGCCAAATTATCAGTGCCTTTGCCTTCAACGATTCCTAGGGCTCTGGTTCTCTGGACAATTCCATCCACAACAGAATAACGATCTGTAATGAGCATGATGTGGGCTCGCTTTACTTCAACTTGGATAACTGTTCCCACGGCGCCTTTTAATGCTAAAACTGCTTGTCCGACTTTAATGCCGTGGTCCGAACCCTTATTGATGGTCAAAGTTTTATGATCAGGAACTAAATCGCGTCCCATCACAGATCCCGCAACTAATTCCATTTTTGATTTTTGTTTGAACTGAAGCAAATCTCGTAAGCGGTTATTTTCAAGCTCTAGCTCTTTGAATAAGTCGAGACGTGTTTTCAGTTCGGCGTTCTCGCTTAAGAGGTTTTCATTTGTTGATTTGATATTGAGAAGGTTGACGTAATAACCAGTCGTTGATTTAACACCATGACTAAAGCCGAAAAAAAGATCTTCGGCAAAGCCTGCCAAAAGCTGGAAGGGCTGTTTGATCCAGTCAGCTTCACGGCCTTTTTGCTCCATGTTAATGGTGATTAAAGGAAGGATCGCGGCTACAATAATCAGTGCTAATTTACGCCAGTTTAAATTCAAAAAATTCAAATCACACCTCAGGTTGGCTGGTCGGCCACTTGAATGGCTTTCCCTGCATGTAATACGCTAACAAATCATTGCCAAATTTCAACTTTTTCTCTTGAAATTAAATGAGAGTTATCGTTCCATAGGAACAGTTTATGTTTTGCTCCACAGGAACAGTTTAAAAAAACCACTCCACAGACTTTCAGTTTGCAGTCTATTTTTCACTTTAAGAAGGGAATTCGTCTAAATGAGCCAAAAAATTTCTGATGAAATGAAACGCGCGATGGGAAGTAAGCAATTTTCCACGAAGAAAATTGTCGCAATCGTTCTCTTTTCTGCAATCGCGTTAGTGTTTGTGTTCTCAGGTGTAAGCCGAGACAACAATTTAGGCGCGGGAGCCGTCGCTCAAGTGAATAATACTTTAATCTCAGTCGCAGATTTACAGCGTGAACAACAGCGAATCGAACAATTCTATGCTCAAATGTTTGGCGGAATGGATCTTGGCACGCAGCGCCAATATATGACACAGGAAGCCCTGCAGTCTTTAGTGAACTCGGAACTCGTTTCTCAAGCGGCGCGCAAAGAAGGTTTGGGAGCAACCGACAGTGAAGTTCTCGATTTCATCGTCAAAGATTACACTGTTTTCCAAATTAACGGCGTTTTCCAACGGGATCGCTATTATCAGTTTTTGGAAATGAATCGTTTTAAGCCTTCTGACTTTGAAGATCTGATCAGAAAAGAAATTGAAAAAGTGCGGGCTAATCACGCTTTCGAATGGGCATCTCTCGATAACAAACTGGAAAAAGAGAAATCAGAAAAGTTAAAGCAATCTCAAATTACTTTAAGCTATGTCGTATTTAATCCTCAAGAATTGGAAAAAAATCTTAAATTTAATTCTGCCGAAGTAACAGCCGCGCTATCTCAGCCAGAATTTGCGAAAAGAGCCGAAGATGAATTCAAAGCTCGCAAAAGCCAGTTTGATCAAAAGGAACAAGTTAAAGCTCAGCATATCTTAATTAAGGTAGCAGGGGCCGAGGCAAAAACTGACGCTGCAGCATTAGAAAAAGCAAAAACCCTGAGAGCCCAGGCATTGAATGGTGATTTTGGAAGTCTGGCAGAAAAAAACAGTGATGATCCGGGCAGTAAAGCTAAAAAAGGTGATTTAGGTTTTTTTAGTAAAGGTCAAATGGTTCCAGAATTTGATAGTGTCGCTTTCAATTTAAAAGTCGGCGAAGTGTCGGAGCCAATCAAAACTCAGTTCGGTTATCATATTATTAAAGTAAATGATAAAAAAGCGGCTGCAGAAGCAACTTATGAACAGCACAAAGTTGATGTTGCGCAGCTATTACTTGCACGTGATCAAATCAGTGCTGAAAAAGCAAAGCTCGTTGAAATTTTTGAAAAAGGTGAAGATAAGAATTGGCTTACAAAAATGAACTTGAGCTGGAAAGACACAACAGCATTTGATCTATCTGCTGATGCTATTCCTGGTTTACCTTCTACTAAAGTCAGCGAAAGTTTATCGGAAATTATTGCTGATACTAAAAAAGCCCATGTTATCCGTGATGGTGACAGCCAGTATATCGTCAGAGTTAAAGATATTCGTGCAGTGCAATCAACTGAAAAAGTCGCTGTTAACGACAGCGTTCAAAAATTGAAAGCACAAGGGATGTTTGAAAGCTGGATCCAAAAGTTTAAAGCTTCTTCAGACGTTGAAATTAATCCTGCTGTCCTTCCGACTCCATGATTTTTTTTCGCAAGCGAACGGTTCAGGTTAAAATCCTAAGAGAAGGTGACGAATATCTTCTCTTGGGAAAACTGAAAGCAACATATTCTGCTCCGGTAAACGAGCTTTCTGGAATGACTGTTAATTTAAAAGATGTGGATATCTGGATCAATCGCGCGAAGGAAGCTGCTTCAGCAGTCGCATTTCGAAATTTTGAGGAAGTCCTGAATCATTTCCAATCATCTCTAAAAGAATCGTCAAAAGCGTTTCAAAATGTCAAAATTTCGATCGGTGCGGTCAGTCTGGAATCAATAGGTTCCGAAACTGTCTACGGCTACAGACTGCAAAGTTGGTTTCGGAAAGACAAGACTTGGGTCCAGTTAACAGTCAGGCTCGAATCAAATAAACGACTCTCCAAAGCTTGGCGCACCAGGGTGAGACACAAAAGGTGGAGCAGTGCGGATGCTTTCGCAAACACTTTAAGAAATTCAGAAGCAGGAATTAAAAGTATAGAAATGCAAAATCCGGTCTTCAAAACTTCAAATAAGTTTAAAACTTAAATAAAACTCCCTTATGTATTCAGCTACTTAAGCCGATAAGTCGAGTATGAAAACCAGCATTTTTACATCTGAAGTTCGCGAACACCTTATGAAATACGGGCGATTCACTTGGATTCGTGAAGTCCTTTTTGCAATTAGTCTGCACTTTATTTCTTCGATGCCAAAAAATGATCCGGTCTTTTTCTATAGTTTTATTTTTGTGCTCGTTGCAGTTTCATTTTTCAACATGTGGCTTTGTCAGGTCTTGGATGAGTGGGCTTTTGGTAACATTAAAGTGTGGGACTGGAGCTTCAGCGTTTCGTCATCAGTTCAATACATGATGAGTTCAGCACTCGTCAGCTTTGCTTTTTATGTTGATGGTCCCGTTTCCTGGAGCGGCTTTGCAGCACTGATGATGTGGATTTGCACGATCGAATCGGTATCCCACTTGTACGCACAAAAAATTAAGTTTTTTTATCCGATGATGCTAATACTTGCATTACCTCCACTCGTTGGTCTTTTGTCATTCGTGAATTTTGATTGGAAAATAAGCTTCAGCGTTTCTTTCGTAACTTTGATTTATTGCTTTTCAGTAGCGGCAAGAGTTGAAAAGATGGGACAGAAGAATAAGAAGATCGAAGCGCTTTATGTTAAAATCGATGAAGAGCGTGCGATGATTCAAAAACTTTTCGATATGATCCCCGCGAAAATCTCTTGGATCGACAGTCATTCTAAATACAAAATGGTTAATCAAGGTTTAGTTCAGCATCTAAAAGTTCAGCCGAAGTCATTGTTAGGGTCGGAATTCGGGTTTACCCAGAACCCGCAATTTAAAGAATTAAATCATAAAATTAAAACTTTTATTAATTCTCAACAAATGGAAAATTCATTCGAGTATCCAGTTAAAGTGGGCAATGAAACTCGAAGACACCATGTGATCTTAAAAAAAATCAACTCCGCCGACGGGCAAGAGTTGATTATGATGACTCTCGATATCGAGGACTTCAAAAAAGCCCAAGATAAAAATCAGGCAAGCTAATTACTTTTTATAATTAGCAAGCTGCTCTGGATAAGTATAAGTAAAATCTGACATCATTTGATCAACTTGTTCCGCAGTCTTATTTGTAAAGAACATATCCAGTGCTGTTAACACCTGCGAATATCGATCTTTCAAGTTTTTCTTTGCACCTTCAATTAGCACAGGATTCGCACGCTGGTATTCTACTAAAGTGGGCGAGTTAATCGCATAGTCTGCCATCTTAATTTCGTAAGCCTTCGTGTAGACTTCGTATTGACCCTCTATGTTCTTCGAGATCGCTTCGATATCATTGCTCATTTTTTTATCGAAAGCTTTTTCACCCATATAGCGATCGATGAATGATCTAAAGTTTCCATCGTAGCTATATCGAGCTTTCAACCGCTCCGTCGTTGATACTTGCACACCTGTTAAACTCGATTCATCTTGGATTTTTTTCGAATTCGCAATATCTTCGCCGGCGGCACGGAGAAGCGCTTTCATTACAGAGTTATGTCCATTTTCATCAACATGATTAAAAATATAGTGTCCGACACTTTTTTCTTTAACTACTTCTGCGCCGGCTACGAATTCTTTAATTGCAGCTTCCAAGTCGTATGTATTTGGTCCAATTGGCGTCTTTTTTGATCCACCCACTGGTGCGGGTACGTACTCTTCACGGTCTCCGGTTAAAACATAAACTTTCAACTTTTTATTCACTTTAGTTGGGTCCGGTAGTACGCCTTTGTTCCATTTAAACTGCGCGCTCATTTCTCCAGCCCACATACTGCCTGCATCATTTTGTGGAACTTCGCCGCCAAACTTCATCTTAGAAGTATTTGTATCATACCAGTCAGATAAAACTTTATTGAAGCCTGCAGGTGACATCGCTACAATTCCTCCGCTTTCACCTAAGCTAAATGGCTTTAAAGTTACTTGCTCAAACATTGCTTCAGGCCCCCAAGAATGGCCTGCTGGAATAACATCTTTTCCTGATGCTCTAAGGTCACGAATGATCGAATCTACCCATTTCATAAAATAATCAGCATTTCGAAACTTTTCGGAAAGCGGACCATCACCATGTCGAGGTAAATCGAATGAAACAGCTGAATGTCCATGTTTTGCTAAGTTATTCATTATACCTGTAAAGTTCTTTCCTGATGACTGAGCCGTTCCAGAGCCATGAAAAAATAAATAAACTTTTTTTGCGTTGGGATCGATTTGGAATGGTAAATCTTTATCGATTTTTTTAGAGGTTGCAGTGTAATAAAATCGAGTGTCATATTTTTTAGAAAATTCAGTTTCAACTATCCCTGCGATATCTTTTCTATTTCGTTCACTCAAAAAGCTTTTAGGCTGAAAGTAATCGACCTTGGCTTTTGATACTTCTCGTTTATAATAAACTTCTGAATTTACGCCAGAATTGACTTCGCCCAATTGCGATTTGCAAAAAATCGCGTAGCCTGTTGATGAAGTTAACAGGGCGACAATTAACGGCGCGCCAGACATAAGCAAACGAGAATAAGAACGTGATAAATACATAAGGCCTCCGGAGAAGATTTAGTTAGTCATTTTAAATTGTTACTATTTTAAAGGAGCAATCCCGGAGCCAGATTGACTTTCATTAAATTCTCACTTTGAGTCACTTGGGAATTTACATAGTTAGTCTGTAAACATTTGAACCTTGGTAGAGGGAAAAACAAGGAACTAGTAATTAACAAATGATCTGTTGTTCCTCAGCAGCCGGGGCGAAAAACTCTCCTCAATCGAATCAGGAATAGTAACTTAGACCTCATCAACTAAGGCCCTTAAGGGGTCTCTAAAAGGAGGAATTATGAAATCATTAGGAACATTTGGAGTTACGGCTTTTGCTCTTGTACTTATGGCGGCTATGGCGATGCCACAAATGAGCGATGCAAGAAGCAGAAAACAAGACGCTCCAACTACGGGAACATCTGGTTCTGGCACTTCTGGATCAAGTACGTCATCTGATGCTTCTCAAACTAGCGGCTCTGATTCATCTATGGGTGACTCAAACACGGGAATGGGAACATCTTCTTCAGGCTCTGACTCTGGCATGAGAGACGATACAACAACTGGAACAACTTCTGGATCTGGTATATCAGGCTCAGGTTCATCTACTGGATCAGGCATGAGAGATGACACTGTTACAGGATCTGGTTCTGGTTCAACATCTGACAAAAGCGGATCGGGATCTTCTTCTGAAAGTACTTCAGATCAGTAATTGATTTGAATGTATTTAAATTAAAAAAGCCCAAAGTTTTTCTTTGGGCTTTTTTTTATTCTGATTCAGTAGTTTTAAAATTTATTTTTTAGCTACTAGATTAAGCTTAAGACTGAAATCATCGCTGATCATTTTATCGCCTAAGTTTTTAAAGAATTTACCTGAGCCATATTTTAGATCCCATTTAGTGCGATCTAATTTAACCTCAGCAGTTCCGACCATCTTTCCATTTTCCATTTTAACTGTAGCTGGGAACTCAACTTCTTTTGTCTTACCGATCATAGTCAGCTCACCTTTTACAGTTACTTCTGTGTCAGATTTTTTCTTAACAGATTTGATTTTAAAAGTTGATTGCGGATATTTTGCTACGTTAAAGAAATCTTCGCTTTTTAAGTGAGTCTCTAACTTTGTTTTGTAATCTGGGCTGTCTTTTAGATCGTTGTTCGTTAAAGTATCCATTTTTGCCGTAAACTGGCCGCCTTTAACTTCGTTATTAACAACTTCAATTTGGCCATCTTGAATCGCGATGTTGCCAGAGTGTTCAGCACCAGTTGCTTTAGCACCTTTCCACTCGATCGAGCTAGCAGCTGGATCAATTTTGTAAATTTCAGTTCCAGCTTTATCAGTGGTTGTTGCTTTTTCTTTTTTTGCCATTGCAGTGTTTGCAGATAGTGCAAAAGCTGCAATTGCCATGACGAACATTTTTGATTTCATAAAAACTCCTTGATGTAAATGTAACAGTGATGATGGCTAATAACATTCTGAAGATCAAGCCCCGAGCGTCGTCATTGGGCAAAGTGTTAGGACCACATAAGCAGGGCCCTTTACTTTTTTAAAAATCGAGGATCAAAGCTTTCAGGGAGGAGATCTTTAAAGCGATACATCTTCTCTGTGCTTTTCTGGGTACCTTTCCCTGTACCTTTTTGGCCTGAAATCATGACGATTGTTGATGGATGGCAAAACTCTGACATGACTTGTAAACAAAATCCACATGGTGGCCAAGGCTCCTTGCTCGAGCTAACGACATGTATTGCTTGAAGTGGAGTAGTTGCTCCCTCGCTGACAGCTTTTAGTATCGCTGTGCGTTCAGCGCAAATTGTGCCGCCATAACTCGCATTTTCAACATTGCAACCAGTGAAAACTTTATTATCCGCTGTTAATAACGCCGCTCCCACTTTAAATCCGGAGTAGGGTGCATAAGCCTTACGGCGCGCTTTCTCGGCTTCTATTTTTAAAATTTTTAATTGATTTTGAGTGAGACTTTTTACTTTTTCGTTCTTATTTTTTTTCAATGTCATAACCTAAAGTTTGAAGGAAATGACTCAGACTAATCAAGGGTAAACCTTCAATAGCAGTTAAATCCTGGGCTTCAATTTCTGAAAAAAGCCTTTTCCCATTCTTTTCAATCTTATAACTACCAGCACAATCGAGGGGTTGATCGAGCTGAACATAGTCTTCAATTTCTTTTGCCGATAAATCCTTCATTTTGAGTTTTGCAATGTCGTAAAACTCAATATTCTTTTCCATCGTCGTGATACAAACTGCCGTGATAATCTCGTGAGTTTTATTTTTCATTTCAGTTAGCTGTTCAATAGCTTTTGCAACTGTCTTAGGTTTCCCTAAAATCTGGCCGTTAAGATTGATCAGTTGATCTCCCCCAATTATCACTAAGTTTTCATCTTTAAGGCTTTCGGCTTTCAGTCTCGCCAAAGTTGTCGCCACTTCAAGTGGCGAGCAGTTTTTTTTCAATAAAACATCTTTTGCCTGGTCTTCATCTAAAGCGGGTTTCGCTACTTCAAATGCAATACCGAGCCTTTGCATAAGGACTTTTCGATAGGGAGATGTGCTACCCAAGACAACGCGGCGCATAAGCTTTCTCCTTGTGGTGAAAGTGCTGTTATAAGCTGAATCCAAGATGAAACTCAAATCACTTCCTGATGTTGCAAGCCAATTAAATCCTCAAACAAATGTGCCCGGTACAATGGGCCAACCCGCGGTCGCATTTAGCGGTCTTGCTTGGGTCGGTATGGAAAAAATCCAGATGCCGATTCTTTGGGAAGGGCAGTTTTTAAGTGCGGAAATACGGGCTCAAGTAAATTTAAAACAAGGCACTTCTCGAGGCATTCATATGTCGCGACTTTATTCTTTGCTTTCAGAGTCTCTGACAACTCGCTCACTTTCTTGGAATCAGTTAGAATGTTTAGCGCAAGCGTTTATTGAATCCCAGGGCCAGATTAGTCAGGCTGCAAAACTCACGGTTAAATTTCAGCTGCCGCTCGAAAGAAAAGCTTTAAAAAGCGAATTAAAAGGTTGGCGACTCTATCCAGTTGAAATGGAAGTTGTGAAAACTTCCTTTGCTGGCGTGGGTGGGAAAAGTACCGCATCCATAAGGAAAATGTCAGTCGAAGTTCTTTACTCTTCCACTTGTCCTGCAAGTACAGCTCTTAGCCGCGAACTCTGGAGACAGGATATTAAAGCTAAGTTTCCGGATGATAAAATGCTTACTCTCAAAGGAATGGATGAGTGGATCGAAGCTCATCAAGGCATGCCAGGAACTCCGCACGCGCAAAGATCGCGCGCTGAAGTTCAAGTTCAAGTTTCTGATTCTGGTTTTGATTTCGGGCCGAAAGAACTTATTTCAGGACTTGAAGATGCTTTACAAACACCAGTTCAGACAGTGGTGAAGCGGATTGATGAACAAGAATTTGCAAGACTCAACGGCCAAAATCCTATGTTCTGTGAGGACGCTGCTCGAAAAGTTCAAGATTGGTTGAACTCTCTCAAATTGATTTCTGGCTACCGTGGGATATTTGAGCATCAAGAAAGCCTTCATCCTCATAACGCAGTTGCTGTAATCGAAAAAAACTAAGCATTTATATTTGCGTATAATCTGTTTTTAACCGGCCCCAGCCTCGTTTGTTCGAAATTGAGAATGATTATTATTTACTTTCTCAATTGGCATAGGCTATAAAACACCCATGGAAAAATCTGAATTTACATTTCTACCGCGCCAAAAAGACGAAGACATTACCATTCACGACGATTCGTATAATGAGGATGAACTTAAAGCGCTCATTCGTCGTTTGAATTTGAAAGTTACTTCTCAACGTCTATTGATTTTGCACGCACTTTGCGAGGGTCGCAGACACGTCACGGCCCAAGAGCTTTATGAAAAAATCGCGAAGAAAGATTCTTCAATTGGTTTTGCAACTGTTTATCGATTTTTGCGGCACATGAATGAACAAAAGTTTGTAACTGAAGTCCGTATGGGCGGATTGCCTGCTCGTTATGAACTGACTCCAAAAAGTCATCATGATCACCTCACTTGTTCTGATTGTGGTCAAATTGTGGAATTTGAAAATAAACAGATTGAAGCCTTACAAGAAAAAGTAGCAAAGCAATTCGGGTTTTCTTTAAACCATCACGTTCTCGAGCTCTACGGCGTTTGCCCTAAATGCCAGACAACAAAAGCGAGTGCAAACAAGTAGGGTTATAGTAGACAATGTGGCATCCTAGCAGAGCCAACTCGACACTGTTACCATTGGTACAAGCTTTGCAATTTTTTAACAAATAGGGGTACTACATGAAATTATCATCTTTATTTTGGCCAAGTTTATTTTTTGGTGTTCAATCTTTCGCAGTTGGTTCTGGAGTCCAAATTGGAGAACTTAATTTTGGTGGAACAGGTTGCAAAGCGGGCACGGTTGCTTACGTCCAAGATTCTTCTAAAATCGGCCAGGTTATTTTCAAAGATTTTAAGTTGAACGCTAGAAAAGGCATGGACCGCAAAGCCTGCAATATTTCAATTCCTCTTAATGTGCCTCAAGGTGTGCAAGTGGGAATTGGTCCAATTGATCAGATTAAAGGATCACTTTCACTTCCCAATGGTTCTGCAAAATTAAAAGTAAATCAGGAAGTTTTTTTCGCTAATGCCCGAGGCAAGGTTTTAACTTTCGAAAAAAAGGGTGCTGTTCAAGGTGCATTAAAAATCGAAAATTCAACTTTACTAAAAGATCTCCGCTGGAGCGAATGTGGACAAGCGGTAAACTTGCGA
The DNA here is from genome assembly GCA_043730825.1 of Pseudobdellovibrionaceae bacterium. Classification (GTDB taxonomy): domain Bacteria; phylum Bdellovibrionota; class Bdellovibrionia; order Bdellovibrionales; family Bdellovibrionaceae. Next base: position 135,259 of record JAYTJV010000043.1, read on the forward strand.
GTCAGTTTAACAGCTCAATTAGAAAGCTCTTCACGCAAATCGGCCTCTGTTAATTTAGATTCAATGAATATCCTGAAAACGGGTCGCCTTTACTGGAGAAGTTGCCAGTAGCAGCTGCCATCTCACAGCTGTTATAAAGTGTTCCTGCATCATTGAATGACACGTCGTCACGCCTCAGCCGGCCGCTGGTAATGTACATGTTACATATGGATATCGTTGTAAAAGGGGCTCGGGAACATAACTTAAAAAACGTTGATGTTACCATTCCTCGAAATCAAATTACTGTGTTCACGGGATTAAGCGGAAGCGGAAAATCTTCCATCGCTTTCGATACCATTTATGCTGAAGGCCAACGACGTTATGTCGAATCACTTTCTGCGTATGCTCGAAACTTTTTAGAGCAAATGAAAAAACCCGATGTTGAATCAGTCACAGGTTTAAGTCCTGCAATCGCAATCGATCAAAAATCAGTTAGTTCAAATCCTAGATCGACTGTTGGAACTGTAACAGAAGTTTACGATTACCTTAGATTGCTATACGCGAAATTAGGAAAGCCTGAATGTCCGACTCATCACATCCCACTTAGCAGTACGACTCCTCAATTGATCTTAGAAGAAATTTTGAGAAACGGTGAAGGTGCCAAGTTTTATGTTTTAGCGCCGATGGCTCAAGGTAAGAAGGGTGAATTCTTACAGGAATTCCAAAAGTGGTCGAAGGCCGGCTTCGTAAAAGCAAAAGTCGATGGCAAATTTATTGATCTTGAAAGTGCGGATAAACTTAAAAAAACCTTAGCGCACGATATTGATCTAGTGATCGACCAAGTTATCCTTAAGCAATCAATTCATAAGCGACTCGCTGAAAGCTTGAATATGGCTTTAGCAAAAGCGAATGGTCGCGTCATCATCGAAGATATGAAAGGTGTAAGAGTCGCGTACTCGATTCACTCTTCGTGTCCTGAATGCGGTTTTTCCTTCCCTGATCTCGAGCCTCGACTTTTTTCTTACAATAATCCCCGTGGTGCTTGTCCCACCTGTAATGGTTTGGGAACTTTGGATCTTGTTGAAGAAGAAATTTATTCTGAGGGCGATATCGGCAGCAGAAAATTAGATAAAGTTCGTTATACTTACAAAGGTAAAACTGAAAATCCTGATACTGAAGAAGGACCAGAATTCGACCTTGAAGTTTCAAAGTGTCCAAGTTGTTTTGGTACAAGATTAAAACCAGAAGCTCTCAGTGTTAAAATTAATGGTGTTGATATCGGTTCGGTTTCAAATCTTTCTTGTGTAAAGTTAAAAGCTTGGGCTGAAACTTTGAAGTGGACTCCGAAAGAATCTCTTGTTGCAACTAAGATTCAAAAACAAATTATTTCCAGGCTTGAATATATGATTCGAGTTGGAACTGGATACTTAAGTTTAGATCGTGGTGCCGATACTTTATCAGGCGGAGAAGCCCAGCGACTTCGATTAGCGACGCAAGTGGGATCAAGCCTTATAGGTGTGATGTACGTTATGGACGAACCTTCAATCGGGCTTCATCCAAGGGATCATCACAGGCTTTTAGGAATTATTGCTGAACTTCGAGATCGTGGGAACACGATTGTTCTTGTGGAACATGACGAAGATACGATTCGTTTTGCAGACTATGTTGTCGATATGGGTCCACGCGCAGGAAAACTGGGCGGGGAATTGATCGCTTCAGGAACGCCAGCCGAAATTGAAAAGAATAAAAAAAGTTTAACCGGCCAATATTTGTCAGGCGAAAGAAGAATTTCAGTTCCTTCGCAGCGGCGAAAGGGAAATGGCAAAAGTATTACTCTGACAAAGGCCAGTGGAAATAATCTACAAAACGTGACTTTAAGAATTCCTCTTGGAACATTGACTGCCGTTACGGGTGTATCAGGTAGTGGAAAATCAACTCTGATTATTGATACTCTTTATAAAATTTTGGCTCAGCAATTTTATAATGCGAAAACAAGTCCCGCTGCTTATCAAAAAATTGAGGGCCTAGGTGAACTTGATAAAGTTATTGAGATCAATCAAAAGCCTATCGGCCGAACACCAAGATCAACTCCGGCAACTTATGTGGGACTCTTGCCATTGATTCGTGATCTATATGCTGGGCTTCCGGAATCAAGGCTTAGAGGTTATGAACCTGGAAGATTTTCTTTCAATGTAAAAGGCGGCAGATGTGAAATGTGTATGGGACACGGACAAATCCGCGTCGAAATGCATTTCTTAAGCGATGTTTATGTTCAATGCGAAACTTGCTTAGGCCGACGTTACAACCGGGAAACTCTTAATGTTCATTACAAGGGAAAAAGTATTGCAGATGTTTTAGAAATGTCTGTTGAAGAAGCTCATGGATTTTTCTCGGTGGTTCCGCAAATTTTTAGAAAGCTTGAAACTCTGAAACGTGTGGGACTCGAGTACATGACCTTAGGTCAAAGTTCGACGACATTATCCGGCGGTGAAGCACAAAGGATTAAGCTATCTCGCGAGCTCTCAAAGCGCGGAACCGGTAAAACACTTTATATTTTAGATGAACCCACAACTGGTCTGCATTTTGAAGACGTCAGAAAACTTGTCGAGCTTTTACAAGACTTGGCAAATCATGGAAATACTTTAATCGTTATCGAGCACAATATGGAAGTTGTAAAGTGCGCAGATCATGTGATTGATATGGGGCCGGATGGCGGTGATAAAGGTGGAAGAATCGTTGCAGAGGGCACACCAGAAGATGTGGCCCGCGTAATTGATTCAGAGACTGGAAAGTATTTGAAGAAAGTTTTAAAAGCAAAGCCTGGGCTGAAGATTAAACCTCAACCCGAAGATATCACTACTGACATTTCTTAATTGCGATTTTGATATGACTTTGCTTGTTATCAAGTAATTGTTCTGGAGTATCAAGAACACTGCACTGATTAAATCCTTCGAAATAAACAACATGACCTTGTTGTTGCCATTCTTTAATCTTATCAACCACAAGTTGATTCATTTCGCCTTCAGCTGACTCATAAGAACAAGTTACTCCGGGGATATTTGGATCTTGCGGAGCACTCGGATTTCTCAAACTGTGAGCCATACAATTTCGAAGTGAGTCGCGAGTTTTTTGAGCTTTCACATAAATTGAAGGAAGAGTGTAAGGCTGTCCACTGTAAAGTGAATTATAATATTCAATTGGATAAACTCCACTTGAACTGATCGAAGCCTGCCCACGACAAAAGGTGTATCGAGCTTCGCCGATATCAAGACCAAAATAAGTTTCGAAATCAGTTGAAGCTGAATTGTAGTACAAACCGCCGAATGCATTTTTCTGTGCAACCGGATCATTTAATAGACTATTAATTGTCAGACCTTGAGTTGATAAAAAAGCAGTATCTGAATACGCCGTTGGAGAACATTGGATGACTCGTTTCAAGAGTTGATCATAGTTCGGAGCAACATAACCATTTGGATCACTCTTGTTATTAATCGCGCAAGCAACAGTCATAATATTTAGCAGCCTTTCAGCTTTCTTCGACAAAATGGGTGGAGGAAGAACAGGTGCAGTGGAGGCGCAATCTAAACAACTCAAAACTTTTTCATTCGAGCCGACAGCGCAGGTTCCATTTTTTAAGTTTAAAGGCTTAGGAACGACGATTACCGGCGGTTCGGCTGGAAGGGGTTGCACGATCGGAGTCTCGACTCCAGGTTGCGTTGGTATGATCACGACAGGGGGGGTTGCGAAGCTTCCCTCGGACGGTATTCCTGTGAAGTTAACTTTATTGCCGCAGCCGACAAGGGACGTTAGTCCAGTTAACGCTATGAAAATAACCAACGATTTCATAAAAAAGCCTCCACGGTAAACAGACATACAAAATATGTGCCTAATTTTTAGGCTTTAACAATTTTGATCAACTCGTTGAACTGCCAAACTAAATTCAATTTGAGACGCAGCACTTTGTTTTTCATTTTTTGTCGAGACTTTGATAGTGTCGAAAGTCCATGCGGTTTCTAAAAAACTCATCTCGCAATTAAAGGAATATGGCTTATGAAAGTCTTCCGAGTTTCGATTATTTTCACGATTTTAGCGCTGATAGCAGCTTTTTTTGTCGGATATTATGACACGTCCGAAGGTCTAGGTGGCATGTCAGGAGGAATGAAATTTTTCTTTATCGCCTTCGTTCTGACGGTTCTGGAAGTTTCTTTGTCATTTGATAATGCTGTCGTAAACGCCAGTATTTTAGAAAAAATGGACCATGTCTGGCAAAGACGATTCTTAACCTGGGGTATCTTAATTGCGGTATTTGGAATGCGTCTAATTTTCCCACTTGCGATCGTTGGATTCATTGCGAAAATTGATCCTTGGTCTGCCTTAACCCTTAGCTTTTCAGATCCAAAGCGTTACGCCGAAATTATGCTTTCAAGCCATCATCTGGTTTCGGCATTCGGCGGATCTTTTTTACTTTTAGTTTGTCTGACTTACTTTTTTGACAAAGATAAGGAAATTCATTGGTTCACAAAGATTGAACAAATTTGGTCAAGCTTAGGGAAAATGCAGGGAATTTCAATGGCCATGGTACTGATTCTATTTGTCATTATCTCTGGCTACTTACCTTTAGCTGAAACTGAAAAAATGCCTTACTTACTTTCGGCTTTGTGGGGGATTGTGACTTTTGCAATTGTTGACGGCTTTGCTTCATTGTTCGAAGTAGAAAGTGACGATGTTGCTTATTCGATGAAACACACAGATCCAAAAGCGTCCGCTGCTACGAAAGTCATGGCAAGCAGTGGACTTGGATTGTTTCTTTATCTTGAAGTGCTCGATGCTTCATTCAGTTTTGACGGTGTAGTGGGTGCTTTTGCGATAACTCATAACCTTCTTGTTATTATGTTGGGATTAGGTGCTGGTGCATTCTTTGTACGAAGTATCACCATTTATCTTGTTGAAAGAAAAACATTGAATCAATTTAAATTCCTCGAGCACGGCGCATTCTATGCAATTGGGGCACTGGGCGCGATTATGATAGCAAGCCCTTTCATTCACATTTCAGAATGGATTACAGGGCTTATTGGTGTTGTGATTTTAGGTGTTTCTATCTGGGCAAGTAAAAGAGCGGAAGCTTAAAGTTCTAACTTTTCGCCACTTTCTACTTTCAAGGTTAGAAAACTTGAAAGTAGAATCAAAAACGCTCCGGCGGCTTGAATCCAACTTATTGTTTCATTTAAAAGTAACACACCAAAAAGCAGTGCAAACGGAGATTCGAGCAGGAAAAACTGTGAAGCAGTTGTATCAGATAAAACTTTTTGCGCGCGAATTTGAATCATAAAACCAATGATCGTCGAGCAAATGGCAGTGCTCAGGAGTCCTACCCATGGAAGTATGTTGGTTGAGTGAAGATCAAGTTTTGTTTCAAAACCAATCAATGGAAGCACGGCAAGTAAGCACCAAAAGGATTGGTAATTATTAAATCTGAATGAGTCTTGAACTTTCCTAGCGACTTTTCCCAAGTAAAGAATGTGAAGACTTGCTGCAAAGGCACAAAGGAGTGTCCAAAGATCACCTTTGTTAAAATCAAAAATAACTGCTTTCATAAGAAGCCAAGCCCCGAAGAAAGCCATCGCAGCGAGCGCATAAACCTGCCACGAATGTTTTTTATGAAAACTAAGAATTGGTACAAGCACCACATACATAATTGTTAAAAAACCAGAGTTGGTAGCTGTTGTGAATAAAAGCCCAACACTTTGAGGAACAATGAAGGCAGCCATCAAAATGCCTGCGCCGATTGAATACTTAAAGTCTTTCGCGTCCCAAAATTTTCTTTTGAAAATAAAAAGCCTGACAGTTTCACCAATAATACAAGCGATAACAAATCTTAAAAGTAGAAATCCAACAACAGAGAAATCTTCCAGTGCCCAAACGGTGGCGACAAAGCCGAAGCCCCAGATAATTCCAGCAAGAAGAAGTTCTAAGGCAGCTCTAGACCTTAGGCTGCCTGTTGTTTCATATTTCAATCGAAAGCCTCGACCCAGATTTTTTTCGGATCAAAGTTTTTCACAGCTAACATAGCTTTCACTTCTTTAATCATTCCACCGTTTCCACAAAGATAAAACGTGGTTGGAACGTTCATGTAATCATAACTTTCGATGAAATTTTGGACATAGCCTTTTTTGCCAGTCCAATTATCCTGTGGACGGCTTAATACAAATTCCCACTGGAAATCCTGAAGTTCAGATTTCAATTGATTAAGATGATCCTGATAATAGATATCCAGCTCGGTTCTAACGCCGAAAAGGAGTCGATATTTCAGGTGCGGAAATTGATTCTTTTTAGACTGCAAATAGCTTAAGTGCTGCGAAAGTCCCGTGCCAGTATTCAAAAAAATAATTTGCTCTGTGGGAGGTTCTTGGAAAAAAACTTTTCCAAAAGGTCCAGTAAACTGAAGTGTTTCATCGCCTTTTAAGCTCCAGACAAATTCAGAAGCTTTACCATTTTCCACATACTTAAATAACAGACGGTAACCATTCAAATCTCGATCATCGGTCGCGATTGAATATGCCCTTAAGGCCGGTTTTCCCTCTGCTTGAGGAACGTGAAGCATAACGAACTGGCCGGCTTTAAACTGAAAGTTTTGAGGCTCTTTGCATCTGAGAACTAGTTCACGCACATTTTCAGTGTGGTCGATGACTTTTTGAAGGTGCATATTGTAAATCACACGAGACATTTTAAATTCCTTTTTCTAGTTTTGAGCTTGTGATTTGTTGGTCCTCTTTATAACCTAATGGCAGGCATGGAAGCATCTAAAACTACTCAAAACAAGTTCTTTTCGCTTGTTGTTATTTTTTTCAGTCTTCAAGTGGGATTTATTCATTCTGCATTTTCGGCAGATACTTCTCTAGTATCCAAAACGACGAAGAATAAGGAATACACAAAGCCAGTCTATTTTGACGTACTGGGCGCCGCCGATATGCCAGAGCCAACAGTTGTCTACTCTCTTGAAGAAAACGGAAGTCGACTTGTTTTGGGACCTGTCACAATTGATGAAAAGACTTTTGCATTTGGTCTTAGAAGATTAAATGAGGTTGATCCGAATTGGCCTGCGAATGGGGAAAGTTATTTCTTTATTCGTTGGCCCTCATTTCTTTTTACCGAAACTGTCGTCGAGCTTTTGAATCGTGATGGAAGTGTTGTCTGGAAAAGAGAAGTTACAACAAAAGATTTACAAGAATGGAAAGATAAAACTCCTTCCGCATCAAAAGGCTCAAAAAGTAAAAATGCAAAAATCAATTGGGCTATCGAAGCGAAAGAAGCAAATTTACCTTTAAAGGGATTAGCAGATGGATTTCGCTTTTGTTTATCGCCTCGGCTAGAAAATGCTCAAGAAAGACTTTGTTCACAAAGTTATGTCGTTCGTCAGGCGGGATCTCAAACTTTGTTAGGCCGATTAAAAGATTCGGTTCCTTCACGAATTTTAGTTAATGCAGAAGAAGCTCCGCTAAAAGGTGAAGTAAAAGCTGAAGCGGGAATGCCGATTCGATTTTTCTCGGAACTTTCTACCGGTGAAACGCTTGAATTTACATCTAAGCCCCGAGTCGTTGCTTGGTCAGATGCAACAAAGCTTGAAGGCAAAGATCTTTTTACAGTTGTAGGTTTTGACAGGCCACCGGCAGGGGCTTATCGAATTATTAACCCTGATCGTTTTCCTCAGTGGGTTGAGGCGATCGGATTTCAGCCCACAATTTTTGATCCACGAAAATTTTGGGCAGTTAGAGTTAAGACGCAGGAGCCTTGGTTATTTTTCCAAGGAGAATCGGGTGGAATTTTTAAGCATGCGTTACCTGTCGATAAAATTCCAAGCTCCAAAATAAGACTCTATTTGAGTAAGAACGTTCCCAAGGGAACCTACCGTGATGGTGTCAAAATCAAAGGTCGAAAACAAACGACTTCAAGTTTGAGTTCGCAAGAATATAAAATCCAATCGATTCCAAATTCGAATGAATTTACCTGGAGCTTTAAAGCTCAAGAAAACGCCAAGACCAATCGATCGAGCATTTTAATTAGTGACGGTGGGCAAACTTATAAATCTTATTTTGAAATTTATAAAGGATTTTCAAACGAACTGAGTGCGCGACTTTCCATGATCCTATCGACATCTGGACTGATCTTAATGGGAGAAGGTGCTTATAATCTATGGTTTGAAGATATCTTAGGCTGGGAGAATTACTGGTTCTCTAAACAGCGCTGGGGTCTGAGCACAAAATATTTTCAGTCCATTACAAAGTATAAGGTTCAAGGCTTCGGCGAAGCTGCGCTCAATGTCATCAATGTAGATCTAAAATACCGTTTGACGCCAGGGCTGTGGACTCGAGATGAATCCCATGGCTTGATGACCTCTTATCAAAATGTAGACGTTAAGTTACCAATTACGGATTTTACAGTTCCCATGTTAGGTTTCGGCTGGTTTTGGGCTCGCTCTATGCCAAAAGTAGTTGATGAAATTTTCAGCTTACTTCCCTATATGGACTATCCAAAATGGGTGGACATGGAGTTTATCTATTTCGCATCGAGCTTGGACTCTTCTAAAAAATTAAATTTCAATTTTGCTTTAAACTTTCATGGTCAGGTACTTTGGAAGGACAATTTTTTTGGAGAAGCGGGCTTCGGTATTAAACGTTATGACTTTGTCGATCTAACAAATCCTTACCAGGCCAATCTAGGTTACCAACTGAATACTCTTTATGGAACCGTCGGCATGGGTCTTAAATTTTAGTTAAAACTACCTTATAGCGGACCTGGTGCTTTTAAAAAGACTATTTTTGTTACACTTTTATTACTTTTTCATAGCCTCGAAAATTCCAACAAAGTTTCCTAACGCCAAAGTAAATTAGCTTCAAGATCGACTTGGGGAGCAATTAACTATGGAATTGGATCAAAAAGTTTTTAAAAAATTAGTCCTTTTCAGTATCATTTCAACTCTCATTGGTTGCGGCCAGGATCATGAATTCCTTGATCAAGCTTACGTCGACAAAAATACAATTCCTCAAGATTATATCGATTTTAGTGATCTCCCGATTAACCAGCCCTCTGAAGAGCCGGGGGCGCCTCAGCCGGGGGCGCCTCAGCCGCCAGTAAAAAATGACGGGCAGGATTCAACTCAACCTCCTAAAACTGATTCTGGTTCTGAAAAACAGCCGCCAAAAGATAATGCGCCAACGAATCAGCCGGGGGCGCCACAGCCGGGGGCGCCTCAGCCTGCGCCAAATCCAACAATTAAAAAAACGAATGTTGGTGTTGGGACGGTTTACTATTTACCTGTCTATGGCGAGAAAAGAAATTGCGCAAAAGAAGAAATTACCGCCATGAGAGATGAGAATGAGAAAGTTCTCATCCAAATGTGTAAAGACGAACTTTGGAACTGCGCTATGCAGGGGTCTTGCTTCTATTTGGATAAAGAAGGTGTAACTCTTTACGCATACAAAAAAATGGTAGAAATTGTTGTACCCGATACGAAGAAAATAATTCGTCAGCCTCGTTTTCGACCAAACAAAGAATTTACTTTGTGTCCTCAAGGGATGGGTGCGCACCGAATTTGTTTGGATCCTTATCGCTCGATTGCGGCAGATCCAAAATTTCATAAAATTGGAGACGTTGTTTATGTTCCGTTACTTCGTGGCCAAAAACTTCCAGATGGGGAAACTCACGATGGATACTTGGTAGTCCGTGATACTGGCGGAAATATCAAAGGTGAGGGTCGATTTGATTTCTTTATCGGATTTGATACGTATAAAGGACATTTGTTTACAAAATTAGGATTGGCTACGAAAAGAACGAATCAATTCGTTTATCACTTAGTGCCTGAAGAGCTTGCGGCTAAGGTTCGCGCAGCCCGTAAATACCCGATGGCTCCTGCGAGAGTGCATGCGAATGCGTATCAGGAGATGAAAGAAGTATTAGGTCTTAATACTGTCTATGCCATCACCAAACAGACTGTTGAGTTCTACAAAATGAAGTTGCTATAAGATCTGTTAAGAAATCTTATAGCTGTCTAAGTGTTGAACAAGTCTGTAATAGCAACTCGCTCATTCTCAAAATTCAAATTTTATCAGTAAATTTTTCAGAGATTTCCAATAGTGCTTACGCTTCGGATATAACTCTGTGCTGCCCATAGTGGGCTGAAATTTTCCTAAAGAAAACGGGGACCTGATGTCGTCTTTAAGAATTGTCATCGTGTGTGCAGTTGCGCTTATGATTTTATCCATCGCTACCGCTCAGGAACAATCATCTTCTGATGGAAGTTTTCTTGATATCCGAACTGGCAGCGTCAGCATTCCACTTACATCTCTTAAGCGACCAGCTGCGGATCTTGTAGATGCTAATGGCAAAGAAGTTGATACAATGGAAGCTGTTCGCAGAGCAGAAGCCGGTCAGGACTTAACAAGACTCAATCCAAAAGAATCTAAAATCTGGCAGGACCGTGCTTACGGCCCAATCGAAAAACCTTTTACTGATTATCCAGATGGCGAACAAGGTGTAAAGATGCTTTCGATTGAAGCGGATGGCTTGCCATACACTTCGTTTTTCAGAGTTCAAGCTGTTGGCAGTCCCAATCAATATTGGCGCTTAGGTGTCAGCTTACTATCGCAATCAACAACTATGCGCTCCGTGATGCTTAGAAAATTAGGTTATGATGTTGTGACGTCAAAACCATATTCTCGCTTAAGAGTTCACTTTTCTTCAGTAGAAGAGAAAAATAATTTCGTCATAGAACTTAAGGATAAAGATATCAATTTAGAATCACGAGGCGGGTTACTAGAAAACAAACCTGATTCGAATTCCCTTGTTTTGGCAGATGCACTTTTAGAAACTCAAAGAAATGAAAGTTTTGATTGGCATTGGGGATTTATCCAGAATGTGAATTCATCTGACCGTGATGAACGCGGCCGTGCATTAGCCTGGGTTGAATACATGTCTAAGTTCAGAGCGTACCGAGCCCTGATCGTGCCATTTACTCTTGTTTTTGTACCTGAAAGTATCAATCGTTATAATACAAAAAATGCTTCAATCATAAATGACTATGCGATTCTTTATCATCCCCTAGCAGGTGGCTTTGCAGCTGCAACTCGTGAAGATATTAAGTGGTTACTCAATCGCATGAACTCATGGACTGAAAAAGATTTTCGTGAAGTTGTAGGTTATGCTCATTATCCTGAAAGTATTAAAGAGCTCGTTTATAGAAAGTTAGTGCTTCGTACTCGTCAGACTTTTGAAGCTTTCAAAATGCCTGTCCCTGCAGGATTTCCGAAACTTGACCTTAACTACACATCCAATGATGGCCTTGTTGTAAATGGCCGAGTTATGAAAGAAAAAGTTGCCGGTTATCCACAGAGATTTTCACATGGTGATAGACAATCTCCATTTAAAGATGATGATTGGTTCCGTTACGCAGGAATAAGAGCCAGAACTTCGGTTATTTCCTCTGTGCTATCGAAGCTGAATGGAAAGCTTCAGTTTATTAAAGCTGATGCTCCAGCGCAGAATTTCCAGAAAAGCGTTGTACAGCAAATTACTGATCATTTCCGTAATAACCCGGGCAAACCTTTGGAAAAAGGAATTCAATCTTGGGGCGGTCCGCTATTTGGTTTTAACGTCAATGCCTCTAGACAAGTTGCAACCGGAACATATTATGGATCAACGGCAGCAGTTCAGTTGGTCGATAATATTTCACTCTCTGCTAATTTAGGATATTTTAATACGTTCGAGAAAATGCCTCAGCCGGCATTTTCTGCAGACCGAAGACCTATTCTGCAACGACAGTATCCTCTTGTGACTCTATCAAGCAATTTAGCGATTCAAAGAAATTACGTTCACGTAAGACCTCTTTATTCGATGAAAGATGCGACGAAGATTAAATGGGCTGATCTTGTTGTCCCAATGAAGATGAATTCACTTGCTAAAAATATCGACTCAAAAAATATTCAGGACTTCAGAGATTTTGTAAACGACTTTAAAGAGGGCGAAGTTTTCACGATTACAGACTCAGTTGTTGCAGGCGTTGCAGGGCAACTCCTTACAACTTTTGATTTTCTGATGGGAATGGAGCCTTTGAACTTTATCAATAATATTACAATGGGTGCTGATGCTTCTAGAATCGTCTTAAGGCAGACAAGTTTTATGCGTACTCGTGATGGAATTCAAATCTTCGTTCGGAATCAAACTAGCAATGCTGCGGGGTTAAATTTTGACGTAAATTATTTTATCAATTTAATGAAACTCAGAGCGCAAAACCTGCAAACTGACATTAAGAGTGACGCATTTGTAATTGATTACAAACCTAGTTGGAAAGAAGAAAACCTAACTGTTGAAGAAACAGACAAGGCAGAGCGAAAAGAAATCAACTTACGTGATGCTATGAAGGGCTTACTCCGAAATCACTCGACTGAAAACTTATACACGAATTTTAAATATCAAAAATTCGAACTCGAGCACATTTTAAAAACTCGGGAAACGAAGTCTCGTGTTTTATGGTCTCAAATGGTCGAGATGAACGAAGATCACCAGGTTAAGATTCGTCCACCTCGTTCTGAAGAAAATGCTGAACTTAATCCTCGTGACGAAGAGGTTACTCTCTTTAGAAATCGCCGTGGTCAGTTGAAGGGTATGGACGTGCTTGGCTTTGCACTTTCGACTATTCAGGCTTTTTTAAATCATAAGTCGAAAAAAATCCAGTTCGACTTAGGGGCTTCGGATGATCCAAATCCAGCGAACGTTCCATTCGGTAAAGCATACTGGAGACAAGTCGTAACCGAAAAAGACTTTTCTGGACGAGTAGGCGATGTTTCGATGATTCAGCACGTTTGGGGCGGCTGGAAAATGAAGCGTCAGGCATTCTTTAACTTAGTTGATCAAGTGATGTTGCAGTTGGGATTACCCGCTGAAGCAAAATACAGATTAATTGAAAAAGAAAGTTTCCATAACGTGTCTGGAATTGATTTTTATCGAATTACAGCAAATCTTTCTTTAAAAGCGACAGCCCTGGACAAGGTTAGAGATTTAATGCTTCAACCGGAAGAGCCTAAAACCTCGGGTCAAAGACACAAATTCGTTAGCCGAGTATTTCAAAAATTAAGCGAGAAAATTTCAGGAGTAAGATCCCGAAATACCGATAAATTAATTTTGGAAGATATGATGCGCATTATGGGTAACGGCAACCTTCAAATAGGTAAAGCCCAATACCAATCAATGTGTAATCAGTATCAAATGTCAAAAAATCCTGAAAGTGGTGGCTCTGCATCGGGTACTTGGGCAAATGGTTCATACTTCGAGTGCTTAACACCTTGGGTGGAAAGACTTTTAGAGCTTTCAATTAAATTTCCAAAAGATAACGGCACTGTAGCTATGAAAAATAAAGTCCGATGGATGACGGAAGTTATTTATATTTTGGAAGAACAAATTCCAATGCCATTGCTACTTAAATACTTGGGTGAAGAAAATGTTCTTTATTTTGTTCAAGTAAATGGTTTCCGTTCGGGGGATGAAGATGGCGACTTAGCTTATATCTCAAATACTTGGGGTAAGCCTCAGGATGATTTCGATGAAGCAAACGGTGTCTTCCAATATTATGCTCGTAAAACAGGTGTCGTCGCGACCGAAATCGATCGCTCGCAGGGAAGTTTCCGATGATTAAATTAGTTGTACTACCTATTTTGGCAATTGGTATTTTTGTTCAAGCTGCAGACCCACTATTTGGTCAGCAGTGGGGTTTAAAAAATAATGGATTACCGCAAGTTATTGACTTGGATCCAGTCAGAAATTATCGGTCACCTGGTATCAGAGGACAGGATATTAATCTAAAACGAGTTTCTTCCCAGGTGCCATCACCGCGGCAGGTTCTTGTTGCAATCCTTGATACGGGAATTGATCGCACCCATCCTGATTTAGCGGCGATGATCAAGACAAAGCCAAAAGAATGTGAAGCATTAGCTGAGTATTTAAAGTGCGTTCAAGATAAAGATGAAAAAACTTGTGATCCCATTTGGATGGATCCCAAAAATGCCGCCGCTGATACCGATAAAAACGGTTATCCACTCGATTGTTATGGGTGGAGCGCCATGGGGACTAAGAACGAAGTAAACGGTATTATCGGCGGCCCTCTAGTAGTTGATACAATTGGACATGGTACTCACGTTGCGGGAATCGTCGGCGCTCAAGTCGGAAACGGTTTAGGTATCGAGGGTGTTTCAAATCATGTCAAAATTTTAGCAGTTAAAGTTGTTGGAGAAGAAATCTCTGAACCTTTAAAGCCCATGTCTGTTGATTTAAGTCCCAACGAAGATACCCGAGAAAAAAATGGGTTCAAATTAGTTGAAGACGTCAGTGACCGAGTCGCGCGAGGAATGATTTATGCACTGAACGAAGGCGCAGAGGTTATTAATTTAAGCTTGGGCTGGCCCCAGGTAGCTGACTCTAAATTGTTACGAGAAGTCGTGGCGGAAGCTGTAAAGCGCGGTGTGATTATCGTTGCAGCGGCGGGTAATGACTCGACTCGGGCATTGCTCCGTCCTTGCACTTACGAGGGGGTTATCTGCGTCGGCGCTTCAAGCCCCGACGGTGGTCTTGCGCACTTTTCAAATTTTGGAACAGGTGTTGATGTGGCCGCACCGGGCCTCCATATTTTAAGTACTTATCCGGAAGAGAAAAGACCTTCCCGCTTTAGATCATTCTTAGGTTATGAATTTCTATCTGGAACTTCTCAAGCATCGCCAATTGTTGCAGGTGTTGTTGCTGAAATGTTGGCAGCAGGAATTCCTTCGAAAGAAATTTATGCAAGATTAGTTTTGTCTGCTCGGCCCATTATGCCGAATCAGACAATGTTCGAGACCTTTGCATCTGGGGAAAGACGTCAGCTCAAAGCTTCGCTAGATCCCTCTGAAAAATTTGTGTTTTCAGGGCAAGTTGATTTGACTCGCGCACTATCTGTTCCATTTAGAGCAGTGATCGCGCCTGTTTCAAAAGAAAGACCTGAAATTTTATGGAATGGCGTAACAAATCAGTTCACTTTGGATTTTCAAATGGAAAATCGCGGAGCTGCCATCAGTGCTTCTGAAATTCAGATTAAAGCATTTATCAAAGCACCGAAACAGGGTGTTGTGCGTCCACACGTAACAAGTCTTAATCCTATACCGTTTGCGCAAAAGTCTACGTGGGGCCAGGGTGAAAAAAGAAATTACCGTGTTGTTCTAACGGTTGAGGCGTCTCGTGCTCAAGAGATTCCTGCTGATTTAGAACTTGTTGTTCAAGCTCAATATTCGAATGGCTCTGTACAGACTGCGATAATCGAACCAGAAATCACAATTCCATTAAGCAAAATTGAAAATGAAAATAAGGTAAATTTAGAAATTAAAAATTTACCTAAAGGTCGTTGGGATTGGACACCACTTGAGAGCATTGACGGAGCTCAACGTGGCAAAGCTTATTTGATTACGGAACAAGCCATCCAAGGTTTCCGAGTTGCAATTTTAAAAATTCAAGATGGTAAAACAGAGCTAAAAGGACCGATCATCATACCACGAACTCAAGGCTTAAAATTAATGGCCGTTATGTGGGCGCTCCAGCAAAACACCGGCTACGTGTTTGGAGTCATTGAAGAAGGTGAACCTGATGCGACAGAGCCATCTGCAACTTATTATTTCGATCTCGATTTAAATTTAAATATTAAATCACGGGCGAGATATGATTCTAAAGTTGTTCAAGTTCCATTCAATGTGAAGTGGCTTAAATTAAAAGAAAATGTTTATCGCCCGGCTTGGATTGGCGCAGGACTCGAAACTAACAAGGTTCCAAAACTTTGGGACAAATGGGAGAAACGAAATACTGTTGAGCGGGTTCAACAGCGGCTCTATTGGCTTGATGAGGAATTTAAACCGCAGGCACTTTCAGAGATTGAAGGCGGGCAGAAGTTTGTCGATTTCATTCCGGGACCAAAAGATGCGGACGGAATTCTGACGGCACTGACTGTTAAGAGTCAGGGGAATCCTGCTCAACCTTCGTACATTCAGGATGCCTCATTCGTTACATTTGAGGCTGGAAAAGTCGTGCATATTTTAAAGGCAAACGAAGGATTATACAGATCTTTGTTGGAGGCTAAACGTGGCCCTCTTTTTAACTTAGATAGTAATGTTCCGTTTGCGCGCGGAATGTTTTGGTTTGCTGAAGGCGCATTGCAAACTCAAAAAATTACGACTTGGGATATGGTGACAAGCCGATTCCAGAACTACGATGCCCGAGCTTTGAAGGCGCATTTTGACTCTGCCCTGTGGACACAAGCGGTCTACGAGGGGGAAAAAATGTCCGGTAGCTTTATCGTGACGAACACGGAAATTCAGTATCATAACCTCCGGACTGGGCGGGCTGTCAGAAAGTCGTTAGAAAGGTATTCTTTTTTCAGCGATAGCCTACAGATTCTGCTGGCTTATCCCCTCGTCATCCAAGCGAAAAAAGGACCGACTAAACTAATTCCTGCTTTATTCGCCAGCGAAAATGTCGACTTCGAACGTGGTGTCAAATTAGTTGTCCCGATTTTTGCAAAGGATGGTGAGGTGATTGAGCTGGTGTCACCTAGCACCTTGAATATCAAGGCTGACAAGGGTTGTAAGCCGTTCAAGACGCCCATTCAAATGGAGACTGGGGAAACCGCTTTAGACTTTTATTGTGCGCAGGAAGTTACAAGCGGCAACGGACAAACAGGAAGCCAAGGAAGCACTCAGGAAGCCTTGATTCGTGTTTATTTAAGATACTGAAATTGAAGTTTTCCGTAAGGAAAAAATGTGTGTTCGAAAATAAACAAACGGCTTAAAAAGCCTTAAATTAACGGGGGTTAATAATGAAGACTATGAAACTTTTAGCAGCAGTTGCCGGAGCAGCTTTAGTTGCTACAGCTTATGTTGGTTGCGGCGGCGGCGGCGGCGGATCAGTTGCTGTTGGTGGTGGTGGCGGTGCGGTTGTATCGTATCCATATGAAACTGTTTACGGAGATGTTTGCGCAACTTATGAAGCTACTCCAGGTTGCACATTTTCTCGCACAACTGGACAGCGTATTACTGTATCAGCTGATCCTGATTACGATTCATACGGATTCGGTTCAGACGATCTTTGGTTCGTAAAATTCGATTCTCAAGGTCGCGCCCAAGTTTACAATGATCTTGGAACTTACCAGTACACTGCTGATGTAAGTGAATTTGCTGGATGGGTTGGCAATGACGTTATCGGCGTTGGTACAACTGGTCTTTATTGGGAAGACGTTCGTAATGGTTCATATTGGTTAGGTAAGAACGGTGTTCTTTACTCTGGTAACTCGGGCGAATCTAATTTCGGTCAAGCAATCAACAACAAGAATGCTGGCAAAGCTTCTGATGCTTCAGCTGCGGCTTTAGCTTCTGATTCTAACAAGCGTTTAGTTACAAAGGCTGCTGACAAGTTAGTAAAAGACTATCAATTAGCTCCAGCAAAAGCGAAAGCAATTGCTTCTGCATTAAACGTTTTCGGTGTTAACTCTTCTGAGCGTGGTTATGCTACGACTAAAGATGTAGACCAAACTTTTAAAGCAGTTTTTGGAGTTCCATACACTCAAGCTTTGAGCGCTGTTAAAGCACTTCAATCTGGTGACACTTCTGGAATGAAAGAAGTAACTGATCGTTCTGCTTCTGCTCTTGGTTTAAAACCACACCAAGCACAGAAATTCGTAAAAGGTATGTATAAGAAAGCTTTAGCTTCTTATGGTATCGATGCTGACATGATCAACTGGTAATCTGATTTGAAAAGGTGAGAGTCCACAAAAGGTGACGCTCTACTTTTCTTGGCTTCCGCCGAGGATCGATGCTGCGTTAATGGAAACCCAGACTTAGTAGGTCTGGGTTTTTTTTGGCTTTCGAGTGGGATGGGCGTATTTACGCAGTGATTGGTGGTGCGTTGATTGGCCATCCGTGGGCACGCTATTTCCGGGCCATCGTGGCCCGGAAAGAATTTGTCTCGGTTTGAGATTCTTAATTTTATTTTTTGAAACCGCTATTTTTTGTGACCCATCTTGAGACTCGCCCTTATTTGTGTCTTTTGATTGACCGATAATAATCTTGTAGGGAGATAATCGTGTCGCAATCTCAATGGGGAAACATTCCGGCCTGGGCATATGACGTAGCGCAATCGCTTCTACTATCTTTACAATCAGTCGATCCACTTACATACAATCATTGTCTTCGAGTTGGTCAGCTATCAAAATTTTTAGCAAAATCTGCTGGATTGAATGAATACGAACAAAAAGTTGCTGAGTTTTCTGGAATGTTTCACGACATCGGAAAAATTGGGATCTCCCAAGATATTATTGCGAAGCCTGGGAAATTAGATCCTAAAGAACTCGATATCATGAAGAATCATCCTTTGATTAGCGAGCAGATCTTGAAGCCTCTCGCACAAAATCCTTTTTTTGAACATTTGTTAAGTCCTATCCGTGGTCACCATGAACGAGTTGATGGCGATGGTTATCCAGATAAAAAAATTGGTGACAATGTTCCGCTCGTTGCTCGAGTCATTTTAGTTGTCGATACCTATGATGCTATGTCAGAGAATCGTGCTTACCGCAAAGGTTTGCCGAATGAAATCGTCTACGCAGAGTTGAAACGTTGCTCAGGCACCCAGTTTGATGCGCAACTTGTTCGCGTGTTTTTGGAAGCACATCGTTTTTATGTTCCGACGGAAAACGACAGAGAAACAGAAGAAAAGATTATCCAGATCAACCGATTTAAAAAAGTCGGTTAGTTATTTTCAATTAATCATCAGGCTTGAATCTTTTTAGGCAAAATAAGCCTCGTTTACGTATTGACTCACGGTAACTAGACACTATCGGCTCGCAGATCATCAAGAAGCCACTTTCGAGTTGGCTTTCTTCTTTTCGACAAGTTCAAAAAATTC
>JAYTJV010000044.1:0-1743 GCA_043730825.1 Pseudobdellovibrionaceae bacterium
CATCGATTGGGGCATCGTGCTATCGGTGTGGTTTATGATCCTCGCCAAGAAAGTCGGGGCAACTATGTGCCAACAGAGCTGTCAAAGCGGTATGATGCTTTTATTTTTGTTGATAAGACTCATGCTTTAAAATCATTGCACACAGCCTTTGTCCGCGGTGAATTTCCTGAAACCTGGCCATCAGGTCTGTAGTAGGCGTATTTTATAAACGATTTTCTTCCTGATAAATAGACGTCGAATCATATTTTTTCAAGTGATGGGATATGTCCTCAATGGAAGAATTTTGTAAATCTTTATTAATCCACTTTAAGTCTAAACCTTTGATTTCTTTTTTTTCCATAAGTAGTCGTAATTTTCCTAATAAATGAGGCTCAGCGATCAAAGTGAGTTGCATTACGTTTTTCTCATTTGCATCATGGCAGAGAGTTTCAACAAGTTTTTTTGCAAATACTTGAAGAGCATCTTCATGCGGAGAGTTTTCCTTTGCCATCGCATGAAGCCCAGATCTAGAAAATAATTTGCCGCGATTCATGCCAGGTTTGTCCGTAGTCATTGTTCGATTATGCTCTCGACCTAAGGAGTTGCGAATAATTTTTATTTGATGCAATTCATTCCCTGCTGTTTTTTCCAAGAACCGCGCTTCACGAGCGCTGGCTACTACGATCCACTCCATAGAAAACTCCTGTTACAAATTGATGTTGACGACTTTCTTAAGCTTCACGATTAGCAGTATCATTTTTTTTAGCGTTATCTGGAATTTTTTGATTAGGAGCTCTATTGAGTTCTTTTTCGTCGAGTTTAGAAGTCTTAAAATTAACTGGTTTTTTTTCAATTGGCATGGTGTCTAGTTTTGATTTCATGGCAAATACCTCCGGTGAAAAATGTTTCTCGTTACAAGTTACAAACTGCAAGATGGTGTCCAAGCATGAGAGACACTTAAACTACCGTAGACAAATTAATATTTCGATCTCGTGGCATTATTCCACCGACCAACGGGGAGCGTGATGAGGACGCTCGTTATTAAATTCATTTATAAAAAAATCAAACTTTGTTTGTTGTTGTAAAAACCCAAGATTAGATAACCCATCGAAAATAATAAGCAAAGGTTTCAACAGTTAGCTATATTCTAGAAGCCCAAGATAAATTAAGTAAATGGATCACTTTTGTCTTTTTTCTGTTCTTCAACCTTTGCGACGTACCATGAACTTAGTCCTGCGGTCGTTAGCACCATGAAAATAACAAGTAACGAAATCCAACTTGGGATCTTGATGAAATCGACTAAAAGCATCTTTACACCGATGAATCCCAAAATCGCAGCAAGACCTGGCTTTAAATAGCGAAGCTTTGTAACCCAATCTGCAAGAACAAAGTAGAGCGCCCTAAGACCCAAGATTGCCAAAATGTTAGAGGCAAAGGCTACGAATGCATCCTTAGTGACTGCAAATACCGCAGGAATAGAGTCCACCGCAAAAACAAGATCAGTGACTTCTATCACGACGAGAGCCAAGAAAAGTGGAGTAGCTTTTCGTACGCCCCCTTCCACAAGAAAGAAATGGCTTCCATTGAACTTATCCGTTGTGGGAATAATTCGTTTCAAAAGACGAATCGACCAACTTTCTTTAGCATCAATTTTTTCATCAGTATCACGCAAAAATTTAATAGCGGTGATGACCAGAATGAATCCAAAAATATAAAGGACCCAATGAAATGAATTAAGTAAATGGGCACCTAGCAAAATAAATA
>JAYTJV010000045.1:0-102927 GCA_043730825.1 Pseudobdellovibrionaceae bacterium
ACAGGTTTCAGCCTGATCAGAGTTAAAAACAGAGACCAGACAGTTCAGTATTCTTACGATGACCTCGACAATTTAACTGAAAGAAAGAAGCTTGATCAAAAAATGCCCGAAATTAAAATGCCCGAAATTAAAATGACAGTCACCTATGACAAAATGGCAGATAGGGTTATAAAGATTGAAGGCGCTTGTGTAGAAAAGTATTCCTACGAAAAAGAGACCCCTAAGCGAGCGATCTCGACTGTTAGCAAGTTCTGTCAGAATCAAGGTTCTAAAACGGAATTTATATTTGAGTACGCAAAGGATATACTTAAGCCGTCTCAAATTGTGGTCAATCGATCGGCCTTAACAAAAATTGAAAAACTGTCTCTTAACCTTGGAAGTGACTTATGAGTTTGGGTTTGGGTCTGGGTTTAGCTGCACTTTTACTATCCACGGCTTTGGCTCAGTCGCCTTCTTGGTATCAGCAAGCTCTTGATTTAGATTCGAAAGAAAAAATAGAAATTAAAAATTCACTGGTCGCAATTCTTGATACTGGAGTCGATACCAAGCATCCCGCTCTAAAAAATAGTTTGTGGACTAATCCAGGCGAAACTGGATTAGACTTGAATGGAAAGAACAAAGCCGACAATGGATTAGATGATGATAAAAATGGTTTTACAGATGATGTTCACGGTTGGAACTTCGCCCAAAATAATGCTGATATCAAGGATGATCATGGGCACGGGACGCATATTGCGGGGCTGATAACTGGAGATTCAAAAGAATTTAAGGGAATTGCTCCAGGTACGAAAATTATGATTCTAAAGTATTATGATCCGAAAGCTCCCGGGGGAGGGAATTTGATGAGCACTGTCCGCGCGATCAGATATGCCCTCCTCATGGGAGCGACTATTATTAATTACTCGGGCGGAGGCTCTGACCCCCACCCGCTTGAAAAGAAAGCCTTAGAAGAAGCCGCCTTAAAAAATGTTTTGGTCGTCGCAGCTGCCGGTAATGAAAGTACAGACGCTGATCAATTAGGTTTTTATCCAGCAAGTTATGCTTTAAAAAATATTTTATCCGTTATGGCAACAGGCCCTGATCTAAAAAGAGTACCCTCAAGCAATTGGGGTCCACAAAATGTTAAAGTAGCCGCACCCGGTGAGCAGATCCTATCATTGTTACCAAATGATAAAATGGGTTACATGACAGGTACTTCACAAGCGACAGCTATTATTACAGGCGTTGTCGTTTTATTAAAAGAAAAGCGCCCCGAGCTTAAAAAACCAGAAGATATTATTCGAGTTATGACTTCAACGGGAAGTTTTAATCCAAACTTAATGGGACAATTACAAAATCCGCTAAGAGCCAATGCGAAAAGAGCACTTTACATGGCTTCTGAATTTTCGTCAGAAGAAGAAAAAAGCTTATCAAACTTTAAACCTTAGCTTTCGCTTTTCGGATTCTGGCTTTCTTGCTTTTTAATCTCTTCTCGAACCTCGTCCATATTGAGGCTACGAACTTGGTTTAAAATATCTTCTAAGCCTTCTTCGGGTAAAGCGCCAGCTTCGTGGTAGATCAGTGTCTGTTCTTTAAATATCGCAAGGGTTGGAATTGACTTGATATCAAAACTTGCAGAGATTTCTTGCTGTTCATCGGTATTTACTTTAGCAAAAACCACATCTTGGTGTGTTTCCGCTGCAGCTTCGAAAATAGGAGTAAAGCGAGTACAAGGTCCGCACCATGGGGCCCAGAAGTCGATCATAACCATTTTATTTTTTCCGATTATATCTTCAATGTTTTCGGAATTTAAAATTTGCACTCGTGTTGCCTCTGCTGCCTCACTCATAAGCCCCCTCAATCAATATATTGCATCGCTCTAACAAGCGCTTGTCAAATTTCTAAATACTATATACTTAAAGGCGACTTGGCGCAGCTACAAAACCCATTGCAATTTGACTGTCAAAATCCCTATCCGCTGTTACCGGAAGACTCGTATACCTATGGGGATGCTAAAAATCATTCTCGAGCTGTCGATGAGTGGTTGGGCTTAGATTTAGATGAACCTCAACCAAGTGGCAGTCATTTAGTAGTCGAAGCGCAAACCTGGAGCCACCTTTCAACGCAGCAGTTTCAAACTCCCTATTGCGAGATCAGAAATATCCTTGACCATCTCCGTCTGCAACCTAAACAAACGCTAGTAGATCTAGGCTGTGGTTATGGCCGTTTCGCATATGTACTGAATCGCCATTACCCTGGAGTCATTTTTAAAGGCTACGAAGTTGATTCTCATCGGGTTCAAAGAGCAAAAGAAAAATTCCAATTTCATCAGCTACACAATGCTGAAGTTTGCTTAGAAGACATCTCCGGTCCTTCTTTTATAATTCCCAAAGCAGAGTATTATTTCATTTTCGACTTTGGAAATACTCAAAGCATTTTAGAAATCTTAGAAAAACTAAAAATTTTGGCTCGAAACTCGCCCATCACGGTGGTCGGAAGGGGTCGTGCAACTAGGCATTACATTCAAGAGCTTCACCCCTGGTTATCCCAAGTCAACGAACCGCAGCACAGATCGCATTACTCCATTTACAAATCATGAAGTCTCTCTTCAAATGGTGGTATGAATGCCATTTGGAAAAACGCACCTGATCTTGATCAAATTAATTTAGTCTGTTTAAAGACGGCTGCCCAAAGTTTGGGAATTCAATTTACTGAAATTGGTCCGAACTTTTTGAAAGCGACGATGCCTGTAGATCATCGCACAGTTCAGCCCGCAGGCCTTCTTCATGGTGGCGCAAGTGTTCTGCTCGCAGAAACACTTGGAAGTGTGGCATCGCTTTACTGCCGGGAAGATGAAAGTACTTTACCAGTCGGTGTCGAGATTAATGCCAATCACTTAAAACCCGCACGCACTGGGCATGTTACAGGGACTGTGCAACCAATTAGCCTGGGTCGAACGATTCATGTCTGGGAAATAAAAATCGAAAATGAAAAAGGCCAGCTCTGCTGTATTTCAAGACTCACAGTCACCATGGTTCGGCAAGTGGCAGCTCCAGCTGCCGCGAACAGATAAGTGCTGCCGCAGCCACCAAAACTTAAGGCGAAGCTTCTTGCTGTTCCTGACTCGGCGGCATTTCGTTTTCTTTTTGTTGATCAGAGAGCTTCCTAAATAAAGTCTTTCGATCTATTTGAAGAATTGCGGCTGCTTTGTCTTTTCTTCCACCCGTTTTAGTTAAAATGTATTGGATATACATAAGTTCTAAGTTTTTAAGTGGCATCGGATCCAACATATCAAAAATATTTGTACTATTTCTGGGTACTAGCGGAACAGCTTGCGGCGTAATGAACAGATTATCATGTGTAATAGAATCGCCCGATAAAATGACGGCTCTTTCGATTACGTTTTCTAATTCACGGACATTTCCCGGCCACTCGTGCGCGACCATTGCGTCCATGGCTTCGGAAGTTAATTTCTTTTCAGTCATTTCATATTTCTTCACCATCCGAGATAAAAAATGCTGAGCCAGAGGTAAAATATCATCTGGACGTTGCCGTAATGGAGATAAATGGATCGGAATAACGTTCAAACGATAGAAAAGATCTCCCCGGAAATCGCCTTTTTTAATACTTTGTTCTAAATTTTTATGAGTTGCCGAAACAATTCTAACATCGACAATGTGTTCTTCATTAGAACCAACAGGTCGTACTTTCTTTTCTTGGAGCACCCGCAAAATCTTGGCTTGAAGTGGTAAACTTAGGTCACCGATTTCGTCGAGGAAAAGTGTTCCGCCGTTAGCTTCCCTGAAAAGACCGCGTCTATTTTGAACAGCGCCAGTGAAAGAGCCCTTCGCATGGCCAAAAAGTTCAGATTCTAATAGTCCTTCAGGTATTGCCGCACAGTTGATTGCAACGAGTGGCTTATTTCCGCGAGGGCTTAAGTTATGGATAATTTTAGCAATAACTTCTTTACCGGTACCGCTTTCGCCCGTGATCAAAACGTTTGCGGAAGCAAAGGCCACCCGCTGAGCAAGTTCTATCACTTTCTGCATATCAGAACTTTTGCTTATAATCTGACTTTTGTGAATTTCGTGCTGAAGCTTAGCCACTGTATTCTGAGGACTCACATCCTGAGATTTTAATGCTTTTTCAGCTGAGCTGATAAGGTCATTTTTCATGAAAGGTTTTTGAATAAAATCAGAAGCCCCAAGTCTTAAGGCCTCGATAACCATATTGATTGTTCCATAAGCGGTCATCATGAGGACTGGAACCTCTGGTAAAAATTCTTTTACAGAAGCTAAAAACTGCAAACCGCCCATATCAGGAATTTGAATATCTGAAATGATCAGATCAGTTTTAGTAGAATCATTTTTTAAAGTTTCTAAAGCTAGTTTAGCTTCAGAGAAAGTCACGACGTTGAAACCTCTTGGAGCCAAGATTGTTTCCATCAATTTCAATATGTCTATGTCATCATCAACTATAACAATACGTGAGGGAGTAAAACTCATGATTTTAAAACCTTTTTGTTATGGGTTAAAATGAAGCTTCATTTGGATCACTGTTTTCAGGTGGCGATATATAAACCACCTCAAGATGACTGATATACTCATCAGTACGATCTAGTAAATTCAAGATTTCTTTTTTATTTTGGCGCGCCGATAAATCTTCCAGTAATTCACCAGCTTCGCTGAGTTTTTGAAACCCATAACTTGCACAGGTCCCTTTCCACCGGTGACCCATTCTTTGAATTTGATCAAAATCTGATACGTCTACAAATTCACGAACGCGTTTGACGTCTTCTTTGCGATTATCCAAAAACCAAGGAACGATATCTGCAAATGACACATCGACAAAAACTTTTTTATTATCGTACGCAGGACTTCCTACATTTGAAGCCATAATACCCCCCCAAAAAAAATTCATTAGAACTATGCAATGCTAAAGTTTTGCTGTGCCACATTTCTAATTTTACTAACCAATGTCGCAGGACCAATTTGTTTGGACCAAAAGTCCACGATCTTAAATTTCTCGACGTGTGGAAAGTGAAGTTTGTTAATATCATGCCCCGAGACAATCACAACTGGTTTTTTATCGACTCCCCACTTCTCACTGATAAGCGGATCCATATCAATAAATTCGTCAGTTTTTCTTAACACTTCTCCGCCACTTATTCCTGGCAAAGACCAATCCATAATAACAAGGTCATAATTCTTGCTTACCAAACGCTCAAGCGCATCGTAACCATCTGTGCAAGATTCAACTCGGCACTCTTCCCTTTTCAGCTGCTGAGTAATGAAGCGCGCCATATCAGCGTCGTCATCTACGACCAATGCCCGCTTTATTTTTTTGAAGTGATGACTGACCGGTGGAAGTGCAAATAAATGGAGCCTTTCAGATTTCCACTCCTTGACTTGAGATTCAATTTGGTTGAGTTCGGCTCGAACTTCTTCGGCACTTCGGTCCAAATTGCGAAGTTTTCTTAACTGGGAATTAACAAAATCCATTTCAATTGGCAAAAGGCCTACCTGTGATGAATGTCTATCCATGTACATACTCAATCCTCCTTGATGTACGAAAATATGAAATCATTTTCAAAATCGTTATAGTTACTAAATCAGATAGCAAGATCCATACCTGCAAAAAGGCATGGTTATACCATTTTAAAATACATAATAAGTCAAATTGCCCATTAAGATCGGGAATGCTGCCCGAACAGCATCAATTCTTTCCAAAAAAACTGATCTCTATATTCAGGAACGAATTTAATCCTGCTTATTGTATGGGCATTATTTGAGATGGCTGGACTTTAGTTCATTTAATAAAATTGAACCCAAAAATTTGCAAATCGTAATCTGAATTGAGTGTTTCTTAATTATTTTTTTGGAGTTTTTTAACTTTTAAAATCGAATTGAATTTCAAATTTCGACATTCGAGCAAACTCAATTTCTAATTTTCGATTATTTACATCTGTTAATAGCAACACTATTTCTAATTTGAAGAATTCAAGCACTGTTACAAACTGTTCTGGAATGTACTTTGTTATTTGTAAATAATTTTATCTTTGCACATAATAATATTTTAATTTGAATTTTTCTTGCTGTTGACAGGAAAATCATAATAAGAAGCTGCTTCTTCATTATACTAACGACTGTGTTTGTTGATTAGAACTCTAGCCAGCAAAATAAGTTGATCTCATCTGTTAAATCTCACCTGTGTATAAAGAAATAATGGCTTTGCGAAAAAATCAGCACGACGACTTTCAACAACTTTGTAAAACACAGATGTAAAAAGAGAATGAGAATCAAAATGGAAATGACTTCAGAAAGCATCAAAGTCCGAAAAAAACTCAAAACACAAAAACGGCCCTATAGCTTAGAGCAAGCAATCAGCACTGCAAATTTAGTTTTAACTAATGCGGCCTACGCCTTTTGTTTGTTTGATGAAGATCTCACAATCCAATACTGGAGTGACGATCTAGAAAAGATAACCGGCACTCAGGCAATGGTAGCAATAGGTACAAAAATTGATTCGCTATTTCCGTTTTGGGTAGATGATACTCGCAGACTCAAAGATTGCCTCATCGGAATACCTAGCATTTCAACTAATCTCCAATATTCCATTCCGGTTTTGCACAAGGAATACCGCCTGGAATTAAACTATATTCCTTTTAATATGGGTGAAGATTGCCCAGCAAGGGGACTTATTCTTTTTAAAGATACGACAAAAGAATTTGAAATGAATAAAAAACTAGTGGAATCAGAAGATCGTTTTAGAAACATGGTTGATGCTGCTCCTGTTTTGCTTTGGCTTACACGAGAAGACGGACTTTGTTCTTACGTAAATCAAAGTTGGCTAGATTTTACTGGAAGAACTTTGGAACAGGAACTCGGAATGGGTTGGAGCGAAAGCATCCATCCAGATGACCGAGATCAATGTATTAGCGAAATTTTAAATGAAATCAAAGTCCAAAAAGCTTTCGAAATTGAATATAGACTACGAAACCGCCGGGGGAACTATCGCTGGGTTATGTCTAGGGGGATGCCTCATTATAATTACGATGGGCAATTCGCAGGCTTTACAGGGTCATGCATAGACATTAATGAACATAAAGTTCTAATTGATGATCTTCAGGGTGCCAAAACTGCGGCAGATACGGCCAGTGTGACTAAGACTCAATTTTTGGCGAATGTAAGTCATGAAATAAGAACACCTCTTGGAATTATCTTAGGATTTGCTGATGTTCTTCGAAATGATAGTATCCCTGAAGACGAAAGAATTGGGCTCCTTGATAGAATTCTTAAAAATGGAAATCAACTTCTTCACTTAGTAGATGATATTTTAGATGTTTCAAAGGTCGAAGCAAATAAGTATGAAATAGAACTCATTCGGTTTTCATTAGAAGAATTTATTGTCGAGATTAATGAACTCTTCGAACTTAAGTGCAAAGAAAAAGGGCTTGAGTTCAAAACTGTGAAAGCTTTGGACTTGCCGCTATTTGTAAAAGCCGACCCAACCAGAATGCGCCAGATTTTAACAAACATAATTGCGAATGCGATTAAATTTACAATGACTGGAAAAATTGAACTTCAAATACATGGCTATCCACTTAAAGATAAAATCTGCCTGACGTTCGAGATCATAGACACCGGCACTGGGATGGATGAATCATCGTGCGGAAAAATTTTTAAACCATTTAGCCAAGTTGATTCCTCAACAACTAGAAAATTTGGTGGAACGGGCTTAGGGCTTCATTTGTCGCGAAAACTTGCGCGAATTATGGGTGGCGATTTAGAGCTCGTCAAAAGTGAACCGAATTTGGGTAGCACTTTCGCATTTCACATTCCCATTGAAGTTGTTCAAGCAAAAGATAATCTGATAATTCCGTCTACAAGACCAGAGATGAATGCAAACTTAAAGGATCTAAAAGGTTCTCACATCTTAGTTGTTGATGATGCCGAAGAAAATAGAATGTTGATCGGTCGATATCTAAAACCCTATGAGCCCCTCATCGACTATGCACAAAATGGTGCAGAGGCGGTCGAAATGACCCATAAAGAAAAATTTGATTTGATATTAATGGATATCCAGATGCCAGTGCTTGATGGTTACGGCGCTATAGCGAAAATTAGAAGCCATGATACCTCGACTCCAGTCGTGGCATTGACTGCACATGCGCTCAAAACAGAAAGAGACCACTGCCTACAGGCTGGATTCAATGAGCATGTGTCGAAGCCGCTTAATAAGCAAAGGCTCGTGTCACTGATTTCACAATTAGTCAGTCAAAGAAAATCCAATATTATGTCAAAGACCTAGAATTTTTGGTTCCTAGACGAGGGAATTATGCCACCTGTCGTATTCTTAGAAGGATTTTAAGAATACTTAAGATGGTATTTGGATTGCAACATAGATTTGCAAGAGCAACGAAGAACATGAATTCCAAAATTTATTCCCACGGAAGGGGTCATAATGGAAAATTTGTCGTCATTTTTTAATGCAGAAAAAGCAAATCGCAAAATAGCAAAAAAGGTACTGATCGTAGAAGATGATCTTTTCCTCGCTGCAATTGTAGGTCGAGCTGTTTACGATATTAACGCCGATTCTGATATTGATTGGGCTACAAGTTTAGAACAGGCCCTCGAGAAAATGATCAAGGGAATAGATCAAATCGGGCAAAGTCCTTACGAGCTTGTTATAGCAGATATCATGCTGAACGGCCGAGGGACTGGGCTCGATCTTTGGAAAGTATTTTGCCGAACATATCCTGAAGTTCCTGTGATGATTATGTCTTCACTCCCACAGAATGAAGTCTTTGAAGCGATTGGCGCGGAAGCCCAAACTAATCTAAACTTTTTGAAAAAGCCTTTTTCTATGGGTGACCTCAAAACTAACATCAAAGAAATCTTCGCCTAGGAAATAAAGGGATGTTTATGAATAAAATAAGAATGTTTTTATTTATATTTTTGCTAGCAATTACAGCTTATGCGAAAGATGTAATTGCTGCTGTAAGTGCGAAACAAATATTAAATCAATGTGAAATGAATTTTGAAAATAGTTTCGCAAGAGGGGATCAAAATCATGGAAGATAAATTGTTAATTCAAAGCGATGAAAACCAAGGGCAATTGCTCGATCTTTTTTTACTCAAAAGTGCGACTGAGTGGCTGGAAAAGCAAAATTGGATATCTTCACCTTATGGAGGGGACAATTACTTAGAAGATATGATTTTCAGAATCAAAGTTTTGAGTGGTAAAGAATGGCAAAGTGTTTTTCAAGAAGGCAAACTTCCTTACGATTTAGCGCAAATGAAGGAATATTTTGAAATATTAAAAACGATAGATCCAAGTATAAAAGTTTTCTGTGATGGCGTGCTGACTAATTCTTCCAACCGTAAAGAACCAGCAAATCTCACAAATCCTTAAGGGTCTGAAGCTCATACCTTCGAAGCTTTCACTTTTCACAAGTGATATAAGTCTGTACAGGTATTATAAAAAGCTTCAGCTCTTTCAATCAAAAGGAGGCTCTTGAGGGGCCTCCTTTTTCTTTTAGTAAATATCGGTTTTCCATCTGCGGTCAGGATTATTGGTTTCAACTTTTTCAACTTCGAAATAGAGGCGTCCAATTTCCCGTCCATCAGTTGTTTCCACCTTCACGCGCCAATCCCCGGCTGTGAAATTTTTCTTAACGGTGTAGCCTCTAAAGCCTTTTGCACGGCCGCCCTGAATACGGATCGGAATTTTGTCGCTGCTAATCCAACCTTGCTTCTGATCGTAAGTATTCCAGTTAAGAATAACTTGATCATCAAACCGACTCGGCGAAAATATTTGAACAAAAAATACGACTGAATCACCTGGCTCGGCTTTGAAGCTTTGGGCTCCGGACTGCCAAAATTTGTAAGAGGGTCTGTCGTATTGAAGAAGATAGTTTCCCTGTTGGACTTCCAACTTATGATAAACGCCCATCCCCGTCACCGAAATCGGAACTGGGGGGATCCAACCTAAAAAATAGAAAAGTACAAACAGCCCAAGTACGCCCATAGCTGGTGCAACAATAAATTTTCTAACAACTTTTGGATCGCCTACTGCCCTTTCGAGCTTTCTAAATACAAGTCCAAAAGTTAAAAGAGTCAGACCAATTGAAGCAATAAATGGAAGCCAGCCAACAAATCCAACTAGCACTGGAATAAGCAAAGAATAAAATGAAAATAAACAAATCACATAGAGACCGACTTTTATATTCACGGCACTTTTCTGAACTGATTTCATTTCATTTGCAATCATCAGCGCAAGTAAGACAAGGACAAAGACGATTGAGGTAAACATAGACGAGCTTTTTAAAAAGAATAGCGAATAGATGCTCAGTAAACTGCCTAAAAAGAAATGAACAATGGGTTTTCGATAGGCCCAAAAAGTTAAAAATCTTTTTGGAGTGAACTTTTCAAATTGAGCTAAAAAGTCATAGTACAATAAGGCGCCTATAATCAAAAGGTAAACCACCTGTTGTAGAATCGCCAGCGGATCGTCAATTTGAGAAAGCGTGAAAATATCAAGAACAAATCCACCTAGGAAAAATCCTAAATCGACTTTCTGTTCATTTCTTTCGTAGTATGTAGAAGCTTTTAATTTTAAATTTGTCAGCATGCTTTATTATGAACTGCTAGAACTTGATAATTCAAGCAGCACAATTTGGCTTTCGCTTCCTAAACGCATAGGTGGTCCCCAAAGGCCAGTTCCGGGATGTGCATACACTTGAACCCCTTTAATTGTTTTCCACCCTACGACCAAAGGCTGAACCATTCTGACTAAACCATGAAATGGAAATATTTGACCGCCATGAGTGTGCCCAGAAAGTATGAGATCCGGTATTTCAGTTTTGAGATCCCAAACACTTGCCGGTTCATGGGCTAGCAAGATTTTACAATCAACCTGTTCATTTGTTCGAAGTGCCACATCTGGCTGCGATTGAAGACTGGCTTCAAAACGATTTACCATCCGATCCGGAACGCCAGCTAGGAGTATCTTCTTACCTTCGAAATCAAAAATTTTATTTTCATTATGAAGAATGGTCCAACCCATATCTTTCATGGCATGTTCCCATAACATCCCGCCATAGATAAATTCGTGATTCCCCGAGACAAAAATCTTTCCCATTTTGGCTTTGACCGTCGTCAACGGCTGAATCATCGGGAATACATTTGTCCATTTTCCTTCAACTAGGTCCCCTGTTAAAACGACTAAGTCAGCGTCAAGAACGTTAATCTTATCAACGATTCTTTCTAACCAAGCTTTATTATGACCTAAAAGACCTACATGAAGATCTGTGATGTGAACAATTCGTAAATTTCCAACATGGGTGCCTGCATTGACCTTTTGGAGACGTACAACAGGATCTTTTAATCCCTTATAAAGTGACCAAACACAAACGAAAGCAATCAAAACTAATAAACCATATTCAGATAATGGTATTTCTGACCAAATCAACTTAACCACTGAATAAACTGTCGAAATCCAAAGGGAGATGAATAACAAACCCATCCAAATGTAGCCAATCCAAGCTAAGAAATACCACTTCGACTTTGGGACTTGATGGGAAACGCGGTAACCAATAGGAATTAAAAAAACTCCGCAAGTATAAACGAATGTGACTAAAAAATTGTAAACCGGGTGAAGTGAAAAGTTGTCAGTTAAAACATTCACAACCCAAAAATGCAGTAACCCAAAGATCAGAGTAAAAGCTGAATAGAACAGCTTTATTTGAGTGTTCATAGACGATTCAAATTTGCCCATTTTTCCGTCCATTCATTTAGGTCATTATAAATTTCAATCGCTTTCCAGTCTTGCTCAGAGATAAAACCTTCATCCTTCATTTTGGCACAGAATTCGAAAAGGGCGTCGAAATAATGATTATGATTCAGAAAGACAATTGGTTTTTTGTGAAACTGCAATTGCCGCCAAGTGATGATTTCAAAAATTTCATCGAGCGTTCCAAAGCCTCCCGGTATCGCCATAAATGCATCTGCCCGGTCCGCCATGAGAGCTTTACGTTCATGCATGCTTTTGACTATGTGAAGTTCTTGGCATTCTTTTAAGCCCACTTCTAACGTCATAAGCGAATCCGGAATAACCCCCACAACGTAACCACCATGATCAAGTGAACCTTTTGCGAGATCTCCCATAAGCCCGACGCATCCCCCACCGTAAACGAGTTTCACATCTTTTTCAGCTAAACACTTCCCAAGATCTGAGGCCATCTTACGGTAGTGAGAAGAGTTTCCGTTTCTTGCGCCACAAAATACTGCAATCGATTTTATTTTTTGTTCCATGAATCCCAGTTCCATTGAGTTTCAATTAAATTATAGCCTTCAATTTTAAGACTGATTGCCTTGAGCGCAATCTCGTTGTCAGGACCCGTCAATTTACTTCCATATAATTTATCACCCCAGATTGGAAAACCCCGTCTAGAAAGTTCAACACGCAATTGATGGCGCCTTCCTGTAACAGGTTCTAGTTCCCAATGAATCATTTCGTTTGTTTGATCTACGATTTTCCACTTGGTAATTGCTTTCGAGCCATGTTTCGCAACAAAGGCCCTGCGTTTTCCAGCTACAAGTAAGGATGTCCACGGATTTCGATTCAGACTATCGGATACGCGGCCCTCGACATTTTCTGGCCAATGGGAAAAGTTTTCTAGCGAGGTCAGCGCGTGATACTTTTTTTGAACTTTGCCAACTTCCCAGTACTCCAGAATATTTTTTTGGGTCAGTGGGTTTTTCGCAAAAGCTAAAACTCCTTCAACCTCAAAATCGAGTCGATGGAGCGGAAAAAGTGTCGTTTTAAGTAATGTTTGAAGTTCGATTCCCACAACGGATCTTAAATCTTCTTTGCCCTTTGAAGACGGAACACTAAGCCAACCAGCGGGCTTGTGAACTGCCACCAGGTTTTCGTCTTGAAAAAGGATTTTCATTTCTTTCGAATTCCGACTAGAAAAATTTCTTTACTGATCGTGCGAGTTGCTTCGGGCTTCACAGCCTCGAATTTATCGAAGTGCTGAAGAATTTGTTTTTTCAAATTTTGAAATTCTTCAGAATGAAAGAGCTTACAAACAAAATGGCCTTTTGGTTTTACAAACTGAACCGCAATCTGCAAAGCCAATTCACATAGTTCCATACTTCTGACCTGATCGGTTAATCGAATTCCCGTGGTTGATGGAGCCATATCGGAAATAACTGAATCAAATGGCGGAGGAAAACCATATTCTTCGAAAACGTCTTTCAAATTTAGATCTCGTAGGTCTGCTTGGATAAACGCTGCATTCGCTAATTTGACATCCACTGGCTTTAGATCAACACCTAAAACTTGACCTTTCGCGCCGACTTTTTGACTGACGTACTGACTCCATGAACCGGGACTTGCCCCCAAATCGAGAACTCTGTCATTTGATTTAAAGAGTTTATAGCGCTTATCGATCTCTTCAAGCTTATAGATACTTCGCGCGGCGAAGTTGTCTTTTTTTGCTTTTCTAGCAAAATGATCATGAGGGTTATAAGCCATTGGGGATCCTTGTTTGTTCGCTGGATTGACAAAATGAACATACGACCTTTTTTAAAATTTAGGTAGTACTTAAGCGGCCCTTCGCATATCCGTTTTCAGCAGGAACACCGCGCCAATTACAAATAGGATTGTAATTGAGGCAAGGCTTAGCCGGTGGCTACCGGTAAAATAAGTCACAGTCGCAACCAAGAATGGGCCCACGAAAGACGCTGATTTTCCGATAATATTATAAAATCCAAAGTATTCAGCCTTTTGACTTTCTGGAATAAGGTGCGCGTAAAAGCTTCGACTTAGTGCCTGCAAGCCACCCTGAACCAAGCCCACGAATACCGCTAAGATCATAAAGTCTGTACCGTCTTTCATCAGCATTGATGAAAAAAGAACAACGGAATACACAGCTAAACAAAGCATCAGCAACCATTTCACATTCATTTTTTCACTGAGCTTCCCGAATAACAAGGCACTTGGAAATCCAACGAACTGAGTTACCAGAAGGGCTTTCATTAAATCGGCATCTTCTAGGCCGATGCTGAGACCAAAATCAACTGCCATCGTATAAACCGTGTGAACTCCATCGATGTAAAACCAATATGCTACAAGGAAATAGAAAATTTGCTTTTGCTTAAACAGCTTTTTGAACGATTGAAGTAATTGGGGAAAAGCTGACCAAATTGATTCATTCTGGAGCTCCAGTGCTTGCGGATGAGGCTTTTCTTTTAGAAAAAAAACCATTGGTAACGTAAAAATAAACCACCAGATAGCAACTGTAATAAATGAAATTTGAACTGCCTGAAGTTTTGATTCAAGGCCGAAACTTTCAGGATATAAAGTCATCAGCACATTTATTAAAAATAGAAGTCCACCCCCTAAGTACCCAAAGGCATAACCTTGCGAAGAAACCTTTTCGTATTTGGCTTTTGGTGCAACCTCTAATAACAACGAGTCATAAAAAACGATTCCAGCCTCGAACGCGATATAACAAAACAAATAAATGCAGAGAGCAATATCCCAGCGTCCTTCCGGCACAAAGTAAAGTGCACCAGTCGACAACATCCCTGCAAAAGCAAAACTGACCAGCCATTTTTTCCTAGAAGAAGCTAAATCACTTTTACGCCCCCAGATCGGAGACAATATCGCCATCACAACACCCGCCACACCCAGTGCAACACCTAAGCGCGATGTCGTAATATGCGAGTCAACCCCTGCACTCCAATACTTTCTGAAGAAAACTGGGAAGAATCCAGCCACAACAGATGTTGTGAAAGCCGAGTTTGCGAAATCATAAAAGATCCATGACCACTTTTGTTTTTGAGCTTTATCCATACGACTTCTTTCTAAGATTCTTAAGAAATGGGAAGAATACAATGAAGGCTAAAAGTGAAATACTTAAAATTAAAAAACTCAGCGCATTTACTTTTGGAGAAATTCCAATCTTAAGCATAGAAAAAAGTTTAATCGGCAAAGTATCTTGTCCGACACCACTGACGAAAAAGCTCAGTAAAAAATCATCGAAGCTTAAAATAAAACAAAGAAAGAAACTGCTTAAGATGGAATTCTTTAGCCAAGGTAGCTGAATTCGGTTTCGAATAACTTTGGGAGTCGCCCCCAAATCTTGAGCAGCTTCGATAAACGAGATATCAAGCTTCTTCATTTGCAGATCCAAAATGAAGTACGCAAAAGAAAGAGTTAAAGTCGTATGGGCAATAATCATCGTCGTATAGCCTAACGGCCATTTCATTAAAACAAAGAGTGATAAAGATGAGAGTGCAAGTACAATTTCGGGAAAAGACAAAGACATCAGCATTAATTGATTAAAAAACAAAGACGATCTTCTTCTTAACACCGCACACAAAGCTAGGGAAACCGAAAAAATACTCGAAACCGAAGCAATCAAAAGGCTATTTTTCAAAGCTTCCCAAAAAGTTGGGTCATTAAATAGCTCTTGAAACCAGATGAGCGAGAGCCGGTCTTCCGCATAAAATGCTTTAGAAATCATAAAGATAAGTGGGCAGTAAAATAGAATAAAAATTAAATACACTAGTAAGTTTCTAATCCGAATTGCGTTTTTCATATCCTGACCTGTTTCTTTAATTGAATCGAGAAAAGAATCAAAATGATGAAAATGAGAACTAAGCCAAAGACTGAACCGACGGGCCAATCTCGCCACTTAAAGTAAGCCTCTGCTATTAATTGGCCCCAGTATAGTTTTTGCGAGCCACCTAGGATTTCAGGGACGAGGTATTCGCCTAAACATGGAATGAAAACGATGATAAATGCGGTAGCCAGGCTTGGGCGCAAAAGTGGAAGAACCACTTGAAAAAAACTTTGCATAAATCCAGCACCTAGATCCTGAGCAGCTTCTAAATACTGAGGCTCCCATTTTTCAAAAGCTGCAGTAAGCGGGAGAATTGCAAATGGCAGATAAGTTAAGATGAGCCCGACATACATAATCAAAGTATTATGCGTCCACATCAATGAACTATAGCCTTCCTGAAAAAAACGAATGAAACCCTGCAATGGGCCTGAAACACCGACAAAATTTTGCAAAGCATAAAGTCTAATAAGTGAATTCAGTAAAAAAGGGAGAATAAAAAAAAGAAGAATGTAATTTTGAAACTTCGGCCTCGTACTCACTATGTACCAGGCGCACAAAGCCCCCAAAATCGTACAGAATGAAGCAGTCACAAAAGCCATGAAGGCAGTTCTTAAAAGAATTTCGGCATACTGAAGATTCAATGTTTTTTCAAAAGCTCGAAAGCTTAAAGACCATTCAATTCCGCCGTAAGTCCCTTTTGACAAGAATGATAAAATCAGAACGTAGAACAAAGGCAGAATAAAAAAGAAGAAAAGCCAGATCGGAGCTAAAACAGAAAGTTTCACTACGCGGTCATTCACCGTGAAGATCCTGAAACTAAAATCAAATCAGTTTTGTTGTAGCTAAATTGAATATTTTGGCCGGCTTTGATTCGCGATCCGATTCTATTTTCTGCATACGCAATCCAGCTATGTCCGGCATGATCTTGGATTCGAATCTCATAATAAGGACCAGCGATGCTGACGAGTTCAACATTCCCCTGCCCGTTGACTTCGCCATCAGAGGTTAAAAGTAACTTTTCTGGGTTTAAATATGCGAGTGTTCCTGCATTTGAAGTAATTTTATTTTTTTGTCCTAAAAATTCCGCAACAAAAGCGGTCTGAGGGCGAAAGAACAAATCTTCAGGTGTTCCGATCTGTTCGATCTTTCCCCTATTAAAAATTGCAATTCGATCTGACATCTGTAAGGCTTCTTGCTGATCGTGGGTCACAAATAAAAATGTCAGTCGTAATTTTTTTTGTAAAGATTTAAGTTCTGTCCGCAACTGAACTTTTAATTTTTCATCGAGTGCGCTAAAAGGCTCATCAAGTAAAAGCATTTGCGGCTGATCTGCCAAAGCCCTTGCCAGCGCAATTCTTTGAGCTTGCCCGCCCGAAAGGGACTGCGGCATCCGTGACCCAAAATCCGGCAATTGCATCAGCTCTAGAAGTTCTGTCACGCGCGCTTTTATTTTTGCCGCATCTACTTTTTTGTTTTTAAGGGAAAATTCTATGTTTTCAGAAACGTTCATATGGGGAAATAACGCATATTTTTGAAAGACCATATGGAACGGCCTACTTTGAGCGGAATTTGAGAGTATGGATTGCCCGTTTAGCAAAAGTTCGCCTGAGTCCGGTTTTTCCAAACCCGATACTGTGCGCAAGAATGTCGTTTTCCCGCAACCGCTAGGTCCCAGCAAGGTTAAGAATTCACCCGGCTGAACGATTAAGGAAATCTGATCCAACACGTTGGGAGATCCGGGGAAGCTTTTGCAAATTTTGATAGCTTCAAGCATACTCCAACCTTAAAAAAAGACCCCCCACTTGTCGAGGTAATACTTAATGAAGATTCAGAAGTTTTTTTCCCTTAAGCTTGTGCTCGTTTGTTTAACTCTCACTTCGATTTTAGCTTGCGAAAAGAAAAACGAAGATGTCATAAATCTCGCAATATGGGGAAACTACCTGTCTCCCGACGTTCAAAAAAAATTTACCGAGACCACAGGTATCAAAATTAAGGTCACTCACTACTCTTCCAACGAAGAACTCTTAGCCAAAGTTCAAACCGGAGGATCTAATTTCGATGTAGCCGTTCCTTCGGATTATATGGTTGGAGTGATGCGCCAATTAGAGTTACTCGAAACCCTCAACAAGGATGAGCTTCCAAATTTCAAGAATCTAGATCCGGCATTCTTAGCGCAAGATTATGATCCTCAAAATTCTGTTTCAGTTCCTTATGGTTGGACCACAGCCGGGATCGCGATCAACACAGAACTTTACAAAGGACCGATGTTGTCTTGGAAAGATCTTTTTGAAAATCCACAGTTGAAAGGTCAGATCTCAGCATTAGATGACATGCGCGAGCTAGCAGGCGCAGTACTCAAGTTTCAAAATAAAAGTGTAAACTCGACTAATGCTAAAGAAATTTTAGAAGCTTTTCAGTATTTAAAGAAAGTTAAGCACCAAGTTAAAATTTTTACGGCAAATGCGGTCGATCTTTTAAAAAATAAAGAAATTAAAGCAGGCCTTGTGTATTCAACCGATGCCTTGCTGGCGCAGAAAGCCGATCCAAAAATTCAATATATTATTCCTCAAGAAGGCGGCACCCGCGCAATTGATAATCTGGTGATCATTAAAAATGCTCCTCATAAGCAGGCTGCACATAAATTTATTAATTTCCTTATGACAAGTGAAGCCGGGGTCAGCAGTGTCCTCATGACCCGAGCAGGCCCGGTTGTAAAAGGTGTTCGCGAGCTTTTGCCAAAAGAACTTCAGGAAAACAAGGCACTCTTTCCTGAAAAACTTATCTTAGCAAAGCTTGAGCCGATTCAAGATTTAAAAGAAAAAAATATCTTGTTTGAAGATGCTTGGACCCGGTTTAAATCAGATTAATGATTAAGCTAGTTTGTTTTTTTCGATCGCATCGCAGATGATGTCGATATTTGAAGGCTCAATCACAATTCCCATGTGAGTAGCTGTTTCGATCGTCATATTGATTTTAACAACTACTTGAAGTCGGCTCAAGATTTCATCCTGCCCTGCCACAACGGTGTGAACAGAATTTCTGTTCATCACAAGACTAAATTTTTCATCTTCCATTTTAAAATAATCTAAAAATGGCAGCGGATATTCGAATCTTTCTTGTCCCGTTTGAACTCCACCAGGCCAGTTCACTTTGTAACGACTGCTATTTGATTGAAGCCAGTCGGACTTGATCTGCTGATCGAAAAGACAAGGCGCCACAAGAAAGACATTCTCCGCTTTTAAAGTTTCAGTTTCGAGTAACTTTAGCATCCATCTTGCGCCAAACGAATGGCCTAACAGCGAAATTTTTTCAACTGCGGTCCGAGATCTGAATTGAATCATCAACTCTTCGAAATCTTGGATTGCGCTATAGGGTTTCGCCCAGAAAAGTTCCCTGCGATCTTCGCCGTGTCCCCGCCAGTCGGGCACAACAACTTGTGCAATGTTTCTTTCAGCAATTCGGTGGGCCAGGCTTGTTAGATAAATAGAGCTTGAAACCAGACCATGGAATAGAACAATCGTGTGCGTTGATTGACAGGGATAATACCGGAAGCTCATTTTATTTAATCGATCACGCGATTCAAAATTTACGGAGGGATTTATTTTTTTAATCGGAAGTTTATAAAGTTTCATTTTGTGCTTCGTAGTTTTAAAAAATTAAGATCAGGTCTCTTGAAGAACGAATCGGCCTTGGAATTCGGCGCATTTTTCCCCGTTACATTCGATCTCGGCAAACAAAGTCCAGCGAGCTTTTTTCTTTGTTTGAAGTGCTTTGACGACAGAATCTAGCTGAACTTGTGACCAACCGACTTTTACATCGAAATCAGCTGTAACGGGCTTAATATATTTCATTGTTCCATCGGAAATTACGAACGAGTCTGAAGATTGTCCCTGCGATGTGAGTTCTGAATAAACCAGAAGATAACAGGCTAAAACTGCGGAGTTATAAAGACTTCCACCGAAGGCGGTTCCCTTGTGATTGATGTGTGGACCTAGTGGAACTTTTAAATTTGCATACCCGGACTTAAGATTTTGAATATCAAATTCGAAATTTTTGACTGCAGGAATTTTGTTATAAATCCATTCTTTAAGTTCTGCACTTGCAAGTACCGACATGATTAGTCTACTTTACCTAAAAGATCGGATAACTTCGTCTTAGTTAAACTTTTTCGAATATCAGATTCCAAAGAAACAGAAACTTGCGAGACAATCTTTTTCATCGAACAACTAACGGCGCACTTTTTTAAAGCGGGTTTTTGAAATTCAGAGATCATATCTGGAAGTTCAACAGCTTTATAAATATCAGCCAGAGAAACTTTCATCGGGCTCTTGGCTAACCAAACGCCGCCGTCGCGACCTTTGCGGGAATTGATAAGACCTGCTTCTGAGAGCAGCGCCATCAAACGTCTCACCACAACTGGATTTGTTTTTAAACCTAAAGCAATTTCCTTCGAATTCATTTTACGATCTTGGTGATAAGCCAAGATCATCAAAACATAGAGTGCCGAAGAAAATTGTTCATTGCGCATGAGGAAGGTATAGCTGATTTGGCTATTTTCGGGAAGGAAAAAGGGACTTTAGCCAACCTAGGAAAGTATCTTCGGGCCCAGGAAGTCTACCTTGTACAAGGGAACCTTCATTTTCAAGCCTACGAATTAATTCTTTTAGTCGAGGTTGCTTAGCGGATGCTTTATCAAATTTAAATCCATATCCCATTGGAACTTGCTGTCGTCGGTAGACAATTTGTCCGTCTAACTGGAGCACTCCGTGAGTGTCTTTAAAAAATATTTTTAAGAGGGTTCCTTCGGGAAAATCCGAAGCAGTTTCTATGAATGCTCCGCCTTCAGAAATATTTTTGATTTCGACCCAATGTTGCTCGCCTTTGAATTCGACTTGGCTTTGGAAGTCTGCTTTGTAACGAGGCTTCGTTTCCCACCATCGCATACGTGGATCGAAATAAATTTTACGAACAGCTGGAGAAAGAAAATAACCAATCACGAGCATGTTAATAATGTAAAAAAACACTAACGCAATTCCCATCAGGAGAGTTGCGTTCTTAAAGTAAGAAATCATGCTGTAACTAAATGGAATCGTCATCAGGACGATATAGGCAAGGTAGCTCCATTTCTTACATATATAGATAAGCACTGCGCCTAATATCGGAACAACTGTGAAGATCAGAAGTGTCATTCGGTTTGCTGGAGCCATTAAAACTGTCAGGTAGTAGCTTAAATTGACTTTTGCCAACCAAGCATTCACGAGAATGTTTCCTAAAGGTGCAATTGCGTGAAAAAAGGCAAGGATGATAATGGGCCATGGGCGCTGCTTCATAGACCTTAATTTCAACTGATCTTTAAATAAAACACAAGGCTTTCCTAGACTTACAGATCCATGTCGAAATCGACATGGAATTTGTCTTTAAATCTTATTTAAATTCTTAATTTCTGGACTACCATTCCGACCTCATTTACATATAATTTACATATGGGCCTGGAGGGCATCATAAGTGGCTTGTAAGGGCCATCAACAAAGGGGAAACAGCCAATGGCAAGACAGATTCAACGACTTAGATCCGCAAGATTTCGCTTTTACGTTCAACTCTTTTTCATAACTTTGGTGGCACTTGTTTAACATTCGATTTAACTCCAACTCTGACTGGAATCAGCCCAAAATTCACCCTAGCTTAAGCAAGGGTGAATTTTCGAATCCCAATACTCGCATTAAAAATTCATTGTTTTCTTTGTGGTCTGAAATTTGGTCTGCAATTGCTGGTTTTATTCTAACCTTTTGCTTTTTGTATTCACTCTTTTATTACATGGGGCTTACTTATTAGTTATGCATTCCAATGTTTTGAGTGCAAATTGGAGCTGGAAATCTTTTGTCCAGTTGTGATCAGGAAGCCCAGACAATTTCCTTCGGACCTCGTTTTCAATCACACATGTTTTAGGAAATTCAGCAGGTTTGGATTTACTTAAAACTGGTACGACCTTTGGTAATCGCAGTGGGTACAGTGCTTCATCCGCTTCTCGAAGCACTTGTATCTCTGAAACATCAGGTTTTAGACCTTTTTTGAAAACATAAAAGTCTGGTATAACTCCGCGCGACTGATGCGAGTGACCATCTGGCAAATAGGCCTTTGAAATAGTTGAAAAGAGCTCAACCCTGTCTTTGTCGTACGGCTCAGCGATTTGACCTATGGATTTCCCGAAAGTTCGATCGCCCAAAAGAAGGCCTCTACCATAAAACTGAATGGCATTAGCTAAAATTTCGCCTGAACTTGCAGTTCTTGCATCAATCAAAACTACCA
Source organism: Pseudobdellovibrionaceae bacterium (assembly GCA_043730825.1). GTDB lineage: Bacteria > Bdellovibrionota > Bdellovibrionia > Bdellovibrionales > Bdellovibrionaceae. The sequence goes on from JAYTJV010000045.1 coordinate 21,923, forward strand.
ATTTTTTATGAAAAACTTTTGGGTGACTTGCTAATTTGATCTGGCGGACAGAATTAGTTGTATCTTCGTCGATATAGATAGGCTTATTTTCTCCGACAAATAACCCTGCCAAACAAGCTGCGGTTTCTCCGGGCCCTCCAAGGTTACCTCGCAGATCAAGAACTAATCCGTCTGTACTTTGTTCGAACTTTTGAAAAATTCCAGAGAACACATCACAGGTATCTTTTGAACCCAATTCTGATGGGACAGTTCTCATGTAAAGGTATGAAAATCGCTTTCCATTGTAGTCAATGACTCTATCCACGATAGGCGAAAGCTTCTTGTATCCAAAAATCACAACTGCTGTAAAGATTCTGCCATCGCGACTTAAGGTTAAATTAACTTTTTCTTCATTCTTAAAATTAAGCAAATCTGCTGTTTTTTCAGATAGCTTGAGTCTCAAATCTTTTCCATTTACTTTCAAGATTAAATCTCCGGATTTAATTCCTGCAAGCTCAGCTGACGTATTCATATAAACTCGATCTACACCTACTCTGTCGCTAACTCTTGTGGTTACGATTCCAATATAAGGCTTTTGAGGGATATGATTTAGTCCATCATATTTAACCGTCGGTTGGATCAGGTGATGAGGATCATGATAAATTGCGTAGAATTCATTTAAAGGCAAAGCAACATGATGGGGTTTAGGATTTTTATTTTCTTGCCTCAATTTCGAGTAAATTTTGACAAGAGATGACACGGTAACAGTGCTAAATTCTTTTTCAATATTATCTAACTTTGCTCGCTTTTTGGCCTGCTGCTTACGAAAATCAGCTAGTTCTTTAGAACGCTGTTCGATTACGAATTCATTTTTGCGAAGTTGGATTTCATAAGATTCACTAGTGTAAAAGGAAAATTTATCTGCTGCAGCTACACAGCTTTTGAAACGAGAAGCATCAAATCCGCAATACTTTTCCGTCATTAAATTATCTAGAAATATGGCTGACATCTCTGTTGGAGCCCACTGGACTTCCAATCTTGTGTCTTCGTCAGTCGTCGCCAAACTGAGTATAGAAAAAAGCAACATCGAACTTAAAACTCCTGACGATCTTTTCATAACGACTCCTAGATAAGCTGTCTAGAAATGCAAACTCAACACCGCTTCAGTTCAAGCAGATTGCCCCTTTAAATGCTTACCGTAAGTTGTCAATGTTCGAAATTTAGACAGCCGCCCGAAATGAGCACTTTGCTATAAGAGTTACTTATTCTTGAGCAAACTTTATAGTGGGGAATAAATTAATAAAGTAAGTATTTTTTCCGTGATTGAAGCCATTCTTTTTCATCTTTAAGCATAGCTTTATCTAAGTCTTTAGGAGTCGCTCGGGGGTTTTCAATCCATTCGCGAAGTTCTGGCCCACCATTGATAACATCAAAAGCTAATTTGCCTACGGTATATTCGTATGCAAAATCCCGATAAATTGGATATTTCGGATAAAGTTCTCTGATACACTTAAGCATCAATGCAATAATTCGAAATGGTTTGAACTTCGCGTGATCATATTCGGGCAAATCAGTATGAAATTGAAATCCATGACAAAGTTTTTTTTCGTGTTTGTGAAATGTTGGCTCGAAAAAACATTCCCTTAAGACTACGCCCTTAAGCCATTCAGGAGCACTTTTCTTCATCAAGTTTAGCACTTCGGCAAAATTAACATCACTCGCGCCAATCTGCTCGAGCGCCCTTGTTGTACCGCGCCCCTCACTGAGCGTTGTTCCTTCTATAAGCACTGTGCCTGGGTAAGCCCTGGCCATATTGAGCGTTTGTGCATTGGGCGATGGATTCACCCAAGCTCTATCATGCGGCCAACCGTAGTTCGGTTTTGAATCTGGCTTGTAAGACTTCATGCTGAAAATTCTTAAGTCGACTGGCAGATTAAATTTTTCTTTATAATACAAAGCCATCTCACCGGATGTAAGGCCATGGCGCATAGGAAATTTTGAGGCACCTACGAAAGATTCGTAACCTTCGCGTAGCGAAAATCCTTCGATCGTTCGACCGATTGGGTTCGGCCGATCCAGGATAATAAGTTCCTTGTCGTACTTCGCGCATTCTTGCATCACATAAAGTAAAGTCGTGATGAAAGTATAAATTCGGCAGCCCAAGTCTTGAAGATCAAAAATCATCACATCAAACGATTCCATCATATGCGGAGTCGGTCTTCGGACCTGACCATAAAGCGAAAATATCGGAATTTTATATTGAGGGTGAATGAAGTCTTCACTCTCGATCATGTTGTCTTGTTTTTCGCCTTTGACTCCATGTTGGGGACCAAATGCAGCAGATAGACCGATAACTTTATGAAGAATATCAAAACTATGTTCAAGTTTTGAATCTACACTAGCGGGATGACAGACTAAAGCGACCCGTTTTTTTTTCAATTCAGTAATCATTTTTTTATTCTCTAAAAAAACTTCGAGCCCCAATTTGACAGCCATCTTTATCCCCTAACCAGCGTGAAGCTTTCAAGCAAATGAAAATCAGGCTGAGTGCCTTTGTGTTCCAAAGCACAGTAATGCTTCTGACCAGCTTGTTCTTCCATTACCGCTGTTAAACCAACGTTGAACTTTTTAAATTTTGTACGATTAACCAATTCAACGTTAAGCTTACTTTCAAATTGATCCCAATTCATAGATTTTAATTCGAAATCAGCTGCTCTTTTTGGAGGCTGGGGATATCGATATCGATCGAATAAATAAAGATTCCAAGCAGGCTTTAGTGAAAAATTTAATTCATAATAAAGACTCATACCCTTGGGATTTAAGAAACACTCAAAACAAGTGTGCTTCCACAGCTCATCTTCCTTCGGGACAGTCGCGGGCGTCCAAACGGCAGATTTTTCAGGCAATCCAAAGAGATTTAATTTATCGATAATGAAAAATTCTAATTTCAGCTGAGAATCCGTTAAATGGACCTCGCCTTCAAGAAGGAACTTCGCTTTTTCGGATGAGAACGGTTTTAATATACTCACGCAGTTCAGTGTAACAACAAATTCGAGGTTTTGAGGACTCGACTTTAGATGTGTTTTAAGGCATATTTTGAGGCCTATGATTCACGCAAGTTCTATATCTAAACAATTCGGTACCAAAATTCTGTTCAAAACAGCTTCTTTCCAAATCAACACTGGCGAAAAGATTGGTCTTGTAGGTCCAAACGGTAATGGTAAATCGACAATCTTTAAAATTATCATGGGCGAAGAAGGCTATGATGGCGGGACTGTTACGAAGCCTGAAAAGGCAACCGTTGGATACTTTTCGCAAGATATCGAAGATATGCGTGGACGAAAAGTTTTAGAAGAAGTCATGATGGCAATCCCGTCACTTAACAAAGTTAAAAAAGAATTAGCCGAACTGGAATTGAAATTAACTGAAGAAATGTCTGATGATCAGATGAATTCGGTTTTAGAAAGATACGGTCAAATCCAGGGCGAGTTCGAAAACATGGGTGGCTACGACATCGAAACTCGCGCAGCTGAAGTTCTTACGGGTTTAGGCATCGGCCCTGAAGATCAACAGCGTGATACTGAAAGCTTCAGTGGTGGCTGGAAAATGCGAATCGCACTAGCTAAAATCCTAGTTTTAAATCCACAGGTTTTGTTAATGGACGAACCGACGAATCACTTGGATCTTGAAAGCATTTTATGGCTCGAAGAATGGCTACAAAATTATAAGGGCGCTTTGATGATGACAAGCCATGATCGCGAGTTCATGAACCGCATCGTGAATAAGATCGTCGAAGTGGCGCATCAAACGATCACAAGCTACACCGGCAACTATGACTATTACGAGCGTGAAAAAAAGATTCGTATGACTCAGCTTGAAGCGGCAGCTAAACGCCAAGAAGACATGCTTGCAAAGGAAGAAGAATTTATCGCGCGCTTTGCTGCGCGCGCCTCGCATGCCGCCCAAGTTCAATCACGAGTTAAAAAAATTGAAAAAATTGACCGGATCGAAGTTTTAAAAGAAGAAGAATCTGCGCAGTTTGAATGGTCCAACCCACCTCGTGGTGGCGATGACGTCGTTAAGTTTGAAAATTTAGGGAAAGCCTATCAGCGGGAAAACGGCAATGATAAGCTTGTTTTCAAGGGCGCATCTGGATTAGTCAAACGCTTAGACCGCGTTGCCGTCGTCGGTGTCAACGGTGCAGGAAAATCGACTTTACTTAAAATCATATGTGGGCAAACCGGCGCATCAGAAGGATCTTGCTCATTAGGGCCTAGTATTCAGATGGGTTATTTCAGTCAGAACTCGATGGAATTATTAAATCCTGAAAGCACTGTGATGGAAGAAGTTTTTGCGACCATTCCTAATTCAACTATTGGTTACGTTCGAAATCTGTTAGGCTGCTTGAAGTTTTCTGGCGACCAAGTTGATAAAAAAATTAAAATATTATCGGGTGGTGAAAAATCACGTGTGGTTTTAGCGACTATTTTAGCCAAGCCCCTTAATTTTTTAGTTCTAGATGAACCTACCAATCACTTAGATATTGGAACTCGTGCAATGCTTTTAGAGGCAATTAAAAAATTCGAAGGTACAATCATGATCGTAAGCCATGATCGTCACTTCTTACACCAGATCACCACTAAAGTTTTCGAGCTTGATCAAAGTAAACTTGTCATTACCGAAGGTTCATTAGATTACTACTTAGAAAAACGCAAAAAAATGCTTCACGCTTAAGTCATCGTCTCCCGGGTCGATTAATTTTCAGTAGTTTTTTTAAGGTCGAAAAAGTCCATACAGTTTATTTTACCTATAATTTTTTGCTCGCTTTATTTTTCTGTAACTTCACCCACTCAGCCATTCGGTTTTCTAATAAAGTGAGTGGTAAAGCTCCCCCACTTAAAACTTCATCGTGGAATTCTCTGATATCAAATTTATCCTGAAGTTCCGCTGTCGCTTTAGCTCTTAGCTCTAGAAACTTAAGCTGACCCACTTTGTAGGCCAGCGCCTGGCCGGGCCATACTATGTAACGATCAATTTCAACTTCGCTTTCTAATTGAGATTTCGGCATATGATCCATGAAGTACTTGAGGGCCTGCTCGCGGCTCCAATCTTTCGAATGAAGTCCGGTATCAACAACGAGTCTGACTGCTCTCCACATTTCATAAGTTAATTGGCCGTACCTAGAATAAGGGTCTTTGTAAAAACCCATTTCAGTTCCAAGTGATTCTGCATAAAGTCCCCAGCCTTCACCGAAAGCTGTGTAGCCACCGTATCTTCTGAATTCTGGCATCTCACCCAGCTCTTGAGCAATTGCAATTTGTAAGTGATGACCTGGCATCGCTTCATGCAAAGTTAACGCTTCCATTCCCCACTTAGGACGAACTTTTAAATCGTGAGTATTGGCTTCGAAAAATCCAGCACGACCTACGATTAAACTTCCCGACATATAATAAGCTGTCGGTGCAGCTGGAGCTTTAAACGCAGGGATTTCGCGAACCCCATAAGTGAGTCTCGGTAAAGTTTTAAATAATTTAGGAAGCTCTGCATCGGCAAGCTTTGCGATTTCTCGGTAACCGCGGATAAGGTCTTCAGGTTTGTCATAATAAAACTTTGGATCAGTTAATAGAAATTTATTAAAAGCTTTGAGATCTTTTTTAAAACCCGTTTTATTTTTTACGTCTTCCATTTCTTTTAAGATTCTAGCAACTTCTCTCAAGCCCAGCTGATGAATTTCATCTGCAGTCATTTTAGTTGTCGTTTGTTCTCTGATCTGAAGTTCATACCACTCTTTTCCATATGGAAGCGCCTGGATAGAAGTCGTTTTCCTTGCTTGAGGAATATAGGTGTTAACTAAAAAGTCTTTCAAATCCTGCATCGAAGGCAAAACTTTTTCGGCAAGTACCTTTAAGGCCTTCCCTTGAATTTCGCTACGATCAGCTTCGTTTAAACTTTTTAGTTCTGAAAACGGCTTATAAAGAACAGAGTCCTTTGCTTCCTTTTTTAAAATTGTATCAAACTGCGCCGGAATCGTTCTTAAAACCACTTGCGGCGCTGTCACACCGGCTTTTAATCCTTCTTGAAGTAAAACTTTATTTTCTTCCACGTATTGAGGAACTGCTTCTAATCGTTTTAAAATTCTTAAAACTTCAACTTTGTTATTCTGCTGCATATTCAGAAGCGTATCGACGACGTTTGAGTGAACTCCACCAAGTTGATTTAGAACCAAAAACTGACCGGGAAGTTTTTTAGAAAGAAGCGAGAGTTCTATATCTTCAGCCATGATGTCGTAATTAACTTTATTGATCGAAGAAAGTCCTGCGCGCTTAATTCCACCAAAGGCTTTTTTTAAACAATCCGTTTTATTCTTTCTTATCTCAATTGCTGATAAGGTCATATCAGTCCAGCGGTCGCCCATCTCATTATAACCAATATCGTATGCCCACTCGGGGCGATCATTCATAAAGTCAGCCCAAGAATTTTTCATCAGAGCCTCTAACTTTTTATCGTTTGAAGCTTGTGCAGGTATTTTATAATTCGGACATTTCGCCGGGGCTGCTGCACTGGCAAAGTTCGTGAAAATAAAAAATTGGACTACGAAAATGATAACGGATACAGGCACAGGTATACTCCTTGGCAGATTGAATCGAAATGGGGGTCCTCAAGATTAAAAACCCTGGGTTGTGTGAAGTCAAAAACGATCGTCTAAATGACCTTAAGCTTAACGACGTCTGAGACAAAAACGGACTGGGATTTGAGCTTAATTCATTAGAGCTTATCCAAACTAAATGCTTGTTGCATGATTTCTTTAATTTTCTTATGTTCTGGCGAGGTTTATTGAGGGAGGATTTCATGAAGATTCTATTGGCTTCTTTTTTCTTGGGCTGTCTAAGCTGGGGACAAGTTTCTCTGTTACCAGAACCTTTATTGAACATTCCAGAACTTCCTGGCTCGATTGAAAACAAAATCCCGCATCGACATCATAAAAAAATTAACCAAGTGCCTCTGCCCGATGATACCGCCGTCAATTATACCGAAAAAAATGTTTCTGACTTAGCCCTAATTTTGAATTCTCAGTTTAAAAAAGCTTTAGCTCCCCTCGATTTACAAGCACCGGCTTGTGGTGATGACGAATTGGATTCGTATATACTAGCTTTACAGGTTGCTGGAAACTTCTCCGAATGTGCAAGAATAGCAGCAACTTGCCAGGGCCAAACCAAAACCCCGAGACCATTTATGCTTGCCGGCCTATGCGAAGCTTCAAGATTTCAATACACGCAAGCAGACTATTTTTTTAATTTCGCTAGCGACTTGTCCTGGAACAAGTCTTCTGACTATATGGAAGCTTTATTTCATCGAGCTTCCTACAGTTTACTCGGCCATCACGAAGATAAGGTCGATGGAATTCTTGCACGCATTCCTAATTCAACACCTGAACAACAGAAAATGTGGAAAGCTCTTTTAAAAAGAGTTGGCGAAATTGATACTGGTGATGTGAAGCGTGATCAAATCGATCAATTCTTGGCAGTTCAAATTCAAACTGCTAGTGAAAGCTTTAAGGGTTTACTCATTTCCCTGCAGATTAGAATTGCTATGCGGGATTTTCGTTATGCCGATTCCTTAAAATTATTATTTACAAAATCTTCTGAAATTAAAAATCCGCTTCATTGGTACTACTTAGCTTACAATACCCTCTACCATGGTCTTGATCAAAATTTTGCCTGGTCCCGAAAAATCTATGATGTTTATAATCGCTATGCCAACCCTTGGATGAGCTTCCCTCTGGAAAGTAACACGTATAATTATTCTGAGATTTACGGAAGCGTTTGCAAAAACGTACTTGTTCAACAAAGCGAAGGAGCGGAATTTAATCAGATTAAAAGTGATTTAAGAACGGGTTTAGTCACGATTCCTGACGCACTAAAAAGATTAGACGCCTTAGCGCCAAACTTTAATAAAAAAGCAGATTACCTGACAACTTATGCAGGTCTTGTTGGACTTCAAGGACGACAAAGAGACGCTTTTCAAATCTACTGGGAGGCGCATAAGCTTTGCCCCTACTATAACCGCGCAAACTGGGGCTTAGCCGTCCAAAAAAGATTTGCTCAATATGCAAGTCGTCCAGACTTTGCGCAGCTTGAAGCTAAAATTGCCCGCGAGCTTGTTGGGCGAGTTGTACCTGAAGCGATTTCTAGCTACATCGTGAATTGGAATTCACTCAATTCAGAAGTTCAAAGACGAGTCACTTTCGGTTCTCGTATCTGGCTTCCTTACATGGAATCTTTAAAAGAAAACCAACTTTACAGCTACATTAAGTACGCCTACGACCTCTTAAGTGATTCACCGCAGTTGAGTGATTTAAAAAATATGCGTATTGGCGGAAAAAATTATCCTCATGACAACAGACTTTGGGATGATGTCAGGGGCGTCGGCGGTAGTATGGTCGTAGCTGATTTATCTGAAGTATTTAATGCAGTTCAAGGCGATTATAATCTACTCGGCCACGAAGTTGCACACCAGTTTCAATACTTAATGGAAATGATTTATCCAACGGGCCTTCAATGCATTGTCAGTCAGTATACAAAAGCTAAAGCTGAAAAAAACTTTCCAGACTCTTACTCTTCGCAAAACAAGGAAGAGCATTTCGCCCAAGGCGTAACTTATTATATGGTCCCAACCGATTCACCGGCCAGATTCGGTCTTAACCAAACTTGGGTCGAGAGAAATAATCTGAAGCAATTTAACTTTGTTCAAAGTATCGATACTGCCCGTGGTGATTTTTCAAAAATTAACTGTCTGTAAGTACATCGACACTTGGAAAAACAATGAACCAGTTCAGATTCAATTTGATTTGAGCAGGCGACCATAAATCTGAATATCTCCGAAATTTGCAATTTTCACTCGAAGACTTGATTGTTTCGAGATGATCTCTACTGCCGTGATCCTAAAGCCCAAATTACTCATTTCGGATAAAATCGAAAAAACGAGGCACTACAAAAAATTCAATCTTCAGTCGTATAAGAGTTCGTGATTAGGTCTCAATAACTCTATGCAGAACCGCTGCGGTTCTGCATAGAGTTATTCATTATCGATCGAATTAAGCTATGTTCGCGCTTCTGCATTCGGGCTTTAAATTTTTAGTTTTGCTTTTTTGATCTGGGCTTGAACCGCTTGCGGAGAAGTTCCACCTTCAGAAGTTCGGGCCTTCATCACTGCAATATGCGTAAGTTTTGTCTTACTTTTCTCATCGAATAAAGTGTGGGCTTTTTTTAACTGATCCAGGCTTAGATCTTCAAGGCCAATTTTTTGTTTTAAACATGACTGAACTAGTAAACCGATGACTTCGTGGGCTTCTCTGAAGCTAAGGCCTTTTTCGACTAGATCATCTGCCAAGTCTGTCGCATTTGAAAAATCTTGGCGTAAGGCTTGGCTCATTTTTTCGGTCTTCCAAGTTGTTTTTTGGAGCATCAAATCCATTAGCCTGACGCATGCCCGGACGGTTTCTAAACCTTCGAAAAGATGAATTTTATCTTCTTGCATGTCGCGGTTGTAAGCTAATGGCAAAGCCTTCATCATCGTGAGACTTCCCATAAGTGCCCCGTAAACTCTGCCAACTCGGCCGCGAATGAGTTCCGCTACATCTGGATTTTTCTTTTGCGGCATGATCGAAGATCCGGTTGTCACTTCATCGCCCAGTTCCACAAAACCAAATTCTGGAGTGCTCCAGATAATGAGTTCTTCTGAAAGTCTTGATAAGTGCATCATGATCATGGAAGCGTTTGATAAAAATTCGATAACGAAATCCCGATCAGAGACAGCATCTAAACTATTTTCTGAAACTTTATCAAAACCTAATTCTTTTTGCGTTTGAGATCGGTCAATTGGAAACCCAGTTCCAGCAAGTGCCGCAGATCCCAAAGGCATGGATGAAATCCGCTTCAAAGAATCTTGTAGTCTTTCATTATCACGGTCGAGCATCCAAAAATAAGCTAACAAGTGATGCGCTAATGAAACCGGCTGCGCATGTTGCATGTGAGTCATGCCAGGCAAAATCGTTTCCGTGTGTTTTTCAGCCTGAGATAATAATTCTTTTTTAAGCTTTAAAATATCTTCTGAAAGTTCTTTAACTTCTTTTAGCAAGTGAAGTCTTGTGTCGGTCGCAACCTGGTCGTTTCGGCTGCGTCCAGTATGAAGCCGCTTGGCCGCGTCCCCGACTTTTAAAGCCAAGCGATTTTCAATTTCCGAATGAAGGTCTTCGGCTTCCGGATTAAATTGATAAGTGCCAGACTTAATTTCTTCAGCGATCTCAAGTAAGCCTTTAACAATTTTATCGGCATCAGCTTTTGGAATGATCGCTTGTGTACCCAGCATATTCGCGTGAGCCACGGACGCTTTTATATCTGAAGACCACATTTTGGCATCAGTTAAAATACTTGATGAAAAGTCTTCGACTTGTTTGTCAGTTTCTTTCTCAAAGCGTCCGCCCCAAAGTTTCATTTTTTATTTTTCCTTAAATAGTTTCGGTCTTTACTTTCCTACTATTTGATTTACTTATTATTCTTGTAGTTCTCTAAAAGCTTACCAAACATTCTAGCCTGCATACCGAAGTTTTTAACACTTCCAGTACTTTCTCTTTGATCAAAAGTCGTCGAATCAAACGAGGCTAAATCTTCTGAATAAAGGGCCCATGGAGAAGTCCTTCCCGTTACAGTCAGACTTCCTTTATAAAGCTTCAAGTTCACAGTTCCCGTTACCCGAGTCTGGCTTGAGTTAATAAAGGCTTCCAAATTTGTTTTGAACGGATCCCACCAAAGACCTTCGTAAGCTAGCTTGCTCCACTCTTGGTCGACGATAGCTTTAAATCTGATCTCATCACGAGTTAGCACTAAGTTTTCCAAAGCTTTGTGAGCTTTCAAAATAACGGTCGAAGCTGGGCATTCGTAATTTTCACGAACTTTAAGTCCCATCATCCGGTCTTCCATAATATCAATTCGGCCAATTCCATGACTTCCAGCTAAAGTATTTAATTTTAAAACCAACTGCGCAGGCGAAGATTTTTCGTTATTAACTGAAACTGGAACACCTTCTTTAAATTGAATAGTGATGTTTGAAGCTTTGTCTTCGCTAGTTTCAGCAGATTTTGTCCACTGGAAAATTTCTTCTGGCGGAGCAAAATCTGGTTCTTCAAGTCTTCCACCTTCAATTGATCGGCCCCAAAGGTTTTCATCAATTGACCAAATTTTTTCCAAAGACTGCTGAATTGGAATATTTTTCTTTTTCGCGTATTCAATTTCCCAAGTTCGAGTCATATTACGTTCACGAACTGGCGCATGGATAACTGCATCTGGCAAAAGTGTTCGGATACCAAATTCAATTCGGTATTGATCGTTTCCTTTTCCAGTACAGCCGTGAGCAAAAGCTTTAACACCTAGTTTTTTCGCCATCTCTGCAGCTTTGGCAGCAATTAGTGGCCTGGCAATAGATGTCGACATAGGATAACCTTGGTAGTCGCCGTTCGCCTTCACTGAAGGCCAACAATACTTTTCAACGAACTCTTCTTTTGCATCGACAGTATAATGTTCAGTTTTTAGAATCGCAGCTTTTTCAGCAGCCTGAGCAATATCAGCTTTTTCCTGACCTACGTCGACGGTGACAGTGATGACTTTTTTATAGCCATATTCTTCACGCATAAGTGGAATACAAACAGATGTGTCGAGTCCACCACTATAGACTAAAAGGACTGCATCTTTATTTTCGTTATTAATAGACATTCCACAACTCCTTGTTCATGTGACGGATTTCTGAAAGTTTGGTTCAATACAATATTATATGCCTGCATAATAATCGCAAAGCAAGAATAATTATGCAGTATAAACGATTATATGCATTTTAAATTTGACTTTTGCATTAGAATGCTTAATTATGCATAAAGATGAATAATTATGTAGGGCCAAATTTAGCATTATTGCAAGCTCAAGCGCACAAAAAAGTGACAGCTTCCGTTGTAGGCGCAAGAGGATACTCGGGCGTGGAATTAGTTAAAATACTTCTTCACCACCCGCTTGTGAATCTTACGCATTGCTTTGCTACTGCGGCCTTCAAGATCACTGACGAAATTTTAGATAGTAAAGCCGAAGCATTAATTTGTTTACCCGATTCAGAACTTTTTCAGAATCTGACAGACGTTGTGTTTTTAGCGACGCCTGCAGAAGTTTCGATGAAGTTAGTGCCTTTGCTCTTGAAAGAAAAAAAGAAGGTTATCGACCTAAGCGGCGCTTTCAGACTGAAAAGCAGCGATTATTCGAAGTGGTATCATGCAGAGCATGCAGAAAAAGAACTCTTAGCGACAGCACACTATGGACTCGTGCCGTTTGCAGGGCCTGCGAAGTTAGAAACGAATTTGGTATCGAACCCTGGATGTTATGCAACGGCGATTTCGATGGCTCTAATTCCCCTAGTGAAAAAGAATTTGATCGACGTGGATTCACTTGTTATCGATGCAAAGTCTGGGACAACTGGCGCTGGTAAAAAACCAAGCGAAAATATTTTATTCTCTGAAGTCGACGGCGAATGCCTTCCATACAGAGTCGGCCGTCACCAGCATTTACCTGAAATTCAGGAAGCCGTGGAAACTTTCGCTGGCAAAAAGATCGAACCCCATTTTGCGACTCATCTTCTAGCGACAAAACGTGGAATCATCGCAAGCCTTTATGCCAAAACTTCTGCAAAGAACTTAGATGAAGTCACTGCAGCTTATCAAGAGGCGTTCAAGGATTATCCTCTCGTGCGGTTTGGAACTCAAATTCCAAAACTTGCATCTTTGAACAACGTTATCCATACCCCTTACACTCATATTAGTTATGAGTTAGTGGGAAATAAACTTTATGTTTTTTCTTGTTTAGATAATTTGTTAAAGGGTGCAGCCAGCCAAGCGGTTGAAAATCTCAATCGAACGATGGATTGGCCTGTTGCTCTGGGGTTGATGAGCAGCTCCAAGGAGACTACATGAGCCCAGGACCAGGTTTACACAGAACAATTTTGCCTCAAGGATTTTTAGCAAGTGGCGTGAATTGCGGTGTACGTCGTTACCGTCCTGATATCGGTCTTTTGATTTCAGAAGTCGACTGTGTCACTGCCGGAGTTTTCACTTTGAACGAGCTTAAAGCCGCTCCGGTTGTGTATTGCCAAAAAATACTTCCCTCATCTGACATCAGAGCCATCGTTACGAATTCAGGCCAAGCAAACGCAGCGACTGGAAATCAAGGTGTTGAACTGAATCTTCAGATGGTTGCAAGTGTTGCTAAAGAATTGAATGTTAAAACTGAACAAGTTTTAGCGGCAAGTACTGGAGTCATCGGACATCAGTTGATGATTGACAAGATTGAAGCAGCAATCCCGGAACTTGTGATGCGCGCAACTGAAGTATCAGAAAATTTTGCGCTCGCGATTTTGACAACTGACTTGGTGCCAAAGTCTGTAACAACTCAGGTTGATTTGTCAGGCGGAACCGTTCGTATTACAGGAATTTGCAAAGGCTCTGGCATGATTCACCCGAATATGGGAACGATGCTTGGGTACTTGTTAACAGATGTGAAGATGACGCCTCACTTAGCGCAAAATATGCTTAAAAAAGTAACGGATGTTAGTTTTAACATGATCAGTGTTGACGGAGATTCATCAACAAATGACTGCGTGTTTTTAATGGCAAACGGTGCCACAAAAGTCGAGCTTAAAACTGAAGCAGACATCAAAGCTTTTGAAACGGCATTGATAGAAGTGTCTCAGTTCTTGGCTCAAAGTATTGCGGCTGATGGCGAAGGTGCTAGCAAATTACTTGAAGTGGAAATCAAAAACGCTCCAAGTCTAGAATTGGCTAAGCAAGCTGCCAGAGGCGTAACGCTTTCGCCACTTGTTAAAACCGCTATGCACGGGGAAGATCCCAACTGGGGACGAATCTTAGCACGCTTAGGAGCAGAAAAAGTTCCTGTCTCTGCTTTAGAAAAAATGACTTTAAAAATACAGGGTCAAACTTTGTTCGCTGATGGGGCGCCACAAGCATTTGACCGAGACGTCGTTAAACAGTTGTTAAAACAATCTAAAATCCAAATCGAAATTGATCTTAAATCCGGAACTGAAAATGCAGTTGCTTGGGGTTGTGATCTTTCGAAAAAATATGTGGACATTAATACGGAGTACACATGAAACCATCAAAAGTAGTTATTAAATTAGGCGGCGCAAGCCTTCAAGATGAAACCGTTTTAAAAACTTTCACTGACGCTTTGAAAGAATACCGCAAATATGGCTATCAAGTGATTGTCGTTCATGGTGGTGGCCCTGCAATTAATCAAGAACTTACAAAACAGCATATTCAGTGGAACTTTTATCAAGGTCAGCGGATCACCACGCCTGAAATGATCGGTGTCATCGAAGATGTCTTGCACAATAAAGTGAACAAGCAACTTGTTGATCACTTAAATCTTGAAGGCGTTCCGTCTGTTGGCATGTCAGGGGCTGAAGGCCAAACTTTATTTTGCACTCAAGCAAGTGAAAAATTGGGCCTAGTTGGAAATATTGAAACTGTAAATACGGAAGCAATTGAAGCCGCGATGGAAACAAGCGTTCCCGTCATTTCAACTATCGGTATTGGAAAAAACGGAGAAAAATATAATATCAATGCTGACTGGGCTGCCAGCCGAATTGCTCAGGCATTGAAGGCAAAGTATTTGATCTTTTTAACAGATCAAAAAGGAATTTTAAGTGAAAGAATGGAATTGATTCCGGAACTCAGCATTTCAGGCCTTCACACGCTGATTGAAGAGGAAGTTGTTTTAGGCGGAATGCTAACTAAAACAAAAACGATTCTTTCAGCACTCGAGGGCGGCGTAAAAGCAGTCAGAGTCATGAATGGCAAAGACTGCGTAAAAGGTCTATGGAGTAATCACGTTGGAACTTGGTGTTTAGCTGAAAGTACACCAGAACCTTCATTTCAAGAGCAGGTTGCTCTTGGGCTTCAGGAGTTGAGATATGTATTTAATTAAATCAAAGCACTTCTTAACAGGCGAAGAGCTGACTCAAACCGAATTACTTGATCTTTTATTTCGCGCTGAAAAGCTAGAAGAAACGAGAGGGTCATTTTCACTTACTCAACCTTTGAAAGATAAGACTTTAGCTTTAATTTTTGAAAAGCCGTCTTTAAGAACTCGTTTGAGTTTCACAGTCGGCATTCAGGAATTAGGCGGCAAAGTTGTCGAGCTTAACGGTTCACAGAAAAAAACTGAAGATCCGGAAGATACGATCCGGGTTCTTCAAGGCATGGTTCACGGCGTGATGCTTAGAACTTTTGATCACTCAACCCTCGAGCGCATGATCAGCTACGCCACAATTCCTGTGATCAATGGTTTGTCTGACCTTCATCACCCCTGCCAGGCGATAGCTGACCTTTTAACTTTGAAACAAAGATTCGGTAAACTTGAAGGTTTAAAACTTGCCTACATTGGCGATGGAAATAATGTTCTCCATTCTCTTTTACTACTAGCACCGTTTATTGGTGTTGATGTTCATTATTCTTGCCCCAAAGGTTATGAGCCGAACGCAAATATTTTAAAGCGCGCGCAATTAAGAAGTAAATCAGGTGATGCGCAAATTAAAAGTTTTTCTACTCCAGACGAAGCTGTCAAAGGTGCGCACGCAGTTTATACCGATGTTTGGACCAGCATGGGTTTTGAAGAAGAGAATACCAAGCGACTTAAAGCTTTTAAGGGCTACCAATTAAACTTGGATCTTTTTTCCAAAGCACGTCCCGATGCGATCGCGATGCACTGTCTGCCAATGGTCAAAGGACAAGAAATCACAGAAGAAGTTGCTGAACATCAAAGATCGGCACTTTTCCAGCAAGCCGAAAACAGACTGCATGCACAGAAATCTTTGTTAGAAGGAATCTATAACGGAATTCTAGCAGGCCGAAAACCAATCGTACATTTCGAGGAGGCTTATGAGTTTGACACCACCCACTGATTCTAGATCAAGGCTCAATGCACTTCGCAAACTCTTAAACAACGGCGAAATTTCAACCCAAGAAGAGTTAGCAGAAGAACTTGCGCGCCAAAAATATCAGGTCACTCAAAGTACAATTTCAAGAGACTTAAGAAAATTAGGTGCGATCAAAACTTTTGATCCCGCAGGACAAATTGTTTACCGAATGCCCGATGACGTGATGATGCCCGTTGTTTCAACTGCGGGTTTAAAAGGATTATTCATCGACATCCTCCATAACGGGGTTATGATCGTTGTTCACACAACTCCAGGCTCAGCCAGCCTAGTAGCACGACACTTAGATCAAGTAAGACCAGAAGGAATTCTAGGAACAATGGCCGGCGATGACACAATTTTCATAGCCCCAGCCTCAATCAAGAAAATTGCTCAAACCGTAAAAGCCATCCAAGACGAATTTACTTAGGCACCTAGGTGCCAGGGCGCGCTGCCTGCGTCCTGTTTCTGTAAGCGGCGTATCAAAATTAGCATGAACTAGATATTAGTTTTGTTATTGAATATAGGCCGTGAAGTCTGGGATTTTATTAGCTTCGATGCTTTTTACCCAACTATTTACATATCTGTTCGAATATTCAGGTTTCCAAAATTTTTGACAATCTTTTAAAAAATCTATGACGGATTGTTTTTCACCCTTTTTCAGAAGCTCAGTGGCTAGTCGCATTTCAGCCTGATTCAAACCGAAAGAATCTAACTGGGGTGAGCCTGGTGATTCTGATGCTTTCTTCAAATGCGCTTTAGCTTGATCTAAATTATTTTCCTGAAAGCTACAAAAGCCCAATGCCATATTACCAACAAATATGGCATTGCCGTAGTTCCAACCGCCAGTCTTCCATTCATCCTTCACTATCTCTGAAATTTCGAAGGCTTCGAGCGAATATTTTTTAGCTGAAACACAATCTTTTTTATCTAAGGACTTTTCAATTAAAGCTGTGAGTGACGAAAAATATTCTTCACGGTGAGATTGGTAAGATTTTTGAATCTCTTCATACGACTTTTTATGATTTGGTTTAACTTTAGAATTTGCTAATAAAGAAATTAATACTAGGACTATAGTAAGTGGTGTTTTCATTTTTGCTCCTCGCAAACTGAAGTATACTCCAATTTTTTTAGTAAAAGACACTGGACCAATTCCCGGTTTAGGTCACACTGTCTACTAAGTAGCCACATTCTACCTTCCTAAATCAGTAAAATCACCAAACTGAAGGCACAGCTTTAGCAACTACCGCGATAGAGTCATGTCGGCCGTTTTAAGTAGGCGTTTTGTCGCCTCGTTATTTTAACAAAATGCCCAAAAACTATAAGGAGACATATTATGTCAAAATTTAGAAACTTTTTTAGAACCCTAACAGCTCTGACTGCCCTGTTTATCTTGGCTGCATCAACTTCTGCCGTAGCGGGCGAGCTTCGCGCAAATAGTGGAAACGCCGTCGTTTATAATCTTGAGAGCGTTACCGAAGTTTCACTTTACGTTTCAGGAAAAGCGGCTAATACCCTCTACGAGAGTCTGTACAAAAGTGAAGAGAAGCCGGTCATTCGTGAAGGAAAACAAGTAGGTCTGCAAAGAGCAAACGGTCAGTTGGATTGCCAGAAAAGTCAAAATAGCAAAACGAAAAAGGTAACTGGTTACAAATGCAATATCAACTTTGAAGCAGGAAAAGCATTTGATGCTGAATATGAGAAGGTTTGGTAGTGGCATAGCCCCCTATCGACCACCCCCATATTGACTCTGGATGCACTACGCCATAAGAATAAAAGACTTAATTCGTTTCAACATCTTTTAAAGGAGATTTTATGAAATTCTTAAGTCTTTTATTATCTTTGAGCCTTGCTCATAACGTATTTGCAGCTTCAGCATCAGACGTTAAAAATAAAGCCGGCGAAACCGTCGATGCTGCGACTGAATATACAAAAGAACAAAAAGACGCCTTCGTTAAGGAGATGGAAGAAAATTTAGCAACTTTGAAAACTAAAATCAAAGAACTAAAAGCTAAAGCTGGTAAATCGAAAGATGAGTCAGTTGTGAAACTAGAAAAAGAACAAAAAAGCTTAGAACATGATTTGGCTGCGATGAAAAATTCAAGTGGTCGCGCTTGGGGCAAGCTGAAAGCTGGCGTTTCTAAAGCTTGGACTGAAGTTAAATCATCAATGAATGAAGCAACGGAAGAATTAAAAAAATAAGAATGAATAATACGGACACCCCACTAGCCTGGGTTGGCGAATACGCCTATTTAGAAGTTGTTGATGTAGCAGAAGTGGGAGCCTTTTTGAATTGGGGCTTACCTAAAGATCTTTTTTTGCCCCACAGCGAGCAGACAAGACCCATCCAGCCAGGCCACAAAGTGATCGTATTCATTTATCTCGATAAAGCAGAACGAATTACGGCTTCTATGCGCCTGGATGATCACGTCGCAGCAGAACCTGCGGATTACAAAGTCGGCCAGGAAGTTGAAATGATGATCGCCGCTGAAACTGATATGGGTTTTAAAGCGATCATTAATAAAAAGCATTGGGGCGTTCTTTATCATAGCGAAATTTTTGAAGTGCTTAAATATGGTGATCGATTAAAGGGTTTCGTTAAAAAAGTCCGCGAAGATAGTAAGATTGATTTGATCATTCAACAAGCTGGGCACAAAGCCGCTCAGGGGGACATTGGTCCCCGAATTTTAGAGGAACTTAAAACTCAAGGCGGATTTTTACCGATAAATGACAAAACTCCTCCCGAAACGATTTATGATCTTTTTGGAGTGAGTAAAAAGAAGTATAAAATAGCCTTAGGCGGACTTTACAAAAAAAAGCTTATTACCGTCGATGAAGACGGTATTCGATTGGCAAAGTAGACGATGCAAGAAAAACCGAAAAAAGCCCTTTTAGTCGGGGTTCAATTACCCAGAACAACTGACAACGAACTTGAAGGTTCGATGGCAGAGCTTGGTCGTTTAGTTACAACATTAGGCTTTGAGGTTATTGGTCAGACTTCTCAAAGAAGAACATCTGAAAGACACGCGACGGTCTTAGGCGACGGTAAATTAAAGGAACTTGCTACGTGGACAGATGGCACCG
The DNA here is from genome assembly GCA_043730825.1 of Pseudobdellovibrionaceae bacterium. GTDB lineage: Bacteria > Bdellovibrionota > Bdellovibrionia > Bdellovibrionales > Bdellovibrionaceae. The sequence goes on from JAYTJV010000045.1 coordinate 41,009, forward strand.
GCGTGGTGGGCCCCATGGTTGTAAAGAAGAAACACAAAGCCGCATTAAAATTTGAAAAAAATCAGACACCTGATGAACCAGATGATGAAGAAGAATTAGCAGATGGCGATGAATCAGAAGATTTTAAAGCTTCGGAAAAGCCTAAAGAAAAAGCCGATATCGTTATTTTCGACTGCGACCTTTCCCCTTCGCAATTAAGAAATTTGGAAAGTGCTACGGGCGTGACTGTTTTAGACCGAACTGGTGTCATCATTGAAATTTTCAGCAGACACGCAAGAACTCGCGCGGCTAGACTACAAGTCGAGATTGCGCGCTTGACCTACGTAGCCCCAAGGCTTCGCGAAACTGGGGGCGGAGAAGATCGCGGTGGCGGCGGCGTTGGCGGAAAAGGTTCCGGTGAAACAAACTTAGAACTTGATAAACGTAAAATCAGAGACCGCATCAAAGAATTAAAACAAGAATTGGCTTCAATTGCCCAAGAACACGACACAAGAAGATCTCGCCGTGGGCAGGAAATTTCGGTAGCTCTTGTTGGTTACACGAATGCTGGAAAATCATCTCTTATGCGCGCTTTGACTGGCAGTGAAGTTTTAATTGCAGACAAGTTATTTGCAACTCTCGATACGACAGTCAGACTTCTATACCCAGAAACAAGACCGAAAATTTTAATTTCGGACACTGTGGGCTTTATTAAAAAACTTCCCCATGATCTGGTCGCATCTTTTAAATCAACATTAGACGAGGCTCTCAATGCTTCTCTTTTGCTCTATGTTGTTGATTCATCTGATGCGACTTTTAAATCTCAACTTGAAGTTACCCGCTCTGTTTTGAAAGAAGTGGGCGCTGAAGAAATTCAAAGTTTGTTAGTCTTAAATAAAGTCGACCGTTTAAACGATGAGCAAAGAGCAGATTTAAGACGGCAATACCCAGATGCGCTCATGTTATCAGCAAAAAATTTAAACGATGTCTCAGATCTTCGGGGAAAATTAGTTAGCTATTTTGAAACCGACATGAGCGAAGAAAATATCTTTGTCCCCTATACAAACAAAGGGGCCATCGGCGAAATTCGCGCTAAAATGAAAGTTTTAGAAGAAACTTATGACGGTAGTGGAACAACTCTTAAAGTTCGTGCGCAAGCAGAAGATATCAAAAAAATTAAATCTCGTTTTGAATTAAACTAAAGCGTAGTTAATAGGCCGCACCTAGCCGGCCGCGACCCTTTAGGGTATTTTCTAATTTGGCCTGATAAACTTTTATCAAACTATTATAAACTTCTTCGCCTTCGATAATTTTTAAGGCTTCTGCAATTGCTTGAAGAGTCGACATACCTTCTTCGAAGGATTCTGCCCGCAGATGCTGAGTCGCAAGATTAGATTTTGAAATCATCACTCTAGGAACGCTTGCTAATTCCTTATGTCTTGAGTGAACTTTACTTGCCTGACGCCAATTCCCATCTGGGACAAGAAGCTGAATGGGCTTTTCAAATTGCTTCACGTATTCTGTAGTTAGTTCAATTGCAGTTTCGGATGGAAAAAATAAAAGCGACTGGTATTGCTCGTTTATTAGATCACTTAGGTCCAAGGCTTCTTTTGTCTCTCCTCGAATTCGCATCTCGCTATTATTTAGAGATTTCATCGCAAGTCGACCGGTGTTTGTTGTTCTTTTTAATTCTTTCGCGTGAACGATCAAAACAACTCGAGTTTTAGTTTCAAGGTTAGGAATCAATGAACAGATGCAAAGATTTTTATGCAGAAAACATTCTGGACAAGGGTCTTTCGTTTTTCTTTTCCGATCAAGCGTCATAAGAAAAACCAAGTTTCGAAATTGCTAATTTAAAGTCATCACAAAGCGCTGCTTTAATTTGAATCTGCTCTTGAGTATAAGGATGCTGAAAAGACATTTCAATACAAATCAAAAGAAGTCGCTTAATCTGCAGCATTTCAGAAAAATAACGATTATGTTTCCCATTCCCGTGATTCACATCACCAATGATGGGATGATTAAGGTGCTTCAAATGTTTTCTAATTTGGTGAGTCCGCCCTGTCTTAGGCCAAGCTTCTATAAGAGAGTAACGACTTGTCGAATAACGATCAATAAAAATTGGTAACTCGGCAGTTGCAATTGGTTTAAAATAAGTTTGTGCCTCTTGGGCCTGTAAATCATCGCCTTCACCAAGCTCATTCACCATTGGATAGTCGAGCAAGATTTCCTGTCTCAGCTGACCCCTCACGATTGCTAGATATTTTTTTTCAATTTCCTTTTTAGAGAACTTTTCAGAAAGAAGCGAAGCTGCTTCAGAAGACTTCGCAAATAAGAGGACACCAGAAGTAGGTCGATCAAGCCTGTGAACCGGAAAAATTTTTGAATTAATCTGATCCCGCACGATTTGTAACGCGGCCTCAGTTTCGTGCGCATCTATTTCGGTTCGGTGCACTAAAAGGCCCGCAGGCTTTTTGACGGCAACGTAATACAGGTCTTGAAAGAGAATATCTAAACTCACAAAAAGACTTTGGAATTTATTTAACAAAAGGGCAACTAAAAGCACTTAGCAAAGCTGCGATATCAGCTTTTTCCCCGACTAATTCATCATTTCAGGGTCTTGCGTTCTGATGACGAATTCCCTTAAAGATGGGCTTAAAGAGTGGACGACGTCTTTCATTTCGCCTTCACTGATGTGACGGAATAGAACTCGCCACACTGACGCGACACCCTCTTGCAAATCGATATCAAGCTCTACTGCGGGTCCTAAATGTTCGAGAACAGAATTGAGAAACTCGTCCTTAGAAGCTACCTTGTGTGGCTTTTGAGGAGGATTCCAGCACTCGTAATACACGCCGCGAATCAGAAGAGGAAGCTGAGCCGTCAAATGGGCACTTTCATTAATGTTTAATTGATCACGCAGAGCATGTAAAACCGCTCGCAATAAATGATAGGCATCAGTCGGTTTTAAAAAGCTGATTTCACTTTGGATATCTTTAATCCACTGCTTTGATTTTTGAACTGTCTTTTCAAAGACGACGATTTGATTATTTTTTTTAACTTTTTTCACGCGAGCTATGTGTGTATTAGATGGATCTTTTGATGGCATAATTGAATCCTCCACATTTGACATTTTTGCTGTCGATAATACTAGAGATATTGTAGCTCGCATTAGAACTCACCACATAAGTCGCGATGCAGTTTTTGCAAGAATACACTGATGAAACTTAGCTTAAGTATTAGGTGGCTTTTAGTCTGCTGGCATTTAGCTTGCTTAAACATAGCTATATCGTAAGAAAAAAGAGGATAAGATCTTATTTATATCACTTTTGAGGTAAAGAATATGGAATTTCGTCCCGAACTCTTCAAGAATCGAAAAGAAGCCGGAATATTTCTTGCGAAGCAATTGTCTAATTACAAAAATTCGGACTCGATAGTACTTGCTCTGCCCCGCGGAGGCATTCCGGTCGCTGCAGAAATTAGTGAGGCGCTCAATATTCCAATCGATATCCTAGCTGTTCGTAAAATTGGAGTACCCGTCTTTTCTGAGCTTGCAGCTGGCGCTATCTGCGAAACTGACCCCCCTTATTTTAGTGAGAATCTTTTATTAAGACTCGGATTTGAACCAGATGATTTAAAATCAATAGTTGAAACCGAATCTGAAAAATTAAAAATACAAATCGAATTATTTCGAAGCGGAAAGCCTTTACCCAGCTTGACTAAAAAAAATGTGATAATTGTAGATGATGGCCTAGCAACAGGCGCAACAATTCAAGCAGCTGTTCACTTTTTACAAAAGCAAAACCCAGCTAAAATTATTGTTGCAGTTCCAGTCGGCGCATTTACATCGATTCAGGAATTAGCTGGAAAAGTAGATCAGATTGTTTGCCCTTTAGTACCGGAAGAATTTTTAGCAGTGAATCAATTTTATGAAAATTTTGATCAAGTTGAAAATGACGATGCTTTGCAAATTCTGAATAAAGTGCGACTTTTACAAAAAGAATCAAACCCAGTTCAGCATGTGTTGGAACAAAATATAATTCCAATTAAAAAACCAGAAGACCTAGATTTACTTATTCAATCTTTGAAGGATACCCGCGTAATTATGCTTGGCGAGGCTTCTCATGGGACTCATGAGTATTATGAATTGCGAGCAACTATTTCGAAACGGTTGATCGAAGATCACGGATTTAATTTTATCGCAGTCGAAGGTGACTGGCCCGATGCGCACCGGCTTAATCAATATATTCATGGTAAATTGGGTAAAAACTCGCTTGATGTTTTGCTAGAAAATCATCGTTGGCCGACTTGGATGTGGGCAAATGAAGAAATTGCAAAGTTAGCAGAATGGCTGCGCGGACGAGATGTCGCTTTTTACGGACTTGATGTTTATTCATTATTTGATTCAATCGAAGAAATTAAGCGTTACTTAAAAAAAGTAGATCCTGAATTAGCTAAAAAAATCCTGAAAAATTATGCGTGCTTTGACCCTTATCAAAATGACGAAATCGAGTATGCGAAATCGCTTTTTAGTTTCCCACCGGGCTGCGAAAAACAGGTAACTGAAAATTTGATTCTTCTTTTGGAAAAGCGACTGAACCTAGATGATAGTCTGTTTAGCGCCCAACAAAATGCTTACATTATTTTGAATGCTGAGGCCTATTACCGAGCGATGATCAAAAGTGATGCAAAGTCCTGGAATGTTCGTGACACTCATATGCTTGAAACATTGGATCGACTTTTAGAAAGACATGGTGAAGGCTCGAAAGCGATCGTCTGGGCGCATAATACCCATATTGGAGATTACCGAGCAACCGATATGCTTGAAGATGGTTATGTCAATCTAGGCGGCCTAGCGAGAGAAAAATACGGGCCTGAAAACGTCAAGCTAGTTGGCTTTGGAAGCTATCAAGGAAAAGTCGTTGCCGGAAGTGCCTGGGGTGCACAAGAAGAAATTATGGATTTACCTGCGGCAAGCGTTGGAAGTTTTGAATGGCACTGTCATCAAATAGCTTTTAAAAATAAAATTAGTAGATTTCATCTTCCATTGAAAGGCGCTGTTCGAAGTTTGATGAATCAAAAACTTTTACACCGTGCTGTGGGAGTTGTTTACGACCCGGCAGAAGAAACGAATGGGAATTACGTTCCAAGTGAACTTGGAAAACGATACGATGATTTTATCTTCATTGATAAGACAAGCGCGCTAAGATCCTTGCATGCACATGCAAATCCAAATGACTTTCCCGAAACTTGGCCTTCGGGAGTTTAAGTCTACCCGCGCTTCGGCCAAGCTCTACGCATAATAGCCTCGGCGGATTGAAGTTCTTCATCCGAAAGGCTTGGCTGGACGGCTAAGCCAAACACCAAAGCCCAAAGAATTCGGGCTAACGGCTTCCAGCGGACAGGCAGAGTTTCTTTCAAGCTTTCGAAATACTTTTTTTCGGCTTTCTGAAACAAAGCACTAACTTCTGTATTTTCCATGCGATGTTTCGCATAGAACTGCAGGAAATAAGGATTTTTTCGAAGCCTTTTTCTGGCAATTGAAATCAATTCGATGATTTCACCCTTTTTAATTTTTTCAGCCCGTTCGATTCGAAAGTCTAAAAACTGACCGATGTAATAATCAACAGCCTGCTTAAAAATGTTTTTCGTATCTTTTCCGAAGTAATAATAAAGAAGTGTGCGAGTGACTTGGCTGACACGGGCTAAGTCGGTCATACGCCACTTCAGATGACCTTTTGTGATCTCAAGCTCGATAACGGCTTCCATGATACTTTCGATATAATCAGCTTTTGTTTTATCCATAAGCTAATATTGACAGTTTTGCGAAAAATGTGTCAACGCGAAGAGTGGAAATAAATTTTTACGTGATGTATTATCTTTTTATATCTGAACGCAATGTTCCAACGGGGGGCGCTGACCAGAAGTTCGATTCGGCCCGAATTTCTGGTCAGTTTCTTTTTTCTCTCAATTAATTATTTTTTAAGATCATTTTTTTCAAGCGCTTCAGCTTCGAGCGCCCTTTTTTTTTCGATTTCTAAAGACTCTAACTCAAGTTCACGTTTTGTTTCACTTCCGGTAATGCCAACCCATTCAGGGTAGAAAAACATCAGGAAAAAGTAACCAAAGATCCCTAAACCAAATAAAACAAAAATTATAATGAGTAGGACATCCATTACAAACTATCGGCAGCCAAGGCTTTGGCAATACTGACCACTTGAGTGGCAAGTATAAAGGGCCCAACGATTTGCAGTGTAAATATCAGGTCCTACGCCGTAAAACATCACGCCATTAGCTAAACCTTGAGCATAACAAGTCACTTGATAGGGCTGAGGGTATGCAGGGTACGGATGAGTTGGGTAATACGGGTAAGGTTGCGGATAAGGCTGTGGTCCGTGGTAACTGCGACCACGAGCTTCTGCAGGTAATTGGAAAGCAACTAAGATAAGGACCGAAAACAAGAGGCAAAGATTTTTGATCATATGAGCTCCTAAAGCGCGGGTTTTTTGATAGCAAAGATTGAACTAGCTGTCGGGGCAAGATCCAGTCAACTCAAAGTTATTTTGGAACTCGAGATGATCCAAGATCTTGAAAAAAACTACACTCAAGGGGCCAAAAGCTGCGATTGGCACGGAATCTCAAAAAGATCAGCTGCAATTAAAGCCGCTTAAAGAATTTTATCCATTTTTTCTATTTCAAGCTGCTTGAAGCTAGCTAGTGACTCTTCATACTCAAATAGTTGGCCTTGTTCGAGATCGAAATAAATACCAAACAACTTGAGGTCACGACTTTTAATAGCCTCAGCTACGAAAGGAAACGATTTTAAATTTGCAATTGATGTGATGATGGCTTCCATTTCACATTCTTTACACTGAGATTCAAAATCCAATTGCGGGAAGCGAGAAAGCACCCGTTCCCTTGCACTTTTTGCGATTTGCATCCACTGACCTACGAAACTGCCTTCAGTGATTTGTTCACCTGATACAAGTGCGCGGATTCCACCACATTGGCGGTGACCTAGTACGACCACATTTTCGACTTTCAAATTGACGACAGCAAATTCAATGGCGGCACTGACACCATGAAAACCCGACATTGAAGATTCATATGGTGGCACTAAATTAGCCACGTTTCTAACGACAAACAATTCACCAGGCGAAGAAGATGATATGAGTGCTGGATCAACACGTGAATCACTACAACCGATGATAAGGGTCTTTGGAGTCTGGCCTGTAGATGAAAGACGATTGTAAAGAGCGTCTTCTCCGGAAAAATATTTAGTTCTGAATCGGCGAAAACCCGCCATTAGTTTTAGAATTTCTTTGCTCACGATGAAAAGGGTTATCACATTTTGACTCCCGAACAATCAAGCTTTATTTAAAACTCGATTAAACTTGAGCATAGAGCGCAACAATTTTCTAACTTTTTTACTCACGAGTTGATTCAAGGTGGCTAGTGCGCTGAGTTAGCTGATGAGCACTAGACTTGTTTTTTGTCCTCGTAATAGAGTGCATACATCTTAAAATATAAAGCGCGTTTACTCTCTCAAACAAATTATAAAAAGTGGGTCAAATGAAAAATGAACTACAAACAACGTCATGGGATAACTCTCATATCTATAGCGGCTTTCAAGATCCGCGAATTCAAAGTGACATTCAATTTATTGAAGAAAAAACGGCCTATCTCAAATCAAGAATTTCAAGTTTTGAAGCTCTAGTTCCCCAGATTGAAAATAAATCGACAGCAGAACTAGAAGAAACGATTCCACTCGCCCGAGAGACTTATCGACTCGACCTCGATTTATTAGTGTCCCTTTACACGATAGGGACTTTTGCCCAATCAGCTACTTCAGTTGACTCACTTAATTATGAGGCAAAGAATCTCGGGAACAAAGTTTCTCAGTTGATGGCCCAGCTAAATAAGGCAACTAAGCCGCTGAATATTTTTTTAAAACGCGCACCTAGCAATTATTTAGAAAAATTTTTAGCTGATGACTCGGTCAATGAAATGGCATTTCAATTACGTTTCGCGGCTCAGGAAAAAGATTATTTACTTAATGTCTCTGAAGAAATTCTTCTAGAAGGTCATGCTGTGGACGGCTTTCAAGCGTGGGGGAAACTCTATTCTGAAATCGCTGGAGCCTTAAAAGTTAATATCCAAGGCGAAGAAATGGGCATAGCTCAGGCATCCAATATTCTTTACAAACCGGATTCAATGGCCCGTGAGGTGGCTTATCGTGGAATTAATAAGGCCTGGCAGCAAAATGAAATTTCAGCCAATGCGATTTTAAACTCGATTAATGGCTGGCGTGTAGAAAATTATCAGGCTCGGTCAAAGAAAAAAGAACTTCATTATTTAGACCAAACTTGCCGTCAACAGAAGATCACTCGGAAAACTTTAGATACGCTTATGCAGACCACTTATGAACAACGTCATATCGGACAAAAGGCGTTGAAGTTGATGGCAAAAGAACTTGGGCTTAAAAAATTGGGGCCTTGGGATTTACTCGCTCCCTACCCTGCAAAAAACGAAACAGCTAAAATAACTTTTCCCAAAGCCCTGGATATTGTCATGCAGGCATTTGGTAATTTTAGTCCTGACATGGCTGATTTCGCGAAACTTATGTACGACAAGCGTTGGATCGATTCAGGCGCAACTCCAAATCGTGGCTCTGGTGCTTACTGTACAAAGTTTGCTAGCAACCGTGAGCCCCGAGTTTTTATGACGTTTGATGGAACGATGTCTAACGTCATTACATTGGCTCATGAATTGGGTCATGCCTACCACAACTGGGTTATGAAGGATTTAAAATTGGGACAGTCGCATTACCCTTCAACCCTTGCTGAGACCGCTTCTATTTTCGCCGAAACTTTGGTTCGTGATGCCATTTTAGAAAACTCTCGAAGCGTTCAGGACAAAAAAGCGATCCTTTGGCAAGAAGTAGAATCCGCAGCTTCGTTTATGATTAACATTCCTGCACGCTATGAGTTTGAAAAAAACTTTCTCGAAATCCGGAATAAGAAAAAATTAACAGTTCCTGAGACAAAAGAGTTATCGCTTCGATCTTGGGAAACTTGGTACGAAGATACGCTAACCGAATATAACGAGATGTTCTGGGCAAGCAAACTCCACTTCTCGATGACTCATATGAGCTTTTATAATTATCCATATTTGTTTGGCTACCTTTTCAGTCTTGGGATTTACTCGAAGAAAAATGAACTTGGAAATAGATTTAAAGATCTCTATTTAAATGTGCTGATTGATACAGGCTCCATGACTGCTGAAGATTTGATTCAAAAGCACTTTAACGAAGACATTTCTAAAAAAGATTTTTGGATGAATTCTTTTGGAATTGTCAAAAAATCAATCGACACGTTCGAAATATTAGGATCTTGATAGTTTGAACTTAGGGCTTCGAAGAAGTTGGGCTCTCAAATTGCAATTAGTTTGAATATTCGAACTTTAAAAGCAATGGAGCCTTTTCTATGAAGCCTTTAATAACCGTTTTAGGCCTCTTGTCATTTTCTTGGACAGTGTTCGCCGCTAAGCCCACTTGCCCCAGAATCCGCGAACTTTTGATCTCTTCTAAAACCCAACTTGAAATGAACATAGGTAAAAGTCGAATGGCTCTCAACAAGAGCCAAATCTCAAAATCAAATGCAATTCTTCAAAAGTTGATCAAGAGTACTGAGGCCGCAATCAATTTGGTAAAAGATAATGGCTGCATTAATATGGCCAAAGCCGAAGACCTGGTCCTTCAGGAAAAATACGTTCAACTTCAAGAGCTTTCTAACGAACTTCAGGTTTCTGAAAACCCAGTTGTTTCAAGAGCTATTGTCCTTCATACAGATGTCCTTTATCTGATCGCAATCTTCAACTAAGAACCCTTAAAGCTTTAAAGCTGCGCTCCTCATAGGTTGAGACTCGAAAAGTCTCGACATTGGCCGTGGTTTATCTCGATTTGCGAGTTAGTTGACTGTTCTGGCCTGACACCCTAACCTTTTATTAACTCACAATTGAGGAGCTCATTTGAAAACTCATGTTAAGTTCTTATCTCAGGTTATTTTAACGGCCCTTTTATCAACAGCTTTTGTTTCTGGCTGTTCGCAAAAGGACAAGCAAAGTGATGAGCCCGATGCCCTATTACTTGAAACAGAAACCCCAGCAGGCGCAGCAAATACAGAACCTGATGCGGGCGTGCCGCCGACTCAAATTCCGACGACTCAAAATCCTGATGTTGATCCAATTCCTGACTCTCAAGTAGCGCCGGCTCGAAATACACTTCCTGAAGCGACTTTTCCCACGACTTCTGATGAAACAAGTGCACCAAATCCTTTAGCCGCTGGCGAACCTGCAGACAGTAGCGACGACTACAGCCCCGAACAACCTGAACAACCCGAGCCGAGTTCTCCGTCAGTTCCCGCAACTTCTTCAGCAAAGGCAAAATCAAAAGCTCAGCTTATCAAGAAAACAGTGAAGTTTAAGCTCTCGAAAAAATCGACCGCGCAAGTTGTGATTACAGAAGATGGCAAAGGTGTTAAAGTTGCGTTTACGGCTGCAAAAGTGAAATCTGGTAAATACATGCTCTTCATGGAAAAAAGTTGCAAAAAGAATGCGAAATCAAAACCTCTTAAAGTTGCCCAATTCATTGTTAAAAAGGGTGACAAGTTTTCTGGTAATGCGAAATCAAAAGCTATGTCTTTAAAGGCTGGCAAAACTCCTCAGCTAAAAGGAAAAGCTTTAGTTCTTTATCACGGCCCTCGCGCAAACACTCGGCTATCGTGCCAGATGGTAAAGTAACTTAAATTTTTCATTAATTTCTAGCAGCGCGACTCTGAATCCGCTGCTGACGTATTAAAACATATCTCGACGGACGATCAATTTTAAATTTATTTGGATTCGGTAAGACCGCCGCAATTAGAGCAGCTTGATTTGAATTGAGATTCGCGGCATTGCGCTTGAAATATTTTTGAGAAGCTGCTTCAACACCGTAAATTCCTGGACCTAATTCAATCACATTTAAATAAACTTCTAATATCCGCTCTTTCGGCCATATAGCTTCTATTAAAAGTGTAAAATAAGCTTCAAAACCTTTTCTTAGCCAACTTCTATCAGGCCATAAAAAAACATTCTTGGCCGTCTGCTGAGAGATGGTACTCGCACCCTTTTTTCTTTTATGAGTTCTGTTATACTCAAGAGCTTTTCTAATCGCTTTATAGTCAAATCCGTTGTGCTGATAAAAACGATAATCCTCGGCATTTAAAACAGCAGCCTGCACCCGAGGTGAGATTTTTTCAATCGGCACCCAGTCCTTATGAATTCCAATAAATTTTCCACTGAAAATTGAACCGGTAGTTCGGAAAAGCATAAGTGGCGTAAATGGAACAGGAACAAAACGAAAGAATACTACCAACGCGAAACTTGCGATAAAAAAGACTGCGAGCACACGAAGTACTATTTGGCGAATACGGTGCATTCGCGGATTGAGAACCATTCCCAATCCTTACAGATTTTTATTCGAGTTGTCACGATATCACCAAAACAGAAGCTAAGTGCCCCAGATCATGAGACTCAAGTAACAGGTCATAACCGATATAATCATCGTGAGTGGTAGTCCAATCTTAAAAAAATCAGAAAACTTGTAACCGCCAGGACTTAAAATCAATAAGTTACCGTGATGACCAATAGGAGTTAAAAACGATGCAACGGCACCAATTGTGACTGTGATGACGGCCGCTGTTGGAGAAATCTGAGCCGATTTTGCAAAGGCTAAAGCAATTGGAGCAAGTAAGACTGTTGTCGCCGCATCTGAAAGAATTTGAGTGACGAGCGCCGCAAACCAGAAAAAAACCATCAGCATCGCAATTGGTTCCCATCCTTGAGTATACTGAATGACAAACTGGGCTAAGAGTTTATCAACGCCGGTTTTTTCCATAGCCATGCCTAATGGAATAACTCCTGCGATCATCACAAAGATTCTAGTCTCGATTGAATCGTAACCTTGTTCCACTGATAGGCATCGGGTTAAAATCATGGCCAATGCACCAGCTACAAAGGCAACGTGTGCCGGAATCCATCCCATTGCTGCAACCAAAATTGACGCTGCCATGATTCCACCCGCTAATCGCATTTTAATTCTTTTAGTCGATCTTGCGTTGAAAGGTAAAAACATAAGAAACCCACGGTGCCGAGTTAACTCCTCAAGCTTTTCTTCAGAGCCCCATAATACGATGAGGTCACCTTCTCGAAGAGGAGTTTCAGCAGTTTCATTTAATATCCAACCTGTTTTTCGCCAAACACCAATTGCAGCGACACCGTAGCGATGGAAAAAATGAATCTCTGATAAGGTTTTTCCAATGAATTCTGATTTTGGCGCGATAACTCCTTGAAAAATTCTTCCACGTTCTTCGCCTAAAGATGAAGTATTTCCTTCAGAAACCTCATTACCGAATTTTTTTACTGCTTTTAACGCGAGCCCTAATTTTTCTTCAATCGAAACGAGTTCATCTGAACTTATTTTAACTAAAAAAACATCACCTTGTTGTAGCGTTTTTTCGTCCTGGTGCTGATTTTGAATTTTGCCTTCACGAAGCCAGCCAAAAATCTGAAATCGCTTTTCACAGCCATCTTTTAGTTCTTTTAAAGTTAAACCAATCCACTTACTTTTTTCAGGAATAATAAGTTCAGTCGAAATTTCAGTGAGCTTAAATCGATCATCATTGTCTTCGACTCCTGATTTTCTTGGTAAAATCCATTTCATTAAAACGATAAACAAGAAACTGACCAAGCAAAGTGGTCCACCAACTTTAGCTACAGTAAAAATCCCTAAACTAGTTTCGCCAGATCGAGTCAATATGCTGTTTGCCAAAAGAAATGCCGGCGCTCCAATTAATGTTAAAGTTGTTCCTAGTGATGCCGCCGTCGCCATCGGAATTAGAAGTCTTGAAGAATGAAGAGATTTTTCTTTACAGATTTTCATGACTATTGGAAGCATCATGGCAGTCACCATGAGGTGATGAGTAAATGCCGACAAGGCTGCAACGGATATCATGATGACAAGGTTAGCTCGAACTTCACTATTTCCTGACCACCTCGCTACGAGCCTGCCAATCGCATCTGTAACTCCAGTTAATGAAAGTCCGGCAGAAAGAATAAATACGGCGGCTACGATGATTGCAGGCTCACTCGAAAAACCTGAAAACGCGGCTTTTGCGTCAAGTAAACCTGTTAATGTAAGCGCCAAAATAATAAGAACCGCAATGACGTCTACCCTTAATACTTCAGAAACGAATAAGATGACCGAAATAACCATGATAATCAAAAAAATGATTTGAGGAATTTCCATTAAATGACTCCGTGTTTGTTGCGCTTCAGCTCCGCTTTAAGTGTCCGAACACTACATTAACTTCGCCAATTTAAGATATCAACTGCATAAATCGTAATTGATAATCGGTTCTGACATGATATGAATGATGAATGAAAATAACTTTTATTCTTCTTTGTTTTTCATTTTTATTAACTTACCCAGAACTTTCAATCGGGCAAACTTTAAAACTTCCATCAACTTCTGCGAAATCTGTAACAGATCATTTGTTTGAAGATAGAACAAAGATGGCAAAGATTCCCGATGCCGCATCTGATACAGAAACTTTACGAGTTTTAACTAGTTTGATTAAGCAAGCAGGATGGTTTCCTGAACTCCGAATTTCGGTACTGGACGGCATGGTCTTAATTGAAGGGCATGCTGAAGATAAGCAACAGCTTGAGTGGCTTTCCAAAACTGCAGATCGCCTGCCGTCGGTCGTAGCTGTTATCAATAAGGCTGAATTAAGCACAACTCCGATTACGGACCTAGCCCCTGCTGCAAACGAAGTAAAAAGACTCATTGAACTTGCGAAAAGAGCGTTGCCGAAAATTCTTTTGGCCATTGCCTTGCTCTTTTTATTTTTTCTACTGAACCGTTATTTGAACCGCTTAGTTCATTCTCTTTGGGAAAAAAGAATTTTTAATCCATTTTTGCTAACAACAATCACGAAGCTTACACTGCTGCCAATTTGGCTATTTTTCTTTTATCTTATCTTACGAACGGCTGGCCTTTCGAGCCTGGCAACGACCATCATTGGCGGTACAGGAGTGCTAGGCTTAGTATTAGGCTTAGCATTTCGTGGGATTGCTGAAAACTATTTAGCAGGCCTTTTGCTTGCAATTAGAAGTCCCTTTACAAAAGGAGACTTAATAGAGATTGGCGAGCATTTGGGTTACGTACAGAACCTGAGCATGCGAGGAACAACTATTATTGATCTGGATGGAAATTTAATTCTGATTCCCAATTCAACTGTTATCCAATCGGTCGTCCAAAATCAAACAGCAAATCCCCTTACAAGAACCTCATTTACCGTGGGAATTTCTTATTCTGATTCCATTAGTAACGCGCAAGAAGTAATTATGAAAAGCTTGCCTGAAGTTCGCGGCGTACTAACAGAACCTGAAATCAGCGTTATAGCCGACTCTTTAGGAGCTTCTAGCGTTAATTTAAAAGTCATGTTTTGGTTTAACATTAAAGAAACCAATCAGCTACGCGTCCGATCAAGGGCGATGATCCACATCAAGGAAATTTTGCTAGCAAATGGAATTACTCTTCCTGATGAAGCTCGCGAAGTTATTTTTTCTGAAACTTTAAAGGTGCAAATGATTGATTCAAAAGAAGAGGCAAGTTCGCAAGTTCAAGAAAGAAAACACCAGATAAAAGAACAAGCTGCGGTTAACTTGGAAGCGAAACGCCAAAAGCCCGAGACAGTTGAAGATACACAAGATAAAGATCTTATGCGCTTAGCTGAAGCTAATCCATTGCTAGTTCAGCGTCGTAAAGATGATTTGTTAAAACCCTAAAAAATGCTGTTAAGGTTTCGATTTGTTCAACACACCCGCAGTCACGAGACTACCCGCTAGGTACCACAAAACCGTTAGCGAAGCCGTGACAGGAAAGTTACGACTTGGCTGTTGCCCTAACCCCATTTTCGGTGGCAACACCACAGCACCGATTCCTGCCCCAAGGCCAAGGATCGTAGCCCATTTCCAAACCGACGAGTGATTTTTTGAATTGGATACCTTTGAAATAGCCGCGTAATAAATTGTATTCGAAATAACATCACCCAAAAAAGTAACTTTTCGTAAGTTTTTTTGAGACAAAACAATTCCCTTCGGAATAAGGATCTTATCGATTGCGCGCATACCGATTTGATCAACACGTGGAGCATTGGGTAGCGTCACCCGTGCCGCCTCATGAAGAGCGTTAAGTGCGCATGCTCCTGCAAAGCCCGCGCGTAGTGAATGAAGAAATGAGTTTTGCTGAAACATGGTGTAACCCCCAAAGGTCAAAAAATTAAAATGTGTTGTAACAGTCTCGCATTCTGACAGAGTGGCAATACTCCCGTTCTGTCTCACATGGAGAGGCTTTAGAACCACTCAAGTAGATTCCAATGCATTGCTAATTTCAATTTGCAAATCAAGTGCCCATTTTTGTAAATAATTTTTTACTAATTCCGCAAAAGGAATAACAACCATGACTCAGGTCGGGGAAGCTGAGTCCCCGCTAAACTTTTTTTAATATCTCGTTACAAGAAAGAGAGAATTATTTAAGCTCTTTCAGTCAAATCATGACCGAGAATTCAGCAACTAGCACGATGACGGTTGATTAGGCTAACTACGTAATACCTGCATTGACTAATTCACAACTTGATTTTGAAAATTTGGCTATCACAAGCTTATTCGATGATAACTTAGATGTTTGCGGTGAGGGCGGCAACGAACGCTGTGGTACGGCGCATACCAAGCGACTTTCGTTATTGAATACTACTTATCGCTATAAAATAAATTTCAGCCCGCTTTTTAGAGTCGGCCCGTCAGAACTAAGACAAGTAAAATAATAACGATAAGTCCTAAGCCACCACTTGGTCCATAACCCCAACTTTTACTGTGTGGCCAACTTGGAATTGCACCGAACAACATTAATATTAAGACGATTAAGAGAATTGTACCAAGACTCATAGCAACTCCTTCAAGTTTCAGTTTACATCTCGCAACAGGATGAAATGAGTTATTCTCTTTGTAAAGATTTTTAAAGATTGTTAAGAATTCAAAACATTTTAAGACACTAATTGTTGTTTATGAACGTTCTCAAAAAGTGTTTTATCATCCACCATAGAAATAATTCATTTGAAAAAGTAAGCCAACTGAATGTCATGGCTTCTTCAAGATAAGGGATCGCAAAGTTAAACCGTTGACTGGTTTTGCAATTATTTCGCAAGTTTTAAAATATTCTTTTTCCAAATCATTAGCGCTAAATACTGAATGCACAGCCCCTGTAAGAAGATAGATTCTAGTATCAGGAGAAGCTAATTTTTGCTTATAAATATTTTCGATCAAAGTTTTTCCATCCATGATCGGCATGCTTTGATCCGTGATGATAACGTCGAATCGATTCTTACTTAATTCTTCCAAAGCAGCTAGTCCATTAATAGCTAGCTGGACTTCAACTTCTTCACATTGAATCGCTTCTTGTACCAACTCTGCTAGTTCTAGTTCATCTTCAACAATCAGCACCTTTTTTTTGGGAAGTTTTATATGAAGACTGTTGTTTCTAACTCTTTCTTCAAGAATCGTTTGATCAGTTTGATTTGAGTCCAAATAATTATCTTCAAGCGAATCTTTAGATGAAATCTCTCTTAATTGGGTAACAACTCTTGCGATTCGATCTGTTGCTAGAGAATATTTTTTTTGAAACTCCAGATACTTTTCATCTAGCTGGTTGTTGTCTTTTAAGCGTTTAAATATGCGCTCTACCTGCCCATTTGCTATCATAAGAGGATTATTAATCTCGTGGCCAGCACTGGATGCGAACTCTCCGACGACCGCTAGACGTTCTTTTCGGTAGCGTGTGGTGATGTCTCTTGCAACTCCGATAACAAACTGACCTTCTTTTTTCGCAGTCCACTCAAATTTTTTATAGGTTCCATCCAGACATCGATATCTATTTTGAAAACCAACTATGTTTTGGCCATTTTCAAAGTTTTTGCGAACCTCAATAGTGGCTTGAATATCGTCGGGATGAATAAAGTCAGTCATGGGTCGACTACAAAGTTCACTTTCAGGATGTCCCAAAAGTTCGACCCATCTATGGTTTATTTTCTTAAAGTATCCGTCAGTCCCAGCAACGCACAGTAAATCCACTGATAAATCAAAAAACGAAGCCTGAATTTTTTCGAGCATTTCCAAAAAAACCTCTTTCAAACTAAGGAGCCTATATAATATTCACAAAATTCCTAATGCTTAAATAACTTTTTAAGTAACACTTCAAGTTATTAAAAATGCGGTCAATTCCCAGGGCACTTTTTCAATTAACATCAAAATCTTGTTGATGCAGTTCATAATTCGAGCTGACTTTTTAGCTTAAGTCATCTACTGCTAACCGCAGTTTCGAGAATCGTCATCTGATCGGAGTTAAATTTGAGTTTTTTGATTGTTCTACTTTGTCTCATTTTACTTATGTTTATGGCTTATCGTGGCTATAGCGTCATTTTATTAGCTCCAGTTGCCGCCATGTTGGGAGTATTACTAACCGATCCATCCGCGGTTCCTGTGATGTTTACAGGCGTCTTCATGGAAAAAATGGTGGGATTTGTAAAGCTCTACCTTCCAGTTTTCCTGCTGGGTGCTGTTTTCGGAAAGCTGATCGAACTATCGGGATTTTCTAAATCAATCGTTTCTGCAGTCATAAAGATTTTGGGACCCAAACAAGCGATTTTATCAATCGTGGTCGTCAGCGCAATTTTAACTTACGGTGGTGTTTCACTTTTTGTTGTGGTTTTTGCAGTTTATCCTTTCGCCTCTGAAATGTTTAAGGCTAGCCAGATCCCGAAGCGACTTATCCCGGGCACCATAGCATTGGGAGCTTTCACTTTTACAATGGACTCTCTACCAGGAACACCACAGATTCAAAATATTATTCCGACTACTTTTTTTAAAACTGATTCTTGGGCTGCACCATGGCTTGGGATCGTGGGCGCTATTTTTATTTTTTTAGCGGGACTTGCTTACCTGGAGTGGCGCCGAAGAGTCGCACTGAAAAATGGAGAAGGTTACGGTGAAAATCACACAAATGAACCTGAAGTTTATATCAGAGAAAAGTTGCCGAGAGCATTTGTTGCGATGATTCCACTTGTTATCGTATTTGTCATGAATCGAGTTCTAACAAGTCTTGTAACATCTCACTACGGCACTACAGCAGCCGTCAACTTCCCAGGTCTACCGAATCCAATTGAAGTTCAAGTCACTGCAGTTGCTGCCATCTGGGCAATTGAAGGTGCTCTTTTGCTTGGAATTTTGACTGTTTTCATTTTAGCTTTTAAAACGGTTAAAAGTAAATTTGCTGAAAGCTCTAAAACAGCTGTTACCGGTTCATTAACAGCCGCACTCAATACTGCGTCTGAATATGGCTTTGGTGCTGTGATCGCTGCCCTTCCAGGCTTTGTTGTCATTCGTGAAGCACTTAAAGCGATTCCAGATCCACTGATTAATGAAGCTATTACCGTTACAACTTTGGCCGGTGTAACGGGTTCAGCCTCTGGAGGTCTTAGCATTGCGCTCGCTGCAATGTCGGAGCAGTTTTTAAGTGCTGCAAATGCGGCATCAATTTCGCCGGAAGTTTTGCACCGGGTGGCTTCGATGGCAAGCGGCGGCATGGATACTCTTCCACATAACGGAGCTGTCATTACTTTGTTAGCAGTGACGGGTTTAAACCATAAACAGTCATACAAAGATATTTTTGCAATTACTCTGATAAAAACTTTGGCAGTGTTTATCGTAATTGGATTTTATTACCTGACTGGTATTTACTAGGGAGCCTTATGTCTTTAAAAGGAAAAATTGCTGTTGTAACGGGTTCAACAAGTGGAATCGGTCTTGGTATTGCTAAGTCCTTAGCAAAGCAAGGTGCATCTGTTATGCTGAACGGAATTCTTGAACCCGCTCAAGGGGAAAAATTAAGAGTAGATTTTGAAACTGAATTTAAAACTACGACAACTTTTAGTCCAGCTGATATGTCAAAGCCTTCGGAAATTCAAAACTGGATTGAAGGAATTTTAAAATCACAAAGCCGCATAGATATTCTAGTGAACAATGCCGGCATCCAGCACGTCGCCCCTATAGAGGATTTTTCCTTAGAAAAATGGAATTCAATCTTAGCGATTAATTTATCTTCTGCCTTTCATACAATTCACCATAGCCTTCCATCGATGAAAAAGAACAATTGGGGCCGAATTATTAATTTAGCCTCAGTTCATGGATTGGTCGCGTCCGCTAACAAGTCTGCGTATGTTGCGGCAAAGCATGGCCTGATCGGGCTCACAAAAGCCGTTGCGCTTGAGACCGCAACCACAAATATTACTTGTAATGCCATTTGCCCAGGCTGGGTTTTAACTCCGCTCGTGCAAGCGCAAATTGATAATTTAGCGAAAGCTCAGAATATTAGTTTGGAAGAAGCGAAAAACCGACTGCTTTCAGAAAAGCAGCCTTCAAAAGAATTTGTGAGCTCTGAACAAATCGGCGAGACTGTGAATTTTCTTTGCTCGAGCGCTGCCCAGCAGATGCGAGGCACTTCGATCAATATCGATGGTGGCTGGCTGGCTCAGTAGTTTACTCAGAAAGTAAATCACCCTCTTTTAATCCCTGTTTTTCCCAAAAAGAGTCTTTTTGAACTTTCGAAACTTTTAGCATCGGTCTACCCGTGTGCGGATCTTTTATTGGAGTCAATGTGACTTGCTTTAATAGGTTTGTAAGGTTAGCGGTTTCTTCGGACGTTGCCTTAGCCATAACGGAATTAAGATTTCGGATTTTTGCAACAGCTGCAGAACTAAAAAGTAAAAAGCTCGCTAACATAAGTACGAAAATATCTTTCATAAGACCTCCGTTAATTTCCTAAATAAGATAAGACCAATCCATGCGTCCGTTGCTGCGTATTTCAGTTGTGGTTCAGTTAAGACACGAGCTTCCCAGTTTGTAAGCTTGGGGCCCTTTGATAAAGTAGAGCCTAAGACTTCTTCTGTCATTCCTTTTAGACCAAAATTTTTCAAACCTTTGGATTTCGCAATTCCCTGAAGTTCAACAAAGTTTTGCGGCGTAAATTTAAAGGTCCTTTGTAATGTTTTAAGATCATCCCGAATGGCAACTCCCACTTTTAAAACTTCAGGATTTTCAAATATTGCGATAACGCCTTGAAATTGTGAAATGCCCTGAAGTCTAATCAGGTAAGCATCATCTTCAGTCGATAACTGCAGCAAGGCGACTTTAAAAACGTCGCCTTTTACAAAGCTAGGTTTCGTTTCCGTATCAAAACCAAATTGCTTAACTTCGCGAAGCTTCGGCAAAACCAATGTCAATTCTTGATCATTCGTAATGAGATGAATCTTCCCAGGAAAAGAAATGGGCTTACTTTCGATTTTCTTAGGCTGTTCTTCCATTATCAGTTTTCTCGCTTAAGCTTGTTTATAGGTTATAAGCGTACTGATAGCCTTGCGGAAAAGCAAACTGACGCTTAAGCTAACAGCGTAATGTATCTTTCTTTTCAATTATTCGATATTTTACTCAAATGGACTTAGTTCGAGTTGAAAAAGCTGGAATGTATTGTGCTGAAGGAGATTTTTATATCGACCCTTGGGGGCCGGTAAAAAATGCTGTCATTACTCATGCACATTCAGATCACTCAAGAATGGGTTCAGAGAATTATTTCGCTTCAGAAAAATCGTTGCCGATTATCAAACACCGTCTGGGTGCAGATATTAAAATCACCGGCAAAAAATACGGTGAAAAATTCGAAATGGGAAATGCCTCTGTAAGTTTTCATCCAGCAGGTCACATACTAGGTTCTTCTCAAGTTAGAATTGAAGCTGCTGGTCAGGTCTGGGTTGCGTCTGGCGATTACAAAAGAACTTATGATCCCAGCTGTGATTCTTTTGAAGTCGTACCTTGTGACGTTTTTATCTCAGAAGCGACTTTTGCTTTGCCGCTTTATCATTGGGAAACTGGAAAAAAGACAGCCGAACGGATTTACGATTGGTGGCAAAGTGATCTGACAAGGCCTACGATGGTGTTTTGTTATGCTCTTGGGAAAGCTCAGCGGATTTTGGCAGAGCTGCAGAACTTTACCGATAAAACCATTTATCTTCACGGCAGTATGGAACGTTTAACCGAAATTTATCGCCAGCAAAATATTAAAATGCTTCCATCCCAACTCGTAACGGAAGTTTCAAAAGATTATAGCCTTAATGGTGATCTGATTTTAGCTCCGCCCTCAGCACATCGGTCTCCGTGGATGAAACGTTTTGGTGAGCCGCAGACAGCATTTGCTTCTGGTTGGATGCAAGTCAGGGGTGCCAGACGAAGACGTGGATATGAAAAGGGCTTTGTATTGTCAGATCATGCTGACTGGAATGAGCTCAACCAGACGATTGAAGAATGTCAGGCCAAAACAATATTTCTAACTCATGGGAAAACCGAAACTCTCGATCGTTATTTAACCGAAAAAGGCTTTAAAGTTAGAACTTTTAAAACTCAGTTTGACGATCAGGTGGATTTAGGATGAAAACCTTTGTCGATCTTTTCGAAGAACTCGATTCCACAACTGCTACTTTAGAAAAGGTAGCAGCCTTAAAAAAATATCTGAAAACAGCGGATGCAAGTGATTCAATGTGGATGATCTTACTATTAACGGGAAAGATTTCCCGAAGGGTCATCACCTCAAAATCGTTAAGAGATTTATTTCTACAAGTTACCAGATATCCTGAATGGCTTTTTGAGGAATGTTATTCTCAAGTTGGCGATACGGCAGAAACTTTAAGTCTACTTTTAAATTCTTTAGAAATGTGTGCAAAGGAACGAACTGATGATAAGTCCCTGAGCCAATGGTTAGATGTCGAAATTCCAGAACTTGCAAAATTACCTGCCCAATCTCCAGAACGGGCTAATCGAATTTTGAGCTGGTGGAGAGTTTTAACCGATCAAGAGATTTTTATTCTCAACAAACTTATGACCGGTGGGTTTAGAGTCGGCGTCAGTGAAAAGATTGTGATTCGGGCTATCTCTGAAGTATTTAATCTCCCCAGCGATCAGCTTGCTCATCGATTGACAGGACTTAATGAACCCGGTGCCGAGGCATTTGCAAAACTAATTTCGCAAGAACAAACTGAAATCAGCGCAAGTCAACCCTACCCGTTTTGCTTAGCGCACGCCTGGTCTGACCGAAAGGAAGTTGGTTGGGATCCGCAAAATTGGTGCTTAGAATGGAAGTTTGATGGCATTCGGGCCCAGTTTATCAAACGTGAACAGAGCAGCTGGATTTGGTCCCGGGGTGAAGATGAAATCACCGCAACATTTCCAGATATAGTCGAGATGCTTTCAAAAATTCCAGATGGGACTGTCATAGATGTTGAAATCTTGGTCATTCAAGATGGAATAATTAAAACTTTTCAGGAATTACAAAAAAGATTGGGACGAAAGAAAGTATCAAGTACCACTTTAAAGGGTTTCCCCGCTGGATTTATTGCTTATGATATTTTGGAATCCGAAGGTCAAGACATTCGGTCAAAGCCTTTAACTGAAAGAAAACAAATTTTGAGAACAGTTCTCGCGCCTTTTTTAAGTGCTTCAATACGACTTTCAAGTACATTTACGGCAGAAACTTTGGAGGAACTTGAAACTCTTCGAATTCTGTCGCGAGAAGAAAATTCTGAAGGTTTGATGATTAAAGCCTGGCGAAGCCCGTACGTAGTTGGAAGAAAAACTGGGAATTGGTGGAAGCATAAGGTGGATCCCCTGACTTTGGATGCCGTTTTATTATACGCTCAAGCCGGAACTGGAAGAAGGGCTAATCTTTATACGGATTATACTTTTGCGCTTTGGACAGAGGATAAAAAACTGATTCCTTTTGCAAAGGCTTATTCTGGCCTTGATCAATCTGAAATAGATGAACTTGATCATTGGATTAGAAGACACACCAAAGAAAAATTTGGGCCTGTTCGTTCTTTAGAACCTATCCAAGTTTTTGAAATTGGTTTTGAAGGTATTTTAAAATCTTCCCGCCACAAATCAGGGATCGCAGTTCGATTCCCCCGAATTCTAAGGTGGCGGAAAGATAAAAAAGTGGAAGACGCAGATCACCTCCAGACCGCGATGAATCTTCTTGAAGCTAAATCTCCCACAACTCAAATCAAATAAATTTCTTTTTACTAGAGCTGTTTTTTAAGCTTTTTGTGGTTTTTAACGAATTTTGCCCAACTTCCAGACACCTATTTTCATGTATCAAAATGAAAAAGCTCACATTTAGAAGATAAGTTTTTTGAATGATCCTTCAACAGTAATAAGAGGAAGTTATAAAAATTGGATCTAGCCCTTACAATGAGATAGACTAACTAAGGATATTCTTGGGGAGAGTTCATGATCACAAAAAAAAGACGCAGCATAAATGACGACACTCCCTTTGCAGATCTGGCAATTGATATTGAAAAAGAAGTTAATCCCATCGACTTACAATCAAAGGTTCGAGAATTTGAAATTAAGCGTTCGTCACGACGTGAGCCTTTAAGTGGCTCGGCCGTAATTTATGATTTACGAGAAAAATTATTATCTAAAGCAGACTTTAAAAACTTAAGTGCAGACGGAGTCAGCTTTGAAATGCTTCCAACAGGCCTAAAAGCAAATGACGAGGTTTTTATCCATTTCGTAAGTGCACTTAATTTAGGAATGGTTTTATGTACGGTTCAATGGATCAGAGATCTCGACAGGAATAAAGAGAAGAACAAAATGGTTGGCTTGAGTTTTAAGAAATTAACTGCGATCAAGCTTAAGATGTTGAATGAGTTCTTAAGCAAACTGCATCAAGGTCGAACTCAAGACCCTTTTTACGGATCTTAAAACACTATTCTAACTCTATTTTCTAATCATAAAATTACTTCGTTAACTGACAATCGATATCGATTTTAACTCTTCTACCGTAGTCCACAAAGCTAACAACTGTATCACGGTATTTCTGTAGTTCCATTCTGTTTTGAACATATGAAAGCCAGGTTCCTGCTGGAAATGTCACTGTACCTAATTGAAGTGGGCTTACAACTGTGAAGCTTTCAGCTTGATTGTACATTTTAGCCGCAGGGCTTAGGCGGTACGGAAGAGCTTCACCCAATCGGGTTGTCTTGCCATTGATGGTAATCCAGTTTCCTTTTGACGTACTTTCGATCATTAAACTTCTGAAGTCGACTTGGGAAACATCTAAATTATTTTCAGATAAGCATTCAATTTTGAAAGCATGCGATTGTATTGAAAGAAAAGAAATAAGAGCCAAAATTAGAGATTTCATGAAGGATACTCCTTAAGGATTAAAGAACGACTCTTTATAGCACCTTTAGATTTTGAATGGGGTGATCGTGAAATTATTCCCAGCTGGCTAAGGTATCGACACAGGAATTTGCTTCAAAATTAAGGAAGCGAGATTTCGACCTCGTCTTCGCCCATTTGAACTATGCCGATTTTCTTTGCGGCTGCGAACGAAAGGTCAATGATTCGTCTTTTAGCAAAAGGACCCCGGTCATTGATTCTGACCTCTACTGACCTACCCGTTGTCTTGCTGGTAACCAGTAGTTTCGTACCAAAGGGTAATTTAGGGTGGGCCGCTGTCAGTGCATGCATATTATAGATTTCACCACTTGCGGTCTTACGTCCGTGGAATCGGTCTCCGTACCAGGAGGCTAAGCCTGTCTGGTAGACATTAGATTTTGAGCTTGTCGCACACGAGGCCAGGAAGCCGATACAAATTAACATATAAACGAGCTTTAGCACTTTACTCATACCCGCATCCCGGCTTGTTTGGTCTAATTAGCAGAAGGCAATACTTGAAGTAATTCTTGGTAGAACTTTTCATTTTTTATCAAACCGTTCAAAAAATCTTCAATTTTTTCAGCCTCTACATTTTCAAAGACAGCCTTCATCTTTAAACGCTTAGCCTTTGCCTCTTCCGAGCTTCCTGGCGGATCTTCCGGAAACTTTTCTTTTTTCGCCTTAAGTTCTAGAAGTTGCGCTAAACCCGCTTCATCAACCTTTGCCATCAGTTGCACAAGTGGCAGAAGTTCCATCGCCTTAATTCCAAACAAATTTTGCGAATCGGCAACGTACTGAACTTTATTGAAGATCATTCGCTTCTTCGATTTATCTATAGGCACACTCGTTACAGAGTCAAATTTATAAACGCTTACAGCATCGCGAAGCGTGTCATCTGCCGTGTGAACGCGATTAGGATCAATCGCATTAACGGCTAATGTCTTAGCTATAATCTGTTTAAGTGGCGTCGTTCCGACCATTCGGACACCTAGCCTATTCATAATTCTTTTTTTCTGATCTTCAGAAATGGAAGCTCTTTCAATAACATCAACAATTAAAGGATGTTCGATCAATTGTGATTCGTTCATATCATACTGAATCTCGAAATTCTGTTTCGAACCATCAAGCATTGTGAATTCAACTTTATTCACAACGTTATTTAAGATCAATCCTTGAACAACATCAATTATCCCTTTTCTTAATTCTGGGACATTTAAAAAACTATCGGTGTTGCCATTCATCGTGGGAATATCGATTGTTCTTGCTGTTAAAGTTTGCATGGCTGCAACCTTATCTAACCAAATTCCTCGAACATCGATCTGATCAACATATGGATTTCGACTATTTGGATCCTTTTTAGAATTCAGAGCCTTACCTGCTTGCCCTACAACTTTAAACTCTGGCTTAAGTGACAAACTCTGACAGCTCATAGCCTCTGGATCAATTTGAGCAGCGGGAACGACGGCAATGATTTCATTGGGCTTAGCAGTTAAAGCAACCGCGCAATGTACATCAGGAACCAGCAGAACATTGGCCATGAAACTTCCACCAAGCAAGGTTGCTTGTTTTAAATCTTTTAGAAACGGGATGGATTCCCACTCTGGAGCATCGTCTGCAACTTTAAATTTGTACTTAATTCTTTCGACCACTTCCATCATGACTCTAAATTCTCGAAAAATTCCACTCACGCGAGATAAATACGCAAGGTCAGTCATTTGACTGAAGCTTGCGCGGCCGTCTCGTAAGTTTCGTTTTGAATACGCATTTTCGTAATCCTGAATCAAGTTTTGAACAATTTCTGTATAACTTGTGCCTAGATCAAATCTTTTGCATCCTGCGTTGATTCCGGTATGCTCGTCAGTACAGAAAGCGAATTCTTTTAAAGTCAGACTTTCTTTTTCTGAATTAGCAAAGAGCTCCTCTAGTGTCGACGGTACATCAACAATCGACTCTTTATCTGCAGTAATAGTTGTCACTTTTCTTAAGTATCCAAAGCGTAGTGCTGCAATATCGTACTTGCCTAACATTGGAAGAGTTTTTAAATCATTCCCGTAATCCATTACAGAACTAAATGGCACAGAGTGATCTACACCTTTTTCAGCTAAGTGCTGATCAGAGTAAAAATTTGCTTTATCTTCGGAAGCAGCAAAGTTATGTCGTAATCCTAAATTATGACCTAACTCATGAATTAGAGTTGGAACCCAGATTTCTGGCAAAATTATAGTAAGTGCGCTTTCTTTTTCTGAATCTGAAAGTTCGCTCCAAGGCTTAAGCTCTTCTGGGAACTGAGCAAGTAGCTTTGCACTTATACTACCGGCGGCCATTTCCATAGCAGGGGCAAAAGCACAATTTTTCACTTCTTGTAAATACCTAATCTTTGATTTTAAGTCGCGGCCAGAATAGTTGTCATTTTTTAATGCTGTGTAATTTCGAAGAGAAGCCACTGCTTTCTGGATTTGGGGCTTACCCAACGAAATTGAAGCTTTAAAAACAGAAGAAGCTTTTTTGCCAGCGTCTTCAGTTTTTTCTTCAGCTTTTACAGGCGACTTTGCAATCTTAGCTAAAATATCATCCATCATTTCGGATGCGCCAAAAACCTTTCCGGTCTTTTTTAAACCTTCTACTTGGCTTACTAGTGATTTCGAAAGTTGAAAACCAGACTTTTCTAAAACCCGTCGTTGATTTTTCTTCTCGCGTACAATTTCATCGTAAGTGTATTTTGCGTACTTTTTAATAGTTCCCAAAAACATCACAGTCCGAGCAGAAATAATTTCGCCAGTGACTGGGTCTTCAGTTTGTGGTCCGTAGCCAATTACGCTAGCAGCAACTGGATCTTCTACTAATATGATCATCGAGTTCCGGATATCACCTGGAACTTTGCCTTGCCCGTCTTTTAGATTAATACGAAACTTTACTCCAGCTTCCTGTAATCCTTGGTTTAGATTCTCGACCGTTGCAAAAGTTAAATCTTTTAAGATTTTATTTTCAGGTTTCGCAAATTCATCGCTTAAATGGTAAACGATCTCGCTGCGATTAGGATTCCAACGGTTCATAATTTGAACTGTGCTTTTTGTACTATTGTTATTATCAACATCTAGCTGAGTTCGTTGAGATGAAAAGAAACCGAAAGTTTGTTCGTCTTTAGAACCTTCAGGGTAAGACACAGTTTGGTAATCTTTTGATAGAACTGAAGAAGCCTTGATAATAGAATAGTGGTAGACAGCTGAAACAGTCGCATCTGATAAACTTGTCGCATCGTCAGACAAACAACCAAGTTGAGTTTTAAAAACTCTCTCTATTTGGAAATTAATTGCATTTTCTTCGATAATTGAACTGATTAACCTTGAAGAAACATTTTCGTAACAGTTTTCCCCAAATGCCGCTGAAGACAAGATAGGCAGAAGTTCTACTTCACCTGACTTGATTTCTTCGAGCTTAATTTTGAGAGTGTCTTTCTGGTCCCAGCTTAGTTCTGTATTCTTTTCTTCAGTATTTGTGCATTCTCCAAATCGATCCTTTTTACATCCATATTGAACGTGCTCAACTGGAATTTCTAAAACAACTTTATTATTCATAGAGTTTGAAGCAAAACGCTGATCTCGTTCAACTTCTACAATTCGCAATGACTCTTTTGTGATTTCTAGTTTGACTCGTTTGTTGTCACCTGATTGGAATGGAAATGCATCAGCTGCTGATCTACTCGCATTCTGCTGTGATGCCGAGTAGAGATATTCGCTTTTGGTGTCGAGAAGGCTTTTGCTGATATCCTTTTCCTTTTCTTCTGCAGGCAATCCCTCAAATGGAATTTTCTTTGTACAGGCGCTGACGCTTATTAAACAAATAAGCAGTAGTCCCAGAAAGGATGTAGCCATATTTATTTTTTCTTTTCTTATCGCTTTCATTTTATACCCTCTTTAATCAAAACGTTTAAAACTATAAGACGATTGAAAGACCTGCTCTGATTACGGCACTGTCTTCATCGTAGGCGGTGATATTTGACTCCACCCCATTCGCCTTGAAAGCTTGACCTGCATTTGATGTGCCGAAGCTCAGTGTCATTTTGTTTGTTATGTCATAGTTAAGATCACCATGTACTTCGAAGGTGGATCTTTCTTTTTTCCCATAAGTCTGGCCCCAGCGATAAACTCCCAAAGCTGTAATATAAAATTTTTCAGTTATTTTTATTTGGGTGCTTAAAGAATGTGAAACTGTTTGCTGAATATTTGGAGAACCCACAGCATTAAAATCATATTCATGAAAATTTTGATTGAGGCCAAGACGATATTGGATATCTGTCACAGACCCTAAATAATGTAAGCCGTTTGAAAGACTAACTGCTCCCTGTAGCCGATCTTGCTCTTTCGATCTTTGGCTTGTTGGAACAACTCCAGACAGCGAATGCAGCGTTGTAACTTTAGGACTTAATTCAGTTCCTTTCACAGCTAAACCCACCCGGGTATCAGATGACTCAGTGTTATCTGCGCCAGTATTATCCTTTGAAAGAACTCCTTTTATGCTGGCTTTCAATCTATTATTGATTTTGTAGCCAACTCCTATCGATAGATCCATCGATTCTTGTCGTTTGGCCTTTTCATCCTTCGCAACTCGTTGAGAAAACTCAAAAGCTGATTCTAGGCTTAGCTTAGAAAAATAGCTTTCATCTTTCACTTTTACTGTACTTGTCTGTGAAGAATTAAAATCGGAATTTGGCACCGCTAGTAACAGAACCGGACCGCTGACAGCGCAAACAACTACTAGCTTAAGCGCTAATTCATAACCTGATAAAAACAGTTTATTGTTTGCATGAACCATAAGTCCACCTTCCTTGAAAATGAACATACTCGAACACCTGTTTACAGCCTAATCAACAGTTGGGATCAGCACTATAAGGATTACTTATGGATCTTTTTTTGACGAAATTCATGAATTTGTGTCAACTTTTGGGGACGCCTCGACTTGGAAATGAGTTAGGCATGGTTTCTATTTTACGATTTTTCAAATTGAGATGATTCTAATTTGTATCTTTTCTTCAAATTGCAGATGAACTGAGCAAGTTGCGACTTGCGGGAGAGCAGTTTGATTGTCACCCTAAACAAAATTCCTGGTTTCAATTATTTGAAACCACTTTGTTTTCATTTTATTTGGCTTTTCAAAACTTTTCTATATAACTCGAACCAATGAAAGCAACGAATTCTGCCCTGAAAACTGCAATGCGCGCAAATAACCCTGCCGCTCTTCTTAAGATGACGCTTCAAGAACGTATCTCGAGGAATCCACAGTATTCGCTTCGCGCGTTTGCTAAGGCGACGGGCATCAGCCACACTGTGCTATCGCTCGTGCTGTCAGGTAAAAGAAATTTGTCAAAAAAAGCGACGCTGAAACTAGCTGAATATTTAGAGCTTGGACCGCAGCAAAAGCAGCAGCTGATTAAATTCCATAAAGGTGCAAGTCCCGAAGATTACGACACAATCGAACTCGATACTTTCGAAATCATTTCAGACTGGTATCATTACGGAATCCTAAGCTTACTTGAATTACCAAACTCACAGTTTGATGCTAAGTGGATTTCAAAACAGCTTTCGATTTCTCTCCTTATGGCAAAGCTTGCGATGGAAAGATTAGTTCGAGTTGGATTAGTTGCAAAAGATGAAAATGGAAAATGGAGCCAGTCGGGAAAGCCATTAAAAATTGATAATAAGATCTCAACAGTGGCGACTCGAAAATTTCACAAACAATTACTTATGCGCGCCATTGATTCAATTGAAAAAGATCCAATTCCGGTACGAGATTTTTCATCGATGACTTTTACTTTAGATCCAAGCCAAATGGAGTATGCTCGAAAAAGAATCCAAGAATTTCGCAGACAACTAACTGCGGAGTTAGAGATCAAGGGCAACCCAACGAGTGTTTATAATTTAACAATTCAAATGTACCCTATTACAAATAACTAACAAACGGAGAAAAAATAATGAAAACACTTTTTTTATCAGTAGCACTAGTCGCTTTAGGCCTTAATGCAACAGCAGGAAATGAAGGCCCTCAGGCAACGCCTGAAATGCCCACTTCAGTTGTAGCTGAATACCGCTCCCTAGGTGGACTTTTTGTACCGCCAAACTTACCTCACACTTATCAGTACCAGATTCTGACGAATCGTAAAGCGGTTGTAATTACTTATATGCGCAGTATGAATCCACCTAAAGTTACTATTTTGAAAACTTTGAGCGAATCAGAAATGCGACAGTTCTTAAATTTAGTAAAGCAAGTTAGGCCAGGCGCTTTATTTGATCCAAATCCATCTGCTCCAGGTTGCGAAGACGCACCAGCGTTTTTCTGGTCAGTAAATACGCCAAATGGAAAAGTTGAGATTGCTAGCAAAGTTAGCTGCAAGACGATGTCTCGTAAAAATGCATCTGCGGCAGATCAAAAGATCGTCCAGATTTTAACCAATCTTGAAAAATTAGTTCAGCGATAAGTTTTTGCGCTCAACTCGGTCACTTGTTTTCCTTAAGAAGACAAGTGATCAAGCGCGGCTACTGGTTACCAATCATTCTCAAAACTGTTTCGATCGTTTGCGCATCAATTTTCGCGCGTCTCATTAATGCAGTCGCTTTGCCGAAGTCATCCGAATCGACAGCTTCGAAGAACTCATCGACTTTTCCTATTTCCGCTAATTTTTCTAAAACCAATGTGCCTTCAAAATCATCTTCATCCATTAAATAAGACCTCTAGCCGACTTTAAAGACTAATTTGACAATTTCAATGAGTCTTACATGCCTTATAAGGTGAATGTGGTTGGACTTTCGTAGTGTTCTCGATTAAATCAAAGCTCAATAAAACGCACAGCAGCAGCAGGAGCTTCTCATGCTAAATTTATCCCAAGAACAAGTAGCTGAAATTACCGAATCAATTCGCCAAGAACACGGCGCTAACGCAGAAGAAGTTGCGAGCATTTTAAAGCGCGCAATGACAGTTGGCGACCTTAAAAGAGCTTTAGAAAATGTTGATGACAACTTGCCTGTAGAGCTTGAAGTTGTTTTAGAAATCACAGCTGAAGGTGACTGCGCTGCCCAGCCAGGTTTGGCGATTCATCATTATCAAGTTCGTAAAGGTGACGAGGGTTATCCCCGCTTTACGCTCGTTGGCGCCCAACCACAAAATTCTGAAGCTTACGCAGAAGCATTTGAACTCGATATCAAGAATCAGTAAAACTTCAGTAATTTAATCATTCGTATTCGGAGAAATTTTTTATGAAACAGTTTTTCTTTGCTTTTAGTTTACTAAACTTTAGAAACATCGCGTGGTTTGTTTTATTTTTTTCGCAAACTGGATCTGCACTGGATGAAATCGTAAAAAAACAGGAATTCAAGCTTTCTCAATATGAAACTGTTGGTGGAAAAATAATTCAGAATGTTCGCATCGGATATGAAACTTATGGAACTCTGAATGCTGATAAAAGTAATGTGATTTTAATCACCCACTATTTTTCCGGAAGTTCACACGCAGCAGGAAAATACGCAGCCGCCGACATAACACCAGGTTATTGGGACGTGGTTATTGGACCTGGAAAAGCTTTTGATACGACAAAGTACTTTATTATTTCCTCAGATACGCTAGTAAATATTAATCCGAAAGATCCTAAAGTCATTACGACTGGTCCCCTATCAATTAATCCCGTAACAAAAAAATCTTATGGACCCAGTTTTCCAGTTGTAACGTACCGCGATTTCGTCAGAGTTCAGAAAGAACTTTTGGGCTCAATGGGGATTACTCAGCTTGTGGCTGTAGCGGGGCCATCAGCGGGTTCTATGCAGGCCTTGCAGTGGGCTGCCGAATATCCGGAAATGGTGAAAAGGGTTATCGCCGTGATCAGCCCGGGGCTATCAATGCCTTCGCTGACAATCGGAATCTTAAATGACTGGGCGTCTCCAATTTTAAGAGATCCAAAATGGAAAAAAGGAAACTACACGAAAGGCAAAGAGCCTGTCGACGGGCTAGCCGATTCATTCAAAGCTGTAACTATTTCTGCTGTTGATTTTGCTTGGGCAGAACAGAATTTTAAAAACAGTTTCGCTGATCCTAAAAAATCTCCAACGGACAGTCTTTCAAACCAGTATTTAATAGAATCAAAGCTAATGGAAGGTTCGAACCTCAAAACAAATTATGCCGATGCGAACTCATTTCTTTATATGATTCGTGCGAATCAGGCTTTTAATATCGAAAATGAAATTTCAAAACTTAAATCCCCAATTCTTTTTATCTCGGCTTCGACTGATCTTCTATTCCCACCAGAACTAACAAAAGCCTCAGCTGCTAAAATTAATCAGGCGGGAGGAAGTGCCTCTGTCACAGTTATCGACGGAATTGGGGGTCACCTAGCAGGACTGTTTAGTATCACTAACGCTGCCCCCGAAATCACCCGCTTCCTAAACCAAGCTCCTTTGAAGAAATAAGCGAGCTCATTCAAAAACTGCTTGAGAGCTATGCTGCGGCATCGAAACTGGGTGACTCCCCTTTTTTTTGAGGTTGGAATTAAACTAATTTTCCAACCTTTCAAGGAGATTCCCATGGCGCCTAATCTTTTAAAAACTTTTATTTTATTTTTTTGCTTTTTAGGCTTAACCGCAAACGCAGCTCCCACTCCTCGTGATCATGACAATCTGTCCAAAATAGATATCCTTTTTGTAGTCGATAATTCTGGCAGTATGAATCGCCCTGTGCTGGATTTCATTTCAAACCTTCCCACATTTATCAGTAAACTTGAAAGTTCTGGAGTCGATTATCACATCGGAGTTACAGCTACAGATGCCTACCTTTCACTCTTTAGTTCAAAATATCCAGATAGCGCGAAACTAAAAGACGGATCAGGAAATGTTCATAGTGGGATTTTTATCGTTAGCCCACTTACACCTGAACCCTACAATGTCTTAGCAATTAATTTAAACCAGGGAATTTCGGGAAGTGGTGATGAGCGGGCGTTTTCTTCTTTTAGAGAAGTTTTGAATTATCCAGGCAATTCTGGATTCCGTCGGCCAGAAGCAGCTTTAACAGTTGTCGTATTAAGTGATGAAGATGATTTTTCCCACAAAAAAAGTACTTTCAACGAAAATTATAATCATCCAGATATGATCCCAGTTGCCGAATTCGCTGCATACTTAAAATCAATCGGTGGAAAAAAGTCAGCGACGTTTTCTGCAATTTCTATCCTGACTAATCAATGTAAAGCTCTATTAGGTAACCCGGCACAAAAAGTAAGTCGTCGTTATAACGAACTTGCTGATTTGACCGGGGGACTTAAGCAAGAAATCTGCGATATGAAGTCAGCACTTGCAACATATGCTGATTTTGCAATCAAAAAAGCGAAGGAACCCGCTGCCCGTCCCTTGTAATAGACAAGACAGATTACTTTAACAAGGGTCAAAGAAATCGGGCGCTTTTACGCACCAGATGACTTTTCCAGTATTTGAATTACGGATGAGTTGGAAATTCTGATTTGGATTAATCACATTTGATTCG
This sequence comes from Pseudobdellovibrionaceae bacterium, assembly GCA_043730825.1. Lineage (GTDB taxonomy): Bacteria > Bdellovibrionota > Bdellovibrionia > Bdellovibrionales > Bdellovibrionaceae. The sequence goes on from JAYTJV010000045.1 coordinate 74,924, forward strand.
AAAGAATTTTCTTTATCGCCAACTTTAATCCATTTTTCGAGGGTTTTTATCGAAGGAAGTTGGCGAATCGTTTGGTAAGATCGTATCTCGACTGAAACATTATCTAGACCACTTACAATTTTTCCATTCTGTTCAAAACTTCCTTGGTGAATGGAACCGCTAAAAGTCTTCAACCGTCCCGCCACGTAGTCATTAAGCGAAAAGCTTGTGCTGGGCTTAAGCGTAAAACCCTGGTGTGAGAAATCTAACTTTAGTGGAACTCCGTTACTATTCTTTAAAATGACTTCAGTTATAATTTGAAAATCGTGCGGCGAAGTGAGCATCGGAATATGTTCTAAAAAATAAGGTCCCGAACCAAACAAAACCATCCCGTGTAATGCGCGCCTTCCACCTTCCGGCAAATGCGTGAAATGATCATGCGTATGCTTGGCAGAATTAGCGTAACTAATTCCTACTAGCGAAAATTGAATTAATATTAAAAATATGAACGATTTCATCGGTCCTCTTTACTTTACTGTCTCGGGTAAAAAAATTGTTCCATCACTAGATCGGAGATACTGAACCTGCAGCGTGTATAGATTGATCAGAAACTCAAATTTATCAACAATTGTCGAAGGTCGCCCATTGAATGGAGCCAGCATTAAATTAAAGGTATTGTCGGAGGTTAAGTACACATAATAATTTCCAAAAGGCATTCCATCAAGTGGACTTCCGTAGCTGACACTGATCCCGCCAGAGCTATTTAACTTAAAGAAAGATAACTTCGCCGGAATAGAAGAACCCTTCTCGACAAACACTTTTCCAACGAAGTTGCTAGTCTCGTAACGAAAGCACGTACTTGGTTTAGGCCCACAAGATGGTCCAGCATCACAACTGCAAATGGCAGCAATTGCTTGGACTGAAACTAAACTGAATAAAATAATTAACATTTTCATATAACCGCCTCTAAATTTTTGAAATAAAGTTGTGAATTCTTCCAAGAAACAGGATCTTTTAAGATTGCCCGCCCCACGGCAGCAAAATCTAATTTTTTTTCGCTTAACATTTCATCGATCATAAGACCGCTCTCAATTCCACCAACACCGATCACGGGAAGTGAAGTCGCAGATTTAATTTGAGCAGCATCACTCACTAAGTAGCCTTCACCTACTCGCCCCTCTGGCCGGCGCCATCCTCCAATGCCGGAGGACACGTTGATCAGGTCCGTTCCTGCAATCTCGAGTCTGTTTACAACCGACTGCATATCACTTATCGTTAATCCACCTTGAATGTGGTCTTCTGCCGGTATTCGAACAGAGATTAAAAGCATCGGCAGTTGAGATTTAATAGCCTGAATTATATCAATTAAAATCCTACTTCGATTTTCGAGTGAGCCACCAAACTCATCATCGCGTTGATTCGTTAGCGGCGAGAGCCATTGGTTCAGCCCGTAACCATGAGCCGCGTGCAGCTCTACGATATCAAACCCCGCAACCCATGCACGAGTAGCAGCTTCTACGTACCACTGAACGTAGTTTTTAATCTCAACATTGGATATCTCAACCGGCACATGGGGTGCCCAGCCTTTCACAGGAACTGAAATTGGACTGACTCCCATTAATGGAAGACCCGTAACTTCACTTGAAGTTTTTCCACCAGCGTGAACAATTTGAAATCCTGCAAGTGCACCTTCCACTTTGATCGCTTCAGCTACTGCTTTAAGACCAGGAATTTTTTCATCTGAGTCTATACCTAGTTGGTTAGCTTCACCTTTTCCTGACTGATGAACAAAGCTGTACTCTGCAAAGATGACCCCGGCTCCTGACTGAGCTAAATTTTTATAATGCTTTACGGTCTTTTCAGTTGCCATGCCGCTTTGATCTGCGGTCTGTGATGCCATAGCTGGAACAACCACACGATTGCCTGCTACTTTTCCATTTTCAAATTCATAAGCTAACCATCTGTTAACATCCATAGAGACCTCTTGTGAGAGGCGGTTATAATGGAGCTTTCAGTATTTAAAAAGAAATGAAAACGAAACAACCGTTTCTTTTAACGAAATAATATTAGAGCGTGTCCCAAAGCTTCGACAGCCAACCTAAGGCATTAGGGTCCTTAGCAATCAAACGAACAGTTTGTTGGCAAGTATACGGGCAACCTGAAACTTTAAGAATTTGAAGATCTGAACTTTTCACAAAATAATCTGGTAAGTAAGCCAAAGCAGCGCCTTCATGTATTATATTTTCCATAAGCTTCAGTCCACAGACTTTATACTTAATGTTTCTAGCGAATTTATCATCACGCCAGCCGTCGATCGAATCAGATTTTGTGATTTTTCCTAAAACGGCCGAATCTGGAGTGACGAAAGAATGTTTAAGCAGTTCCTCGGCTGGGATCGATCTACCCGACCCATATTCTTTATACAGAGGGTGAAGCTTTGAAGCTGTGGTCTTGAATTCAACCTTAGAAAGAATTTTTGATTCAAGTTCAGCTGGAGCATCGGAGGTAATTAAAGCAAAGTGGACTTCGCCTGTCATAACTTGCTCTATAGCTTTTTCATCCGATCGTATTAGAAACTGGATTCGGGATTGAGGAAACATTTTTTCTATTTTTTTAATCAATCCTGTTCCAAAATAGCTTTGTAAAATTTCTTCTGAAGAAATGAAGACATTTAAACTTCCAGTCTCTTTTCCCCGAAGCTCGAGCCTCACATCTTCTTCTAGCTGCAATATCTGCGTGGCCTTCTTCTTTAAGACAAGACCTTCCGGAGTCAGACGAATTCCCCGACCTGATTTAAAGAATAAGGGAGTTTGCAGCTCTTCTTCTAGCCTTGAGATCGCTTTACTTAACGATCCGGCAGATACATGAATGCTTTCAGCTGCTCGATTAACATTTTCGATTTGGGCAACTGCTAAAAAGTAACGAAGTTCAAATATTTCCATATTCGAAACAGATATCGCATAATTATTTCGATTTCAATCTTTAATTCGATTGAAATAGGCTTCTAAACTTCGGAGAGTCCTTTAAGTTCCTTAAACCTTCGGCAAAATCTACACATTCTATTTTCGTCTCTAAAAATTCACTAATTGCTAATTCATCAAAGCTACTCAAGATCTTTATATCATTCCGTTTTAAAAGTGCGGCTGCGACCCCTAAGCCCCTTTTAAATCCGCCTCTAGGCCATTCTTCTTCTTTGAGCAGAACATTTGAACCACAAGATGGGCTTCCATCCATCAGTATTGCAACTTCAACCTCTTTTGATTTCAGTGACTCTAGAAACTTTGTTGCTCCCTCAATTTGCAAGGCTGTTACATCTTTTCCAAATTCATCTATTACTCGAGCTGTGCCATCAAGGACATCATGACCATCACCGCCAACGATTCTTAAGTTTGGTCGTGGACTACCAAAAACGGAATCTTCGGGACAAAAGGGAATGAATTCTACGTCCTTTATTTTTTCGAGATCGCTAATAAATCGACTTAATAAATCTTTGCCGTTAAAGTTGCAATTCGCTCCTAGTAAACAATGACTTACACCAATTTTCACAAACGACTCCATTTGTTAAAGGCTTGTTTTCTGCCAGCGGGTCAATCTTATCGAATTAAATGAATTTATACATTTGAAATATGAAAATCTTTAGCTAGACTTATCGTATTCACAAGCTAAACTGAACCCAAAGGATATCCCATGAAATCTCTTATCATTTTTTTCATGATATCTTTCATTTCATCAAGCGCTTTAAGCGTCAGTTTCAAAACTGCATCCGCAAAAGATTTAGATTCTCGTCAGTTGATTGGAAAGTGGACCTCTGGAAAATCTCAAGTGAATATTTATTGCTCCGGCGCTATGGATTATAAAATGGACACGGGGTTTACAATATATGACGGTTCTCAGAAATCATGCGAAGGGTGTTCTGTTCACAAAATAAAGGGAGATCACATCGTGCTCGGCCCAATCGTTATGACGAAGTTGAAAATTTCTAAATGGCCCTTTGACGAGGACGGACAAATGAAGATGGTTGTGGAAAACACTACTTTCACTCGATCTTCTTACCCCGGACCTTGTAAGTAAAACCTTTTTTAAACCAGGCTCGTTTCGCTACAACAAGTTTTCAGTGCAAGTTTTGCAAAGTGCAAACTCATAAAATGTCTTTTAGCTAACTCCAAAAGGGTTGATAGACAAAATCGGTACTCCCCGGTATACGGAAAAGGTCTTTTTAAAACCCATTCATATCATCGAGGAGATCCCATGTTTACCAACTTGCTCGTTCTTGTTTCTACGCTACTCATCTCAACAACTGCATTCGCTGAATTCAAAGGCTTAGTTTGTCTCGGCACTGAACCTTTCTGGTCTTTAAAGATCGATGCTTTAAAAGGAAGAATGGGTTTCTCGGCACCTGGAGCTAAAGCAGCAACTTACGCCGTGACAAAGCCATTAAATGCTCATGGAGTTCAAGAAATGATGGTCATGGTTTTCAAAGGTTTAAAATCTGATGTCTCTGCAACTGTGATCTCGAGCTCTCTAGCTGGCAAATGCACTGACGGAATGAGTGATGCTGAGTACTCTTACCACGTCGTTTATACGAACCGTAAAGCGGTTCAGTACGGTTGCTGTGAATTGATGGCTCAGGATTAAAGCAAGTCTTCAAATGCCCTATAGCTTTCAGCTTCAGGGCTTTGTTTTGTTCGCTTAATAAAACTCTAGATTTTCAATAGCACTCTTGTTAGCTTTATCCGTGATTAAAATTTTCTTGGTTCTAAATTTTATCTTTCTTAGTCTCTGCTTCGCGGAGACCACTAAAACTTATTTGGATCAAAAATGTCGCTGTACTGAAAGCGTAGATGACCCCCTAGAGCAGCCAAGTGCTTTCAATTTTGGGAAGTTCAAAGGTCAGTGTATTGATTCCTGTCGCTTCCGCCCAGTAAAGTGGTTAGACCCTAAGAATCTCAAAACTCGGAATATAGGCAATGTTCTTCACCTAGGGCAATACTATACCACGACAATTACACCTGAAAGCATTGAATCATTAAGCGTTGGTTTCGAACAATTCGCTCCCGGAATCAGCCATACGACTTTACGGTTTCAGTTTCGCAAAAGCTTTGATGCGCACTTGATCCCCCAAAATAAAAACGAAAAATTATTACCTGCAAAAAAAATAAATTCGCTTATTTTTTCTTTTGAAGGTGTTCCCGCTAAAGATGTCAGCTACAGCTTGAAGGAAAGTCTTTTGGGAAATTATCTTATTGTCCCAAGAGTGTTAACAGGCGACGACTACCAAGCCTGGACTGCAAAATTAAAAAATCCACTTCACTACTTTTCCGTGCCTTATACACAAGAGCAAATTCAAGTTGCGTTTACGCAGGCTTTGGAAAAAAGCGAAGCTCTTGGAAAAAATGAAGTTTATCAACTCTTCACTAATAACTGTGCGACAAAAACAATTTCTATCTTGCTAAAAGCTCAATCAAACACAGAATTTCAAACTTTATCCTGGATTAACCAGACATCAGCCGCACTGCCCATTGTTGGGCCCATCAGTACGTTTTCATTTTTAAAAGAAAAAAATCTTATTCCTAATCCCGAAAACTAGAGTTCTGGGTAGTTAACTTTTCACTATAAATTTTTAACCAGAAGTAGACAAGGATTGTCTTCGCCCCATAGAGTTTTGAATTCTTCAAGCGGGGTAAAGCCCGCTTTCAAATAGAAATTTCGAGTCTGGTCATATTCTTTATTTGGTTTAGATTCACTTAAAGTTTTAACCGTTAAAAATTGAAAACCTTCAATGCGCAAATCTTTTTCGATAAGCTTAACAAGTTCATGCCCAATACCTTTGCGATGAAATTCTTCTCTGATACCGATGACATGAATTTTTGCGGACTTAGAAAAATGCTTATTTATGCTCGCAAATCCGATCACAAGTTCATCTTTTAATATGGCCCAAGTCTCCATGCGCTTAACATCGTTAACATAATCGACAATCGCGTGCTCGAGCCCAAACCAAAGTGGCAGACTTCGCAATATAGAATTACAGATTTCACTTTTCAGGTTGGGATCGGTAATTTTTGTTATCTTCATTTAAGCCACCTTAATTCAGTTATTTCAACCCAAGCAGGTGATCAAGATCGGCGCTCATCTTATCCCACGTGTAATAACCTTTAACAGCACTTTGCCCGGTTTTTTCTTTAGCTAGTTGAGCTATTAAGCCATTTCCGGTATCAGTATTCTTTGGAGCCTGAAGGTAAAGTGGATCTTTATAAGCTTCTTCTGCACTGATGATCGTCCAGCCATTTTTTCGAAGTTCATTAACTATGGCTTCGATGTATAGAACTGTCCCATCTATCTCATGAAGAAGCAGTACGTGTTTGGGTGAGTAGCCTAAATACTTTATGGCTAACTGATCGTAAAATTCTGCGGCAGTGAGAATATGCTTCACGAATAATGGCTCAATACCCTTGTAATCGATTTTCCTACCCAGCTTTTTTGCTGCATTTAATTTGTCTGTCAAAATTGTATCGTCGTTATCAACGGACACATAGGCGTTTCGATATTTCCAAGTTTTGAGCCAGCGCCGCATCTGATTTCTGCTCTTTAAGTTTTTTCCTTCGTTTAAATAAGGAAACCTAAAATATTTTTGACCACTCAAAATAGGCTCAAGTAATACATCAGCTTTTTCAGCGTCCTTTGAAAATACATCGAATCCAACTTTATCAAGTTTGGGGTGCGTACAAGTGTGATTTCCAATTAAATGACCTGCATCTCGGTACTTTTTGAGTTGGGCTATCATCAAACTCTTGTCTTCGACTTTACAAGGATTTACAAAAACCATGACTGGTGGAACTTTTAGAGCTTTTAACTTTTGAATGAGTGTTTCAGTTCTTGCGACAGAATCGAAATGAATTGTTGAAGCCACTGGGGCATCGTCGAAAGTAAGAGCGATTTCTTTAGCACTGACTATCACTGAAAGCGCAACGCCAAGAAAAAGTATTATGTAACGACTTAATTTCAATCTAACCACTTACTCATGAGCAATTTTTAAATCCATTTGCTCCGAGTGCCAATATAATTATGTGTTATTTGCCTAAAATACTTCTAACCAGCAGCTCCACATTGAAGGTCTAACTCGACAGATCGTGGGTATTTGCGTTTGTTGCATCTGAATTTTGCGGTACCTGAACTGCCATCGCGTGATGGTTGGAAATTGATATAGCAATCTTTTTGGTCTCCAAAAATATGCTGCGGAGGATTACTTTCAAGCGTCATGCTGTAGCGATATGTGCTATCGACATTTTCAGCCATAAGGCGAGCCGTGCTACGAGTAAAGTCAATTTCTGCCGACCAGTCACTACCATCATCATCGGTGCAAAAATACTTTTTTGGAGCGCCGGCATTTGCATTGATTGAGCTTAGCGCCACGAGAGTTGCTAGAATTAAATATTTCATTTTGTATCTCCTGAATTTTTAGAAGGTATATGATGCCATTTTTTTAATGGAAACTGCATAGCGAGAGTATTGATATGCAGTTTCAGCATTGTAATGGATATCAAAATGAGACATGAGCGTGATGACCTCCGCCTAAAAGGTGTCTACCGCTTTTTGGCGTTGCTAGCAGTACCCAAGAAGATTCTGTATCAACTGCTATTTAGTTTAAAACCAGAGGCCCCAACCGTGGCGTGGGCTTTGCAAAAGTCCCTAGCATGCGCTTGCTACTGATTGCCTTATCTATTATGAGCCTTTTTGTATCGACTCCTGGCTTTAGCCGGGAAGGCGCAGAGCTTGAGTTTTCGAAGGAATTTCCTGAACATTTTAAGAACTATTTGAAGGCCGCTTTGGAAGAGCTTTACTTAGTTAAAGGCCAAGGTTCTAGTCCTTTTCATACCCAAGTTTTCGGTGGATCAGTTGACGGCGCTGCTTATCGCAAATGGTTTCAAGCCCGAGTGAGCAAAATTCAAATGCAGAAAGATGATTGCAGCTTCAGTGCAAAAATTGACTCCGAAGGTGAGCCTGGCGTGATCTACATTTCGACTTGCGTGAATCAATCCCCTGGCCCGGATAGTAAGTTGTATTGGTTGTCGGTTCTCTTTCACGAAGCAAGACATCTCGAGCCTCATAACCAATTTTGGAAACACCAAATCTGCATGGACGAGGTTTCCGGTGCCGTTAAGGCCTGTGACTCGTCTGCCGTGGGACCATATGGACTTGAAAAAATATTTTCATATAATCTTGTTCAGTATTGTTCGAACTGCAGCGAGGACTTTAGAAAGCAAGCCTTAGAGGTTTACGATGACGAAACTAACTGGCGCAGATTAAGCAAGTCCGCGCAAGATCAGTTGATGAAAGATTCCAAAAACAAATAAGAACGAAAGTTCGAGTCAAAATTTTCAAAGACCGCGCGAATGACAAATTTACTGCTTTAAGTAAGGCTTGGTTTGAAGTAAGTTAGGGCCATGTCATTAAAAAAGATCATTATTGTGGGCGGCGGGGCAGCCGGCTTCTTTGCCGCGATCAACGCTGCTGAAAATGCGCAAGCGAACCATACAGCTGTCGATGTTCAAATCCTTGAAGCTTCAAATAGCGTTTTAAAAAAAGTCTCAATCTCTGGCGGCGGCCGCTGCAACGTAACTCACAATTTGTTCGAAGTTCGGGCGTTTTGCGAACGCTACCCCCGCGGAGCAAAAGAGTTACTATCAGCATTCCAGCGATTCCAAGCGCGCGATACTGTCGATTGGTTTCAAAAACGTGGGATTAATTTAGTCGCTGAACCCGACGGCCGGATGTTTCCTGATACGAATACGTCAGAAACCATTATCAAATGTTTTGAAGATTCGGCAGCAGCTGCCAATGTCCAAGTTAAACTCAATCACAAAGTCGAAAGTATCGCGAAACTCGAGACCGGAAACTTTCTTGTACAAATTCGCGACCGTGAAACGATTGAAGCTGATTCGGTTATGATTGCAACTGGCAGTAGCGGATTCGGTCATAAGTTAGCAAAAGAATTGGGTCACACGATTACGGAATTGGCACCTTCTTTGTTCAGCTTTAAAATAGAAGATCCAATGTTGACAGATCTCCCCGGCTTAAGCTTTGAAGACGCAGAGGTAAAATTATTAATCCCTAATGAAAAACCTTTTAAAGAAAAAGGTCCAATGCTGATTACCCACTGGGGTTTAAGTGGTCCAGCGGTTCTTAAAATTTCAGCCTGGGCTGCAAGGGAAATGCTTCATTCAGATTACAAAGCGCAGTTGAAAGTGAATTGGCTTGGGCTTCCGCGAATTGAAGCAGTGCTCGATATTTTAAAAAAAGCTAAAGCCGTGGGACTTAAATCTTTAGTTCACAATATTTATCCCGAACAGTTAGCAAAGCGTTTTTGGATCAAGGTCTTGGAAAAAGCAAGCATTCCGGAAGATAAACGCTGGGCTGATATTTCAAACAAAGAATTGCAAAGTATTGCTGATGTTTTGTTCTCTACTACTTTTGAAGTGTTGGGGAAAAATCGCTACAAGGATGAGTTCGTCGAATGCGGCGGAGTTGATTTAAAAGAAGTAAATTTTAAAAAAATGGAAAGTAAAATCTGTTCGGGGCTTTATTTCGCAGGGGAAGTTCTCGATATCGACGGCATCACAGGTGGTTTTAATTTTCAAAACGCCTGGACTGGCGCCTTTATCGCTTCTCAAAATTTATAATTTTCGAAGCCGCCAAAGCATAGTCACTTCTTTTGAGCGTGCTGAATGAAGTGGATCTTCTTCATCGACCGCTTTTGAATGCCTTGGCTGAATTTTCAAGCAATCGACAACTTGAAGTTTGGCAGCCGTAATCCAATTTTTTAAATCTTCTGGACGGCGAAGACCCAAATGTTCGGCTAAATCTGAAATGATCAGCCAACCCTCACCGTTCTCTTTTAAATGCGTGCCCACCCCGTTCAAAAATCCTTTTACCATTCCACTGTCTTCATCGTAAACCGCGCGCTCAATTGCAGATGTGGGTTTTGCAGGTAACCACGGAGGATTGCAAACTACCAGGTCCGCTTGACCTTCCGGAAACAGATTTGTTTTTAAGACGGTGATTTGTTTTTCAAAACCTAAATCTTTAACATTGCGATTCGCACATTGAATCGCACGCTCATCCATATCGGTTGCAACAATTTTCTGAATTCCACGATGGGCAAGAACTGCAGAAATAACTCCAGTCCCCGTTCCGATATCAAATGCAGTTTGAGTTCCCGGCGGCAAAGGCGCACTCGCCACTAAATCCAGGTACTCACCCCGCACCGGAGAAAATACTCCGTAGTAAGCATGAATTTTTTGACCACCTAGAGCTTGAATAGCCACGCCTTTTTTTCGCCATTCATGGGCTCCCACGAATCCTTGAAGCTCGCGAAGACTGATAACGAAATCACCTGGTGGTATTTGCGATGCTTCAGAAATGGCCTGGCTCAAATCGGGTGCGCGCGGAAGCTTGATCGATAGGTCAGCTTCTACAACGACCATCAGTCGCGATAAAAGCTGTGCTTTGTGAGCCTGATGCTGACGATGGCGATAAAATTCCTTAGACATGCTCACCGGATCAGTCGCAGTGCTGTCTGGAGAATGCTTTTTAATCCGACGTTGAACCGCCTGCAAAAGTTGTTTTGCGTTGTGGTAGTCACCTTTCCAAATAAAGGAAACACCTTGGCTAGCTAAACTAGTGTAACGATCGGCAGAAAAAGTATCATCAATCACCATGATTTTTTTAGGCGCTGAAAAGCTATTTTCAGTCACCCAATTTTTAATGATACATTGACCTTCAAAATCAAAAGTCAGCTGCTTAACGGGGTTATTATCTTCTGCCATATGGATTAAATAGCAAGCTAGGCGACAATAGTCTAACCAAAATCACTTCAAAAGAGTCTTGCAGTGCAACTCCGCAAAGAACGGTGGAATTCTTTCTGTCGGAACTTCAAGAGCTCTTTTCAGAGGGCCCAAAAACATTCTCTTAGCAACTGATGAATTTATGCCGTACTCGTCGGCTTGGGAAGGAGCATGGAGTTCGGATAGAGAATATTTTTTGTTGTTCGAGATGTTCGTAATTTCTGCTTCAATAAATCTTTTATTTTCACGGGGGTTTGCGGTCATTGATTTTACGACTCCCCGTCGAAGAATTACGTATTCCTGAATTTTTAGCTCGTTCGTGTTGGCGTCATATATTTTATGAAGAATCAGTCCCGTTTTCCTACCAGAATCTAATTTTTGAATATTGCTATCTTTCGTTACTATTTCGACTGGATCTTTTGAATAATCTAAATATGTTGTAAGTTCGAGCGTCGAAGCCTCCGGTACCATTTCAAAGACCACAAGCCGCGCAGCTTCTGTTACGGATGAACCTGACTTTTCTTCGCGGGAGTACCATTCAGTTCCTCCCAGCGTAAAACTTCCCATGCCTGTTGCGAGATTACTCCAAACAAATACTCCATCTCGATTTTGCAACTCAGGGTAAACTCCCAACAAGATACTCAAACTATCGAGCTTTTTAAAAGCGAATTCATTTCTTTGCTTGAAATCCACGCCTGTCACAACTTCGCTAGAAATCAGGTCAGCCCATCGCTGCAGTCCGCGCGCACTCGTCCAATGAAAAAGGTATTGCGGAGTAGTTTGCGCCAAAGCAAGCGCGGAACTGAGGCTAACTAGGACTAGAAATAGGCGAAATAGAATACTCATATAAGTTGTTTATGAAAGATCTGTGCCGGCTTTGCATTCGGTAGTACTCAGTAAGTTCAACTTAGTGGAGCTAAGATGACTAATGAGTAAACAAACGACAATAATAGGCAGATGACAACAATACTCTATCAAACATGCGCTACTATTATAAGGAAGATGGTAAGGCTCCCTTAGCTCCGGAAGGTCAGATTTCTGGTGAACTTATTACGACAAACCACAGCCCTTACAAAGGGATGAATGATTTTGATGTTACGGCATCTTTCTACGGTATGAAGCGTTTGCTTCTTCCAAGCGACCTATCAAACGATAACTTGGCACAACTTTCTAAATCAGGCCCAAGAGGTGAAAACGCAGTCATCATCGGCGACTTTGACGGTGACGGCGCGGGTTTTCATTTCAGTGTTCGCTTAATTTGTAAATCTAACATGCACTAAGTTTGGATCATGCGGTTGTCAGCCACTTGGCGATTTGTTCAGTGCAGTTGGCTAACTGCTTAATTCTCAAAGGGGCTTTTAAAGCCCCACGATAGTTGATTGAGATGGGTAGATGTCGGCATAGCTCTGAATGATGGCCCTGGCTTTCGAACATACGTTGTAGCTCATGATACAGACAACGGTACCGCAAAACTTGTAGCGAACCGACAAGTTTTCGAATTAAGTAAAGACGGAAAAGTACTTTATCAAGATTCACTTCAGACAATTAAACTTGTTGTTACAATAACAACTTAATCACTTTTGATAAAAAGTAATTTTCCTGATTTAAGTTAATAAATCGCTCGTATTTAAAACCTTCGCATAAAACGCGTTCAGATTTATCAGTGTTAATTTATGAATTCTATCGGCTTTGACCAATTTTCCGGATGGGTCTCGCAAATCGAAAGTGGCCGTACCGTCACCCACTACGAAAACATCAAGACTTAATGCTGCTGCATCCCGAGCCGTCGCATCTATGCATTCGCTAGCAGTAAATCCGACTAATACGACACTCGCGACTGATTCTTTATTTAGAATAGCTTCAAGACCCGTTCCAACAAATGCACTTGATTTTGTTTTTTCTAAAACTAGTTCGCCGTCTTTGGGTTGAGCAGAGTTCAAAAAACTGCATCCAGCTGAATCTCGAAAAAAAATAGATTGCGGATTGTCGGATACATGTTTGACATGAACAACTCGTCGTTTTTTCGCGCGCCAGAATTCGAGTATGCGAGCGATATTCTTTTCCGCTTCTAAATTATTTCGCCCCTCACTCGTTGCATCCAAAAGACCATTCTGCGCATTAATAACAACTAGAACTGCGTCCTCTGACACTTTCGGAAGATTCAATTTTTTATCCGCTTTCGAATCAAAAAAAAGTTGAGCCTGGTCCCCAAGATAAATTCGAGTTCGCTGATTGAGTTGAACTCCGAGTGGGGTTATTTCCCAACGCCCTTTTACTTTCTTTAGAACGGGGTAACCTTCTGCGATCCTTTGTAAGCTTCGCGATACTACGGAAGGATCACGGGCCATGAGTTCAGCTAAATGACCCAAGCCAGTAGCATTTTCGAATGCAAGAAGAAGCTCGAGCTGTTCTGAAGTAAGATTGAATCGTAAACGGTCCATGCTAAAGGTTCTACCGACTTATCACGGCATTTTCAACTATTTGACCACAAGCTGACATGCGTTTTTTGCATGCTCGAACCTGCAATCTTTGCTGTGGTAGATAGCTCAGACTTTGATTACCTTCTAAATCCAACGAAGGAGTAGAAGATGAATAAACCAACAGTCATTTCAAAGAAATTTTTAGCGCTCGTCATAAGTTTATGTGGATTTGTAGCCCCAGCCGGCGCCCAACATAAAGCACTTTCGATGCCCCATCAAATGCAGCACGGTTTCATATTAGCAGCCGACGATAAATTTGCGAGCCACCTGGTCGCCCCCGGCCATCACAGCTGGCAAGTTGAAATCACTGGCCAGCTTTCAATTCTTGATCCTCAAGAATTGAAAATTTACGTCATGAGGAAATCACAAAGCGCTGGTCGCTCTTACTTCTTATTTCAAGCTCAGCACTTGGATCTTCCGACGCTTTCGGCAGGTCAAGTGTTAACGGGACATATAGTTGAGTCAAAGATAGGCGGCTATGAACCAAAAAACAAAATTGTAAGCTCCGCTACTTTTAAGGTTCAAAGAGTCTTACTGAATATTCCGAATCCATTTTTTGCCGAATGATGAACTGGATAAGATGGGACTGTTTTGGGGGTACAGATCATAAAAGGCAGTCTTTTTGTTAACCCAATGGTGCAAAACCATTGGGTCTTGATCATTTCGATCACGTCACTCATTAGCGAAAGGCAACAGTCAAAAATCGTCACACTGTCAGAATCTCTACAGGAGATAAAAATAATAATTTTCTATATAGTACAGTGATGAAAATAGGCAGAAACCAATTCAGATTAAGAAAAAACCCATGAAGCATTTATCCCAGGTTATATTAGGCTTACTTTTCATATCTTTTACATTGCAAGCTCGCGCGAGAGAGAACTCGAGCCCACTAAAAATTCGGGGCATTCTTAATTTTTTTTTCGACGAGTCTCCTGAAGATAAACAAAATGATGTATGTAGTTCGTACGAAGATAGCGAAGTAAGAGTTTTCAAGGCTAAAACTTTTGCAGCCCCATACGCAATTGAAAAAATCGCTAATGACACCTACTCAGCTTTTTTAAACATAAATTACGTTGCAGAAAAAGGTACAAATTCACAGGTCGCAATTGAAGTGAGAGAACGTATAAAAAAATGTTACGCTGCTGCTGGGTATTTAACAGCTTCCTCCGGCGAGAGGCTGCTTCTTAACTTGGTTTCAGAAAATAGTGAGTTAGCAAGGCTTGTTCGACCTGCGATCGTAGCGGTATTTGATCCCCCCACCCCAACACGAATTCACGCTCGACGTTACGATAGATATATAGACTGTCCAGCAATTCTTCACGAAACGCTTCATCTATTAGGCCTTGTTGATGAATACGACGAATCAGTCCACCAATATACCTGCCGCGCCAAAAACGATTCAATCATGAGTTCGCACTTTGAATTTCATCCAACTCCGCTTGGAGTTCTCAAGGTAGGGCAATTACTTTCCGGCTCGCTCTTCAAAGGCATGGAATCAGACGTCGGACCAAAACAATTTGAATATTTCGCAGCTAATCCAGATTCGCAATTTTTGTCTGTCAGAAAGATTCAATGTGAATTCGGCGACGCAAGAGGTATTAAAGATTGCGGACGCATGCTGGACAAACAACACGGTAGCGAAACTTTTCAGATCCATAAACTCTGCCGAATAGACATTCCGGGATATCCAGACACAAATAAAATTTCATTGAATGATGAAGTATACATTCTCAATTCAGATCTAGAAAAAACTGACAATAAAGTAAGCTTAAAATTAAATAGCTACTTCGATAGTCTACTTTACCTGACGAAGGGTCTACCATGGAAATGTTTTGTTACTGGAATCGATTCTTCCAAAGTAGCGACTGGTCGTGATTTGGCAGAAAAAGTAAAACGAAAATATAGCCACCTAGATTTGTTGCCCCTACGTCCAGCACATTTTCGCAAAATTCTGAACCGGGATTGTAAGGAGAAGAATCAAGTTTACGACCTCTGCTCATCTGAAGCCTACTTAGTGCCTAAATCAGGACATAATTGTATCAAAGATGCAAATCCAGTCTGTTTAACGAAGGGCTGGCTCAATTAAACTCACTGGTTTTTAATTCATACTATCGATCGGGTAGGACTGCTATAAAATGCAGTCCTTTCTTATACCTCAGCAATTTGAGAAAAAGATAATTTTTGGCCACCAATTGTAAGCGAAAGATCTTGGCCGAGTGAAATAAAATCTTTTAATCCAATTCCCGCAAATATGGGAATCTGATCTTTGACTATGGGAATTTCAACCAGCGAAACTTTACTCGGCTTCGAGGACAATTCCTTCTTCTGGTGAACTTCGATCAAAGTCGGAACGCCTTTTAAAAAAAGCCACGCTGTCTGATATTCCATCGTTTGTTCACTAGTTGGATGAAGTTTCCAACCCACTCTTTGCGCTTTCATTACAAATTTCTCAATATTCAAAACATCGAGAGCGATGTGATGTAACGAGGGCCCCCGCTTCTCCAAAGCTTTTTTGTAAGGGCCATCTGATATGGCTTCGAGTAACAATAACAGCCCCGTCTGTGTAGCATAGGAACCCACGTAGACTTCTTTTGTACCTTCAGATTCAAAAGTTTCTGGGGTCCCCGCTTCCAAGCCGCGGCTTTTTAAGAATTGAGCCGACGCTTCAACTGACGGAACTAAAAGTGCAATATGACTGAAACATGATTCCATAAGTGTATTTCTACCTGAGTGAAGCAGAATTTCAAGGTCTGATAATTCTTAGCTTCTTAAAAGCCATTTATTTCTAGTCAGAAATGAGTGGGCATAGTAGTAATACTTATGTCGAAGACGGTGATTTTTCTTCTTTCTCTTTTCTGTGTGTTTACGGCAGCAAGAGCTGAACAGAAACCTTATCTCATAAGTGGTTTTGATGATGTTCTAAGGCAGGCTGAAAATACTAGCCTTATGAAAGCAGTGATTAAAATATTTGAAGATGACAAAGGCTTTTCTGGAATGCCGGAACTGTATCACAGTATTTCCAATCAAGAAACTACACCACATTTTGTATTAGTCAGTGCCATTTCAAATTGGTTTGACACAAGAATAGACTCGTTTTTAACGAGGTCGCAATTTCCGTCAAATCATCGATATTTACGAAATTGGCTGACAGAATGGTCCATCGAATCATTTAAAATTGAAAAAATAAGTGAAATTTTAAAAAAGATGCCTGACCGTAAGTTTATTGTTATATTTGATAATTCAAGCGCAAGCATCAACCTGGCGAAAAAAATCAGACAGCAGTTTTCAAAACATATTGTCGCAATTTATTTAAGACAAGTTCAAAATAAAGCGCTTCCACCAGAATCAGTCGGATTTTATACGGCTTTTGATATCGCAGTAAAAGAGCATCAAGAGGGTCGATTATCAAGCGAAGATGTTTCTAAAGTGGGGAAGGCGGTGTTGATTGAGCAAGATATCAATTCTATTATTCCAACTTATGCCAAGTGCCCCGTGTATGATTTCTCATGTGAAACTCGTTCGATTGATATTAAAAACATTTGTTTAAAGGTGGGCCAGCACATCCAAGCTCTTTGCAAACATTAATTCTTAGAATATTCAGCGACCCCCTTAACCACTCGTCTCAAATTAAGACACCGCCCCAGCGAAATCAGGCATAAATTTTGGAATAGATTATTCTCATGAAGATAATCCTGAATGGAATAGTCCTAATTGGAATTGGCCTGAGCCAGGTTACACTTGCTCAGCAAAAATCGTCAGTTCAACAGGGCGCAAAGCCGGTCTATGTTAATAAGGTTTTGATAAAAGATCGAACGGAGCTTTTTAAACGGACACTGGCCTACATGCCTTCCATCTTATTATCGGTCATGGGCCGCATCCGCTACACTGAAGTCGAAAATTATTTGTACAGCAGAATTCTTTCGCTCTCGGCAGAAAACTTAAATATTGATGATAAACAAGAGTATGTAAAACCTGAGAAATTTAAACTTTTTAAAGTCGTCATGAGCCAAAATCCTTCTGACTTTGACTTAAGTAAAGACGAAAAGAACCGAACCGCTTTTACTAGGCCTGACCTCAAATTTCCAATCGTTGTGAATGAGACTCTTATCAATAATCCGAATCATGAAATTTCGATTCCGGATGTGGTGCAGTTATTTGTCCACGAAATCGGCAAAAAAATTCCGAATTATCACCAGCCGTCACTGGATTCTTTGGCTGCGAAAATTGCGGCCGTGATTAGACAAGATTATATGGTCATTGATTTAAGCCCGACTGAAAAAATGCATTTTTTAAATGCTCCATTTCAGGCGGAATTGCCGAAGTTAGATTTCCAACCTTTTTCAAGCGATGATCAGTCGATGGGCATTTTCAAAGCTCACTATTCGCGTTTCGGGCGCGAAATTCTAATTTACCACGAGAACCTAAACGGATTCACTTATGTTCCTTCACTGAAACCGATGCTCCTGGACGGAATTAAGAGCATGAAACACTTCGGAGAACAACAAACGTTCTTAGCAACTCGCACCAACGTCGAAGAAATTCGAGTCGATCGCAATTTAGGATCACGACCTCTGGTGCGGATGCGAATCAACGTCAAGGAACGCGCGTACCGCCTCAGTAAGCGCGTGGAGAAGAATGAAAAGGGTGAAGATGTCCCGACCGGTGATATTGATTTACAGAGTCTCACATCTTCAATTGATGAAAAATCCCTCGCTGCGCCAAGCGATGAGCTATTGGACACCGACGTAGAAGTGACAATCAAGTTCAAGAAAAATGGCGAAGTCGAAATGTCCAGACGCGAAGCCATTAAATCAACGCCGCAAATTCAAATCAAAAATCTCAAGTGGGTCGAAGGCCCGGATCAGATCGTTGGCAATTTGACTCTTGAAGTGCCAAAATCCATGTCGAATATTTTGAATTATGATCTTCGCGTTTTTCTAAACGCCCGAATGAATGAAGGCCTGGGGCGGATCGAAATTTCCCGCATGGAAATTAAAGGCCAAATTGCTGAGATCGAGTTCCGACTTCCTTCAAAAACTAAAAGTCGCCAAAAATTCTTTGTCGAAGAGCTTATCTTAAAAAACAAAGATGTTGAAATAATGGTGGATCTGCCAGAAGCCATTGTTGTCAATGCAGTGAATTCAAGATCCAGTTTACGAATGCTCAAAGCACAGCGAGAATCAAATAGTGGTTGGTCTGATTTAAGTTTAATTGAGCGAAAAGAGGGCGATAAAAGTGAATCACTGGCCCTTCACGAGCTTGAAAAGCATCCCGGCATCAAAACCGTCAAACCCGGATTTCAGAAGTTAAAATTCTTGATGCGCTCTGATGTACCTCTACACGAATTCTATCTTTACATCCGCTCAAGTTTTGTAACGCATGATCCTCTTGTGGTATCGGCTTTAAAAAATTCAACAAAAGATTTCGGCGGGATGGGCCATGACCTTGTTAAGGACAAAAAATTCCAAGAGCAAATCATGCCCATCATTCAATTGCTTTCAAAGTTTAGTGAAGTTAAAAGTCCCGAAGGTTTCTTTAAAGCCCTATCAGCTCAGGGCATGCTTCGACCAAATGAACCCATCGATCCAAAATTGTTAGCAATGGTAACAGAAGGGTTTAATAGTTTTGGTAAAGGGCTTCCCGAGAGACCAGAATTAAAACAGCAGAGCGTGCGATTTTTCCAGCATCACGACGAAGTCATTCACATTCCGGCGTCAGCGATGCGACAAACTCAAAAGGGACCTTACCTTTGGGTTGAAATCGAAGTGCCGATGGAAATCTTAAAGGACAAGGGACTTTATAGCTACGACATGGGCGTTCGTTATATCGGCAAAATGATCGCCGTGAATCAGAGCATGGAAAGATGGAAAGTCAGCGATCTAGCTGATCCCGTTTTTAGAATTGAAGGAACCCACGGCGGGCTGAATAGTTGCAAAGCGTATTTAGAGGGCAAATAAAATTTCGGATTGTCACATCTGAAGTTGTCATTTCACTCTTCCCCTGCCATAAAAATAAAATGACAGTGTTGAACTTTGAGACCCCAATCGAGAAAGAGCACCTCGAAAAGTTCATTTACACATTCGAAAACAGAACAAGTTCAATCAGCAATATCCCCTCTTGTTTCGAGATTTTTTACGAGCAAAACCTAATGCCGCAAATGCTTATGGCGAGATCAAGTTGCAATTAACAAAGTACTTTCCGGAAAATACAGATGCCTATTACGACATCAAGGACCCTGTATGTGACGCTTTGATGGCAGGTGCCTACGAGTGGGCTAAAAATTGCAATTGGATCCAGGGCGATACCGAGGCGTGAGTTGTAAGGTCAGTGTACCACGTGGTTCCACTTATAATTTTGAATTAAACGCTGCCCATAGTTGCATATCTTGAAGTTTTCCTTGGATGATAACTTCATTTTTCAAAGTTCCCTCAAGTACAAAGCCATTTTTCTCTAACACTTTGTATGAGGCCACATTTTTTACAAAAGTACTGGCTTTGATTTTTTGTATGCCAGAAGAAAATGCCATCTCCATGATTTTCGCAACTGCGCAAGAAGCAACACCTTGTTTCTGAAATTTCTCTGCAATTAAATATCCTATCTCACAGACTCCCGATTCCCAATTAATATCTTTGGCTGCAATCACCCCTGCAAAATTTTTTTCTTCTGTTTGAATATAATATCTATGAACTGATTTTTTTTGGGTCATGTCGGAGTTACTATCCTGAATTTGCTGGCGAAGTTTTTCTTCACTTAAAATCCCGATCGGATTGTTTTCTTGCGTGGACTTTTGACTTCGAACTTGAAGCCAAAAACTCACATCTTCCGGATTTGGCGATACAAGACTTAATTTCACGCTTGCAAGCCCGCGCCCAACAGTAACCAGACACCATAGGAAATAACCATCACAGCGCCAGCAAGATGAGTCAGCGAAGCTTTCTTATCTCCATGTTTCAGAACAACTAAAAAATCTGATACAGCAACAAGTCCAAGACATAGATGCGTCGCGCCGAGAGCAACCCACGCCTGTTGATGAAATAATATTAAAACGACGAGGCCCATAAAAATGTCTCGAATTCCAAGACTTCTGACGTACGGAAGTGCGATTCCGTTCACTGCGATTCCAAATTGTTTAGACATCATTTCTGGCTTCGCTATGGCTACAGTTCCGATGAGAAGCGTAACTAAACCTATTAGAAGCGGGAAATAATAACCGATAGTTTGCAAACTCATAAGACAACTCCATTTTTTGTATTTTAACTATTTCCTAAGCTTCGCTTCAGATCAACCAGATTCTGGTGAATCAGTAGTTGCTCTCGGTAATTTTCACGTACTCTAGAGCTTCTTGCTCTGAAAAAAACTTTTTAGCAACTACACATAGTTCGATATTTTTGATCATGGCGTAGACTTTCATTTTCTTCAGGTCTTCATCTGAAAACATCTTGATGCCATAACCACGGTTGAAGCTTTCTTGGCTGCCGGGCCAAGTTTTATCCATTTCGCGAAGTTGGTTGCTCATATCGAAAAGAGGATCTCCAGCCAATGCCCACTCGAAATCCAATACTCCCGTTATTTTTTCCTGATTATAAAGCAGGTTACCGAGATGGAAGTCTCCGTGTATGAGCATCGGATTTTCAAACTCATCAAATATCTCAGCATGATTTTTAAATGAGGTTAAAAAGCTGTGTCTCTTTTCGTTTGTAAATAAGCTTAAACCCATTGCTTCTTCTAAATGGTAATCCAGAATGAAAGCTAGATATTCGGTCCAGGTTTTTGTTTTGGGAAAAGGCCCCCTCCCGGATATTTCCCCGAAATAATTTAGTTCAACAGAATGAATCTGGGACAAGACTTGCCCCGCCTGAAATGATAGCGAGTTTTTAATTTTATCGCTTAGGTGCGACCAATTTTGCTCGATATTTTTGCCTTCTATTTTTTTACAAACCATATAATCAAAAGGTGCCAGAGTTCGTGAATCGTCTAGCACTAAGCAGTCCGGCACCGGTAACTTGCCTTTCAAAATATCGAAGGCAACTTTTTCGCGGTGAAACTTTGGCAGATGCACGTCTCTGGCGTTGAATCGAATCACCACGGAGTCATCAATAAAGAAACAGATATTGACCCACCCCTGGTCGTCCATCAGAATTTTTTGAGGGGATGGTAAGGTAAGATTTTCAACTATTTTGTTAATCGAACTTTTGCAGATCGCTTTAATCTCAAGGTGATTAGGAGCTCTCACAAAACTGATCCTTCATTTGGAACTACAGCGAGAGGCCATCGATACACAATCTCAAAAAATTCGGTGATAACCGTAGCCTCATTTAGATCACGAACTCCCCATTGCTGCAACAAAGGTGTGAAGAGATCCGTATGCACCCTCTTCCAATGCTCAAGCGTTAGATTTCCCTCCCCTTCAGCGAGGGCGATTTCCAAGGGCACGTCCTTAAATAGATGTGTCACGACTAGTACTGTTTTTAGGATACATCGAGGCTTGCCGCTACTATCTAGATAAATCCAAAAGTTACCAACAACAGGCAGCGGATCACCCGCTGTTTTGAAATCCTCAACTAAACTGCTGCCAGCAGTCTTTTTTCCCGTAAAATACAGAGCGAGTAACTTGTCTGTTATTTCGGGATTTCCGGCGTAGCCTGCCGTTACTTGTGCGGTCAAAGGCTTGTTTTCATTGTTAAGCGTTTGCAGGTAACTTTCCCAGTACGCCTGTTCATTTGGTTCAAGTGCCATAGACTACCAATCCAATAAAGTTTAAGACCTGTCAGTTCAAAACTGTTCTGGCCTGTTCGCTAAATAAGTTTGCGTCAAAAATAATAGATTTGAATCAATCAAATACTCGCATTACGCTTTTTTAAAATAACTAAGGAGTGGTTATGAAATTGAAGTCTTTTGCGGCTTTGGGAATTTTAATTTCCGGGCTAGCTGTCGCGATCACGATTAAGGCTTGGCAACCTGTTGTCTTTAGCTTAACCGCAAACCCTCTTCAGGAAACAATCGAAATCATGCGCCAAGAAGGCGATTCGGTTTTAATCGACATTGAAAAAGATAACCCAACTTTTCAGCAGAAGTTTTCCGAAGGTTTCGCGCAGTACTTCAAAATTGCATTAAATAGCGTTGTGCTTCCAATGAATTTGGCTGAAGTTTTGCGCACTGAAGTCAGTGAACAAGATAAAGAAGAAAACAAAACTGTCGTCACTTATGCGACAGCTCGGATAGGTAAAATAATTAAAAACTTCGAAATTTACACGATTGGCAGTTTCATTGAAGAATTAAAGAGTCCAGAAAAACCGAATCTCTATAAGTATAAATACTGTGAAGCAAATCCCGACAACGTAGAATTCCCTTGCTCCGAAAATGAAGCTGGTAACACAGATCGGGAAAACTTTCTCGGTAATGACAGCCGGGAATTTGTTTTTGTCAGACGGCTTTTTTCTCACCCGACCTTTGTTAGCAAAATGTGCCCAGTCATAACACCCTTCGCAGTTTGGTATCTAAATTGGACGTGGTGGCCTGGTCAGAATACCTCTGAAAAAAAAGTTCAAGTGATGGCTCCGATTTTTTACCGAATACACGCTCTGCTTGATACGTTCTATGGTGATGGAAAATGGAATCATACTCATATTGCGAAATACTTTAGTGATTATCGCCATGATCCTCGGTTTCAAGATTTAGATCCACAACTCGTTGGACTAGTGGGTCGGCGGTATCTAGATGGCGGACCTGAGTTGATGATGTCTTATCGAGGTTGCTTAAGTCAGATTGAAACTGCTTTAGCAGAGCACAAAACGACAACATCCTCGGATGCTTCGATTGAAATTCAAAGACTGATTAAATTTGAAATGGATCCGACTCTAAAGCTTGAATTAGCTTCGTTTAAACCTTTCTTGCCGTCACAGAACGAAGAGGAATACTACCAACCTACAGATTACGAACGGGTTTATAGACTGACCCATCAGTACAAAATGTATCAGCCAGTCCCACCGCAGTTTTTAATTAGTGACGATGAACACGAGAGAGTTGAAGCCTATCTTGTTACCGTAAAGTTCAGTTTGAGTGATACTTCAATGTTATCTTTGGTTGCATCGCTCAACAATGTTGATTCTCTTTATAAGTACCGACTTCTCACTTACAGCGAATTTAGTTCTCTAGCTTCGGAGAAACAAGAAGAAATGAAAAAAGGGAATCTTTGCTTCTTTGATCAAGACATTTATAAACTCCAAAGCATGGACAACTTTAAAATTTATCATTACAATGTCTGGGATAAACAATTTACAGAAAGAACAACTTTGGAATCTAACTACTGTTCTTTAAATTGGACAATCGTTAGAGAAAAAAGATTTTAGAATCTTAGAAATTGAATTCTCAGGTCTAACGAGTGTTCTTTGAATAACAAGCAGAACAAACTGAAAGATAAGTTTCTTCAGCGCCCAGTAATATTTGAGGTCCCTCAAGCACGCCTTTTCCATTAATCAAGCGCATATTAAAAATCGATTTGCGATTACAGTAATGGCAGGTGTTTTTAATTTCTTCGATCGTATCACTTAGCTCGAGAAGTCTTTTTGATCCCGGAAATAGCTGAGTTCGAAAATCTGTCCTGAGGCCATAACAAATGACAGGGATATTGAGACCCTGAGAGATATCGCGCAAATGTTCAATGAATGTTGGATGTAAGAACTGAGCCTCGTCGACCAAAATACAGGAAAGTGGTTTCAGAATTTCCGGATCTAATCTTGTTTCTTCCGTTACCAAAAGATCAGCCGGTTTTTCAAGACCACTACGAGAGCGAACCGAGCCTTCAGAAAATCGCGTATCAAGCTGCGGTTTTAAAACTAATACTTTCTTTTGTTGAAGTTGGTAACTATGGGCGACGGCTAGCAGGTTGAGTGTTTTAGCACTGCCCATGGTGCCATACCGAAAATAAAGTTTTGCCACTGACGCCGACTCGCTTTCAAGATCAGATCTTTTCTAAGATTGAGTAATTAGTAACGCTCTTCACGAAATGAATCGACGGAACCGCCATCATAACGACTATCTGATCGGCCTGGAAAGTCATCGTAACTGCGCTCATCTTGATTGCGACCACAGTTTACTCCGTAGTCTTCACAAGCATACCACGGGCGGCTTGGTCGATCTTCAGAGTTATTATTTTCTGAGAAATCTGATGAATCAGAAAGTGGCTTTGTGCAGTTTGGCTCGCCGTTTCTCTTTAAGCCATGACATGACTCAAAAAACTGAAGACAAACTTCTTTATCTACCAACTCACATTTTTGATTTGTACAAGAGATGTTAACGTACCCATATTCATAACGATGAACACCCCAGCGAGCGACATAGAATCGACGTAATTTAGAAGTTCGACCACTTTTGCTAATGAATTCAGGGGCCGTCTGAGCAATCACTTTGTTCTTCATGGCCCCAACTGTTTTTAATCGCGGAACCTTTAACTGAGAAGCAGCTTGAGCCGTCAGAACTAAAGATTGAATGGTTATGAAAGTAAGAAAAAACCGTATCATGTGTGCTCCTGTTTGGTTCGTTTCTATAGCACCTTCTGCCATCGAGACGCCAATGCTTTTTTGAGTATTTAATTTTATTAAACAGATACTTGGGAATAGATTTCGTAAGGAAGTAGTGGACTTTGCTTCTGAGTAATATTTTCCAACTCAGATTCAAGAATTGATGAAATCCCCAAGACTTGAGCAATATAGACAAACAAAGGCTGTCTCTAGTTTTTAAAAAAATATGAAAACTTCAATTTTTTGCGCTTTATCTTTTTTTCTTATTTCTTGTGGCGAGCACAGAAGCCTTCCCTATACGCAGACAGCCCTCAATACCCATGTGATCTACGGACAGGATACCCGGCAAGAAGCAGACAAACTAAGCCCTGAAGCCGCTGCTACAGGCCTGCTTTTTAATCGCCACCTTTTAAAAAAAATCGGCCAGGAAAACTTCGGGTATAAAAAAATAACGTTAGGTCAAGCCTACCCTTTATGTGAATCTGAAAAGTTCAGGGACCAATTGGTTTTAGGCTCGTGTTCAGGCGTTTTAATTGGTCCAAAAACTTTGTTAACTGCCGGCCATTGTATCAGAAATCAAGGACAGTGTAACGATGCGGTTTTTACTTTCGGACATAACTACCGAAAATCCCTGACTGGCACAATTCAATCTTCGCAAGTATACAGCTGTCAAAAAATAATAAAATATGATCAGCGAGTTTCCCAAGGTGGAGCTGATTACGTCATCGTTGAATTAGACAGAGAAGTCACGGGCGTAACGCCTGTGAAAATAACGAGCAACAGTCATGACGAAAAGGTTGGGGCTGTCGTTACAAGTTACTCCTATCCCCTAGGATTGCCATTGAAATCAGACTTAGGAAAAATTCTAAAAAATGAAACCTGGTCGAATTTTATAGAGGTCGCCGTTGATACATTTGCCGGAAGTTCGGGCTCGGGTCTTTTTAATTCACAAGGCGAACTTATTGGAATTTTAAGCAGTGGCTCTGAAGATTTTTTAGAGGACGACATCCACCGAGTGCAAACTTCGGGTGGCTGCATTTTGGTTAACAGATGCGATAATGGCACTTGCCGAAGTGAAAGATATTTCAAGGCCTCACTTATTAAGAATTTTTAGATAGCCGCGCGGGATAATCAGATTTGCACAGATCCTAGCCCACTTTGCGAATTGGTTTCGGTAATGTACCTAAATTTTTCTTTGCTTCGAACAAATCTATCGCTTTTTGAGCATTTAGCCAAAATTCTGCAGTCGTTTTTAAAGCCGCTCCCAATTTTAAAGCCATTTCTGCAGTTACCGAAGTACGCTCATTTATAATTCGATTGATAACTTTCACATCACAGCCAATATGATCTGCAAGTTCCTTTTGAGTCATTTCAAGAGGAACTAAAAATTCTTCATTTAAAATTTCACCTGGTGCAGTGGGCCTTCTAGGTGTGCTCATTTTTATCCTCACTTATGATAATCAACAATTTCAACTTCTTTTGGTCCATTTACCGTCCAGATAAACACGATTCTCCATTGGTCATTAATCCTAATACTATGTTTGCCAATTAAATTACCTCTCAACGCTTCCAACCGATTATTCGGTGGGGCAAGTAAGTCAGTTAGTTTTGTAGCGTAGTGAAGCATATCTAGTTTTCTAAGAGCGATTCTCGATATACTTTGCCATCCAACTGATTTCCTTATCTTGCCTACCTCAACCTCAAATAGATCCTCCGTCGATAAATCTGCAAAAGACTGGATAGCCATATTGATTATACCTTTATCTGGTATACCTTGTAAAGGTATACCAGATGTATTAATTGAATTGAGAATATTAGTAATTTCAAATAGTTGAAGTATATTCGCGATTTAGGAATCGACATTCTGCTCCTACTCTAGGAAATTTCTGGCATAAAATCATCAGTCGAGCTTGAAATACAGAAAAGAAAATGAATCCGCCAATAGCCATCGCGAAATCCAAAAGTACCCTCAATTTCATCGTTAACTTTTAGAAGATTGCTAATTTCAGGAGTGACATGAAGCATTCCCAATTCCTTATCTTTTTCGCCGACGAGAAGAACAAATTCCCCCGTAATATCTTTGACGGAAAAGAGACCTCTCGTCACTCGTTCATATTTCTTCTTGAAAACAAGATTGTTGGTTTTTTTTCTTTGTCTTTCAATCCGTTCCAACTTCTCGAACTCTTCTAGAAGGTTTTCTTTACGCTTACATTCAGCTTCATACAAAATAAAAAATCGAGGCTCATCAATCGGATTAATTTGAAACTGATTTTTCATTTTCTCACCTTCATAACGGCTACGCAGGATCTTAAAAATGACACTTTAGGTACGACGGACAGAAAAAGTGATTTAGAAACGCGATAATAATCTTTGGCGAGTTCGAGTGTGCGGAATATTTGCATAATTTCTCCTTTTTAGTTGGAGTTATGCAAAAGCAAGACAGTAATGGAACTGGGGTTACTGTATTCTGGCGTGATACCAGATTCGGGAATCGGATCTGAGTTCGGAATTCTGAAATGCAGATTTTTTCGCTTCGAATCAATCTCAAGCTTTATGCATCCGATCTGCCACCGACTGAACGAAAGCCGTTTGGGATTCCGTTAGCTTGAACGTCGGATTTTGTTTCTCTAGTAAAGATCGAATGACCTCTAATTTTTCACCCAGAACAAGATGAGCAGCTATGATCATGGTCGATGTGCGGCCAATTCCCGCCATGCAATGAACAACCACACCTTTTTTACTAGCTTGGGATTTACGGATAATTTCGGCCAGTTCGAGCGCCTGTTCAAACTGCGGAGCATTCAAATCTTTTATGGCAAGATGATGCAAATCGAAATGGTCTTGCAAATCTTCCTTCTGATTATGATTTTCGGTAAGGGTTACTACCGTCTGGATGTTTCGTTTCTTAAGAAAATCGATCTCCCATTTTAACCTGGCCTGACTTAATTTAAATGCGATCTCGTCATCAGCTATCTCAAAATGTTCAATGCAATTTGTTTTCTCGATCAGTTTATCCAATACTTTAACAACGTAAGCTGTCTCTTCAAAATTTTTCTGAATGCGCCGAAAAGAAGTTTCATCTACATCGTGAAAAGAAGCGATCTTGAGGCCATCATCACTAATTTGCTTTCGGAGAGACGAAATTTTTTGCGTACTCGATATTCGCTGACCCAGCCAACCGAACA
>JAYTJV010000046.1:0-4686 GCA_043730825.1 Pseudobdellovibrionaceae bacterium
AGCGCAGGTCCATTACCAGTTTTATTTTTACCAATTAAGCAGAGGACATCGCCCTCTTTTACCCCACTCCTCAGCAAAGGTTTGGATTTAGATAAGCCCAGGAGGGTAGAAGTGTGGCAGTGCGATTCTCCATTACCTGAGTCGCCTCCAAGTAGACTCACTCCACTCACCTTTAAAGCATTGTGAGCGCCCTCAAAAAACTGTTTTTTAGTTGCGAGGGGTGTCCCATATTTCCATTGATTCGAAATAAGCATTCCTAATGGCGCTGAGCCACTCGCAGCGAGATCTGAAACGGAATTCATCACAGTCATCCAGCCCCAGAGCTTGGGTGACTGGTAGATATTTAAATCAATTTCTTCACCGATAGAATCTGTCGTGATCGCCAGGAACTGAGATCCTAGTTTAATAATTTCACAATCCGATTCGAATAAAGTATTTTTTTGCAAACGACTACGAGGCATTCGTTTGAGCAATGCTAAAAGATTCTTATATTCCCCGTTATTTTGTATATTCATTTTCCGCATAGTATATTGCCCATTATTCACTGTTTAAAGTAACGGTCCCGACTTACAAGCTCCCTCATCGATAACAAACCAAAAGGAGAAAAAATGAAACAACTATTACTGATCTTAGCTTTATTGCCAACTATGGCGTTAGCGGGCCTACCTGTTGCCGGAAACTATAAGTGTCACAGCTTCAGAGCCTTTCAAAATACGACTGAATCAACACGCGATAACGTCAGTCTTGAATTTGGCTACAGCAAAGCTAAAAACCCAATGTTGAAGTTGTCCGTTATGAAACCAGTGGGTTCGGCTTATCCAGCATTATTCGGTGGAGCTGAAACTCAGTACCTAGCGCCACTTAAAGGCTTAGCTTGCAATTCAAGAAGCCCAGATGAACAGGCTACAAATTGTGCGTTGGCTCAGTTGCCAGCGTTAAATGACAGTCAGAATTTATTCACAGGTGATGGCGAGCAGTACGTTCACAGCGTAAATCTCTCTGGAAATTTCCGAGCTTATTCAAACACGAGCGCTCAGAATGATAATCTTGCAGTGGTTATTAATTACCGAAAAAACAGTTCTCACTGGAAACGTCTCTTTGAGTGCAAGTTAGTAAAATAAATTAAATTTATTAAAATAATTTTTAGCTAGGAAATCTGTTGATTAAAAAGGGGTTTACTTAATCCCTTTTTCTTTTTTTATTATAAGATTTTGATACGGCCTTGCCTCAGCTGGCGCTCGATTATTTTTCAATAAGATAATGCACTTATAGATAGCATCATCCTTGTCATCCGGATTTTCCACGCAACGGCTTAAGGCATCTGGATTAAAATCCGCACCCGCAACATTTTGCCAACAATTAAGAAAAATTTTATCGTCGTTTAAGGCATTGCATGCAGTCGCTGCATACCAATCAAGTTTTAGCTTTTTCGCTTTTATTTCACACTCTTTTTTACCCGACGCATGAATCATACGAGTGCATAGCGACGCCGGCTTCATCGCTTCAAGGGCAAACGAGGGCTGTACATTGAGTAATAAAAACAAAGACATCATGAGCATGTAAAAATCCTTTAAGTGTCTGCTTTTTAAATAGCTTCAAGCGGCTTTCATTTTGAACAAAACTGAATGCAGCGCCCTTAGCATATCGGGATCATAGCGACCCGCTAGTTTTTCTTTCATCATAGTCAGCGCATCCACAGGAGACATTGGTTTGTTGTATGATCTCTGGGTTGTCATCGCGTCGTATGTATCTGTCAGGGCTACTATTCGGGCGAATGGGTGAATCTCTTGACCTTTTAATTGCTGTGGATAACCATTTCCTTCCCATGACTCGTGATGTTCAAAAGCTGCAGCTTTTACAGCATCAGAAATATTGGGATGTTGGTTTAGAATTTGCAAACCAAACGCGGCGTGCATTTTCATTTGAGCCCACTCTGCTTCATCTAGTGGACCTTTTTTACAAAGAATATCCAGACTTACATTTCTTTTGCCTACGTCGTGAAAAAGAGAGCCCAGACCTAATTCTTCTAAAGTTTTTTTATCGTAACCAAGCACTCCGCCTAAGCCTAGAGCGTAAATGCTGACATCGAGTGAGTGATTGTATGTATAAAAATCGTGACCAGATAGTGAAAGCATAAAGTGAATGCTATCCGGATGGAATTCCATGAAATTAATAAATTCTGTAACGATTGGTCTTGCTGCATCCATCGCTTGATTCACATCTTCAACTTCGAAAAGATCTTCCATGATGGCAATCGAAGATTCTCTTAAAATTTTTGCTTTTTGTTCAGGAGTAAGAGTATTTGAATTCATCTCTTCGCGAACCCACATTCGATATAAATCTTTATCAGATGTTTTGACAAAAAATGAGGCGCCCGTATCACGATTATGCAGAGATTCAATTTTTCCATCCGAGATGCGATCGCCGGCTTTTAGGTATAGATAATACTTTTCATCTATGAAAACATAGATGTTGAAGCTCGTGATTTTATCCGGGCGAATTGTGCTTAATCTGATGCGAAAATAGGTATTCTTTTCCATTGCTATCTATTGTGACATATCGGATGTTACCTGAGGCATTTAAAAGGGGAAAATAAAATCCAGACATGGCCATAAGTCTAGACACTTCCATTCAGTTTATAAAAGGGGTAGGGCCTAAGCTCGCTGAATTATTTTCGCGGAAAGGCCTCAAAACGGTACAAGACTTTATCGAGTTCTTTCCGCGGTCTTACGAAGACCAGCGTCAGGCCAGAAACATCGCTTCGTTAAAACCAGGCGAAACAGTCAGTCTCAAAGCCCAGATCGTAAAAGTCGCAAGTGTTCCTTTAGGGAAGTCATCCAAGCGAATTTATGATGTCACTTTGAAAGATGCCTCAGGCATGATCCACTGCAAATTTTTTCGAGTTCCCTACAAAGGTTATTTCGAAAGATTCACGCCACTTAAAGAAGTTAGAGTTGTCGGCGAAGTAAAAGATTATCGTGGCCGCATCGAGTTTCATCATCCCGATATCAGAGATATAGAGCCCGAAGAAGAACTTCAGGATCAACTTATTCCCCTTTACATCGAACTCGAAGGCACCAGTTCAAATAAAATTATGAAACTTGTTCGTGGGGCGCTTGAACAAGTCGATCCATGGCCCGAGGAAAACTTCCCTGATTCTCTCATGAAGAAGTATGAACTTATGCCAAGAAAAAAGGCACTAACCGAAATTCACAATCCTTCGATGGAACAGGGAACTGATTTCTTAGCTTTCAAGGCACCTGCGCAAAGAAGAATAATATTTGAAGAATTCTTCTGGCTCGAACTTTTCTTAGCTGCGAAAAAAACAGGACTTCAGCGCGAAAGGGGTCCCGTAATCGAGAATGATCAAAAAGCTGTTCAAGATGTTATTCAAAATCTACCTTTTAAAATGACCAATGCCCAAATTAGAGCGTACGGCGAAATTTTAAAAGATATGGAAGGTCCACATCCGATGAATCGTCTTGTTCAAGGCGATGTGGGAAGTGGGAAAACACTCGTGTGTTTGCTAGCGTGTACACATGCTGCCCAAAGTGGATTTCAGTCCTGTCTTATGGTTCCCACGGAAATTTTAGCTGAACAACACTACAAAAATTCAATTAAATTTCTTTCAGACTCGATGAGAACTGCGATCCTCACTGGAAAGACCAAGCCTTCTGAAAGAAAAGAATTATTCAAAAAACTAAAAGAAGGTACGATTGATTTGCTTATCGGAACTCATGCGCTTTTAGAAGATGATGTTGTCTTCAAAAATTTAAGCCTTGTTATCATCGATGAGCAACACCGTTTTGGTGTCGAACAACGGGGAACCTTGAAAGTAAAAGGGCTCAATCCCCATTTTTTAATCATGACAGCAACTCCCATTCCCAGAACTTTAGCTTTGACTGTCTATGGGGATTTAGAAGTTTCACTCATTGATGAATTGCCGCCTGGCAGATCGCCGATTCAAACTCGTGTAGCATACGAATCAAAACGGACAAAAGCTTTCGATTTTATGAGAGAACAAATCTTAAAAGGCCGACAAGCTTACGTAATCTATCCACTCGTTGAAGAAAGCGAAAAGATGGATCTCAAAAATGCAGTGGAAGAATTTGAAAAATTAAAAACTTTATATCCCGATATTCGCTTCGGACTCCTTCACGGTCGCATGAAGTCAGTTGAAAAAGACGAAGTCATGGGAAAATTTAGAGCCGAAGAATTTCAAGTTCTTATCAGCACGACGGTTATTGAAGTCGGTGTCGACGTACCAAACGCAACCGTCATGATCGTTGAGCACTCGGAAAGATTCGGCCTATCCCAGCTTCAC
The DNA here is from genome assembly GCA_043730825.1 of Pseudobdellovibrionaceae bacterium. Classification (GTDB taxonomy): domain Bacteria; phylum Bdellovibrionota; class Bdellovibrionia; order Bdellovibrionales; family Bdellovibrionaceae. The sequence goes on from JAYTJV010000046.1 coordinate 4,325, forward strand.
CAGCTAAGGGGCCGAGTCGGACGAGGAGAACATAAAAGTTTTTGCATTTTGATGTTAGGCTACGCAGTCAGTGACGATGCTAGAGCCCGCGTCGAATACATGGAAAAAACCACAGACGGTTTTAAAATCGCAGAATTCGATCTAGAAATGCGCGGCCCCGGAGAATTTTTGGGAACCAGGCAATCAGGCCTTGCAGGTTTCAAGCTTGCTCATCTTGTCAGAGATTTCCCCATACTTTTGCAGGCCAGGGAAGCGGCTTTTGATATTATGAAAAAAGATCCATCGCTTAAATTAAAAGATCACCAATGTTTGAAAGAAGAACTTTTTAAAGCTCATGGCCCAGCCGCAATCGCATCGATAAG
>JAYTJV010000047.1:0-1690 GCA_043730825.1 Pseudobdellovibrionaceae bacterium
GGGCGAATCCTTCATCTTGACGGTTACAAAAGAGATTCCAGTTCAAACTACCTTATTTCCGAGCAAGGTTCGTTGTTAGAGTTTGGCTGTGCCAGCTCGAAGCCATTCATTAAAGCTTCGGTCGTGACAATCGATCAGAAATTTAAGCGAGCTTACAAAGTAGCAAATCGTCTTTTTGCAATAAATGACATCGGTGATTTTTTTGAAATCGCGAATGGTCGCTCAGTGAAGATCGAAATGCCAAATATGGTTGGTAAAGTTTTTGAGCTAGCTCCGCAGCAGACTTTAGACTTCATTGAAGCTCCCTAGTGAAGTCTAAGAAAAATTGTGGCATTTCGCGCTAGCTAAGCGAAAAAAAGACTTATTTGAAGCCTACGCTCTGCGACCGGTAGGCTTTGTAAATCTTGTCTGCCATTTTTCGAATTAGTCTTTCATCAGCTCTTTAATATAATCACTTCTAACTTTGCTAACATCAACAATTGTATTGTTGCGACGAGCTTCGGTCTTGCGATTTTCTAGAAATACATTCCACTTTGAGCTATTGCTATCCGGATGATCTTTTTGCCATTCAGAGCTACTAATCCCTGATATGCGAAAAGGAAGTTTCAGTTTTTCAATTTTATTATCAGCGGTCGTAATTTCGAGAGTTATAGAATCAATATACGGAAGCTCGTAAGGATTTTCGCTGTAAATTGCGACCCATTTTTTTGTGTGCATTTTAGGCGGGACAACAAAATTTGACGACAGGATATGATTATCGGGAACAACCTTAGCAAGTTCTAAACTGTTTAACTGGTTTCTCACCGAATTAACTGTCAGAGCGGCAGATGCACCTGCTAAAGCAAAATTGCCTATATTTTTTTGAGATTGAGAGTTTCCAGAAGTAGCTGCTATACCTGCGCCTACCGCACCAATCGAAGCCATTGCTAAGTTAAAGTTATAGTCCTTTATTGCCTGGTTTTGCTTAATTGCTACGATCCATGCATCCAAATCTGCACCCACTGGGATTGAAATGGCTTCGTTTGCTTCTTGCGAACCAAAGTTCAATTTTACTGACTTGATGTGAATCCATTTGCCGGTTTTGTTTTCGAAAGTAAAATCAATTTGAGTTATATGCCGACTTGCCATGCTCTTAACTTCTTGGCCGCTTAATAGAAGACCAGAAGCAGACTGTTTCCCGGTCGATTTTTGATTTGTTCCGATGCCAGTTTCTACATTTGCATAGTTGCCATTGTGTACACTTGCGCAGCTCGATAAAAAAAGCATCGACACCGTATAGAGAGCTATAACATTTTTATTTTTTTTCATAATTTTCTCCAAGTACCGTTTATTACCACTAACTTGTACTGCAGAGTAAAAGACTACGGATATTCGTTTAATTATTGAAATTCCGCATGATTTTTTCAAAAGGTGAAAAGAAGTTTATCACTTCTAAATTCTTCAAAGAGTCTCTTGCCTCAAGAAAAATTTTCTATTTTACCAAACTTTGAGACATATAAGCCTCGTAAATTCTTTCAGCGACTTTTATTCCATCACACGCGGCTGAAGTAATTCCACCTGCGTAGCCTGCGCCTTCGCCCACAGGATAAAGCCCTGGGTGCGACACGCTCTGCAAAGTTTCATCATCACGCGTGACTCTGATCGGGCAGCTAGTTCGTGATTCAACTCCGTAAAGTTGAGCGTCGCTACC
>JAYTJV010000048.1:0-4674 GCA_043730825.1 Pseudobdellovibrionaceae bacterium
GCTTTCACAGTTAGGGTGCCAGTGCCGGTTTCCCATTCAGAAGCTGTTTGGGTCACATTAAAAAAGTCAGCTGACCGCGAATCAATTGTAAGCGCCTTACAAAATTTCCCTGGAATAAAAGTTATCGATGATCCTAAGAATTCTCAGTACCCACTTGCGCAAAATGCAACCGGTAAAGACGAGGTTTTTGTAGGCCGAATTCATCGAGATCCTGAAAATCCACGTCTTTGGATGATGTGGATCGTAGCAGATAACCTAAAAAAGGGTGCTGCCCTTAATGGTATTCAAATAGCCGAAGGAATTTTTGACATTAAGCCGTCACTATGATCGGCTTATAAGAGTGAAGATTTTAAGCACTCTTATTTTATTTCTAAGCCTTGCATCAAATAGCTTTGCCGCAACAACTGTGAGTTCAGTAACTGGCGTTTCGAAAGCAACACCACCTGGTACTGATACGTCATGGACGGTTTACGGTGGTATGCAGGGCCAGAATTTCGCTACATTTTGCACAAGTGGAACGGGCCCATGTAGCACATGTAATGGCGCGACACCAAATGGCCCATGCAACCTGAGCGGGGTTTTTACAGATACACCCGTTACGTTCCAAGGGACTACGAGTGTGACCACTGCCGGTGCTAAGTGGTTTCTTTGCAGCGCTACAAACACCGAGATAACCTCAGCGGTTCGATCGGGTACCCAAATTACACTGGCCACTACTTGGGGCACTATTTGCGGTAGTCCGACCGGTGGAGATCTTACATGTCAAACTGCCATGAATACAACTTTGTACATGGGTGTTGGAAACGATTGCACAACTCTAGGAACTGAAAAAGTCAGCCTTAAATTTCTATCACGTTTTGTCGATACCACAATGCCTAGTGTATACGTAGACTGCCCAATCCCAGCTTCTAATGCGGGTAATGGCGCTTGTCACTTTACGCTTTTTCCAGGTGATTCAAAAGTTTACTTGGAAGAATCCACTTTCAACGTAAACGCAAGTTTCCCAGCAGCTGCTGGTGGTCCAACGGGGATCACAACGGATAATATTTATTTCTTTTTCGTTCCAGTAAACCTTCCAGGCGAAGCTGATAACGCTGCCTACGCAAGGATCACGAATGATGCTGCATCAAGTATCAGCACAAGTTTTATTCCGGTTGCAGATTCGGCAAACTTGGGTGGATCGATCATTGATGGTCTTCAAAACGACGCCAGATATTGTTTTCGAATGGCCAGCCAAGACACGGCAGGGAATATCGAACACTTTACTCCGTTAAGTGTTTGCGCAGCTGCGCGGTGTGATGATGTTTGCATGACTCCATCCGAAGTCGTCGGGGTACTCAGTGATAAAAAATGTTTTATCGCGACGGCCGCTTTCGGTAGTGAAATGGATCAGCATGTTCAAATGCTCAGAGATTTCCGAAATAAATTTATGGCACCTTACTGGCTTGGCCGAAAATTAGTTAAAGCTTATTATGCTTTTAGTCCGACGTTAGCTTCATGGATTTCAAAAAGTGAAGAAGCGAAAGTTGTAACTCGTTGGGCACTTTGGCCTATTCTGGGTTGGGCTGAATTAACTTTAAGATTTGGATGGTCAGTATTACTTGCTCCATTTTTTGGATTTATTTTTTGTTTCCATACGGTTCGTCGAATTAAAATCAAGCGGAGATCTGAAAAAGTATGAAACTAATTTCTTTCATCCTTCTTTTCAGTCTATTCGCAAATGCCCAAGAATCTGGAGATTCTGGTAGCTCAGATTCTTTGGATTTAAATTCAACGGGCGCACAAGCGGATGGCCAGTCGCGGATAAAAACAAAAAAAATTAAGCATCCGGGTGCAAAAGAAGGTCTATATCTTATCGATGAAGAGGGCGTCTATCATTACCGTGTTCAAACAGTTTCTAAGAAAGATAATTCGATGTTTTTTAGATTTATCTCGCAAAGTGCTCCGAGCATATCTGGCACGACTGATAGCGGAGATTTCAGTTTTGAAGATATGTATGAAACAAGCGAACTAACGGGTATCGATGTTGTTTACGAATGGCAGCCTTTCAAAAATTTTGGAAAAGCTGGAGTTCAATTCGGAGTTGGGTTCGCTACAGCTAGTGGAAAAGGTTTTTTTAGAAGCAACGATCCTTCCTTGGTAGGCAAAGTTCCAAGAGAATCTTACACTTTCTTTTCAATCCCAATTTCTTTAGGTGCAGTTTACCGGTTTGAATATGGAGAGCGCCAGTGGGTTGCTCCATATATAGCGGGTGGCGGAATCTATTATGGACTTGTAGAGTATCGTAACGATGGAGATTTCAATTCAGTTGGAACTCCAGCTGGTTATGGGGCTGCAGGAATTCTTTTGAACCTCACTGCTATGAACAAGGAACTGGCTTTTAAAGTTGATCGCGAGTATGGTTTCAGCCAACTATGGATAAATGCAGAGTACAAACGAATCCAATCTTTCGACAACAAGCTAGACATGACAGCAAATCAAATCGCCGTTGGACTTGGCGCGGATTACTAGTTCTACTTGCAGTTTCTTCTGTGACAGCCTGTACGCGAAAAAGTGAATTAGGTACAAAAGAAAATCCAATTAAATTTTACCTTGTTCCTGGCCAGGAAATTCAAGTTCTTAAAGACACTTCAGCTAAGCTCCAGGAATACTTAAACAAAAAATTGAATCTGCATTTCAAAGTTGATGTTCCGGTTAGTTATATTGCTCTTGTTGAAGCCTTTGGAACAAAGCGGGCAGACGTTGGAATCGTCAATACGTTCGGATATATCTTAGCCCATGAAAAATATGGAGTTCGCGCCAGACTACGAATCATTAGTTTCGGACGTGATCAATACTACGGCCAAATTATTGCCCATAAAAACGGAATTAAAAAAGTCGCTGATATAAAGGGAAAGAAATTTGCCTTCGTAGATCCAGCCTCTACTTCTGGATACTTGTTAGCTGCAAAAATATTTAAAGATCGCGACATCAAGCCGAAAGAATACGTCTTTGCAGGTCGCCACGACTCAGTCGTCAGCATGGTTTACCAAAAACAAGTCGATGCAGGCGCAACTTTCCACGTGCCAGAGCTAAATGAAAAAGGCCAACCGATGGATGCAAGACGCTTAGTGCGAACTCAGTATCCGGACGTTGATGATAAAGTTGTCATCTTAGAAAAGACAGGCCCAGTACCAAATGACCCAGTCATTTTCAGAAAAGATTTCCCACCCGAAATCGAAGAAAAATTAGTGGCAGCGCTGCAAGAGTACGTAAAATCCGAAGAGGGCGTAAAAGTATTCAAAGCCCTATTTAACGTAACAGATTTCAAGCCAACTACAGACGCCGACTACGACAGCGTCCGCAGTATCCTAAAAGACCTAGGAAAAACCGCCCAAGAATTTATGTAAACCTAAGCCCCTAAGCCCACCTTCGCGGCCGGCGAGGCTCACTTTTGTAGAGGCATTGTGTCAGCTATTTCTTTATCACAAGTTCGGCGAAGCCGGTTTGGTTGTCTTTTTCGCGCGTGAATTGGTGGCCTGGTAATTCGGCGATTAGAATTTCTGCTGTCGTGTAGATCTCACAGCCATCAAGCAAATGTCCGCCCCAAGTGTTACCATCTTTATCTGCAGCACTAATATGAAGGTGAGCACCGTCCGGAGACAAAGTTCCTTGCAGACTTAGGATCTCAAATTTTTCAGACTTTTCAAAAGTTGTATTTGAATCAGCTAATCTCATTTTTAAAATTTTCAAGCTCCCGCAACAGCTTACGACAAATGCTGCTCTTAAATTTGCCAGCTTTGCATACGAATTGAGTTCTTTTTTCAAATCCTGTCCTGGCGTTAAGCGAAGTGCATGAGGCTTCATATTGGCGAGCTTTCTTTAACTAAAGGATTTTCATTCCATTTCTTCACCCAGGCAAAAGTGCGTGGAAATAGATTTTCTAATTTCTCATGGGAAAAGCGAAAATTAATATAATCAACAAAGCAGATCACCGAAATTTCTTTGATTGTCAGGTCAACACTCGAAAGTTGATACAAATTAGTCTCAAAAAATTCGATTGAGTTTTTTACTTTTTCCAGATGTCGCTGATCAATTTTTGAATCAAATTTATCTGGCGAACGCACATGAGTTTCCCAACGTCTGTTTACCGCAGCATCAGTTCCACCATCGGCAATTGCCTGGATATTCAAAGCGGCCCACAGATCAGGTCCTTGCGGGAATAGTTTTTGGCCACCTGGAGTTGTTTGCGCAAGGTACTGACAAATGAACGGAGAATTAATCAAGATCTCGCCTGAATCAGTTTCAAATGCGGGAACTTTTACGAGAGGATTTATTTTCCGGTACTGAGGTGGCGGATTGTAAACATCGGTTGAAATAAGCTCGAGCTTTTTTTGAATTCCCAGAACAGCCGCAGTGATTTGAACCTTCCGCGCGAAAGGTGATGACTTCGAATAGTAAAGTTTCATGTGGACCTCTATTAAGTAGCTCATCTTCTAAAAAATGTTTGAACTCGTACAAACTAAATTTGCGAAAGCAGAGACTAAACCATGCCTTTTCTTGACGCACCGTCACGCCTCAGCCGGCTGCTGGTAATGTACCTGTCACTTATGAAAATTCGGATGCTGGTTTCTTATGATGGAACCGATTTTTGTGGATGGCAGAGGCAGAAGCATGGGCCGCTGAAGAGTGTCG
>JAYTJV010000049.1:0-43170 GCA_043730825.1 Pseudobdellovibrionaceae bacterium
GCATTTTTATCGCCGAAAATCGTGCGAATACATCGGTGTAAATCAACGAAAGTTTTCTGGTGAAATAATGGAGACTCACCTTGAGAAACTAACAGGCCATGGCCTGTTAAAGCTTTATGGCAATCTTTGTAAAAAGCTGAAGTGAATAGACCTTCTGCAGGGCCAACTGGATCCGATCCATCAACGATAATAAGATCGTAAGTATGAGCTGAAGCTTTCTTAACGAACTCGATACCGTCGCCGATAACTAAGTTAAGTTTTGGATTATTGAAGTCTGAAGCTAATTTTGGAAGATGTTCTTTAGATGCACGAACAACAGCTTCATCAATTTCAACCATCGTGACATTTTTAACATTTGGATATTTTAAAACTTCACGGATAGTCCCGCCGTCACCGCCACCGATAACAAGAATGTTTTCAGCTTTAGCAGCTAGCAATTGCATAGCAGGGTGAACGATCATTTCGTGATAATGAGCTTCGTCACGTTCTGTACACATAACCATATTGTTGATCGCAAGCATCTTACCAAAAGATGGAGTATCGAATACTCGAACCTGCTGAAATGGCGATGTTTCATTGAAGAGAACTTCGTTGTAACGAAGACTTAAAGCCTGAAGATCGTCTTTATCAGTAAACCAAACGTTTCGTTCAATTCTGTGTGCTGTGCCTGGAGCTATCGGTTCAGCATCATTACGTTTTTTAGGTTTAAAATCATCGCGCTTCATCAAATGCAAAGAGCCGCGATTCATTTCGAGTGCAGAGTATTTATTAGACTGGAAAGCCTTTTTTAAATGCTCAAAAGAAACCCAAGGATCTACGGTCTCGCCACATGTAAATAAATCAACAGCCGCGTATCTAAATTCGGGCCAAGTATGAATCGCCAAATGGCTTTCTTGAATAACGACAACACCCGAAATTCCCCAAGGAGAAAAATGGTGAAAAGTAGAATTGATAACTGTGGCACCAGCTGTGTTAGCAGCTTCGACCATCGATTTTTCAACCTTATCAACGTCATTTAGGATGTCTGGATTACAATCTGTGAATTCGACTAATATGTGGCGACCTAATGCTTTCATGCCTTCTTTGTAGGGCCATTTTGCCAAGGGGGCAATCAGAAATTTCGAATTTCAAAGCTGGTGTGAATTTGTTGATCGTGAAAATCCTGTGGAATCGTCTCTTTTGTGGTCTCGCGAATTGATGCCAGCTTTTGAAGTTCGGGCTCTAATTTAAATTTTCTTTTATTAGTCGAGAAGAGTAAAACTCCCTCACGTTTTAAGGCCTTTAGACACTCTTTTATCATCCAAGGGTGATCTTTATCGATATCAAGTACCTGATTCATTCGCTTTGAATTTGAGAATGTCGGTGGATCTAAAAAAATCAAATCGTATGCGTTCTGAGGCAAATCATTCTGTAAAAACTGCAGGACATCAGCCTGCAGGAATGAGTGATCTTGAAGAGGAATTTTATTCAACTCAAAATTTCTTTTCGACCAGTCCAAATACGTGTTCGAAAGATCAACACTTGTCACGCTAGCGCCGCCCATAGCAGCTGCGACGCTAATTGAGCCGGTGTAAGAAAATAAATTGAGAACTCTTTTATCACGACTGGATTTAAAAATTTTGTACCTAGAAGGTCTGTGATCAAGAAAAAGTCCTGTGTCCAGGTAGTCCCAAAGATTCACATAAAATTTGAATTGGCTTTCTTGAACGATAAATTCGCGCTCTTTTTCATCCAATTTTTCATATTGCTCTTCGCCCTCTTGGCGAATGCGCCTTTTCATAATTAGTTTAGAATCTTCAGTTTTCAGGATATTTTTGATGGCTTCAAGTGTGGGTGGAAGATGGTTTTTTCCAGCATCCTTCAAAACATCTGATTTATCATAGACTAAAACATGATCTTTATAGACATCTACAATGTAAGGAAACTCGGGAATGTCCCGATCGTATAGGCGAAAAGCCTCAAAGCGGTTTCTTTCGCTCCAGGGTCTAAGCTTTCTGTAATTCTTTTCTAATCTGTTCTGAATTGCGCTCATGAAGACTTAGGAATTTAGACAAAAACACTCGCACATGGTAGAGAATAAAGAATAATCATATGAAAGTTTTACTTATTACACCCCCTATGACCCAAATGAATTCGCCTTATCCGGCAACGCCGTATTTGAAGGCATTTTTGAATTCATTGGGCCACGAGTCTTTTCAAATTGATTTGGGGTTGGAACTTATCTTAAAGATTTTTTCAAAAACAGGCCTCAGCAGAATAAAATTAGAGCTTGATACAAAGTGGGATCAAAAAGATATGCCCGATTCCGTTCAATTCTTTTTTGATGCTTTTGATGATTACATTCAGACGATTGATCCGCTTATCCGTTTTTTGCAAGGCAAAGACTCAAGTCTGGCTCTAAGGATTGCGAATAGAAAACTTTTGCCCGAAGGACCTAGATTTTTGGTTCTACAAGAGCATGATATTTTAATTTCGAAATTTGGAGAAATGGGTTTACAAGACCAAGCAAAATATTTGGGCTCTCTTTATTTGGATGATTTGGCTGATATGATAAAGTTTGGTCTGGATCCTGATTTTGAGTTTTCTCGGTACGGTGAACGATTAGCATCTTCTCAGAGTTCGTTTAGCCCACTATTAAATAAACTGAATTCGACTTCTGGCTTAATCGACATCATGCTCGAGGAAATAATTCTCGCAACTCAAAAAATTTTTAGCCCTGACGTCGTTGGCATTTCCGTTCCGTTTGCAGGAAATGTTTACGGTGGCCTCAAGGCATCTCAAATTCTAAAAAAGTCAGATCCAAAGTTAAAAGTGATTATGGGCGGAGGCTTCGTTAATACAGAACTTCGAAGTTTGGAAGATCCGCGCATTTTCAATTTTGTTGATTATTTGGTTTTTGATGACGGCGAAAAACCACTCGAGCAACTTTTACTTTTGCTGCAAGGTAAAGTATCTGAAAACGAATTGCTTCGGGTAAAAATGCTCAGTAAGGGCCGGGTAACTGATTACAATAATGCTGAAATCAAAGACTTACCCTTTAAAGAAAGTTTAACGCCAGATTATTCTAACTTGCGATTAACCGAATATATTTCGATGGTTGAAATGCCAAACCCGATGCATCGAATGTGGTCAGATTTCAGATGGAACAAACTCATTTTAGCTCATGGCTGTTATTGGAAGAAATGCACTTTCTGCGACGTTAATTTGGATTACATTGGTCGCTTCGAGCCACAAAAAGCCGAGCGTATTGTGGATCACATCGAAAAAATTATTGCTCAGACGGGATCAACCGGATTTCACTTCGTCGACGAAGCTGCTCCACCGGCATTGCTGAAACAATTAAGCCAGGAATTGGTTAAGCGAAAAATCAAAATTAGCTGGTGGGGTAATTTACGCTTCGATACTATGTTTAATAATGAACTAGCTCAGCTGATGGCGGACGCTGGCTGTGTTGCAGTGACGGGCGGTTTAGAAGTCGCAAATCCTAGATTACTTAAGCTGATTAATAAAGGAATTGAAGTAGATAAAGTCGCTAAAGTTACAAAAGCATTTAAAGACGCTGGGATTTATGTTCACGCTTACTTGATGTATGGATTTCCAACTCAGACCGATCAAGAAACTGTCGACAGTTTAGAAGTTGTTAGACAGCTTTTTGCAAATCAATGCTTGGATTCAGGATACTGGCATCGGTTTATGGCCACAGCCCATTCGCCAGTCGGTAAAGCCCCGGAAAAATTTGGAATTACTTTATCAAATCCGCAATTGCTAGCGGAGGGGCTGTTTGCTCAATATGAAATTCCGTTTCAAGATCCAACTCAGGCAAGCCACGAGGCCATGGCATTCGGTCTTCGGAAAGCGCTCTATAACTTTATGCACGGAGTAGGATTAGAAGAGCCTCTAAATTTTTGGTTTGAACAAAAAGTTCCCAAGCCCACAGTAAAAAAAGATTTTATCGAAAAGAGCCTTTAGATCGGTCGATCTTAAGCGGCTCTTTGTTTTAAGAAATTACTGCACAGCAGTTTCGAAAGCTGAGCTGACTGCCAAGCCTTTAGTATAACTGAGCATGTTTTCTGGTTTTTGAGTGAACACTCTCCAGAAATATTGCTGGTTTGGTTGTAAATTCTTAAGAGCGTATTCTGTATAGGTAACTAAATGATCATTTACAACGAGCCATTTAAAATTTTGATCAGTTGCCACTTGCAAGTGGTACTTAACGCCTTCAATTGACTTCCATTTTAACGTTACTTCGTTGCCTTTGACTTGAGTTAGAAAAGCGGGCTCAAGTAACTGAGTTTGATCTGGGATTTGTGAAAGAGCGGTGTTTGACATCGGCTGTTTGAAAACTTCATTCCAATCTTTGTGGGCCTTTGCGCCTTCTTTATGATCGTCTTTTGAACCAGCGGCGAAAGTAAGCTGACATGTCATAGCCATTAGGATCGAGATAAAAAGCTTCATAGTGTTTCCTCTAAAAAATTTTAGGTGCCCCCTTTTTTTAAGGTAAAAAGCATGAAAAAGGAACACCAAATTAGCAGAGGCTTGCTTGTGCAGTATGGCTCTTTGTGTTATTGGTCTTTGCGGTTAAGCAGACTGTCGCTTCGGCCGTTAAAAGCCATGAAGAGGAAAGTCCGGACTCCGCTGGGCACTGCAAGGGCTAACGACCCTCCGTCGTAAGGCGAGGAACAGTGGAACAGAGAGAATGTCCAGGGCATCGATCCATAATCCGGGAACGGGAGGATTTAGGGGAGCCGCTGGAGTGAAAACAGCTAAACTCTGCAGGGAGCAAGATCAAATAGGGAGGCTTTTTTTCGTTCGCAAGAATGAAAGAGAAGTGTGGCCCGCACGGGGCCTCCGGGTCAGATCGCTTGAGGTCCTCAGTAATGTGGATCCTAGAGAAATGACAGTCACTTTAAGTCTTAATGATTCGTAAGATTTAAAGAACAGAATCCGGCTTACGCTTAACCCGGGGAATCTTTGAAGGGCTCTTAAGTGAAAACTTAAGGGCCCTGACCTTAAAACCAGATGGCGCCTGTAAACATTTCTAGCGACCTTATTGCCATTTCGCTTTACTGAAAGTTCGCATAAGAATCATGTTTCGGTCAGTCAAAAATTTTAAAAAGGGAGTGTCGATGACAAAATTTCTATTTGTTTCAGGACTAGTTCTGTCCTCAAGTTTAACCTTAGCAATTCTTCCGCCTCAAGGTGAGTATTTACATGTCTCATGCGTTTCCACCACATTCGACCCGGTTTTAAGAGCTCAAATTATAAAGGATACTCGGAATTCTGAAGTTAAAATGTTGATTAGAAAAGCAAGTGGCCCAGTTCAAGTCTTTTCAGGAATTAAAGAATTTAAGCTCAATCAGTCAGTGTTTTACTTTGCTCGAATAAACCAGAACCAGATCGTTCTTGAGTGGAATCCAACTTCAATTTTTAAGGATGGAACGAAAGATGGCCTGTTAACGTCAACACTCAAAGGTAAAATAGAAAAAGTTAAGATGTTTTGTAATCAGGCGAACTACTAATTTCTGTAAACAGCCTGAGCGAACTAATTTCTTGATAAAAAACCAGCTTCAGAAGAGCTGGTTTTTTTATGAGCTCGCTGATTGGTATTTTGTTAATGCAAACTTCCAGAATCGACTCGATAGCCAAAGTGATAATGGTGCTGCGGCTAAGCTCCAGAGGTAGACCCAAGTTTCGGGTGGATCTAGGATTGCCCTTGCAGGGACACTGGCGATTAAGCCAACAGGAAGAATCGTTAAAATAATAATTTGAAGCCAACGCAAGTAAATCGAGTCCGGTCGCATTCCTAGGCGATAAAGCTGATACCAAACGAACTGTAAGTTATCGGCTCTAACAAGAATGACTGACAAAGCTGCCATGCAAAATCTGATTGAGTAGAGAATCGTGAATCCACAAGGTACGAGTAGAAAAATCCAAAGTGATCTTCCCCAAGAAACTTCTTGTAAATTAAGAAGACTGCTAACGAACCAACCAATTGCGATCATCAGATTTCCGAAGCATGATACGGAAACTTTTTGAAAGCTAATCATAAACTGTGAGTTCACGGGTTTTGTTAATAGAAGATCCAGTTCACCTTTTCTAACCTTTTCAGAAAACTTATCTAAGTTTTCTTGAAGGAAGATCATATACATGGCATCGATAATAAATAAAACGCCTAAAAAAACTCGGGTTTGATAGACATCCCAGGTGCCGATTAGTTTTGTATGTAAAAAAAGTACCTCAAAAGTGAAAACTTGAGCCGCATACCAAATGATGTCATTAAAAATTTTCATTGCGAAATTGAGTCTGAATTCTACCTCGGCAATGGCACTTGCTTTAAAAAAAGCGCGATAAAGAATGAAATATTTTTTAAACACTTCTTTGAGTGTTGTTTTATGCGCCGGTGCCAGCATATTGCTTCATTCCTTTCCGCCATAAGAAAAAACCCAATACAGAGACTACCACCAAACCCACAGTCGTAGTTTGAAAACCCTGAATCAAAACAGAGCTATCAATTCTTCCAGTGATGTAGCCGACGGGAATGTAAACTCCGCAACTAAACGGTAATGCTAGAAATATATTTTTAATATTTTCGGGCATCAAATCAAGGGGGAAGAGTTCTCCGGTTAGAAGCCAGAGAGCTAGATTCTTAGTGACAGTTAACGAATTTACCTTATTAAAGAAGAACGCAAGCGATGCAATGCAAAAGCTCATGCCGTAGACGAAGATGACATAATAAAATATTAAGGCCATTGCTGCGGGAATTCGGCTCCATTGGGTTGGTAAATCGAAAAGTGTGATAAGAACGAGAGGAAAAATAAAAGACACAGTCGTTGTAACTAATTTATAACCTAATAACTGACTTAAATAATATTCGTAGTAGTGCATGGGGCGCACAAGAAGACCGTTAATTGAGCCAGTATCAATTTCTTCAATCATTCTGAATTCGTACATCCAGTTCACTGTAATCCTAGCGACAAAAGTTCCCCAGAGTGCGTAAGCTAAGTAATAATTTTGGGTGAAGCCTGCGATCTCGATTGCCTGCGCACCTTTAAAAATAGCCATCCACAAAACCATCTCGACGATGGAATTAACCAGTGGTTGAAAGACTGAATCGAGTAGGAAATTCAGCCGGTATTCTAGGTTCGAAGCAATCGCGAGTTTAAAGAACCCGAGATTCCTTCTGTAGAAAGCTGTGAATGACATGCTCGAAATCCGTTTCCTCTATTTTGAAGCTTTCCAATTGTCCTTTATTGGAAACCGTATTTAAAAAGCTATTCAATTTTGATTTGGTTATTTCGCTTCGTTGCTCGGGCTCGCCTTCGAATTTGTAAGTTACGATGTGCAGCTGTTCAGACTTGGCGACAAAGCCATCGACTGTTCCATCGTAAACGATATCACCTTTTGAAATTAGCAAAAGTCGATCAGCTAACTTGGCGATATCGTCCATATAGTGTGAGGTTAAAATTACAGTTGGCCCGCGATCTTTTACGTATTCATTTAAAAATTCACGAATGATTTCTTGCGCGACGATATCTAAGCCAATTGTCGGCTCATCTAAATAAAGAACTTCAGGAGAATGAAGCAAAGATCCAATAATCTCCATCTTCATTCTTTCGCCGAGGCTTAATCTCCGCAGCTGAGTTTCAAGCACGTGCTCACAATGAAGAAGCTGAGAAAGTTCTTTTACTTTATTTTTCGCAACTCTTTCATCAAGGTCATAAATTTTTGCTAGAAGAGCGTAGCTATCGAGTGGCGTTATATCCCACCAGAGTTGATTTTTTTGTCCTAAGAGTAATGAGATTCTTCTCAAGAACTCGGTTTTTCTTTCAAAAGGATTATATCCTAGGACTTTTGCTTCGCCCGTTGTTGGCGCAATGAGGCCTGATAGTAGTTTTAAAAGCGTTGTCTTGCCAGCTCCGTTCGATCCGACAAGACCTACAATTTGGCCAGCTTCAATTTTAATATTAGTTGGTTTTAGTGCGACTTTTTGAACTGTTTGCCGATTCCAAAAGCCTTTGACGGAATTCCAAAGACCTTCACTTTTTTTATAGCTTTCGAATGTTCGGCTTAAATCGTGTGTTTCAATTGCAAATGACATAACCCAGAAGGTTAGTCTTTTGAGGTGAATTCAGCAAACTGATTCTGATCAACCGTTGATTCAACTAGGTTCTCAGAAATAAAAGACCGCTCTTCAATTCGACCTTCTTCGCAAGAAACCAAAGTGGATGGAACGCGGTGAACATAAGCACAATCGCCAACATACCAAGCGCGCTCAGAGTAATTAACTGCGTAGCCTATGACTTTAAAATTTTGTTTAATTACCAAAACTGTATCGATTTGAACTTTTCCATCAGCGGCATAATCACCTTCAAGAATTGTATCGCCCCAAATTTGAGCTTGTTGAAAAGCTACCTTTTCCAAAGTCTTATGAACTTGACCCGGAAGTTTAGCGAGATCTTTTCTTAGATACTGATCAACAGATACACCGTTTTGGCATTTCAGATGACATTTTGCAGAATAATAAATTTGAGCCACATCTTCCGCACGGTTGTTATTTCGTGCCGCTTGGGAGAAAAGAGAAGACGCTGTTAATAAGATAAAAATAAGTGTTTTCATTGAAAATCCAAACTACACGGTAAGATCATTTTAAACTAATGCAGAATAAGAAGTTTTATATGCATCCCATGCATACATATGAAGATGGAAGTTCGTTTTACAAATCCCTCACAGGAAAGCTTAGTGGTTTGCCGGATGACAGCCTCAGGTTTTTAGGTTTTTTTCTGAGCTAAAACGAAAAGTTCGCGACCTTGTCTGCGTCCGGGAGACTGTCTCCAGCGTCCCCAAAACAAAAGTATATAATCTTTTTTAAGTCTTTCCCGGATTTCCCACTCGCTTGCGCCATATGGTGGACCTGAACGTTTTTCTGTAACAAAAAAAACTGCCATGAGTAATCCACCGCGCACCAAACACCGGTTCCAAGTTTGAACCAGTTGATGTCTTTTTTCAGGTGGAATCGCACAATAAAAAGTGTGCTCGATTATAATATCTACATTTTTATCGTAGTTTTTAGGCAACTGAAAAGCACTGGCTTGCATGAAGTTAATTGGAAAACTGCCGTAATGACTTTTTGCTCGAGTGATCGCTTCTTCTGAAAAATCGACTGCTGTTACTATGTGACCGATTTCAGCGAAGTAGGCAGCATCATGACCTTCACCTGAGCCAAGAACCATAATTCGAGATCGTGGTTGTTTCATCCTAGGGAATGTATCAACTAATGCTGGATGAGGTGCTTTCAAATCCCACTCTGGATTTATTTCTTCTCGGTAAACTCCGGTCCACCAATCCGCATCTTTGAGTTCAGAATTACTAAAGAAGGCTGATTTCGGAAAATAAGTTTTTCCGCCGATCATAAAGCTTTCGTCGTTATATTCCTCTAGCAGATCAAAAAACTTTTCTAGAGCCGCGCGATTCAAAACCCAGGGAATTCCACTTTCATTTGATCCATGTAAGCGATCCCATTCATCAAAATAACAGTCCTTTGGATTTCCATGAGTCGAAAAACCATAAGTATTCGTCAAAATAAATCGATCTTCACTAAATACGATATCAACGGCGACCCACGGGGCATCAAAGGCTTCGACGAAACAATCTTCGCCAGCATATTGTGAAGTGATCGAGCCCCTGTCGGAAACTTTTAAAGAATCAAAAAATGTTTGAAGAATATTCTGATTTTCGACCTGGGCTTCGTCTTTGAGGACTTGGCCGTGTTCATCTATTGCGATGAAAAGATCGGGCGGATTCAACATAGGTTAGAGAGCTTCTTCAGGTTCCGGTAAAATTTCAGTACCTTCGGAAAAATTAAGTGATTCAAGCTGAGTCTTAACGGATTGCAGAATCCACTTGTCGATTGTTGGATCCTCAGTTGGTTCC
The DNA here is from genome assembly GCA_043730825.1 of Pseudobdellovibrionaceae bacterium. Classification (GTDB taxonomy): domain Bacteria; phylum Bdellovibrionota; class Bdellovibrionia; order Bdellovibrionales; family Bdellovibrionaceae. The sequence continues at coordinate 9,931 of JAYTJV010000049.1, forward strand.
CGGTGCAAAATCGCTTCGCCTTGAATTGTTTTTTTTGCAGTTCCACCGTCAGAACTTGGTTCCGTAAACCGGTAAGCAAATACGGCTGAAACTTTATTATCACCTAAAGCAGAAGTCCAAATTTTAATAACTTCTAAATCTTGTGCATCGGGTTTTTTTGCTTGAAGGGTTGTTTGAATGAGCTCCATTAATTTCAGCTGGATGCCGGAGTGCGTCTCGAAACCGATTGCGGCAGGAGCGTTGATTGTGTGCCACGTCCAAACAAGAAGTACCGCTAACACGATGGGGCTAATTATTTTCTTCATTCGAGCGACCCTTTTCTATCTATTTGAAAGCCTGATTGAAAGCGTTTATATCCAAGTAGGGGGCTTAAGATATTTTCTAGATATCCTAAGGCATCCGTGGCCTTATCCTACTATAGAGGTACATATGAAATTACAACAAGTCATCGATTTTGTGGAGGATTATTCGAAACCTGGATTCCAAGCAATGTGGAGTTTCGTCGTAAATGTAATGCGACCTTTTTCTTCCGGCATGGGTCTTCGAATTGCGACACTAAGCCCACAACAAGTCGAAATTGTTATTCCTGATTGGCTTCGAAATAAAGATGAAAAGTTTCTTCATGAAGCAACATATCTGACTGCTGCAAAAGAAGGATTAAGAATTTGGATCCAAAGATTGTTGGGCCCAACTACGGAATTCGAATTAAAGTCTATTCAAATTAAAACCCTTCATCCAATTGAAGGTAACGCGCGAGTTTGTTTTCTATTGGAAGATTCTGAAAAAGAAATTCTTTTGCACCACTTACAGCAGAAACAAAATCTTGAACACGTTTTTTCTTGGACCGTACTCGACGAGAACGAAATGAAGTGCGCAGAAGTAGAGCTTAAAGTTTTTCTTCAATTGCCAGTAAGACTTGATTCTTCGTCTCACAAAAAGAATACCAAAAAGAAAGAGAGCAAACGTGTCCGTAATTGATTCTGCTCTGGACGCGAACTCTTCCCAGTTTCAAGAAAATAAAAAATCAATGTTGGAACACGTTAGCTTGTTCCGCGAGCGTTTAAGTGTTGTTGAAAAAGGTGGCGGTGAAGAAGCCGCGAAAAAACACAAAGCGCGCGGTAAATTAACTGCTCGAGAACGAATTCAAAACTTAATTGATCCAGGCACTGCGTTTTTAGAATTCTCTGCATTTGCTGCATACGAAATGTATGAAGGGCAAGCTCCGGCAGCTGGAATTATTACGGGTATTGGAACAATTGAAGGTACTGAATGTGTCATCGTATCAAACGATGCGACTGTAAAAGGTGGAACCTACTATCCCTTAACCGGAAAAAAACATTTACGTGCACAGGAGATCGCTCAAGAAAATGGTTTGGCCTGTATTTACTTAGTTGACTCAGGCGGTGCATTCTTGCCAATGCAATCAGATATATTTCCTGACCGCGATCATTTTGGCAGAGTATTTTATAATCAAGCAAGAATGTCTGCTGAAGGTATTCCACAAATCTCGGTTGTCATGGGTTCGTGTACGGCGGGCGGGGCGTACGTGCCTGCAATGAGTGATGAAAACGTTATTGTCAAAGGTACCGGCACAATTTTTCTTGGTGGTCCTCCACTTGTGAAAGCAGCGACTGGTGAAATCGTAACAGCCCAAGAACTTGGCGGTGCTGAAGTTCATTGCGAAACAAGTGGAGTAACAGATCATCTTGCTGAAGATGACGAACACGCGCTCGAAATTACCAGAAGTATCGTTGCAAATTTAAACAAACGAAAAGTTTATCAATTAAAAACTTTGCCGCGTGAAGAGCCCCTTTATTCACCTGAAGAACTTTATGGTGTCGTTCCAAAAGATCCACGCATTCCATATAACATTCGCGAAGTGATTGCCCGAATTGTTGACGGAAGTAAGTTCCATGAATTCAAGCCGCTCTTTGGAAAAACATTGGTAACGGGCTTTGCTCATATTTGGGGGATGCCTGTTGGAATAATTGCGAACGATGGAGTTCTATTTTCGGAGAGTGCTTTAAAAGGTGCTCACTTTATTGAGCTCTGTGAACAGCGGGAAATTCCGCTTGTATTTTTACAAAATATTACCGGATTTATGATCGGTAAAAAGTATGAAAACGAAGGCATTGCAAAACAAGGCGCTAAAATGGTTATGGCAGTCTCCAATGCACATGTGCCAAAATTCACAGTTATCATCGGGGGCTCCTACGGAGCTGGAAATTATGGTATGTGTGGAAGAGCGTATCAACCAAGGCAGCTATGGATGTGGCCTAACGCACGCATATCTGTCATGGGCGGTGAGCAAGCAGCAACTGTCTTGCTAACCGTCAAACTAGAACAGCTCGCGGCCAAAGGAATTCAAATGACTGAAGCAGAGCAAGCCGAATTCAAAAAACCAATTTTAGAAAAATATGATCGGGAAAGCTCTGCGTATTTTTCTTCAGCAAGATTATGGGATGACGGAATTATCGACCCTATTGATACTAGAAGAGTCCTGGCTATGGGTATGTCTAGCAGCCTTTACAAATCTTGGGGTCAGAAAAAACACGGCGTTTTCCGAATGTAGGAAACGCTTTAACGAGGGGAAGTGATTTATGATTACCGAAAAATTAGAAGGTTCTCATTACTCGATTAAATTAAACCGTCCAGAAATGCGAAACGCATTTAATCCGGACATGATTCAAAAACTTTTGCATTCTTTTAGGGCTGTACATGCAAACAAGAAAATTCGTGTTGTTACGATCGAAGGCGAAGGCTCAGTATTTTGTGCCGGAGCTGATTTGGGTTGGATGCAGTCATTAGTTAACTCGGGTGTCGATGCTAACAAACTTGATGCTGAAAAATTACATGCGCTTTTCCAAGCTATTTGGAACTGTGAAGTACCAGTCATTTCTTCTGTTCAAGGTGCTGCGTTTGGTGGAGCACTTGGGATTATGGCTGTTTCTGACTACGTCATTTGTGAAGAAAAAGTTCAACTTTGCTTTAGTGAAGTAAAATTAGGAATCGCTCCAGCTGTTATATCAGAGTATATGTTAAAGAAATGTAACTCAAGCCAGGCTGCTGCTTGGATGATGACTGGCGTTCCCTTTACGGCACAAGAAGCGCAAATCGCTGGTCTTATCCACAGGGTTGTACCTACTGGGCAATTAGAAGCCGAAAAGCAAAAAATAATTAAGCATATTATGGATTCAGGTCCTGAAGCAGTTCGTGCTCTGAAAAAACTTGTTCGTGACATTCCTCACACTAAAGAAAAAGAAGTGATGGATCGTACAACAAGCTTAATTGCCTACTTACGTGCAAGCCCTGAAGGACAAGAAGGCTTAAAAAGCTTCTTAGAAAAACGCCAACCTTCTTGGAGAAACGTGTGAATAAAATAAAACGCCTCGCGATTGCAAATCGAGGCGAAGTTGCGGTTCGTATTATCCATGCCTGCCAAGAATTGGGAATTGAAACAGTTTTATTACATTCTGAAGTTGATAGAAAATCTCGAGCCTTTCGAATGGCCGACAAAGCTATTTGTATTGGGCCGGCCTCCACTTCTGAAAGTTATTTAAATATTGAAGCTAATATTCAGGGGGCTCTTGCTGCCAGGGCAGATGCCGTTCATCCTGGTTTTGGATTTTTAAGTGAAAATTTTGAATTTGTTGAAGCTGTAGAAAAAGCAGGAATGATTTTCGTTGGTCCATCTGCAACTGCAATGCGTGCAGTGGGCGATAAAGTAAATTGTAAAACCCAAGCCTTAAAATTAGGTCTTCCACTAATTCCTGGATACCAAGGTGATAACCAGTCAGTTGATTTCTTATTAGCTGAAGCAGAAAAAATGGGATTTCCTGTTTTGGTAAAAGCAGCTGCCGGCGGCGGCGGTCGCGGAATGAAGTTATTAACTAGTAAAACAGAAGCTAAAGAATTAATTGAATCCGCAAAGCGGGAAGCACAAGCTTCTTTCGGGAACGCGACTGTATTCTTGGAAAAATACTTAGACCGCGCAAAGCATATTGAGTTTCAAGTTTTCGGCGATAGCACTGGGCAAGTAAAACATTTTTTTGAACGGGAATGTTCAGTTCAGCGTCGTCATCAAAAAATTGTTGAAGAGGCATTGTCTCCGTCTCTTTCTGATGATTTGCGCCGCAAAATGGGCGAAGCAGCTTGTTTGCTAACTCAGTCGGTAGGCTATAAAGGCGCAGCGACCGTCGAGTTTTTGCTACAAGATAATCAGTTTTTCCTTTTAGAAGTGAATACAAGATTACAAGTTGAGCATCCTGTTACCGAAATGGTTTTAGGTGTTGATTTAGTTAAAGCTCAAATTATGACAGCAGATGGAAATTTTGTTTTTTCTCCGCAGCGAGTGAACTATCCACATGGGCATTCAATTGAATGCCGCGTTTACGCAGAAGATCCATTCAAAGGTGGAATGCCTAGCACTGGCTTACTAGGTAAAGTTGAATGGCCAGAAGGCCCAGGCCGTCGATTCGAATATGGTTTTGAAGCAGGGGATGTGATCACGGCCTATTATGACTCAATGATTGCAAAAATCATTGTGTGGGATGAGAATCGGCTTCGAGCTATCGAAAAAATGACCCGAGTTTTAAAAGATTCAATCGTCTTTGGAGTAAAAACCAATATTCCATATTTACTGGAAATTATTAATCATCCAGAGTTCGTAAAAGGCACGATGACCACACGGTTTATCGAGAAAAATTTTGCTGAGCCATTAAAAGAGCTTAAAACCAACGAAATTGAACAAGCCCTTCTACTAGAGCTTGGTAAAATGAAAATTCAAAATAAGTCGACCGTAGCTTCCGATTTCGGAGCGGTGGACTCTCCTTTTATGGGCAGCTGGAGATCTTAATGCGCGAAATTTTTAATCTAAAAGGTCAGAAGCTGTCTTACGTTTCGGAATGGATTCAAGGGACTTTGTGGGTGCATGTAAACGGCAAGACCTTTTCTATCGAGGGCTCTCTGAATTCAAAAAAGAATCGAAAGGGCAGTGCTGGAATCGCTGGGAATAAAGTTCTTGCACCTATGCCCGGTAGAGTGACGAAGGTACTTGTTACCGAAGGTCAAATTGTGGAAATAGGTCAGGCTGTTGTTGTCATGGAAGCGATGAAAATGGAATATACCCTAAAAGCTGAAGTTCCAGGACCTGTTGAAAAAGTAAAAGCAACGGTTGGATCTCAGGTATCGTTAGGTGATATACTTGTGCAAATAGCCCAGGAGAAAAAATGAAACAAGTGACCCTTGTTGAAATGGGATTACGAGATGGCCTGCAAAATGAAACTGTTATTTTATCTCTGGATCAAAGAGTACATTTACTTCAAGAACTTGCGGATGCAGGATTAAAAAGAATAGAAGTTGGCGCTTTTGTAAGGGCTGAAAAAATTCCTCAAATGGCCATGAGCAAAGAGCTTCTTCAAAAAGCTAAAGAATTAAAAAAAGATAAAAAGATTTTAAAAGATGTTATTTATTCAGTGCTAGTTCCAAATCTTAAGGGCTGGGAAGAAGCAAGTCCTTTGGACCCTGAAGAGATTTGCATATTCGGCTCATGTACAGAAAGTTTTTCTCTAAAGAATATTAATTGCTCGATAGATGAAAGTTTTGAAAGATTTAAGCCTATCATTGCGCTAGCTAAAAAAAGAAAAGTTCGAATCCGTGCATATTTATCAGTTTGTTTCGGCTGTCCTTTCGAGGGCGCTGTATCTGAAAAGAAAGTTGTTGAGCTAGCACAGCGAATGCTTGCACTAAAAGTCGACGAGATTTCTATCGGGGATACAATTGGCGTTGCAACTGTTGGGCAAGTTCGAAGCTTATTTAAAAAACTAAAGAAGAAAATTCCAGTAAAGAAACTTGTTGGTCATTTTCATGATACTCGCGGCCAGGCACTAGCAAATATTTTAGCAGCTTATGAAGAAGGTGTTCGGATCTTTGATACAAGTATTGGTGGCCTTGGAGGTTGTCCATATGCTCCGGGATCTACTGGAAATGTTGCAACTGAAGATGTCGCCTACATGTTTGATGGAATGGATATTTCATCCGGCGTAGACCTTGAAAAATTGATTTCAATTAGTCGTAAAATTGAAGTGATGATGAAAAAAAAATTATCTTCAAGAGTCACTACAGCGGGCCTCTTAAAACCGTTAGGTCCAGTTGAAAAATGACGGCCTTTAAATTGCTACTAGCTTTAGTATGACCTCGAAATTCGTTGGAAGTGCCTACTTAACCCTGTCTGTTTTTGTTATATTGATGTTGGCTCAGGCGGGCCAAAAACCTCTATGTATTAATTCTCAGAGCATTGAAAAAATCACAATGGTAGACGCTTCGGTCGTTTATCGTTGCGCGATTCGAAAGAAGATTCCGTACTCCGTAAACTTCGTTAAAAACCAGCATATTTTAGATTCAAAAATTCTACCTTTTGAATCGTGGCTGATTCTAAACTGGAAAATTAAGGCACCGAAAATTTCAGTTCAATTATCAAAAGATCCCGTCGTGACTCAGCTTCAGGGGCGAAATATTTTGATCTGGGAACAGAATTTAAAATCATCCCAGCAATTAGAAGTTGAGATTGCAAAAAACTATCTCAAAACTATAAATCAGAAATTTTTTGCTGCTAATGATTTAGCGCTAAATAGTTTGGCTGACTTTATTGTTAAAGTTTGGTCGATGGATAAAAAATTATCATACGGCGGGCTGCCAACATATTTAGCTCACCAGTGGTGGGGCGCGTATTCAGAGCTTCCATCGAAAGAGAAATATAATTTAATTAAAAAATTTCCAACCATTCTGAAATTAGCTCAAGTAACTGAATTTAAAGATATTGAAAGTAAAAACTACGACCAGCTGAACCAGTTAACTGAACTTTTTAGCGAAGAGACTAAATTTTTTTCCTTACTAGTATCCAAGAATACTTTCGAGGAAAATTCACTAGTTGCTTCATTTGATTATTTAGTCCTTATGCCCGAAGTAAGATCGGGTATTTTTAAATCATTATCTGGAATCCAGAAACGTAGACCTAACTTTAATTTAGGTATTTGGGACAGCAAAGTGCTTTATCACATAGGTTCGAAAAGCCAGGTTTCTGCAGAATCTTTTCGCAAGTTGAAAGTAGATCATTTAATCTGGGAATCTTGTGATGATTTGGATTTGAAATCAGTTCTCTCTGTCTCTGCAAAAGTTCGAAAGCTTTTAGTCATTAAGAATTGTTCTGCACAAAACCAGCCAGATTATTCTCAGTATGTTTTTAAGGGTATTAGTGGATTTGCAGCGGCACATCCACAGATTTCGTTTGTTCAATTGGATATGCCATCGCTTAATATGAAGCGCGATTCAATTGGCTTACAACAAAAGATATTTGAATTAATGTCGCAGCAATCAACAAGCACGAAGACCAAAACTTCTTTCTTTAGCCAGTTTGGTTTAGAAAGGCTGCAGTGGGATAAAGAGCTTCAAATCTATTTTCCTAAAGCGCAAATCGACGCTGTTGAGTCTTTTAGAGTTATTAAGACCTACTAGCAGCTACTTCGGGTCTTAATTCTTTGATTTTATTTTTTTCATCTACGAATACGACTATCGGCTTATGATTGCGGGCTACTTCCCTGTCAATCTGAGCATAGGAAACGATAATCACAACATCGCCCTTCTGGACAAGACGGGCAGCTGCGCCGTTTAGGGTGACTTCTCCGGGCAGTCCTTCAATGATATAAGTCGAAAATCGATTTCCGTTGTTGCAGTTAAGAATATCGACCTTTTCATTTAAGTAAAAATCAGCAGCTTTTATAAGCTCGGGTCCTAAAGAAACGGATCCTTCGTAAGTTAGATCTGCATCAGTTACGGTTGCTCTGTGAATTTTAGATTTCATTAATTCTAGTAACATAATCTTTTTCCCTTTTAAGCGTTCATTTCGACCGAGTAAACTAAACCCTTTAATACGAGATCAGGAACAATCGCATCAAAAACTTTTTCTTTCTCATAGAGCGATGAGAAACCACCAGTACCAATAATGATAGGTTTGTCGCCGTTGAAACACTCTTTTGTTAAGCGTGCGCTAATCTCTTTTATGGCACCAAGTTGTCCGAAATAGAGTCCTGACTGGATGCTTTCAACAGTGGACCTGCCCAAGGACTCTTGCGCAGGTACGATCTCAACTGTTGGAAGGCGGGCAGTTCGACTCTCTAAAGATTCCATAGCGATTTTAATTCCAGGGATGATTGAGCCGCCAAGATAATCTTTTTCATCTGTTAACACGTCTAAAGTTGTCGCCGTTCCAAGATCTACGATTATCGCGTTTTGCTTTGGGTAAAGCTTCGAAACAGCAATTGAGTTTGCAATGCGGTCAGCGCCTACTTCAAGCGGATTTCGGTATTTAATATGAAGTCCTGTTTTTACTCCGGCTTGTAATACGAAAGGATTAATTCCGAAGTATTTCTGACAGGCACCTTTCAAAGAGTAAATCACGTCTGGAACAACAGAGCACAGAGCGATTTGTTTGATATCGCTTGGATTGAACCCGTTTTCCCTAATCACAGAGCGTAAGAATATTCCTACTTCATCAGATGAAGAGCCTTGTTTCGAATTTCTTCGAAAACTTAAAAGCATCTTGTCAGTTTTTTGGGTATCAAAAACACCGCCGTAAATCTGACTATTACCAACATCGAGAGTTAAAATCATAAAACGCCTGCTTTCACAATTTCAGACACAAGTTCTTCAACACCCAAAGCCTGCGTCATTTTATTCCTATTAAAAATTTGAAAACGATGATTGTTTCGGTCGTGAATTGAAAGAATATCGTTTTGCACAACAAGGTCAGCATGAGCTTCTTCTAAAATCTTGGTGATCTTTTCACTTACTTGCTGTTCAGATGCGTTCGAAGTCAGTTTAAAAGCTATGAGTTTTAGATCTTTATTCTGAGACCAATTCTTAACCTGGTTTACCAATTTCGGATTTCTTATTAATTTTAAGGTTAAGTCCTCTTGTGAAGACATTTTACCTTCCGTTTTTTTCACAGAAAAGTCCCCAACTGCAGCAACGTGAATCACTAGATCAAAGTTATTTTCTTTCAGTTGAGTTTGCAAAAGTTCAGAAAGATTCGTGAAGCTATCAAATCGCTGAAGCGAATAAGTACTTTTCGTTTTAACATTGGATGACTGAGCTAAATCCAAGGTAACATTATATCCAAGTTCGGCCAAAGTTGAAGCAATTTTTTCGCCAGTCTGACCGGTACTAACATTTGTTAAAAAACGAACATCATCTAATGGTTCCCGAGTTCCACCAGCCGTTACTAAAACATTTTTAGGAGATTTTGATGTGACCGACTTCGGCTGAGAAGGCGTGTAGTTATGAAGTGCATTTAAGATTTCCTGATACAAAAGATCTGGCTCAAGAAGTTTTCCATATCCAGTTTCGCCGCAAGCTAGTACTCCCGAAGCGGCTTCTAAAACTTTTAATCCGTAACTTTTTAGAACCTCCAAAGATTTCTGAGTCACAGGATTTAAGTACATGGCTGTATTCATAGCCGGAGCTAAAAGAAAGGGCTTTTTAAATTCGTGAGCTAAAAATAATGTGGTTAACAAATCATCGCCAATTCCAGATGCTATACGATTTATGAAGTGGGCACTGGCAGGGGCAGCAATAATAAGATCAGCCCATCTTTCAAGATGGATATGCTCCATTGCAGAGCCTTTTTCCCAGAGATCACTTATTACACTTTCGCCAGTTAAACCTTCCAATGTCGATTCACCAATAAATTTTAGTGCTGAATTGCTTGCCGCCACCTTAACTTCAAAGCCGTTTTTGACCAGCATCGAAACGAGGCCGCAAGCTTTGTAACAGGCAATCGAGCCTGATATCAGCATAAGGATTTTTGGCTTACCTTTAAATTCTAACATTATCGATTAACCTGACTTCCCCCAAAAATGCCGCAGCAAATCTTCTGCCGGCAACATCTTCGACATAATCTACTTTAAAACCTTTTTTCTCCAGCTCTGCGCGAGCTTCTTCATGGCTATTAGCTGATTTAATAATTTTATAAAGAAGCGGAGCGATCTCTTTTTCGTTCGGACTTAATCTTTGGTTGCGTGAACTTAAAGCTAGTCCAGTTGGTTCGCGCACAGTTGGAACACCCACGATTTGAGTGTCCATGAAAAATGCCTGAACCATTCCCTTCACTAATTGAAGCTGCTGAAAATCTTTTTCACCGAAATAAGCGCGAGTAGGCTTCACGATATTAAGAAGTCTCATTACGACGGTTAGCATTCCATCAAAGTGTCCCGGGCGGTGTTCGCCGCACATTTTTTTAGAGATTTCATTTTCTGAAACTTTGTATTTATATTGATCAGGATAAATCTGTGCATATTTTGGGAGCCAAACACAATTGATGGTTTCTTTTTCGGCCATTCGGATGTCACTCTGAACCGTAGAAGGATATTTTTCTAAGTCTTGAGAATTGTCGAACTGAGTCGGATTCACAAAAACGCTGACAATTACATAATCATTTTCTTTGCGGGCTTGTTTCATCAATTCTTGATGGCCGGCATGAAGAGCGCCCATTGTCGGAACAAAACCAACAGACTTTTCTTTTAATACAGCTTTTCGAATACTTTTAACTTCATTTATGGTGGTCACAACTTGCGTCACGAATAACTCTCTTTCTCTGAAGGAAACTTTCCTTCAACTACATCTTGATGAAAGTGATTTAACGCGTTTTGAACAAGTTCTGCGCCATTCAAATAATGTCTTAGAAAAGATGGTTTAAAATTTTGATTCAGGCCCAACATGTCTTGTAGAACCAATACCTGACCATCCACGTCTGGTCCGGCTCCGATACCAATGACGGGTATATGCAACTCTTGAGAGATAGTTTTAGCCAAAGCTGATGGTACGCATTCTAACACAATAGAAAAGCAACCAGCATCTTGAAGTGCTAAGGCATCTTGCAAAATTTTATCTTGAGATTTCTTTTCTCGGCCCTGAACTTTAAATCCACCCAACGTATAAACAGATTGCGGAGTCAATCCTAAGTGGCCCATTACTGGAACACCAGATTGAACAACATGTTCGATTAATTTTAAATTTCCTTCAGCGCCCTCTAACTTTAAAGCATGCGAGCCTGCTTTCATTAAAGTCTCGACGGCTTCCATGTTTGCATTTAATGATTTTCGGTAACTTAGAAATGGCATGTCGCCAATAATAATTTTCTTAGTGATACCTGTAGCAACAGCTTGAACGTGACTTGCCATCATTGAAGTCGAGATATTAAGCGTCGTTTTTTGCCCATGCATGACCATGCTCGCGGAATCTCCGACTAAAATAGCATCAATAGTAGTTTGATCAATTAGCTTAGCAAAAGTTGCATCGTAGCAAGTAATCATAGAAATTTTTTGGCCTTTAGCCTTTTTTGATACGAATTCAGGTATTGTCATCGTGACCTTCTTTCAAGATCTCATAAACTTTATGTAAGCCATCGGATTTTGTTTTCAGTGCACTTAAGTTAGATGAGATCGTTTTTTCATCGCCACGTACCCAAGGCCCAGTCATGGCTTGAGTTCCGGAAGCAAGATAGTTTAGAGCAATTTGATTGATGTATGGTTTAAGTGCTTTTTCTGGAACTCCAATTGATTTAAGTAGTTCTTCAGATTGGCTCCAAATTTTTTGGGCACCTGCAGCCGTTAATACGCAGAGAGCGTGATAAAGTGATTTGTCTTTTGGACTTAAAACAAATGATGGATTCTTTAAAAAAGGAAAAATTTCTTGAAGATTTTGAACTCCGGTAACGGCAAAGAAAATTCTTTTATAAGTTTCAAATTCATAAAGCTTTTCACCGAAAGTCATTAATGGGTGGCAGGAAATGAATCGATCCGAATGAAAGGCTCCAGAAAAATGCACGACAGTCAGATCTTTACCTGATAAGTGGGTCTGGAAAAAATTTTCGAGTGCATCGTCTGAAATCGCAAGAAGGACAACGGGCTGTTCGCTTAAGAATTCACTCAAGCGTCCAACGGGCTCACTTTTGTTCCAAATTTTTATGCTTATATTGAAGAGCGAAAAATAATGTGTCAGGTGAGTCGCCAAGCGACCAGAACCGACAATAAGATATGAGCCCGCAGGCTGCTTTGTTTTTACTGTATTCATGTTACTCCGGTACCTGTCCCTTTCGGTGATCAAGTCCTAGGATACTTGTAAGCCCGTTCCCAGTTTTCGACAATATGCACAATGTCGCAGTGTCTGGACCGCAGCTTAAAACGAATGTAAAGCCATTGAACTATGGGAAAATTATATTGGACAATCGTAGCATTGGTTTTAGTGGGTGGACTGACAACTGCCATTTATTTTGGCCTTCAGGGCAAAAGTGTACCGCTGATTAAATGGTCACACTTTTCAAATGCAGATGAAGCTTCTCAAGCTGTGAAAAGTCGGATGAAACAAGAGCTCAGCCGTTATCAATTTTATTTCATCGGACCGCATCCACGAAAGCCACTTCATATCCAAACGGCAATCAACATTACGGAGTGGTTACGAAGCCAAGGCAAAAATATTCTAATCGTTGATACACTTATGCTCGAACAAAACCCTTCGTTACAGGATTTAAAACCAGATCTAGTTCTTGATTTAGGAAGAGAAAAAGAAAAATTTTTGGCGGGAATTAAAGCAATCGACATCGAAACCAAAGTCATTGTTTTTGCGCCCAATATCTATGTGACTCATTTTTCTGCGCAATCTCCAGTCGCACAAATGCAGGAACAACTAGGTAATTATATCGTATTGAGTTTTGTGAATTTCCCCGGATCTCGTGAAGAAGAAAAGGAATACGAATTTCCCTGCAGAACAGCGGACAGCGAGGGAACTCAACTTGATTTAGGTTGTTTTGTTTTAGGACAGGCAAGATCTAAATATTTAAAGAAAAAAGTTGAAGGCAAAACTCCAGGTTTTTTAAATCTAGTTCGCTCTCGGGAATACATGTTTTTCTTAGGTAAGTAGAGTTTTGTAACAGTCTCACATTCCGCACCGCAATAGAACATTGTAAAACTGTCAAGATGGCTTTCCGGCATGGACTTGCTGTTTTCGATCAGGCAAATCTTTTCTCAAGTAAACAAACAAAAACCGTATATGTCACTGATATGGAGTGGCGTTTCTACAAGGCTCCTTAAAAGCCTGTCTATGGAGGCATTCATGAATTTCGTAACTGCTCTACTTACCGTATTTGTTTCTCTTCAAGCGTTCGCTGGTCTTGGCGAAGATTTCCGCGATTTAAAAGATTCTGGAATTAACTACGAAATCACAGGCGCTGTTTGTGAAGAAGTACTTCGCTTGCGTTACCAGGAAGAATATCCTGCAAAAAAATATTCAGTCGTTACTGGCATTGAATATGGTGACGGTAGCCGAACTGTTGGCGAATTAGATGTTATTGTTTTCGAAGCCAACACTCAAAAAGTTGTACGCGTTGGTGAAATAAAATGTTGGAAAGACAACCGCAGTGCCTTGAATAAAGCGCAAAGCCAAAGAAAAAGATTTTTAACTTATTTAGCGTCGGGCAAACAAGTTTTCTTCAAGTCTCTACATTCTAGTTACAAGTGGAACAAATCTCACTTCGCAAATTTTAAGGAAATGGTAACCGTTGCTCCTCGTGGTTCTAAAGCTGATGGTTTTGATGCAGAACTTTCTTATGATTTGTCTGAATTAATGAAGCTTCGTCAGATGTTGGTGGAATGCCAGAACAACGGACAATGTAAGAGCTCAACGCACTAATCATTAGTAATTATTTTTGGGCTGACATTTGGGTAGATCTTTAACATTAGTTTCAACCTGTCCAAGTGTGCCTTTTTGCGTGGTAGCTGCAATTTCTTTGGTTTTACCAACTGTATAAAGTCGAAAAATAAACTTATGTTTTTTCAAAATTGTTGATCTGATTCCAGATAAAGTTAAATAAAGAGAACCATTTCCATTCCGACTCAAATTTCTCATATCACGATCCGTGTAATACTCATTTACCTTGTGCCCAGCTGAATCAGCTTGAGTTAATTCGATCATATTTAAAGCTGGTGATTTAGTCGGTGAATAGCCCTGGGCTTTTAGTGCAAAATAAATTTTAGCCGCGGTAGCTGCACCAAGAGTTGTCTCGATGTCAGGTAAAAATACAGCGCAATCCATTACTGGCAGCTTTGCTTTGTTCCAAAAAATTACATCGGAAGTCTGAACAGGCTGCGCATGTACGCTCATCGCATATATAAGGCTGCATAATACACAGTATAAGATCCACTCTTTCACAACTACCTCTTTGGAAATATGCTCTGCTCGCTCTCTATGACTTTGCAAAGCAATGGCCACTCTTTGCCTCGGAATGAGACAATGAGCGCGATATTAGAGGGTTTAAAGACTATGTGTATCGAAATGGACAGAAATTGTTAGTCAGAGTCTCTGGCCATGTTTTCTTCCGTCTCTGCAGCATGCGGAGAAACTTTCTCGTGAGAGAGAGGTCTTCGCGGTGCGCGGAAGTAAGTTCTTGGAGAAAGCTCTAAAAGATCCTGCAGTTTAGCCATGTAAACGCAAGCGTAACGTTCAACTTGATAAGCCAGATAACTTTCCTCATTGCCTGCGCGCATCAGCTGTCCCCATTGAGGATTGTATAAAGCCTGCTGCTTTTTTATGAGACCTGAAATCTGAGTATCGATTTCAGCGATACTTTTTTGTAAAACATCAACACGGGTCTGATCGACTTTCCCAGTTTCTGTTCGTTCAGTCATCATATCGGTCAATTCGCTTTCTAATGGTTCTTTTTTCTCCATTAGGTCTTCGATTTCGTCGATCGTTGGCTGAGCTTTTTTATTATTATCAACTTCTTGTGCAAGTTCTTCGATGACCATAGCTGTTCTCCAGTTACAATCCTTTTTCAAGCGCAAGATATCGCCGTATATGTGATCTCCGATATAAAGAATATCGTCACCGTTAAGATTAAGATCAGTTGTAAACTGCCGAGCATTACCTCCTTGAAAAATTCCAGGAGAAAGATTCTCTTCTAAGTTTGTCATTGTTCCATCTTGTGGATTTACTTTTAAATACTTAGCACCTTCGTAGAAATAACGAGGCTTTGACGCGTAAGTAATAACGATTTCAAAAAGATCATGCCAAGACTTGTGCTCTTTTAAGAATGGGTTAATGGCGTAGTCCAGTAACAACTTCGAATAGTGAAAATCAGAATTCGTAACAATAAAAATCTTTTTGCCATGTCTTTTGAATTTTTCTAAACCACGAACAACAGCCTCGTCCTTAATAATGTATTTTTCTAAGTTTTTTCTAACTTCATCTTTTAGGGAACCGTCTCTGTGAGCCATGTCCACTGCATCTAAAACATCGTCAGCGATTTTTGCATATTCTGGATATTTATTTGCAGTATCATTATCTTTTAAATCGACAATCTGTGAAAACAAAACAGCCAAAGATAGCGAGAAGAAAGTATCAATCGCAAGATACTGGCCGGTACTTAAATCGATGTAAGTCGATTTATAAAGTTTCTGGTGGTACTTAAAATCAATTGGTTTAAGTCCATGATAAGAAGTTCGGATGGCTGTATATCGATTTAGCTTCAAAACATTTCCCTTTTGACGATCAATAACCAATCCGCGGACAGCGTAGTTGTAATCGAACTGAAGTTTTTTTAAAATTTCAGGATAACCTTTATTTTTAATCAATTTATCAATGATAATAGAATGAGATAAGCGCTCAAAATTTTCACTATTATAACGTACTAGCGTATGGTCCATATCAAGACCAAGATACTTAATCTTTTTTAAATTTAAAGTTCGGTTGACATAAACTTTGTTCGAAGTGCTCATATTTATTTGCCTTTGATGCTTAAAATTATTTTTGAGAAACGGGTAAGCCCAGCTGATTCCATGAAAGCATTCCGCCCTTCATGTTAAATACATTGGTTAGACCCTGTTGTTTAATGAAAGCCGCCGCACGTGCAGAACGTCCACCGCTTTTACAAACGAATACGACCGTTTTATTTTGGGGAACATCGGATACGTGGTCCGGTAAACTACCTAAGTTAATTAATTTTGCTGATTCGATGTGACCTAGTTCGTCATTCCATTCTGCGTTTTCACGAACGTCAATGATCACGATTTCAGTTAGAGCATTTTTCACTTGTTCAGGCGTAACATCTTGTACTTCCTGAAAATGAGGATTTTGGACAACTTCTGTAAAAACATTAGAACTCATTTTTGGACTCCGCGTTTTCTTGTGATATCTTAGTTAGATATCACAACCCAAAATATTTTTTTAGATATCTCTGCTAAAGAGAACCATGATAGGACTATTCTACATGTCTCACAAGAAGGAACCCACTAAAGATAAATTCGACGCTCTGAATCCGGATCAGAGAACAGCCCTAGAACTGCTTCAGTCTGGGGAAAACGTTTTTCTAACGGGCGGGGCCGGTTGCGGGAAATCTTTCGTTATAAAGCACTTTGTGGATGAGTTAGGCCCAAAACAAATGCCTATCCTAGCCAGTACAGGTGCCGCTGCCGTCTTAGTTGGTGGTCGAACTTTTCATAGCTTTTTTGGGCTCGGAATAATGGAAGGTGGCGCAGCTGCGACTTTTCAACGCGCTTCCAACGATAAAAAGCTCGGCAAGAGATTGCGTGATGTTGAAGGCATTATTATCGACGAAGTTTCGATGATTTCTGGCGAGTGTTTAATGATCGCTGAAGCGCTGGCACAAAACGCAAGGGATTCGAAACTTCCTTGGGGCGGAATGCGAGTTATCGCAGTCGGAGATTTTGCACAATTACCACCAGTCACGCGAAGTGGCCCCAGGGACTGGGCATTCGTAAATCAAGTTTGGCAGCAAACAGGATTCTTAAACTACATTTTAACTCAAAATGAACGCGTTCAGGACGATAAATACCTATCAGTTTTAAATAAAATTCGCGTTGGTATTGTCGATGGCTCAGTAAAAGAGTTTCTGGATAGCCACCAATTTCATAATGACGAAAGCGATCCCGCGACAAGGCTTTTCTCAAGGCGAGATCAATCTTTGACGTATAATCTCAAAAAACTTGCTGAAATTGATAAAGAAGAAGTTGTCATTGACTCAATTTACTTCGGTACAGAAAAATTCCAGCAAACTATGATGAATCAGGGGCCGGTGCCGCCTCAGCTACGTTTAAAAGTTGGCGCCGAGGTTATGTTTATTCAAAATGACCCGAACAAGCGCTGGGTGAATGGAACCCGCGGATCGGTTGTTTCAATTGAAGATGATAAAATTATTGTTGAAAAATTAAGGGGCCGCGACGTTACCGTTGAAAAGCAGCAGTTTAGTTATCTCGATGCTGATGGTAATGTGGTAGCTTCGGTTATTCAATTTCCTTTGGTCTTGGCTTATGCCACGACAATTCACAAATCCCAAGGTGCCACTCTAGACGAGCTCTGGTGTGATCTTTCAAATCTTTGGGAACCTGGCCAAGCATACGTTGCTTTAAGCCGACTGCGCTTCGGCAGGGGACTTAAAATCCTAAAGTGGAATGCCAGATCCATCAAAATCGACCCACAAGTTCAAAATTTTTACAGCGTGATTGAGTAATGAGACTCGTATGATGTCAGAGTTAGAGAAAAGACCGTTTACAAAAACTCTTGTCGGAGAACGAATAAAGCTTCTTAGCTCTCCTCCTGAATTTGCTGAGCTACTTTGGAAGTCAATTCTTCAAGATAGAAAGCTTCGCGGAGCAAGCTGGCGATGGTTGGAATCACTGGATGACTTACGGGAGTATCTTGAAAAGCATAATTCAAATTTGCCAGAGGGCGAAGTCGTTTACCTCATTCAGAAAAACGAAGACATTATCGGAACCATTCATATTCACTCGTTTTGCTACGCCGATCATAAGACTGAAATCGGCTATGCTGTGGAAAAGACTTTTGAGGGACAGGGATATGTTGCCGAGGCTTTAAAGCTAGTTGAATCAGAGTTAAAGAGGCTTCAATTCAATAAAATCATTATAAGCTGTGATGTAAAAAATTTGCGCTCTGTAGGCTTCGCTGAAAAAAATGGATATAACCGAGAAGGCCTGCTCCTTCAGGATTGTATTGAAGACGGTCGATTCCGGGATAGTGCTTTGTTTGGCAAAATTCTTTAAGTAGCTTTGTGTAACCCATAAACGATGGAGACCACCTTAAGTTCTAAGGGGGGCAATATGCTGCGGCGTCACTGGTATTGTACCTGTCACCTTAAAAGACTAATTTGGCTGCAAGTGAGGTGATTTGTGACTGTTAATGCGCAAAATCCTGTTGGTCTAAATGGCGTTGATTTTATCGAGTATTCGGGCCCCGATGCGGCTTACTTACAAAGCTTGTTTGAACGTATGGGTTTCAAAAAAGTATCTCAGGCAAAGGGAAAAAATATCCAGCTTTTTCGCCAGGGAAATATAAACTTTATTTTAAATTTAGAGCCTGGAACTTTTGCGACAAAATTTGTAGAAGCTCACGGACCGAGTATATGTTCAACTGGATTTATGGTTCTAGATGCTGAAAAAGCTTTTGCAACAGCAGTCGAGCGGGGAGCAAAACCTTTTAAAGGAACTGACGCTGAAAAAGGTGCGACGCCTTTCAAAGCTGTTTATGGAATTGGTGATAGTCTTATTTATTTCGTTGATGAAAAAATTCATCAAAAACTCTATAGCGAAGTTTTCCCAATCGCTGAAGGTGATAAAAAACCAATTGGCGTTGGTTTAATTGATGTCGATCATTTTACAAATAATGTTCCACGCGGTGAAATGCAAAAATGGTGTGATTTTTATACCAACGTTTTTAACTTCCGTGAAACTCGTTATTTTAATATCAAAGGAAGCACTACGGGGCTTGAGTCTAAAGTGATGCGTTCACCTTGCGGAAAGTTTTCAGTTCCAATAAACGAGCCGACTGATAAAAAATCTCAGATTCAAGAGTACTTGGATGAATACAAAGGTTCAGGCATTCAGCATTTAGCTTTAACGACAGATGATATCGTTAAAACTTTAGAGTCGATGAAGACTTCGAATGTTCAATTCTTATCTCCTCCGCCAAATTCTTATTATGGAATGTTAAAAGAGCGACTTCCGAATGTTTCGGAAGATTTAGGAAGATTAGAAAAGAATGCAATTTTAGTTGATGGCGATCACGATGGTTACTTATTACAGATTTTTACAAAAAATATCATCGGGCCCATTTTTTATGAACTGATTCAAAGAAAAAATCACTCAGGATTTGGTGAAGGAAACTTCCAAGCACTTTTTGATGCAATCGAAAGAGATCAAAGAGAACGCGGTTACCTTCAATAACTGATTTTTTTTAAAGGTGTTAACATGTATCAATATTCGCAAGGTAAACATAACAAACAAGGCCACAAAGCCATTCCTGAAGGACACTTTGAAGAAGAGCAGGGCCGCAAAGGATTCTTTGGCCAAGTATCGCATATTATTAAACCTGAACCCAGTACGCGCTGGACAGATATTCAAGGTCCATTAAGACCACATCTTTATGATGTTGTTGAGATGGCAAAAAACCACGGTAAGTGGCAGCGCATGTTTTTTAATAGCAGTGTTGTTGTTTATAACCTTTGGCAAAAACCTGCGACAACCTATGAAGCGACTCGAAATGCAGACGGGGATACGCTTTATTTCTGTCATAGTGGTTCGGGCCAAGTCATGACTGAATTTGGGCTTTTAGAATTCACTAAAGGAAGCTACATTAATCTTCCTAAGTGCGCGACTCATACAATAGTGCCGAAAGAAGAGTGTCAGTTTTTGGTCATCGAATCTAGATCAAGTTTTTTTCGCGAACCAGATCGTGGAATGCTCGGAAAGAATGGATTTTATGATCCCGCTTCTTTTGGAAAACCAGATCTTGATAAGCTTCATGATTTTAAAAAGAAAAATAATTTTGAAGTTTTAAAAGTAAATGTTCGTCGTTTTGATACGATCACAGCGTTTTCTTATTCAAGTTGCTACTTTGATACTGTTGGTTGGAAAGGTGACTTTTGGCCGTTCACATTACACATCAGTGATCTCATGCCGGTAGTAAGCGCGCGCGTTCACTTGCCACCTTCGGCCCATACCACTTTTGTCGCTGACGGGTTTGTTGTTTGTACGTTTTTGCCAAGACCATTAGAGACAGACTCAGATGCACTAAAAGTTCCTTTTTATCATCAAAATATCGATTACGACGAAGTGCTTTTCTATCACGATGGAAACTTTTTTAGCCGCGATAATCTTCATGCCGGGATGATGACACTTCATCCAGCGGGTTTTCCTCATGGACCACATCCGAAGGCGGTCAAAGCCGTGCAGACTAAAACGCATACGGATGAAGTAGCTGTGATGATCGATACTTGGCAGACACTTCATACAGATCCGAACATCGATAAAGTGGAGCTCCCTGATTATTGGAAATCATGGATGACAAAGTAAGATGAATCTCGATCAGGCCATGAAGCTTGCAATCACAGAGGCGCTCAAAGGGGCGCCTTTTGTTTCTCCAAATCCTAAAGTTGGCTGTGTTATTTTGAATTCTCATGGCGAGCTTCTTTCCACCGGCTATCACAAAAAATTTGGTGAAGCGCATGCGGAAGTCGACGCGCTTAAAGGTTTAACCTCTGATCTGCTTAAAGGTGCTCATGTCATTGTAACTTTAGAGCCTTGTGCTCACGAGGGTAAAACACCCAGCTGTGCAAAGACCTTGGCAAAGCTTCCCATAAAGAAAGTAACTTACGGATTGCTTGATCCGAATCCCCTTGTCGCGGGCCAAGGTACCAATATTTTAAAAGACGCTGGTATTCAAGCAGAAGAATACCAAGGGGTTTTGAAAAACGATTTAGAAGAAACTTGCGAAGAGTTTCTCTGGAACTTTCGAGAGAAGAAAGTTTTCGTTGCGATGAAAGTCGCGCAAAGTTTGGACGGAAAAATTGCTTTAGCAAATGGCGAAAGCAAATGGATCACAGGGCCTGAATCAAGACAAAAGGTTCATGAATTGAGAGCGCAATATGATGCGGTATTGGTCGGGAAGAACACTGTCCTAGTCGATGATCCAAGGTTAGATATTCGCCACCCGCAAATTCAAAAAGAGAACAAAGTTGTGGTACTTGATCGAAGTGGTGAAGTTTTAAAGAAATTGAATCAGTTAAAGATGTCAGAAGTTCATAAACCTGAAAATATAATCATGCTTTCTTCGCAGGATTTGAATTCGGTACTCGACGAATTATATAAAAAAGGTATTCGAAGTATCATGGTTGAAGGCGGGGGACAGATCTATTCAAGCTTTTTAGCCCAAGGCTTGATTCAGAGACTACACCTATTCACTGCACCGATCATCTTAGGAAAAGGAATTGGCTGGGCGGATGATTTCGAAATTTCAGAAATTTCTAAAAAGCTAGAAATTAATTCAAGTGAATCTCAGCTGCTGGGACAAGACACTTACTTAACGGCTAAAATATTACCGCTGCACGCCCGAGCTTGATGAGCTGCTTTTTGCATTTAAAGGACGTAAATCTAAATCTTTACAATCTGGTTTCGTGCTTAAAAAACGGTGGAAGTCTTTTGAATTTTTATACTTAAAAATTCCCTCAGAAGAATTCGGATAAGTGAAGATGTCGGAATTTTTTAAACTACAAGATTTGCCGTCAGAATCTCGTACGGCAATTACTCTATCTTTTTCTAAAACTGCGTCGCGTGTTTTTTTAAAACCGATATCGATTATAACTGATCCAGGGCAGTGGCTTAGGAAAAACCCACCCTCCTTATTTTTATCCGTTGCTTCACCTTCCCAAGAAATTTTTGGGTTTACCTTAGCTTTGCAGCCGTTTTCATTTTTCATCTCGCCTTTTTCATTGAACGCCCAATCAAGACCTGCTGAGTCTTTAACTTGAACGCCAAGGCCACCCAGCTTTTTTATTTCAGGCGTATCGTTTGCGGGAAGGACGAAATAGTTTCTATAACCAGTGGAATGGGTGTTTGTAATGGATCCAATTTGCGTTCGAACTTGAATTTGCCCATCTTTGAAAAAATTGAAATAGCGGGTCGGGGGCATTTCTGCACTGCCTTTTGCTTTCACGTGAACGACGCAACCCAGAGCTTTTGAATACTGAGTTCTTCTGAAAGAATAGGGGCCTAAATCCTCGGCCTGGTCTGAGCAGTTTTGGGCAAAAGCTATGCTTAAAATCAAAATTAAAGATGTCATATCATTATCTTCAAGCCTTCTGGACTGAGCGTCAATAAAACCGGGCCCTTTAAAAAAAGCGTCGAGATTTCAGTCACTTAACTTTGTAAAAATAGCCCCATGGTGCCTTGCTTAACAAAGTCTGGACTTAAGTCACCACACTTTTATGGTATGTTGAGACTATGGATCCAGACTCAGACGACTCGAACGAAACAACCGAAAATAAACCAAGCAAGAACCCCTTTAAAATAGAATGGTCACTGTTCTGGGGTGGTCTTTTGGGCGATCACGAGAAAACCTCAGGCGAGGGTTCGTTGCGTGCATTGACGCGTGATCAAGTGTTGAAGTTGATCAAAGATCTATCTGCTCAGCGAAAGCAGCTTCATAAAGAAATCGAAAGTGTAAATAAAGAGATCGAAGCGAGCACTGCAAAGCTCGAAAGCCTGACTCTTGTGGGCAGTAAGCAGGATGATACTTTGGCTCGTCTAAATCAGTTAAGTGATGTGGGCCAAGCATTGAGTTCAGAGCTTCATACCCTCAATCAGAAGCTTAAATGGGTGAGATCTCATGAAAAAGAGATTGCCACTAAGGATTGGGCTTAATTTAAATATTAAATGCTGACAGACTTAGTAGGTGATGAAAATACACTTACCTGTTGATGATTATATTTCCAAAATCAAACAAGCTTTGAAGGAAAACTCATCTGTTATTGTGACGGCTGCGCCTGGTGCAGGTAAAACTACAAGAATTCCGCCAGCGCTAATCGACATTTCAGCTAAAAAAGTTTTAGTTTTAGAGCCTAGAAGGATTGCTGCAATTGCGGCAGCTTACCGAGTAGCCGAAGAGAACAATCAGACAATTGGTCAACAAATTGGTTTTGAAGTTCGTTTTGATCGTAAAATTTCGAATGATACAAAACTTGTTTTTGTGACTGAGGCTTTGCTAACTCGAAAAATTTTATCTGATCCTACGCTTTCTGAATTTGATATCGTCATTCTAGATGAGTTTCATGAACGATCTTTACATACTGATCTTGCGATCGGTCTTCTTAAAGAACTGCAAGAGCTTGAGCGACCCGATCTAAAAATTATTGTGATGTCTGCTACACTTGATGCGCAAAAACTTTCTGACTTTCTAGGCAAGGCACCTATTATCGATGTTCCGGGTAGGCTGTGTGCTCTTGAGACTCAGCATGATACGAAAAGCCAAAGTCTACTGTGGAACTTCGACGTTTCGAAAAAGATGGTCGATAAAATTAAGCAGGCGGTTCAAAGCGGGGACAAAGATACGTTGGTATTTCTTCCTGGTGTTTATGAAATTGAACAGGTCAGAAACTTTCTAGAGAAAGAAAGTTGGAGTAAAAATTTTTGCATCATTCCGCTTCATGGAAGACTTGATCTTCAAGAACAACAACGAGCTTTAAAGCCAGCCGAAAATCGCAAGATTATTCTTTCAACGAATGTTGCGGAATCATCCGTTACGGTTGACGGACTTGATACGGTAGTTGATTCGGGATTAGAAAGATCTACAGTTTATCAGATGCAGTCAGGATTTTCGAAACTGACAACTCACCGGATTAGTTTAGCTTCGGCGACTCAAAGGGCGGGCCGCGCTGCCAGGCAGTTTCCTGGAAAATGCTTTAAGCTGTGGTCTTTATTAGATGAACGATCCTTTGCAGATTATAGTTTGCCTGAAATTAAGACCCAAGAATTGTCCGAGACTTTGTTAACGTTATCCTATTTGGGAATTCAGGACTTTAAGAATTTCTCGTGGTTTGAAGCTCCGCAGCCTTCAGCTTTGGAATTTGCGATGAAAAAACTGAACGATTTAGAGCTTTTAAAAAATGGCCAAATCACGGATATGGGTCGAAAAGTTGTTCATTATCCACTTCCAATGCGACTTTCTTTACTGATGGAAAATTTTAAAGCTGAAAATAGAGAAGATCTTGGCGCATGGGTTTGCGCACTGCTTTCAGAAAGAGGACCTGGCACCTTTGGTGAAGATGAGTGCGATTTGATTTCTGAATTTAAGAAGGGGCCTCGGGGGCTAGAGAGATATCAGAAGGTTGCGTTTCAACTTTCAGCGAAAGCGCAGCAGTTTAAGTGGGATGATTCAGATGAGGAAATTCTTAAAATTGTTTTAGTTAGATCTTTTGCTGATCGGCTTGGTAGGAGAAGAGGCACGGGTGACAAAGGGCTTTTATCCTCAGGTCGGGGAATTTCGTTTGCAAAAACAAGTGTTGTTAAAAAAAGTCCGTACTTCGTAGCACTTGATGGTACAGATACCGAGAACTCTAATGAGACGCAAATTTCTAGAGCAAGTGGGTTAACCGAAGAATTTCTTAAAAAACATTTTTCTGCTGTGATGAAACCTGATTCCCATGTTAACTGGGACGAAGATAAAAAAACGTTTTTAGAAAAGAAGACCTTGAAACTTTTTGGCCTTAGTATTGGTTCTGAGCACACTCAACCTGCAAAGGCAGATTGGATTGAAGCTCATTTGCCGGAGGTGGCATTTGAAAACTGGGCTTGGATTTTAAAACAAAATGAAGAAATGGCTAATTGGTGGGTCAGATTTACTTTTTATTCTGGAAGAGTAAATTTGGAACTTCAAAATTATTGGACCCCCGAAAGACTAAGAGAAATCCTTAACGAAGCTACATACGGAAAAAAAAATCTGCACGCTTTACAAGAAATGGACTTGGTTTATTTCTTTGAAAATCAGTTGTCCGAAGAAGTTCTTTCAGATTTTAAATCAAAAATGCCAGTTACTTTAGAGGCTGCCAAAGGTAGACAAGTTAAAGTTCATTACGAAGGTGAACAGGCTCCTTTTGTTGAATTAAGAATCCAAGATGCATTTCCTTGGAAGAAGACGCCTAAAGTGGGAAATGATATTCTTGTCACAGTTGTTTTGCTTGCTCCAAATCAGAGGCCAACTCAGGTGACGAAAGATTTAGAAGGTTTTTGGAAGGGCTCTTACAAAGATGTCCGAAAAGAACTTAAAGCAAGATACCCAAAACATGATTGGCCCGAAGAAGTTTAATCCTTCTTCTTTTTTAATTCTTTCCATTCGCGGAGTTTACGAATTGATTGCTGTAAAACGGTCTCAAGAATTCTAACTTCTTTTGGAGTTGGAGTATTTTGTAAAAGCATTCTTTTTAAAACAGTATAAGCATTCACTTTTTTCCCATAGAGTGTAAAGCCCATTTCTTCTAACCAAACTTGAAGACTTTCTTCAAGAAAAGCGACAGCTTTTCGACCAGTTCGTTTATCAGGTCGTTGGTTTTCAATTTGCCCCTGAACTCCCCCCCAGGTTTCACGGACCATGAAGAGCGCAATTAAAACGGCTTGAGCTAAATTTAAACTTGGATTTTCACCGTAAGTTGGTAGGCAACATGCATAGTGAACGTATTCGATGTCTTCAGTCGAAAGACCCCAGTCTTCGCGACCAAAAATAAGATGAACGATGACCGGAGCATCGCCTTCCCTTGTGAAGTAAGGGGATTCCTTTTCAAGCA
The DNA here is from genome assembly GCA_043730825.1 of Pseudobdellovibrionaceae bacterium. Taxonomy (GTDB): domain Bacteria; phylum Bdellovibrionota; class Bdellovibrionia; order Bdellovibrionales; family Bdellovibrionaceae. Next base: position 35,624 of record JAYTJV010000049.1, read on the forward strand.
TTTCGAGTGTTGGCTTAAAATCGACAACTTGGCGGGCTCTTCCATCTTTTGTGGTAAAGCCTAAGCGGATCGAGTCAGGTTCACTTTCATAGAACTCTTGCCAGTTTTTATAGGTCTTTCTGGATTGAAGCGCCGTTTGGCCAGTAGCTGCAGCTTGCTGAGCCTCAAAAGTAATTTCGCACTTGGGATCAACCAAAATTAAACGATCAAATCCCATATTTGCCATAGCGCGGGAGGTGGCTCCAACATTTCTTTCGTAGATGGGACTAGCTAAGACAACTCGGATCTCAAATGCTCTTTTCATGTGCTAACGCTAGTCCTTCTTGAATACATTGGGCATCGGTTTCAGAAAAAATCTTTTGAGACAAGTGTGTTCGGCACAGTTCTTCTAAACTTTTTTGCTTAGATAAAATTGTCAGTTCCAAAGCTTCTAAAATTAAAAGCCATTCTTGCGGTAATTCGCTGATTGCTCCACGAAGGCAGGATTCCAAATCAAAAAGAGTTTTCTTCCCGTCACGAACATCACGAATAACCTGATAGTAAGCAAAAATACGGTAATCTTTTTCTGAGTATTGGGCTTCCGGGACTTTTGCGACTACGAAGTCATTCATTTCACCAAAGCCAAGTCTATCAGCGGGGCCGCCGAAAACAGAACTAACTTTTTCACCTAAAACGATGTCGTAGGTTCCCCACGATGGATCAAAAAGTATTTTATTTTCAAAAGTTGCTTTCGCGTTTTCAAGACTAATTAAAATACGCTTTCCTTTTTCTATACTGGTCGAAATGATTTCGCCACTTACGATGGCGCCACTTGTGAATTCCAAAGTGACTTTAGATTTCTTTGCGAATTGAACTCCAATTTTTTCCCACTCTTGTTCAGTTAACTGACTTGGGCATTTAGAAGGAAAGGCTTTGAGTGTTCCAACTGGCGAACTATAACCATCTTTATGATAGTCTTTAGCATGGCCATTCAATTCTTTACGGTCAAAAGCGAGCTGGCTTGGTCCCTGCATCTTAAAAAAAGCGACATTGCCAGAAGAGTCCCGGATGAATTCCACAACCTGACCTGATATTTGAATTCCAGAATTAAGTTCTACGGTATTAACGGTTTTGGAAAGCGCAGCTTTTTCGAGGCCATGAAGGCCGCCAGTTTTGTAAGCCATCAAGTTTGAAAGTTCATTCAACACTGTAGATAAGGTTTTAAAATCTGGAGTTACAAAAAGCTGAGGCTGAGGTTCAGTAATATCGTAAGTATAATTGATGCAATCAATTGTTAGAGGCAATCTTTTAACTCTCTCGCTTAAGCACCATCTGGCTTCGCCCACAGATGAAAGAAGACCTGCCCCGTAAATTTTCGGATTATCTAAAGTTCCGATAAGCCCATATTCTGCTGTCCACCAATTCATTCGAGACAAAAGTGTCGCTTCAGATGTATGAGTTACATTTTTCACAGCCAAAGCTAATTTATTTTCGGCAGCTTTGACTTCCTCGTTCAAAGCATTTGAATTTGCTTTAACGTCAGATAAAATTCTAATCGCTTCGTAGATTGCTATGTCCTCGTGACTTGCAATCGCGTTCTTTGCAACTTGTGCGTACTCTTTTAAATAAGCCGCATATTCCGGATGAGCTAGCATCGGCGCATGTCCTGCAGCTTCGTGAACAATATCTGGTGCCGGAGTATATAACATTTGATCTATGGAGCGCATATCGCTTGCGATAGGTAACACAGATAGCGACTGCATTTCCATAAAAGCTGCTGGAGGAATAAAGCCACTGACGGCGCAAGCTCTCCAGCCGAAGCGTGATAGTTTATCGCTAACATGCGAAATTTTAGGAATTGCATCGATAGTAATCCCAGCCTGATTTAGGCCTTCGGCATAAAAAGGATGAGCATAGACCGATAGAAATGCTTTTAGTTGGCGTAAGATATATCGCCAAACAGCGTGATCACGAGGCGTATACTTTTTGTCAGCCTGATTTACGCCAAACTTATTTAAATGCTGAGGCAACAAATCCATTGTTTATCCTTTTAAAGAAGAGGATCAGCTTTGCTAAGGTAATTTAGGACATAATCATCAATCGCTTTTTCAAGAGGCCATTCAGGTTCGCTCAATCCAGCAGCAATCCACTTTTTCATGTCAGCTTCAGTGAAGTATTGGTACTGATCTTTCAGATCAGCGGGAATTTCCAACCACTTAATCTTTAAATCTTCATTCATCGCTTTGAAAACAGATTTACCCAAATCAAGCCAAGTTCGCGCTTTTCCAAAGCCCATATTATAAAGTCCGTTCGCAGGGACTTTGTCCATAAGCTCTACCATCCAGCGAACTACATCTTTCACGTAAACGAAATCACGCTTTTGTTCGCCATCTTTGAAATCAGGGTTGTAACTTTTAAATAGTCCAAGTGAGTGAGTTTCTTTAATCTGATTGAAAGCTTTAAATGCAACACTGGACATTAAGCCTTTGTGATATTCATTTGGACCAAAAACATTAAAAAATTTTACACCAAACCAATGATGAGGCTTATTTTTTTGAGTCAGTGCCCAGCGATCCATTTGGACTTTGGAGTCACCATATAGATTGAGTGGTTTTAATATTTCCGAGTCAGTTACATCACTGAAACCATTTTCGCCAGCTCCGTAAGTAGCGCCGCTGCTTGCGTAAATAATCGACTTTTGGTTTTTCGTACACCAGTTAAATAGCTTTTGGGAAAATTCGAGATTGTTTTCCTTCAAGAAAGCCCAGTCCTTTTCGGTGGTCGAGGAGCATGCGCCCATATGAAAAATCCAGGTTACTTTGTTGGCATCAGAAGATTTCAGGAAGTCCCAGATCTCATTTTTTAAAAGAAATTTACTGTAGGCTTTATTTTTAAGAAGATTTCGTTCTTCTAAAGAAACCGTATCAACAGCAATAACGTCGCGGTAGCCCTTTTGATTGAGCTCCCAAATAAGTGCACTTCCAATAAATCCGTTTGCGCCTGTGACAATAATCATAGGGTTTAAACTTAATCTAAAGGTAATCGATGTTCAAGGAAGACTAAAAATTCAGAAGGGAACGCGGGGGTTCATAATGATTGTAAGCAAGGTCAAAGTTTAGATGACCTTGCTTAACTGAATTAATGAGTAACTTTTTTCTTAGAAGGAGCTGAAGCCATACATTCGTATGAAATTTGCCACTCTTTAAGCTGAGTTACAGTTGAGGAAGTTGAAGTATCGGTACCAGCACCTTGGCCTGAAACGAGGGGCATTCCAAACAAGGTTCCAACTTTTTTCTGCGAGCTAGGGCGGTGTGCTTCGGAAGCATTAGAAGTGGTAGTTTGACCTACAGCTATTTCGCCTTCTTCTAAAACTTTAATAGTGGAAGCCCCGCAGTTTGATTTCATTTTCTCATCAGCTTTCATGCGATCTTCAGGGCGATGCTCTGAAGTTAAAGCAATGACGCCACCTTCGCTGGGCTTGCGCTTAACTTCACGTGCAACCCCTTGGTAGGGCATTGTTTGGCAAGAGATAAGGATAGCAGCCGCAGGTACTAAAACAGATAAATTGAACAAGTTTCTCATCTTCACTCCTTAAGAGTATATATAGGTTTTAAATTTTACGAGAGGTATCGATTTAGAAAAATTGGCCGGCGTTTACGTAGATGCTACCATTTGTATTTTCAACAACACCTTGGTTAAAACCAATCGCAAATTGGTATCCATTTCGACTCACGTAATCAACTCCTGCATTTACGTAAGCGTGAACCGTGTCTTTTTTAAAAGAGTTGATAGTCATATCACCCTTACCGCTGATATCGACATAGCCCATATGAAGTCCAGCAACGGGTCTCCAGTTTTGGCCTTTCATAAAATAGTATTCGGCACCTAAATCATAAGTTGAAGCTTTCACTTTTTCTTCCTGCCAACCTGTTGAGCTATCATAGCTCAGGCTTGTTGTCGCTTCGAGTTCGGCATAACCAGCAGTCACTCTCACATCAGAAGAAATATTGTATCCAACATTTATTCCTAAAAGTGATGGATAAGGTGTCCCAATTCCTAAGTAAACGCCGTACTTTTTTTGCTCACGAACGTCTTCAACTTCCGCTGAAACCACATTTTCTTGAGCAAAGCTGTTAATCGGCTGAGCTAAAAGGACCATTAGAACAGAGAGAACATTTTTCACGTAACCTCCAAGGTTATTTGTTTAATTGGCAATCAGCAAATTGATAACGAAGTTCGCTTGACAGAACAACCAAAGTAGCGAACAAAGTGTTCGGCAATGTTCGGCAATGTTCGGCAATGTTCGGAGGAACAAATTGAGTTTTGAATACTACCCACAAGATTCTAGGCATTATCTAAAGTTTGAGTTCGAGGCTCGCAAAAAACGCAGGCCTCACTATTCGCTCAGAGCGTTCGCTCGGGATTTAGAGCTAAGTCCTTCAGCATTATCTGAATACTTAAGTGGTAAGCTGTCTTTTTCTGAAGAAAGAGTCATGCAGGTCGCTAAGAAGATTCAGATTAAGCCAACTCAAAGGGAACATTGGCTAGACCTAATCAAGATGGAGAGTTCTTCATCTAAAGCAGATCGTGAAGTTGCAGCCGTTAAAGTCAGAGCCAGATCAAGTCAGGAAAAAGGCAATTTAGCATTAGATCTGTTTCAAATTGTTTCTGATTGGTATCATTACGCTTTATTAGAACTTATCGATGTAGATTCAAAGTATCAGGATCATAAGGCCGCAGCTAAAGCCTTGAGGATTGATACTAAAACTGTAAAAGAATCCTGGGAAAGACTTATTCAAGTAGGCCTTGCTGAAAAAAGCGACGGAGTTTACAAAGCATCGTCATTAGCTACTTTTGCTGGCGAAGATATTCCTTCTGCAGCTCTTCGAAATTACCATGCAGGCTTAATCTCAAAATCTCTTATTGCGCAGGAAGAACAGCCTATTGAAAAGAAAGAATTTATTTCGATTGTCTTTAGTTTTAATAGCGCCGATTTAAAATCAATCAAAGATGAGCTTTATAAATTTGAAGTGGATTTAACCAACCGTTATTCACAAAACAAAAATAAAGACTCAGTGTATTGTCTTAGTACTCAATTATTTAATCTCGTATCGGAGAATCCAAAATGAAAAAAATTTTAATTTTACTAGCAGCTTTTACAGGGATCGTTGCAAATGCAAACATCCGCGTCGGACGAACGGGTGGTGGTCTTGCTGAAATGAAAGCTTACTCGATTGTGGGTCAGCTGCCTGCGATTATTAAGATTTGTACGACTTCGAGTTCTTATTGCGGCATGAACCAAAGCCAAAAAAATGATTTAATTCAACTCAGTCAAAGAATAGATTTAAGCCGACTTGAACTTAAGACTCCGTGGTCAGGCTCGACGAAACTAAGTGGGCGTACTCTTCATATAGATTCACAAGATCTCTATATTTCAGGCACCCCTCATAAGTTTGGCCAAATCTTAAGTCTATGTTTATCTGTTCTTTTAAGAGACGGCTTGCAGATGAATGAAGCTGCGGCCCGCTGGCCATATCAAATTTTTTCTTCTTTGCAGGAAAATATGCGAAGCCTGGATATGCCGAACTTAAATCTTACGCTTCACGCGCTGACCTTGGGCTTACCTCAGGCAAAAGGAAATGTGATTCAGGCTCTAGCACTTGAAAATCCACGCGAGACTGAAGATTTAACAGAGGCGCTTTTATCTTCTTTTGGTTGCACGCCAACGACCTGGAATATTGAAAGTTGGAATTACACCCAAAGCCAGTTTTGGGTACGTGCTCAACTTCTATGGAATTGTGGAACCCAGCAATGGAGCGGAGAACTGCAAATCGTTTTTTCGGGTCAAGGCATCAGCCGGTTTGGAATCTTTCGTAAATTACAGATACTTTAATCAAGCAATTTTTTGCAGTTTAAGCTCTTGAGTTTTAGCCAATTACTGATAAATCTAAGGTCTCAAAATTAATCTAAGTACGGAGAGATGGCCGAGTGGCTGAAGGCGCTCGCTTGGAAAGCGAGTTTACCCCTTAAAAGGTAACGTGGGTTCGAATCCCACTTTCTCCGCCATTTTATCCGTCAGTAATTACATCAAAATAAAAATTTGTCAGTCGCTTTAAGTACTTAACAACAGAACGAAAGCGGAATATTTCAGAGCATTTCTAGGTATTTCAAAGTCTTGCTACAGTCTGCTACAACTTTTGCTACGGGCGAATTTTTCGCTCGTTTTTTTATTCATTTATTTTGGAGAGAGAGAAAATCGAACCCAATAACTTTTTCGAATTGAATTGCGGGAATAGATCAAATAAAAAAGGCCGATTGGTTTCATTCAATGAGCCTTTCGAAATTTGGAAGCTTTTAATCCAAGTGGTATAATGATCAGTCACTTAAGAAGTACTGCTACGGATCAAACGGCTCATTTACCTAAAAAAATTTGGCGCAAGAATGAGATGGAGTTTTCTGTAATTCGCCGATTGCTTTTTTGATAGTGTTAGGCCACATCGTGTGATCGTCTTTGGTGGCTGTAAGCTTTCCGATCATTCCATTTTCAAGAAGGAGAGCTTCAGCTTTTTTTGCCAGCGCGTATGGCAGTGACTGATCATTGCGGTCGTGGTTCATAAAAAAGCGAACCCCTTTAAGATGGGGGCTACCCTTTTTCCAATCGGTGGAATCAAAGTAAATTCCACTATTCACAATTAAACCCTTCGGAGAAACATTGGAATGAAGTACATAATCGATGGCAGTGATCCCACCTTGACTGAAGCCTGCCCAAATAACATTTCGAGGATCAATCTTCGCACTTTTAAGCATTTGCGTGAGAGCCTGTCGAGTTGGTTTTAAACTACTCTGCCAAACATCGTAAAGAGGTTCTGTCGTGTGGGGGTCTATAGCTTCGATGTTGAACCAACCGCCTCGGGGAGCGTCGGGAAATATCCAGTTTACACTTTTAAAAATTCGATTCTTTTCAATTTCAGGCGCGAGTTCTTGATAGGCACTGTCACCGAGACCCCCAAAACCATGCAGATAAACTACGTAGGGGGCGTCTTTTACGTGGTCGATAACAATCGCGTTAAGCGGGCCCAGTTGACGGGGCTCAACTTTTAATGCGCTCGCAAACGTGGAAGAAGCGAAAACGACCGAAGTGAAAACAGTTTTAAAATAAGCTAAGAGCGTTGAAATAGGAACCTCCGTTACTATCAAATAGTTCGACAGCTCACTGATGTAAAGACAGGCGCCGCGAAAACAAAAAGCATGAAATAGGAAATTATAACTAATTTGCGTATTACATTTTACGTTTGCTATTTCTATGCCAGATTTGAGGTCTCGACGGGTTTCAAACACAATCAATTACGGCAGGTAGCCGGCTTTAACTAGTTCTCAAAAGCTTCGTCAATGGTATAGATGCAGTTTTCATAACTTCCCAGCGTTTGCTGATCCATCACAGTCAGCTGGGAAGAAGAAGATTGGGGAAGCCTGGGATCATTCTTTATTCGGTGGGTTTTATGTGGATGAGTGGAATAAAGGCATCGTGCCTGAAAAAGGGCGCTGCCCTTTTTAAAACCCGAAAAGCC
>JAYTJV010000050.1:0-4566 GCA_043730825.1 Pseudobdellovibrionaceae bacterium
GGGATCGGTTTAAAAATTCAATGGTAATGAGTTTTATTGTGATGGGTGTTTATTTCATTTTAAGGTTTCAAATAGCAGGTTATTGGAAGTTAACATCCACGACAGTCAAGATTGGTAGAATCGATTTTTGGGATCGAGTTATCACATTCCCACAGTCCTTTGTTTACTATCTAAAAACATTTCTTTTGCCTATAAATCTCACTTTAAATGAAACTTGGGTTGTTCAAGAGATCGACTTCGAAAGTTTTTATTCTCCAATAATTCTCATTCTACTTTTTTTAATCATCCTATTTGGGTTGTATAAACTAACCCCTAATAATTTTAAAAGGCACCAAATTTTTCTTTTAATGATATTCGTTTTGGGAACAGGTTTGCATTCAAACATTCTCATTCCTTTGGATGCAACTGTTGCAAATAGGTGGTTTTACCTACAGTCTTTCGCTCTAATAACCTATATTTCGCTAGCTACTTTTCAATTTATTGTGAATTTAGTTCCTAATAAAATTTTTATAGGGATGGTCACTTCTGTAGTATTAATATCTTGTTGGTTGTCTTTCACCAGAGCCTCTGAATGGAATTCTAGGCTTAAGTTTTATACAATAGAAGTTCTTCGCAATCCAGACGATTCAAATTTCAATAATGCTCTCGGGTCAGAATATTATCAATTAGGGGACTTAATCACTGCAGAAAAATATTTTCGAAAGTCAGTTGAGCTTGATCCAAAATCATGGGCAAATTGGAACAATTTGGGCATAATTGAAGAAATTCGTGGAAATTTAATAGAAGCTGAAAATTCGTATGCCCGATCAATTAATAATGGGCAATTTCCCGCCGCAATGGAAAACTATTTTCGTCTTCTCCTAAAGCAAAACAGGTATTCAGAATTGGCTAGGCTCGTGCCACAAGCACTGTTAATCGTTCCCCGAAACGAAGTCCTTTTAGAGATTCAAAGAAAGCTAACTTTGGTTATACAAAAATAGAATTTGCAGCCCCGTCAGGAAAAAAGGATTTAAGTAATTTTTCTGAACCGATTACTACTTAAATCCTTTAGATTATTTCTCAGAAATTCTATCAATGAAGAATTTGAAAAGCTATTTAGTCTGCTTCTTTAACTCATCTAATTGCTTTTGCAGTTTAACTATCATGCCTTATAAATTTGCGATATCAGCACGGTCTATTTTCGCCTGATTTTCTAAGTACTAATAATAAGAAACAGTATTTAATATATAAAAAGCGATAGTTTACTTTGTAGAAGTTAAACGCGCTTTCGCAGTTGGTTGTTCAGGAAAAACTTCAAGCGCTCTTTGAAACTGTTTTTTTGCTTCCTCAGTAGCTCCAATTTGCTCTAGGGCGATACCGTAATCTGTCAAAAGATTTCCGAGCATAACCTGTGCTGTACCTTCACGATCTGACGGAAAATTTACTTTATCTGTGAGAAAGCTACGATAAAAATTTACTGCTTCATGAGGTTTGTTCAGGGCCAATAATGATTTTCCTAACCCAAATTTTGGATCTAAATAATGAGGATTTAGCTCAACTGCCAATTGAAAATAGACAAGAGCCCTACTAAAAGCTCGAGCATCAAAATAATAGACAGCAAGTGACTGATTCGCAAGATAACTTTTGGGATTTCCTTCTATTGCGTGCTGGAAAAGCGATTCCGAGTTTTTCCATACAGGGAGTTGCGATAAAGTTCCGACAGTTAACAATGCTCCCAATACAGAAAGGGCATGTTTAAAAATATTTCTTCTCCAAAAAGCCTCTGAGTTTATCAAAAATAAAGAAAGCCCGATTGAAATGCCTACCATTGGAAAATACAAATACCTGTCAGAAACGGTTGAGAATATTTGAAATTCAAATGCAATGAACCCCGAGACTGGCAGCAAAAGAATTATAAAATAAAGAAGCCCTTCGCCCAATGGCTTCAAAGCGCCTCGTGAATAGCGCATGATCAAAAAAATAATTCCAAAAATTAAAAATAGTAAAAAGGCTTTCCAGAAAACTTCATTGCCTACAAGTACAGCTGCGGGCGTTCTGCCATAGTCGAGAAGGAGGGGAAACGGGGCTGTAAGCTTTTTAAAGTAAAAAAGTAAAGAGTCTGTAAACACCAAAGGTTTTTGCCGCCAAGCTAAGTCTCCATTCATATAGGAAATAACGCTTTCAGGTTGTCCAGCTCGACTCATGAAAATAATGGGAGCGCTTGCTAAAAGCCATAGTCCCATTGTCGTCACAAGTTTTTTAATTGGAATCCGAAACTGCCAAAAGGATAATAGAAACAGAAACACTGGTAAGATGATGCCGTTTGGTTTTGATAAAACTGAAAGCCCAAAAAACAGAGTCGAGCTAAAATAAACCCACCAAATACATCTGTTTGATGGTTGTTTAATACTCAATAAAAAAATACGAATAGCCAACAGCCCGAAGAATGCTCCAAGGAGGTCCCTGGCGCCTGACGCCCAAGCCACCGCCTCAACTTGGACTGGATGAAGTGCAAATAAAAGACTTCCACTTATAGCAGCCCAAAGTGCTTTGGTTGATGAGTCTCGAATACAAAACAAGATTATTTGAAAAAGTAATACAGCATTAAAAGCATGAAGTAGAATATTGAGAATATGAAAGGAGGCCGGATGAATTTCAAAGAAAAAAAATTCGGATATCCATGCTACTCCTGCCCAAATTGTATATGTCATAGGAATATAAAGACCAAAATAAGTATTTTTCCAAAGTTCGAAAAGACTCTCTAAATTAATTATTTTAAATGAAACATTTGAAGTAATATTTTGAGGATCATCTAAAGAGACGAACTGAAAAAAAATCGTTTGTGAAAACACAGCGGTTACAATTAGAAAAATCAACGCTTCGAAAATTAAGCGTCGTTTTTGTATGTCAGCGGCAAGAATAGATCCCAAGCCAAAATTCGCCTTCAAGTTTCCTCCGGACAAAATTCATCTTTGAAGATTTCTGGATATCATTTAAATTGTAATGTGGCTTAAGATTGGACGCAAAGTCTAATTTTTCCCGAGACAATGGTAGCTAAACGAATATGAGTTATTTTGAGTATCCGCTTGCCCAAAGCTAAGATCAACCATAGTTTGCGACGGATTAACGTAAACTTGTCTAGCACTTATTGCTGCCGCGGATACGGCGTTGTTTGGCGAAATGACACAAACCACTCGAATATTCCAAGGCATAGCAAAGGCTACTTGGCATTGAGAGCCTGAACTCCAAGAATTAGATCCCGTTGTAAGATCAATTGTTCCTACAGAGTCACTAAAGCCCACGCCTCCATTTACATTACAAGTAGCACCTATTCCTGCAGCAGGTTGAACGTTAACAGTGCCAGATTGAGTTTGTGTAAACCCTAGGTGCGAACCATAAGAACTAGATAAATAGAACTCATTAGTATTGCTATTTATCTCAAGTGATAAATTAGTCGAGGTTCCATAGATCCTGGGTGTGCTTATTCCATTTAAAAACGAACCGAACCCAATGTACAGAGCCGCAAATCGTTTAGTATTACTGCCTAAACTAGTTTCGAGAGTTATATTCGGAAGAAGATCTACGTTTATTGCAGTGCTCGAAAGGTTCGAAAGCGATTGGTTGGCGCCACTGGGAGTACCACCTGTAATAGGAACATTGTTTGCGGAAACGATACGGCCTTGGGAGTCGACCGTGAACTGAGCAACTTGTGTTGCAGAACCATATGTTCCTGCAGTCACGGCTGTATCGGCTAGACTAATTGTCCCGCTCGATGTGATCGGTCCGCCTGTCAAACCAGTGCCAGTTGCAATATTTATAGCAGGTGAGGGTGTAGCCCAAGTTCCATCACCGCGTAAAAATGTTGTGGGGCTTGCTAAGCCAGATCCAAGTCTCGCTGAGTCCACTGTGCCTGATGATAACACTGAGGCATTCAGAGAGCCTATTGAGTTACACTCCCACAAATCAGTAATTGTATTCCACGAAGGTTTTGAAGACGGTGCGCAGCTCGTTACTGGGGCAAGATCCGCAGCATAAACTGATGATTGTAGTGCGTTGGTAATTCTAGAATCATTACCAGCTGCAAGAGTATTCGCTAAAGTGCCAACATTTGCTGTTATTATTGGCGTAGTTGTCGTGTTTGCTACCGACAAATATAAATTTGCTGAATTGACGCTCGTGACGCCAGTAGGAGCAAGCCACGAAGCCAAACCGGCTACATCAGAAGTTAACACTTTGCCTGCTCCCGGAGCCCCACCTGTAAATTTAACTGTTCCAGCAACTTCAAGAGTGGCGCCCGGAGCATTTGTGCCAATGCCGACCCTTCCATCTGTTTTTATTACCACTCTGTTGGCATTATTAGTTCTTATTCTCATGTCGAAGTTGTCATTGGTCCCCACTGAAGCCGGGGCTCCAAATGTGTTTCCTCCATCTGACAATGGAGCTCCAAAAGCTACCAAGGTTGTCGCATGAACTATCAATGAAACAACACCTAAACCTAACGGCGCGGATAACTTTTCCTGCTATTAGCCAGAAGCCTTATGGCGCAACGGCTTCATCAAATTTAGTTTAAAAAAGTCTTTCACCAAT
>JAYTJV010000051.1:0-1648 GCA_043730825.1 Pseudobdellovibrionaceae bacterium
CAGTTTCTAGGCCAGAGTGAAGAAGAATTGCAGGTTAAAAACCTTCAATATACGGAACTCAAAAATGATCAGTTCCACCTTATTTCTGACTGGCCTCATTTTGCTATCCTCAATCTAGTGAAGAGTGATCAATGCGCGCATAAAGCCGAATGGTTTGCAAAGCAGTTGAATTTACCGCTCCCAGAGGTCAAAGAATGCATTAATCGACTTTTGCGTTTAGAGCTTTTGAAATTTAAGAATAAGAAATTTGTTAGAACCTCGGCCCAATTTTCGACTTCGGATGATGTAATAAGTCTATCCATTAGAAAGTCAAATCTAGAGGATCTACAAATGATTCAACGCCAGATCACGAACATTGGCGTAGACAAACGGGACTTAAGTTCGACAACATTACTTATTGATGAATCCAAGATGAAAGAATACAAAGCTTGGTTAAGAAATATGCAGGATAAGTTCGGTCATAAATTTGAAGCGACGAGTTCGAAATCGGTTTTTCGATTGTCGGTCGCTTTGTACCCTCTCAAAAATGTAGACGAAGGACAATGACGATGACGATGAAATTACTTTTAGCACTCTCGCTTCTTTTTGCCTCAAAGCTTTCATGGGCTGGTGGCGACCGAATTAATAACGGCGGCGGGGTTTGGGCCTGTGAAAATGCCCAACGTGTAACTTTTGATTATATGTTTATGGATGTTTTCGAAGCTCGCCGTGAATACCAACTCATTTTACCTGAAATCAGTATCCCCGCGCTAGCCAATGTTCAGATCCAAAAGGAATGGCTCAGAAAAAATATGGATGTGGGTCATGAAATCATTAAACACATCGAATACGTTGAAAAAAACATAACTTGGATTGATGACGTCATTAACTATATCCCCGATGCCGCCAACCGAATCAGTCCACATCCTTCGACGTGCCCACAAGGCGCTTGGGTTCCCGTTCAACTTGTCAATTTCACAGACGACTTCCGAGTCCTCGTCCGCAAAGAGATTTTTAATTCCGATATGCTCACTGAATTAGAACGAAGTGCTGTCTATCTACACGAGGGTCTTTATTCTTACTTACGAACAACTTATCAAGACTCAAACTCTATTAGAGCACGCGCTTTAACCGGGTTTTTATTGTCTGACATGTCAGATGCAGATAAAATCGCCCGCATACTAAAATCACTTTCAAAAAAAGTAGAAGATCCGGACGCGACTGATCCACTCGGTTGGATCTGCGGAATCAAACCGGAACGCGATTCGGCGCTCTATACCGCAATCTCGAAGGATAAAAAACTAGCGACTGCTGAAGTTCTAAAAAGTTGTATTGCTGGCGAAGATCGATTCGGTGGAGGATTTCCAGGTTCTGAAAACCCATTTCCATTTCCTTTCCCGGGCCCTCCAAATGAGTGCAAAGAAAATAAAGTCTACTGTGAAGAAATCAAATCACACTCGCGCACTTCAAAATGCGTCCTCACTGACTTTTTTGGTACTAAAGTAGCCGAGGCCGTGGGCCGCACAAAACTTGAAGCTCAGCAGGAAACAATTCGCCAGTGTTTAGCTGCAACGGGTGAGAAACACACTTGTTACCGCGCTGATAAGATGACTTGCAAGTAAGGGGTGGGATTAATATGAGAAACGCAAGGAAACTCAAGAATTACTGA
>JAYTJV010000052.1:0-42666 GCA_043730825.1 Pseudobdellovibrionaceae bacterium
TTCGGTAATTGGCTAGAATGCTCTCTAATTTATTTAAATTAACCCAGAGTGGAACGCTTTGACGATATTGATCATAAGACATATTTGGGGGGAGTGAAAACACAACCTTAAAATGACTAGAACTCTTTAGGCTTTTACCTATTGAAAATGCTCCAATAATTCCTAAAATGCTCAACCCACATGAATACTTCAATATACTTCTACGTTTCACAAGCCACCCCATGCCATTATAAATTGTATCTTTAATTTTTCTCGATCACCACTAACTACTGAATTTTAGGTCGAATATGTCCCAAAATTAGACCTTGATACTAGTCTGAAACGCGGCCAAGCTTATTTAATGAATTCCCGTTTTGAGACACAAAATTATTGGTTTCAGCTTCCTGATTCCACCGCGATAGATACCAAAAAAGCATTAGCTTATTTAAATCAAAAGACTTGGGTCGATTATGCTGAATATGGGAATGATTTCGGCGGTTATTCAGGAATCGGGCTGACTTCAAGATCCGACAAACCAGAGCATGTAAATGACTCTGTTGAAGTCCTTCAATCCGTAGGCAGTTACGAAAAAAGTCTTGCCGAGTTTGATTGGCAGTCAATTTCAGTATGGAATAATAACGTAAGCGAATATATGGAGATTATCTTTAAAGAATTAAATCTAAAACCACTACGCGCTCGTTTTTCAAAAATGCAGCCTCGTAGTACAGTACCTCGTCACATAGATGATTTTTCTGAAAATGTCACACGTGTCCACTGGCCAATTGTAACTGATGATAAGAATGTTTTTTGTTTTTATGCAGGAAATAAGTTAGTCGAAAAAGTGCATATGCCTGTCGGCCAGTGCTTTGCCATAGATTCAACTGTACCGCATGGGTTTTTTAACTTTTCTAAGGTAACTGAAAGAATTCATTTAGTTATTAATTTTGGCATTAGCTTTCAAGAATTCAGAGAATGGATCAAAGTAAATGAACTATTCAAAAATCCTGTATTTCAAAAAGCTTAAACAAAGTAATTAAGGAATAAAGTTTGTATGTCTAAATCTAGCCTAGCGATGAAGCTAACTCGAGAACATCTTCCACTTTTTAAAGTATTGCCTCGTCAGCCGATTGATATCCAGGAATTGCAGCGCCAAATTAAAGAATATGGTTTCGACGATTACTCTAAATACGTCGATTTAGATGCAAAAGGTGAATATATGCACCTTTGCAATCAGTACAACGAAACTCACACTCGCTTTATTAACGAAGAAGAGGCCCTTAAGGCACGAGGTCAATACGATGGGCAAATGTATCGTCAACTTGCTTTAACTAAATTTGATCATGTGACCTACCCAAATGTTAATTTTACGCAGGCAATTACAGATAAAAGAAAAGCAATCCGAGCAGCAACGACTCGCACTTCACCGAATTATTTGCCACAGCTAGACGAAAGAAACTATTGTATCCCGAATGAAAATGCCAAAGGAATGCTCCTTGATATTTTAAGTTCATTTAAAGCTAAATTCACGCGGGTTCGATTAGCAGTTCTTATGCCTGGCTTCGATGGCAAGCCTCATATTGATTACAATACGGACTATTCGATTCGTGTTCATATTCCAATTTTCACAAACGAAAATGCAACATTTAGCTACGTGACTGAAAGCGGTACGACAACTGAACACATGCCTGCAGATGGCAGAATGTGGTACGTGAACACCGGCTATACTCACTTTGTTTCAAATACTGGCTCTGCGCCTCGACTTCATATTGTTGCTAACCTAGAGAGTCAGGAAGATCTTTACGAATAAGGGCCTCGTTCACAACGAGCCTCTTTTTTGGTATTAGAATAAGCAAGAGACGACTTAGATCAATCTCGTACGCCTTTTCTTGGTAATGAGCAGCGCGAACATTCTTATGGTGATTATTATGAAATGCGGCTCCCCAGGTTAAAATTCCCAACCAAAGAATGTTTACGCTATTGTCGTTTGTTTCAAAATTACGATATCCAAATTTCCTTATGTGACAGAAACAACTAATTATACCCTCAACGTGATAGTGAATGCAGCCAGGCAAAAATAAAACAAAAACCGGCAGCATCGGATTAATCAAAAACAATAGTGAAGCTGTTAGCCAATAAATTTGGAAGTAGTAATTACCTAAGTATCTAAGCCATGGCTTTTTAAGTAATCGTTTTGCAGAATCCATTCTAAGGTCAAACTTTTTAAACTGCCATCCCATATATGAAGTAAATTTACCATGAGCTGGGCTGTGAACATCCAGAGCGCTTTGGTCAGCATATTTATGATGATGATCGTTATGAAGAGCGACCCAGCCAATTGGTGGCCCTAGCCCCGCTAAAACTCCAAGGTAGCCGCCTATGGCTTCAACCCAAGAATAAGTTTCAAAGCTTTTGTGGGCAAAATATTTGTGATAGAAAATTCCTATTCCAACGACGCCCAATAGAACCCACGAAGCGTAGGTTAACCAAAGCCAATAAAACGAAACTTTCTGAATTAGAATGAAGTAAAGGGCCAGACAAAATCCCAAAATGTGTTGCGGAATGGTAATGTATAGAATTCCTTTAGGCACATGAAATTCGCTGCTTTGCTTTGAACGTATGGCATTTTCCACTTATTGGCTTGCCTCTGTGAAGACGATCATTCTTTTTAAATTTTCAGCAAGTTTCACTGGAACTTTTGATGATCCAGAATGTAATTGGCAAGAATCAAAAATTATCAGTCGGTTATACTTAAACTCAATAACATCAACTATAGAAAACTGAGAATGTATTTCTTCAGGAATATGATTCAGTAGTGTATTTCTTTCTTCTTTTGATAATGACTTAGCTAGATCATTAGAAATTATAGCATTCGAGCTTTTGATAAAATCTTCTGGTGTTGCTAAAAGATAATTGTAACTTTCAACAACTTCTTTCGAGTAAAGAAAATTTTTAAAATCAGTAATAGAAACGGAAAAATATCCACGGGCATTAAAAAGGACAAGGTATTCTTGAAAATAATTTTTCTCCAGGCAAAACGTAAGGTTCTTGTAGGGAATTGTATCTGTTCTAAGACCAGAATCTGTATGCATGGTAAACGGCTTGTTACTTTTAAAAGCAAATAAACTTTTGACTGTAAAATTCTCAATATAGCTTTTTACTTTTTCAAAAAATATATTTGGTATTTTTTTTTCATCAATGAAGCGCACTTCTAAGTTGCGACCCTCTTGACCCACATGGCTGTCTACTCGATTAACTTCCCTGAGAGACTCTTTTAGAGAGGCCATATCATTTTCGTCTAGAAAATTATCAATTACAATTGGCTTAGACCATAGAGCTCTGATTTTAGATTTTAGCTCTTCGCTTCGAGCTAGGCTATTGATTGTGCTAGACACCGATTTTTACCCTTATTCTGTTCTCGAAAATGTGAAGTCTATACCATTAAAAGGCTACACAGCGCCCTCTAAGCTGTCAATTCGACTTCAGTCTGCTTTGATCTTGGCAGGCTCCTTCAGTGAATAAGGTTACCTTTCATAAAAACCAGTTGAGAGCATTATTCGCCTTAACTTAGGAAACGAACAAAAAACTACTGACTTCAATATTTTCATTCTGATAGCCTATTTGTAATGAGAGCTGGTCGTATTCTACTTTTTTTCCAAATCGTTGCCCATTTGGCAATTATCCCAATGTTTCTGTATGCAGGCCCTAAAGACTATATTATTTCACTTGCCGTCTATTTTCTGACTGGTTGTTTAGGTATGAATATGACTTACCATCGTTTGCTATCGCATAGATCCTGGAAAGCACCTAAATTCTTTGAAACAATTGGAACAACTTTAGGAACCTTAGGTCTAACTGGATCTTCTATTGCTTGGTGCGCAGTTCATCGTGATCATCATCAACATGCAGATACTTCTCATGATCCCCACAGTCCTCATTGGAGCCCTTGGTGGAAGGTGCAATTTTTAAGTATGTTTTATCGTCCAAATTTAAGAAAAGTTAGCGATTTATTAAAAAGTCCTACGCACCGATTTTTGCATAAAAATTATTTTCTTATTAATTTGTCTTATGTTTTAATTTTAGGAATTATTAATCCATTCCTTGTTATCTCTGCCTACTTGTTTCCCGCGGCTATTTTATGGAATGCCGGAAGTGCTGTAAATAGTCTTGGACACATTTCTGGATACAAAAACTTTAATTGTCCAGATCACGCACGAAATAATTTAATATTAGGTTACTTAGTTTGGGGTGAAGGCTGGCACAATAATCATCATCGATACCCAAAAAGGTCATATTATGGTACTAAATGGTATGAAGTTGATATTTCGGGCTTAATTATTAAATGTCTCAAAAAGAAAAATGTAAATTAAATATAATGGAGATCTGGAATTGCAACTTCATCTAATGGCTGAAGTTCGTATTTTTTCTGAAGTTTTTTTACTGCTTCTTTTATCTTTTCTCTATTTCCCAATCCAATCAATGCTACGCCTTTTCCGCTTCTGATGTAGCTTTGGTTGCCCCAATCGTTCTTGGTAGAAAGAATCGAATAGCCTAACTTTTTGAGCGGCTCAAAACGATTGGCTGATATCTCCAATGTACCTAAAACTGTATTAACATCATTCTTTAAACAAACCTCGAGAGCACGACACCTTAAAATACTGTGTAAGCCAAACGACTCATAATTTTTTCTATTTGCTGCTCTTGTTAACAGAGCAACCGGTAAGTTTATATATTCAGGAGTAGTGAATAAAGTTGTATTTTCTAGCTTTGAATTAGAACAAAATCCAGTGAGCCGCAGATAGGCTATAAGTAAATCATCTTTCGAATCTCTAATACCTAAATGGATTGAGTTTTTATCCGCATTATTCCAGTTCAATCCAGAAAGATCTACATGATTACCATAGCATCTCTTATACTCACTATGTCTCAGTTGAACGATTTCGTCTTGGAATTGTAGGTCAAGAAATGAAAATGTCAGGCCTTTTTTCATCGAGCATTTATGCTAACATATTCTCGGTATAAAACATAATTATCCTATAAAATAATTATGTTTGGGGCTGATGAAACTGACTGATTTTTTTATGATCAACTACATCCATGACCAAATGGACTCGGTCGTAAGTCCCACCATTTACAACTCGGTGTAAGCGGTTAACCCTAACCAAATACGATTCACCTGTAGCCGCCATGTGGGCTTTATCACCCTCGACCTCAAAAAAACATTCATCGTTTGTTACAATTGGGAGATGAAGTCGAACCGCATCTACATGATCGGGATAATCTCGGTGCCAAACGGACTCTAAACCGGCAGTCAGCTTTATGAGGCGTGCTCTCTGCGGCTGAAAACCCATATTTTTAATTTCTTCTATAACTTCAGCCAAATAACCGTGGCAAATTTCCGTCGGTAATACATATTCGGATCTTTTTTTCCCACCCATGGCGGCAACTAAAGCGCTCAATTTTTCAACGGAGATATCTTTTTGAACCAATCTATGACCTGGATGCCACCCATCCTTATAAGTTTTATCTGAAGAAAGAACTGACCATCCTCCAAATGCCGGAGATGAGTGAATCGGCTCAAGAGCAAATACATGTTCTTCTAGGTGCTGCTTCAACTTTTCAATGTTGAAATTTGTATTTATAACTTCGTAAATCATGAATTCTCATCCTCAGTTAATTATGATCGATCCAAACTATACAAACAAGCTTAATGCATACCATCAAAGGAGGCAGTCCACCTTGTAGAACAAGAATGCCTTTTCTAAGCTAAAGATTGAAAGCCGTTCAAACTGGATACTCTGAAAAAGAGACGAATAGATGATTAGCGAAAAGCTCTTATTAGATTTTGACTTCGAATCTCTAAAAAATGAGTTTTTAGAAATTCGAAAAAACTTTACGCCCGTTATGATAACTGAAAAGTTTGGTGGTTGGAGCATTACGTCCTCAACCGGTAGCTATCAAGACGGCTGGATCACCGGAGAAGAATTTGCAAATGATAAAGCCGGTGCAGAATTTGACCTCGATAGATTACTCGAGAAGAAAAAATTTAAAAGTATTCGCGAATATCGGAAGCCCACTGAATGTTGTAAAGAAAACGCTGATAAATTAATTAAAAAACTTGATGATTTGGGACTGTTTCCCTGCCGAGCACGCTACATGCTGCTAAAAGCTGGCGGTGAAACAAATTATCATCGGGATTGTCCAGAAAGCGTTTATGCAGTTAGACTTCATATTCCTATCATCACAAATTCGGAATGCTTTTTTTTGACTGAAAATGGTAAGCAACATTTAGAAACTCAAAGTGCTTATCTTCTTAAAGTTAATCGTCTGCATCAAGTTATGAACCACGGGAATGACGATAGAGTTCATCTTATCTGTGATGTTTACGATACAAAAAATGTTTCTCAGTTCCATCAGCTCACCGAAAAGGATATCGAATATTTTAAAAGTCGCAGGAAAAGCTAGAAAATGAATTCCAGTGAAATGAATTCAGATATCTATCAACTAGAAGCTTGTGAGTTCTCTCAGATACTTGATGTTTGGAAAATTCATCTTTGGCCAGATCGTAAAAATGAAATCGAACCAGTTAGCTTAATTGATGAAGATGGAAAAATTAATACCAACATACGTGATGCACCTGTGTTTTTTTGGCGAATAGTTAACATTGAAACTGGTCAAATAATTGGCTGCATAAGTGGTTGCCAAACTTCTCCTACCAGCATGAGAAGTCGTGGACTCTGGATTCAACCACATTATCGAAATATGGGATTGGCAAAAAGCTTAATGTCTGCCATTTTTGAAAAAGCATTAAGTCTTAAATGCTTAAAAGTATGGACAATGCCCCGAGTTATAAGTTGGCCATTCTATCAGAAAATCGGCTTCATCTCTAGGCAAAGGATTGATAATTTTGAATACGGCCCCCACTATTTGGCCGACTATGACTTAGGGAGCTTCCAAAAATGAATTCAGATATCGACAAAATACTTTCCATTCAAAAGATTAATGTAGAAAGACTTCAACTTTACTCGCAGTTATTTCTATACGGCGATTTTGTACCCTTGAAATTTCATATTAATCCGCAAAATATTGAAAAGGAATTAGAGCACTTTGAAAAGAATTGGGTTCCTTATAATATCCAACGCGGCGACACTGGTAGACTAGGCCTAAGCTTAACATCATTAGATGGCGGCTTATCGGGGAATCCCGATTTACAGTCTCTGTACCAATATAGCAACGAAACTGGCCACAAGGTTTCAGAAAATGACTTTAATAAATTAACTCCGGTGTATGAAAAAGCCACTTCGATAAAAGAGCTCGTTGATTATTTTAAGGAAGATTTAGGTCGTTCAAGATTCGTACGCTTTAAGGCTGGTGGACATTTTCCTCCACATAGAGATCACTCCGTAAGTTATCAAGTCCCAGACTACTTTAGGCTCTTTATTCCGCTTACTCATACGGGGCCAAACAATCTATTCTTTATCTATGATGGGAAAGTTGTAACCTACGAGCCTGGCAGGGTTTATCTTTTCAATGCACTTAAAACCCATTCAGTATTTTCAATGCAGGATCAAGCACTTACTTTGGCATTTAGCTTGAAGCTTTCGCAAAGTGCGATTGCCAAAACACTCCATGCTTTAGAAGTGAAATAAGTTATCAGAAAGGCCTCAGCATAAGGTCTAAATCAGTAGTTGAAATCAAGCTGATCTCGTTAGAATCCGGAAATCTTGCGAGCAACCGCTTTCTATACTCAGCATCTTCGTTCTGAACTTTTTCAAATCCTGTATATTTGGGACGATCATGAAGCGGAAAGTGTTGCTGGTAGATTTTAAGCTTAGAAGTTTCGGTTGTTAATTTTCCAGTCAGTCTATCATTTACTAAATCTTGCACAAAAGGATCTTCCAAGTATGAAAGCATAATTTCTGGAGTGTACTGAAAGAATCCCGGACAGCCTGGCCGATTTCTCACAGTAAAATGTCTATACCAGGCAGCTATCTTTTCTTTTTCCCAAATGTTCCATCGGCTTTTTTCATAAGGGCTTATGCCAGGTACGTAATCAACTGGCTTTTCTTTTACAAAAAGACATTCGCCGCTTCCCATGATGGCATAGCCAGGAATTTGATCAACTAACCACATGGTTGGCAACAACTGCGGTGAAACACAATAGGTTTGGTCCGCAAATTCATCAGCTTTATTTTTCCAAAAATCCAACAGATCTAAATTATACAAATCATACGGTACCTTTAATCCATCACAAATGACCACGGCCCAGCTGACATCATGAATATTCAGATCGTACTTATATCTTAGGATCGAAGCTCTTATCGGAATTTTATTTTCGACAAAAGATCTCAATGCGACTTCGGAATCGACACCACCTGAAAACATGACATGGATAGGCTGATCAGTTTTACGTCGAATTAGTTTTGCAGTTTCTAGGCATTCATCATGAAAATTAAGCGGGGTTCTTTCAGAATGACCGTACTTTACGAACCACTTATCCTGAGCGCATTTTCGAAATATAAATGGCTCACCATTATAGCCGAATTTAAAATGGTTCCTATGAGATAATTCAGGCGTCTTGTGATTCAAGTAGTGACCTCAGTTTTTAGATAAGTCCTAAAAGAATAGTCACAATTTACTAAAATTCAAAACCAATATTTCGGAAATCCACTTAACGGATTAATGACGGGTTGAGTTATCAAGTTTCCCCTTCAACTTGTTCCAATTAGAATTAAACTTAACAGCGATGACATTTAAGAAAAAAATCTTACTTCTTTTTCTACTTACAATTTTACTACTAGGACATTCATTGGTTCGGTTGGCAGGCGACGAGTGGTGGCCTTTTTCAAACTATCCAATGTATTCAGCTGTTTTTAAATCTAAAAAAATACTTTACCACGAGATTTGGGCACTATACGAAATGGGAACGGAAGAAAAGTTAGAAGTCTCACAATATTTTTTACCATATAACGACCGTTCTTTAGAAGAAGTATTTCTGTACAATAGAGATCCGAAACGACGCCAGGAAATAATTCAAGTTCTACATAGATGGTATGAAAAACAATCTTCAAACAGAAACTGGAAAAAAATCAGATCCCTCAAACTTTATAGATTTGAGTATAACTTGAGTGCCTTGAAAGAAAATAAAGGGTCGAAAGAATCTTTGTTAAGCGTGCGAAATAATCCGGTTCAAAAAATTGCGCTTCATGAGTCAAAAAGTGAATAAGAAAATCAGTCACTTTCTTTTTCCGCTAGGATCAGCTTTTTCGCTCGGTCTTTTCCGCTTTTTCTTTTACGGCATCGTCTTTTTTATTTTCGCTGACCAAAATCATTTACTAAACTGGCAAGAAGTACCACATGATCTCTGGTTCGGACGTGGCCTCACTGAACTTTTAAAGCCAATGTTCTGGCAATTTAACCATAATCTCGTTTTTAGGGTTTGGCAGGTTTCGCTTATTCTCTCTGCATTCGGGCTTTTTTCTCGTGTTTCGACAGTGCTAGCATTTGGTTCTGGATTTCTGCTGATAGGCTACGCGCAAAGTTTCGGATATTTTACGCGCTTGTTTATGCCCATTTTATGGGTTTTGTTTTTTATGATTTTCGCAAAAAGTGGAGATGCCTTTTCAATTGATCAACGTATTAAAAGAAGAAAGGGGAATGCCTTATTACTAAATGAGAGTGACGAGTATGGCTGGCCAATTCACTTTGTGAAAATCATTTTTTGCGTAATTTTTTTCCAAGCAGGCTTATCAAAACTTATTAATGGAGGTTTTGAATGGCTGGATGGAATTTCACTTCAAAACAGGATGCTTTTTTCCTACGTCTGGCCTTTTAATTCTAGCGGCCGATTAGATTTTCAATTTCATCATTTCTTTTTTGAAAATTTATGGGTCTCCATCATTGGTGCATTCTCGACAGTTATTTTTGAGTTTTTCTGTCCCTTAGCCCTATTTTCAAAAAGGCTAAAAGCGCCGATAATTTTGGGACTGGCCATCATGCAGGTATTAGCGCGTTTTACTATTTTCGTAAATTTTTCTGCTTATATCGCATTGTATATTGCTTGGCTGCCTTGGGAAAAGATTGCAAAAAAACTGAAAGAAAAATCTTGAGGAAACCAAAAACTGCACAAGATTTGCAAAAACCTTCACTGGAGATTTATGGTTTATTTAGAAAGCGGTTATAATGGAAACCCCTGGATAAGAAGATCCTCTAATGAAGATCTTTTCTATTTTGATATGAAATTATGCGGCAGCTCTAAATCTTTTGAAAACGAAATTGATGCTGCAATTGATGGAATGCGAAAAAAATATGCGAGCTGGAAATTTTTGGATGATGGTTCTTTAATATCGCAAGTACTAAAGCCCCGATTAAGGCCGCCAGAAATACTAAGCACCACAGCTTCTGATTATTTTGATTCTGAATTCTGGAATTATTTAAATTCAGAATATCAAATTTTTAATAAAAAGGATTTAGCTTTTTTGACGCTTTCTAAAAACCTAAGCTGCCCCGTATTATGGCCGCTTGCCTCCGGACTGATAATTAATGCTAGCTACAGCCGCGACTTACAAAAAAGTTTAGATATTCCTTATTGGGTTTACGTAGAGTCTGAAAGGTTTCATAAACTGAGGCTTTGTTGCCAAGAATTAAAATTAGACGTTTTCCCTGACTTAATAAAATTGACTCCTCAGCTCATGAGGTCCTTTTTCTTGCACCCACTTCACCTGTCACTTTTTAGCCAAAAATGTTACTCTGAGCCTCATAATGATTTAATCGAAAGGCAAATTTGGAAATTACTTTTGCTCAGCCAAGACGTTAATCTCTACCCAACTGAATGGGTCCCTGAAAAAGACTATTTGACCGCCTATTCAATGGAAAAAGTAGCGCAGTTTCCAATTCATTCCTTTCTATCTAAGTATTTTAATTATAAAAATAATCTTCATCCTAAAGAACAGGCATGGTATGGCAGTCCTGAATGAAATTTCTGATCAAGAGTGGTTGAATACCTATAATAGCCTGACAATAGCGGGGAAACTGCAAACAGCTCATCTACAAGATAATATTTTTTCTTCTTTGCAGTGGTCTGGGCTTGATTCAATCATAAAAACTCGCAGAAAATATTGGGCACTTAAGGTTAATGACCAGCTCGTTAGCTTTTTGCACTCATACTATTTGTCTCAAAACGTCATGCGGTTTCGAGGACTCTGCACCTTACCCAATCATCAGAATCAAGGATACATGAAATCATTATTAGAGCTTGTGATAAATCAATATCGTAAACCTAATTTAGAGTTTTTGTGTTTTGCATCTAATAGCGGGATTCCTGTTTGCAAATCCGTCGGATTTTCTATCACTAAAGATTTCACTCCCCGACATGTCGAATATAAAGATTCCCAGAATCAAAAGTGGGTAACAGACAAGTCTTCATTAATTTTTATGATGAAGCGGCCTTCGTATATGATTAAATCCTGAATTCCATGCTAGTTGGTTGAAGATAAATTTCTTGAGGCGTTAACTCTACAATCAATGGCCTGACAATAACGCCCTTTTTTTTTGCTTCAATTAAAAGCTTTGCATACTTTGGATCAACATCTGCAGCAGCAGAAAATATTTTACAATCTGCTCTTTGAATCGTAAACACAATTTCAGCTTCATGCCCCTCATCGACGAGTTTCATAAGTTCAATCAAATGCTTTTGTCCACGCGTTGTTTCAGCATCTGGAAAGAGGGCAACACCGTCTCGGGCTAGAGTTACATTTTTCACTTCAATAAAGCGTTTTTTTCCCGAAGCTTGTGTTAAACAAGCATCAAGCCTGGTTTCTTTAGAAATTTTTACTTCAGATTGAAAAGTTTCGAACTTTTGCCAGTCTTGAATGATTTTATTTTCATAAGCTTCCTTCACAAGTTTGTTCGGCCAACTGGTATTGACTCCGACTAGTACGCCTGTTGGGGACTCAGTGATTTCTAAGGTGTACTTTAGTTTTCGCTCTGGGTTATCTGACTCTGAAATGTAGGCAGCTCTGCCCTCTTCCCAACAGGACTTCAGACTTCCCGTGTTAGGACAGTGAGCTGTTACGATTTGGTCGTTTAAATTCACGTCAGCAAAGAATCGTTTGTAACGTTTTATCATGATGGCTTTTTGTAGCGGGGCTTTAAATCGCATAAGATGAAGCTAACCCCTCTAGATTCCAAATCAACATTTGAGATTAATGACGACTTGAGTTATCAAGTATCATACAAAGGTTCTCTGGTTTTCTCTACTTGCGTGGCAAGATGAAAAACAATTAGAACAACTGCTACTACGATTGTTTTTGAGGTACCAAATTATGTCTAAGCCCCACGTTCCGAAGCCAGACTGGCTTAAAGTTCGCGCTCCTTCTGGCGAAAACTATACTCGCATTAAAAATATGTTAGGTGAATTGAAGCTAGCGACTGTTTGCCAGGAAGCCAAGTGCCCTAACATGGGTGAATGTTGGTCCGGCGGCACTGCTACTTTTATGCTGATGGGAGAAGTCTGCACTCGCGGTTGCAGATTTTGCCATGTTAAGACCGGAAACCCAAAAGGGAAGATAGACGAACTCGAACCAGAAAAAGTAGCCTATTCAATTTCACAAATGGGATTAGAATATGTCGTTATCACAAGTGTTGACCGTGATGATCTTCCAGATCAAGGTGCCGCTCACTTTGCAAGAACAGTTGCAACAATTAAAAAACTTCAGCCTCACTTGATTGTTGAAATTCTCACACCTGACTTCCGAGGCCACGTTGATTTAATCAATACAATCGTAGACGCGAAGCCAGATGTTTTCGCTCACAACATTGAAACAGTGGAAAGATTAACTCCATCTGTCCGTGATCCCCGCGCCAAATACAGACAATCTCTTGATGTGCTTGCTGGTGTAAAAAAACACGATCCTTCTCGGTACACAAAATCTTCTATCATGTTAGGTTTAGGCGAACAAGAAGACGAAGTTATTCAGACTTTAAAAGACTTACGTTCAGTTGGTTGTGATGTCGTGACCTTCGGTCAATACTTGCAGCCTACTAAGCGGCATCTGAAAGTGATCGAATACATTCATCCTGATCAATTTAAAAAGTGGCAACAGATTGCTGAAGACATGGGGTTTTTGTACGTCGCATCTGGCCCACTCGTAAGAAGCTCTTACCGCGCTGGTGAGTTTTTTATGAAAGGTATCGTGGAAAGACGAATGAAACTTGAATCTGCTAACAATGATTTAATCAACGCTGAGGTGAAATAATGGCAACAGAGGTCCGACTTCCTGAATTAGGTGAAGGTGTAACTGAAGGTGAATTAGTTAAGTGGCTCGTAAAGCCAGGCGACTCTGTTAAAACAGACCAAGCAATTGCTGAAATTATGACTGATAAAGCAACAGTCGAAGTTCCATCTCCTACTTCAGGTGTTGTGAAAGAATTAAAATTTAAAGTTGGCGAAGTAATTAAAGTTGAAAACGTTTTAATCACTCTAGATGGCGCGGCAGCTTCGGCTCCGGCTGCTAAAGCTCCTGCTGCACCTCAGGCTGTGGCGCCCCCGCCGGCTGCACAACCAAAATCTCAAGCTACTTCAACGACAACAAACGGCTCTGGAACACTTTTCGTGAAACTTCCTGAACTAGGAGAAGGTGTCGCCGAAGGTGAATTGGTCAAATGGCTTGTTAAGCCAGGTGATTCTGTAAAAGTTGATCAATCAGTTGCTGAAATCATGACTGATAAAGCAACTGTTGAAGTGCCTTCGACTATGGCTGGAACTGTGACGGAACTTATGTTCAAAGTCGGCGAAGTTGTAAAAGTCGAAAATGTTTTATTAAAACTTTCTGGCTCTGGTGGCACTGCTCAAGCAGCACCAATTCAAACGCCTGTTACTTCTAAACCTGCACCTCCAATGCAACAACCTGCTGGTGCAACAGCTGCTGGCCCAGTTATGTATCCTCCGGTTGCGGAT
Source organism: Pseudobdellovibrionaceae bacterium (assembly GCA_043730825.1). Lineage (GTDB taxonomy): Bacteria > Bdellovibrionota > Bdellovibrionia > Bdellovibrionales > Bdellovibrionaceae. The sequence continues at coordinate 13,934 of JAYTJV010000052.1, forward strand.
TTTAAAGTTCTAGCGACTCCTTCAACTCGCAGATTAGCTCGTGAAATGAATATTGATTTAAATTCCATGTCAGGTTCAGGACTTGCCGGTCGAGTCACTCGCGACGACGTTATGAAAGCGAAGCCTCAGCCGGCCGCAGGTTCGCCAGCTTCTTCAACAAGTGGACAGACTTCTCAGGCTCCTGGAGTGCAAATTCCAAAACCGGCTTATCAATCTCCAGCAGGTTCTGCTGAAGAAAGAGTTCCACTCATTGGCGTAAGAAAGAAAATTGCTGAAAACTTGCAGAAGGCAAAACAGATAATTCCACACTTTACGTTGATGGATGAAGCTGATGTGACTCAATTAGTTGGGTTCAGAGAATCCATGAAACAAGCCACTGAAAAATCTGGAACAAAAGTGACCTATTTGCCTTTCGTCATGAAGGCACTTATTGCGACGATCCGCGAATTCCCAATGCTGAATGCAAGTATTGATGATGCCGCTGGGGAAATTGTTTACAAAAAATATTTCAATTTAGGTTTTGCAGCTGATACTCCAAATGGGCTTTTAGTTCCGGTCATCAAGAATGCTGATCAAAAATCTATTTTAGATCTTTCGAAAGAGATTGTTGATTTAAGCACCCGTGCACGTGATGGTAAATTAAAGTTAGATGAAATGAGAAACGCCACTATTACAATTACAAACATTGGGTCAGTTGGTGGAACTTATGCGACTCCTATTATCAATCATCCCGAAGTTGTCATCTTGGGAATGTATAAAATTTCTGATAAATTAGTTCTTGAAGAAGGTGGAAAAATTGGAGTTCGCAAAGTGATGAACTTCACTATCACTTGCGACCATAGGCTTATCGACGGCGCCGTTGCCGCACGAGTCTTAAAAGCTTTCATCAACCGAATTCAAAACCCAGGTGTTTTAATGCTGGACATGCACTAATCGCAAAAGAGGACTCATGCAAAATTTTGATATTGTTATAATTGGATCTGGTCCCGGTGGTTATGTCGCTGCCATCAGAGCCGCTCAATTAGGTTTTAAAACTGCCGTTATTGAAAAAGAAGCTTTAGGCGGCGTTTGTTTAAATGTCGGCTGTATCCCTTCAAAAGCAATGATCACAGCAGGGCACCATTGGCACCGGGCTCATCATGAATTTAAGACGATGGGTTTTAATATTAAGTCTATCGAACTTGATTTCAAAAAATTATTAGAATGGAAAAATTCTGTATCTAGCAAAATGAGCTCAGGTGTAGCCCAATTACTGAAGGGCAATCAGATTACCGTCATAAAAGGCGAGGCTCAGTTTAAAAACTCTAAAGAACTAACCGTTAACGGAGAAGCGATTCAGGCTAAAAACTTTATCGTAGCAACAGGCTCACGACCGATTGAAATTCCGGGCTTCAAATTTGATGAAAAAGACATTTTGTCTTCGACGGGTGCACTTGCTTTAGATCATGTTCCGAAGCGTGTTGTTGCAATCGGCGGCGGTTATATCGGTCTCGAAATTTCTAGCTACTTAAAAAAGTTTGGTTCTGAAGTAACTGTAGTCGAAGCTCAAGGAACACTCCTAAGTGGCGTCGTTGATCCAGAGTGCGCTCAGGTAGTATCTCGAAAATTAGAAAAAAGTGGCGTGAAGCTTGTGTTAAACGCAAAAGCTAAAGGTCAGAAGAAAACAAATGATGGTTACGATGTAACAGTCGAGATTAATGGCAAAGAAGAAGTTCTTAAGGCTGATAAAATTATTATAACCGTGGGCCGCAGACCAAATGGCGACCAGATGAATTTGCAAGCGGCGGGCATTCAAGTTGATGAGCGCGGTTTTGTTAAAGTTGATGCACAAAGAAGAACGAACGTTCCACACATCTTCGCAATCGGAGACATTTGTGGCCAGCCAATGCTAGCCCATAAAGCTTCGTACGAAGGTGTATTGGTGGCTGAAGTTATCAAAGGTCATAACCGAGTTTATGACGCTAAAACAGTTCCAGCTGTCGTATTTACTGATCCTGAAATTGCCTCTGCTGGCCTTATGGAATCTGAAGCACGCGCTAAAGGTTTTAATGATCTTCTTATTTCAAAATTTCCATTCGCAGCGAATGGTCGTGCAGTTTCGATGCAAGAAACTGAAGGTTTTGTTAAAATGATCGCTGATAAAAAGACGCATATTCTTTTGGGCGTTCACATCGTGGGACCGGAAGCATCAAACATAATCTCTGAAGCAGTACTAGCTATTGAAATGGGTGCTCGGCTTGAAGACGTGGCTTTGACAATTCATCCTCATCCAACGCTTGGTGAGACGATGATGGAAGCGGCTGAAGCAACCTTGGGCCATGCGATCCATATTATTCAACGCCCATTATCAACAAACGGAAAAAATGCCCATCCTTAACGAAGATCGTTCAATTGCTAAGCCTGTACCCCTTGTCTTTCAGGACTGGGGCTTGATCGATTATCAACAAGCATTAGAAAAACAATTAGAGCTCGTTCAAGAAATTGCAGATCAGGATTTACCTGGTTACTTGATTTTCTGCACTCACCCACCGGTTGTAACGACCGGAAGGGCGACCAAGAGCGACGATATCTTTGCTTGGCAGGGCGAAGTCGTAGATGTGTCCCGCGGCGGACGCGCAACCTACCATGGGCCTTCACAGCTGGTGGTCTATCCTTTAATGAATTTAAAAATTCCTCGTCACGATCGAAAAGAAAAAGAAATCGTAGGCTTTTTAAGAGTTTTTGAAAATTCGATCGTAAAAGTATTAAAAAAGTATGGCATTGAATCACTCGGTAGAAGTCTTCAGAAAAAATCTGATTCTGAAGCTGATGAAACCGGAGTCTGGGTCCAGAATAAAAAAATAGCATCTCTTGGTATAGCCGTTAAAAAATGGGTTACCTATCACGGCGCTGCCATCAATTTTTACAAAGATGAAAAAGCCTTCAAAGGTATAAACCCATGTGGATTTACTTCAGACGTTATTATTACAGTCGAAGATCTAGCTCCAAATTTTCCGAAACTTGTCGATTTTAAATCCTCATTGGCTGAAATCCTACTAGCCGACCTATAAGAGTTTTTAGACCATTGAACAGGAGCAAATTGACACCAACCCCCCTTTCAAAATGAATTTTGGACATGATCTTTATTACCCTCTTAGGGGAAATTTGCTAAATAATAGACTCGGGCTTTCATATATTCGTTTTAAGGACATGCCCCCTACCTTCTAACTTTTCCATACTTTTTTATTAGGAATTTTCCAAAAAACAGTATAAATCTAGTTTTCCAATCAATTGTCTCGCTAGAAGTGAAAAGCATTCCGCTCGTTCCTCTTTAGTGGCACCCGTTCCTTAGGAGGAATTCATGGGCAAAAAAGTATACGTTGGAAATTTATCTTACTCAATGGACGATCAGGCATTAACTGATATGTTCTCTGCATACGGCACTGTTGAATCAGCACGTGTTGTTATGGATCGCGACTCTGGACGCAGCAAAGGTTTTGCTTTCGTTGAGATGTCTAGCGACACTGAAGCACAAACTGCTATCGAAAAATTAAACGGCACAGAACAAATGGGCCGTTCATTAAACGTTAGCGAAGCTAAACCGATGGCTCCACGCGAAGGCGGCGGCGGCGGTCGTGGTGGTTTCGGCGGCGGTGGCGGTGGACGTTCTGGTGGCGGCGGCTTCGGCGGCGGCGGACGTTCTGGTGGTGGCGGCGGCGGTCGCTCTGGCGGCGGTTCTCGTTACTAATCGATCAGCTTAAAATAAGATGATTAAAAAAAGGGATTCGAAAGAATCCCTTTTTTATTTCTGTCTACCCGAGATTTAGAGCTTTATGATCTTTGATTCTTAGTAAGTCTTAGTTTTTTTCTTATTATAAGTCGGTTTGTAGGTTTGAGCTTTTAATTGATTTGGACTAGCGGGAACTCTTCGTTGCTGCACATGTAAATGCTTGTTTGGATTCTTAACCGGCCCTGTTGGTCTGATGTTCGCAACCACAGCAACTTCTCGCTGTGGAAATAAAAAATTGAGAACTGAAAACTTATCATCAAGTTTCAAAGCAACTAAAGATAATACGTAGAACGCTAACATCACATAGTGGCGCCCTGAAGCCTTTTGTTTCATCATAGCTTCAATCTTCATCAGTCGATCATCTACCAAATCAATACCAGGCACGCTTGCTGTAACCATATTTGGCATACTACGGATGTTATTTATGACTCCCGTCAACACGCCAGGATTACTATGGTCCAAAACCTGAGTGCTTGCCTCTAGGTGTGAAGCAATAGACTTCTGCGCTTGAAGGTTAAGATCCTGTAGTTCTTTTCTTTCGTTCTTAATTTCTTCAGCGAATAGCGATCTGACGAGTTTTCCAGTTTCTGAATAAGAATAATCTGGATAGTATTTCATCATCACTTGGCGAAGTGCAATTTGGAATTCAGCCGCTGAGGCGTAACGCTCATTCGGATTTTTTCTTAAAGCTTTTAATATTACTGCATCAACATCCGGTGGGATCACTGGATAATAAGTTGAAGGCGGCAGAATATGCTTATCACAGTTATCAATTCGACCAATGATAGTCACATCACTATCACCATCATTATGGAAAGGTCTGTGGGCTGTTAATAACTCCCACGCAACGATTCCTAATGCAAATACGTCTGAACGAGCATCAACCGGAAGTCCGTTCACTTGTTCAGGAGATAAGTAAGCAGTTTTACCTTTTATAGTTCCTACCCGAGTCGCCTCTTGGACTCCACTCGCGGCTTTTGCAATTCCGAAGTCGATAACTTTTAAATTACCTTCATAAGATAGAATCAAATTATGTGGAGAAATATCCCGATGAATTGCATTCACAGTCTCGCCAGTCACTTTGTTTACGAAAGTGTGAGCATAGCTTAATCCCGAGGCAGCCTGTGCTGCCAGGCTTAGCGCCATCGCAATTGGCATCTTCTCATTATTTTCTGTAAATTTAGATATAACTTCTTTTAGGTTCTTACCCTCAATGTATTCCATTGAGATGTACGGCTGATTATTAAATTCGCCGAAGTCATGTAATTGAACTATTTGGGGATGATTAAATCCCATAATAACCTGAATCTCAGTTTGAAACATATTAAGGAACATCGAATTATTCGCGACATGCGGGAGAATCCGTTTAATAACTTGGACCCGTCCGTTACCTACTTGAGATGCGGGCCGGGCTAAAAACACTTCTGCCATTCCACCCGACGCTAGCTTCTTGAGAAATAGGTAACTACCGAAAGTTTCAAAACCTTTAGTTGTTGTACCTGTATGATGCTGAATCACAAGAACCCCTTAGCACGATGCTGCTAACTCTATCTTCGGCTAGTAATGGGGGTTCTTGAAAGTATTTTTTTTAGTATTTTGAAATTGTATTCTACTTAGACACTATCAGGAAATTCAGAGCTTAATATTTTTTTGATTTTGTCAAAGTTTTGTTCGAATTTGGAGAAATTGTTTTATACTTGAAAAGAGACCTGACTTTTTGCAATGCCGGGTCTCTTTCGATGATTACTTACACTCGCCAATGTTTCCGATGCTATCAGATAGGTTCAAAATTTTAGCCCCATCATGAAGACAAATATTTCCTGTAAATGCTTTTGCTACTTTGATTGTAGCACCGTAGACATGCAAGTTGCCTGTTTGAACATTAATTGACTCTATATACTCTGCTTTAATATGAGTGTTACCAACACCATCAGAAATACTTCCTACTGTTTTAGCAGTGATGCAAACATTGCCTCTTACATTTTGCATTTTGGAAATGTTTGATGCATTTAAGCTTAGATTTCCGGTGAAGTCCGACAAACTTACATTAAGTGCGGATTTTATTTCAAAATTTCCAGTTAGATTCTGCATTGTGAAATTTCTGATTGAATTTGAGACAGTGATATTCCCAACTTTATTAATTAAAGAAGCATCATCTGTCGCAGTCAAATCAATCTTTTGAGCGGCATTAAAATCTTGCCCACAAAAACTACGATCCGCATCGGAATCATTTAAATTATCAGGATCATCAGTACCACCGGTATCATCCGAACCGTCAGCTACATCAGTATCATCGTTTGGAATGGTTCCTTCATTAGGCAAGGAGTCATCGACTGGAGCGACGCCACCATCGTCTAAGGAGCTAAACACACCAGCTCCCCCGTTTTGAGTTAATTGGCCAGGTTGTTGACAGCCGACTATTAATGTTGCGGCCAGGATCAAATATGTAGTTCTTAAGGTTTCAAATGATTTCACGATGCCCCCTGCCTGCCTAGTAAAGCAAAGGCCTTGCCAATTCTAACATTTCTAACTCTCTGTTTTTTATGAACTATCTTATTTTGATAATAATGTCAGTTGTAAATCATTTAATCGACGCCTTGCCATCTTCGAAACAGATCTCATATTGATATGGATGGACCCGCAATTTCGTGTCATTCAAAACTGGTTAACAAAGAAGCCAAGTAGTATTGCATATGACGTTACCTTTTGGATGACTCTGGTTTTATTATTCAGTGGATTTGTGTTTTTATCAGGTTACTTTAATTCTGATGTATGGATGCCAGCCAGCCCAAACGCTGTATTTAAAGACTTTCAAATTTGGAGACTTTGGACCTCACTATTTGCACACGGTGATATTGGTCACTTGATGAGTAACTCACTTTTATTTTTGCCACTGACTTTTTTGCTCTCGGCATACTTCGGAGTTTTTGTTTTTCCAGTGCTTGGTCTGCTGATGGGTGGGCTTATTAATTTAATCGTACTAATCTACATGCCTGTGAATAATTCCTTGATAGGAATGTCCGGTGTCGTCTATTGGATGGGTGCGATTTGGCTAACATTGTTTGTGCTGATTGATACCCGTAAGTCCGTTAGAAAAAGAATTGCTGTTGCTGTTTTGCTGACAGCTGTATTATTTGCCCCCGAAACTTACAAACCCGAAATTTCTTACTTAAGTCACTTTATTGGCTATGCCTTAGGAATTGCGACAGGAATTGGCTACTATTTTCTCCACAAGGAAGCTTTTAAAAGTGCAGTGGTCAAAGTAGAAGTCATTGAAGATGACTCAGATTTTTTTAAATCAGAACAAGATGGCGTTCGACTTCGAGGACCGGAGATTTCAGAGTTACAATAGTGCATTTAAGTTCTTTGAACTTTTTGCGAGCAAGCAGAAGTTCTTCATCAATTTTTTCCTGTCGTGCCTTTAACAAGAAATACTTCCCATTCTTGGCATAATAAGTTCTGCTCATATCTAAAATGACATCTAAAGGTTTGAATGCCCTTGCGACTATAAGTTCAATTTTATTTAAATTTGGTGGAATATCACCGCTAACAATTAAGTTTGGAGTTAAATTTTTGCATTTATTTAAAAACTCTTGCTTCAACTTACTCTTTTCAAAAAGCTGGAAAATAGTATCTGGGAATTGAATTGCATAAAGAACTCCAGGTAAGCCACCACCAGATCCAAAATCAGCAACCATCTTCAAACCAGTTGGAAATTGAGCCAAAGGCAAAAGGCAGTCTATTACATGATTATCGATAAGCTCTTCAAATGTCATTTTTCGGCTGATGAGGTTAAGCTCTTCGTTCGACGCCCACAACAAATCAATATATTGTTTTAACTTTGATATCTGTTTTTCATTGAATCCAAGTTCAATAAATAATGGAATTCTCTTTTCAAAATGCATAAGTTAATTTATCCGATATTTTCATGACTTCCTATGTCTATTTGCATTCGCACCTCAGCAAGCCTTTCAATTATATAATTTTCCGTGAACAATAAACAAAACTTAAGGAGATCAATCATGAAACTAGTCTTGGCATTAACATTCGGGTTCTATTTATCAAGTTTTGCTGCTGGCAAAAATTTCGATATTATGGACGGCGCGGGCAAACTTGTAGGCCAAGGAAGTCTTACTGAAAGCAAAAAAGGCACAGTACTAATGCTTGATTTAAAAGATGTTCAGCCTGGTATGCATGGTATGCACATCCATGAAAAAGGCCAATGCCAAGGGCCTAAATTCGAATCGGCTGGTGGCCATTTAAATCCCGGCAAGAAGAAACACGGACATAAAAATAAAGAAGGTCCGCATATGGGCGACCTAGGAAATATCGAAGTTCCGACAAATGGAAATTTGAAAACCGAGATCACTTTAGCTGGTGTTCAAATAAAGCCAGGTGCTGTCGGTTCACTTTCGACGGCAACAGGTTCAAGTTTGGTGATTCATGCAAAAGTTGATGATGATGCCACTGATCCATCAGGCAATTCTGGCGACAGACAATATTGCGGAGTTCTAGCTGAGGCTTTAGTTCCCAGTGATTCAGCTACAACGAAAAAATAAGTTACTTAATTACACAAGAATAAAATTGAACAGCTTGAAGGCGTCCTCTGCTGCCGGCGCGGCAAGTAAAGGACGTTGTTGAGTCTTGAATAACAAGTGCCCCAGCCTTTCTTCGCACGAATCTTTTAGGAATTCCTGACTCTTTGTCTTCATTTAAATAAGTTTCCATCGCCTCGTAAAGAACAGCCTGAACAGACTCGGAATTATTTGTCCAGATTGTAATGTTGCCCTTCACGAGACAGCGATAATTGGGAACTGGATTGTTTTGAACTTTACTAATTTCACAAGAGATTGAACCCTTCGTGGTATTAACTGTCCAACCCTGCTGATTTTTGATGATTAATTTATGTGGTTCTTTCGATTTAGTATCATCTTTGGCTGCAATTTCCAAAATTTGAAAAATGGAGGCTTGAGCAGATTTAGAATCTTGAGTCCACATTGCTAATTCTTTAATTCCAGCATTCGCTACTGCGCACCCGAGTGCCAAAGAAAAAATAAGATACTTCATATAAGCCCCCGAATGCTTTGACGACTCGCAACTTGCCACAACGTGTTAGCGTCGATAGCGGAATTGGATTGCGGTGCAAAGCTTTCCTTAGAGACAATTTACACATGGAATTTGATTGGTCAAAAAGAACTATCGGCGAATGGCGAATTTTGCTTCAACGGGCGGAAAAGGCCAACTGGATGCAGACTTGGCCTTATGCCCAAGCTGCATTTAAGAGGGATTACAAGCGCTCCAGACTGGCTCTTATTATCAAAAATGGCCAGGAGATCGGCCTTATGGCAGTTCAAGAAATTAAGCTGGGACCTGTACAAATTATTAATCTTTTCCGGGGTCCCCTATGGTTTAGCTCCACGCCAGACGAGAGCATTTTTCTAGAGTTTGCAGAAGCTTTTCGCCGGGAATTTCCTAATAAGATATTGCAAAGGCTACGATGGATGCCGAATTGGGAAATCACACCTCACTGTAAGGATGTTTTATCTAAAATTGGCTTTAAAGAACGACCAGAATATTTTTTAACAATTTGGTTAGATCTTAAAAAGCCCGTTGAAGAATTACGTCGTGATCTAAAACAAAAGTGGCGTAATTGTTTAAATAAATCTGAACGTTCAAACATTCGAATCGTTAAAGATAGTGGCACAAGAAAGTTAGATCTGTTTTTAAAATTCTATGCCCAACACAAAAAGATAAAAAATTTTCGAGGGCCAAGTGATGCGTTTATGAAAGAAGAAATCTCCACAGCCTTTCAATCCGGTGATGGATTTTTACTTTGGGCCTACTTTGAAAATCGACCTGTCGCTGGCGTTGCAGTTTTAAAACATGGCAATAGTGGTTCTTATAGAGTGGGCTGGAATACGGATGAAGGTCGAGTTGTGAATGCTCATTATAATTTACTGTGGAATGCAATTTTGAACTTAAAGAATTCAGGTATTGAATATTTTGATTTAGGTGGATTGAAGCCGGATGCTGCAAAAGGAATTAGTCATTTCAAGTCTGGCCTGGGCGGCCAAAGTCAATTTTATCATACTTTCAGTGGTTAACTTTTTCCAAACAAACACTGCAAAAAACCCAAATTTTCCCCGAACGAAAAGGCAAAATGCAGCGCTTAAGACCTCAGCGATCATATTCCTGTTTATAGCCGGGACTCGAAGTTGCAATTGCAGCGTTGCAACCAAGTTCACATATTTTCCCCAAAGGAGAACTCCATGAAAACGCTATTAATCGGACTCGTATTGTCATTTTCAACTGTTTCTCAAGCTGCTGATAGTTTTGTTTTTTCACCAAGTCGAGAAACCTTAAAGTCTGTTAAAAAATCAGACACTATAACTGTTATAGGTTCTGGTTCACTTCAAGTCGCACCCGATATGGCAACTGTCATTCTAAGCGTTACGACCCGAGGAGAAACTTCAGCCGCTGCGCAAACTCAAAATGCAATTGAATCAAAACGTCTAGTTGAGGCACTGAATCAAAAATATGATTTAGAAAAAGGCCAAATTACGACGGCAAGTTTTCTTGTTTCTCCAGAATATAATCCGAACGAACCAAATGTTATTATTGGCTATGTTGCAAGACACACACTTTCAGTTAAAGTTAATTTTGTAGAGGGCCTTGGTGATTTATTAGATTTGGCCGTCGCATCAGGTGCTACTTCGATTGAACTTATTCAGTTTGGAATACGGGATCAAAAGCGCTATGAACTTGATTCATTAAAACTAGCTATGAGAGATGCACAAGCGAAAGCAACTGTAATTGCAGAATCAGTTGGCAGATCTCTTAAACGAGTAGTCAAAGTGACAGAAGGCCAATACTCCATCGGCTCTGAAAAACAGGCTGCTGATGATCGACAACCTGGAACAGAAATTTTCCCAAGTCCTGTTGTTATCACTGCGAATCTCACTGTGACTTACGAGTTTTAATTCAACTTCGCTATAGCGTCTCATATAGCCACTTAGGTAGCCTAAGTGGCTGTAAAGTCATGATAGTACTAGCCGAATGTGGCATTTCACTCTATACTAGATGGATGCGTACACAAACAGTCCAAGATCTCTATAAGCAATTTCCTGATATTGATGGTTTCTGGTCATCAGAAGATTTATCCGTCACTGAAATAACAATTCGTCAGCAATTGCCACAAAAACCTGATTCAGAATGGACTGCAGAAGAAATTGGATCACTTACTCAATTAGCGCGAGTTCAAAATCTTCAAGAAAAAAGCAGCGAGGCAAAAGTCACTTTAGAAAAAGCAAAAACGCTTTTGATAATGTGCCCATCTGATTCTTCGAAAATTCGAACAGAGATTAGGCTCGTGTTAGAAGAAGGTCGACATTTGTGGCTTGCTCGAAATCCTGCAAAAGCTCAGAACTTTTTTAATCAAGCTTGGAACATGTCTACTGAAACTAAAGAAGATTTCTTTGCGGTTGATGCAGCCATTATGCTGTCACTTTGCCAACCAAGAAAATCTCAGAACGAATGGTTACAAAAAGCTTTAGCGTTAGCCGAAAGTTCTCATGACGAACAAGGAAAACTTTGGTTAACACAACTTTATGTTTTGAATGGCTGGCATTGTTTTGACTTTCGCCGTTTTGAAGAAGCGCTCGAAAATTTTAATAAGGCGTTGGCTCGACCGCGTGGAAATGGTGAAACTTCAGATTTATACATGATTCGCTGGTGTGTCGGCAGAGCTCTACGAGGCTTAAATCGAGTCGCGGAAGCTCTTGATGTACAGACTCAACTAAAGAATGATCTCAGTATTCTTGGTCGAGTTAACGGATACGTATTTTTAGAGATTGCTGAATGCCTACAGCTTCTGCAACGAACTGAAGACGCAAAAAGTTTTTATGAGCTCGCATATAAGGATTTATCGATGAATCCATGGTTTTCAGACAATAACCCGACAGAGTTGCGGCGCATGCAGTTCCTTTTCAAGCTCAGATAATGCTCGCCTTCTGATTTTTTTTTATATAGGCTGATTAAAGATGCGTATGGTTAATTGCGGACAGCAAGTCGCGGACGCCCACAGTCCATGTTTCCCGAATCTTCTCGCAGACGACAAGTCTTTGTATGTTCCGTCTCTCGGATTTAGACCAGCAAATTGATTCTTTTTTAATTTCTGACCTTGAACTGTATTGGCCGTTTCCAAGAAAGGAAATCGTTATGAAAGCTCAAATCGTTTCGTTTCATTGTACGGTTAAAAATAAATTTGGAAAAGTTATCAGTTCTACATTCAATCACGATATTTTAACTGGTGGCCAAAATGTCCCAGCTGATCAACTTGTTGCTTTATCAAAAGGCTTAGAGAATTTAAAAGCTGGTGAAAAACGTCTCATCACTTTGGACGCTGCTCAAGCCTATGGCTTTTATGATCCTGAAATGGTTTTGACAATGCCACGACAAGATTTTCCCGCGATGAAAACTGCAAAAAAGAACAGATTGCCGATTGCATTAAATGTTGATGGTCGTAAGAAACTGTTCCGAGTTATTGATATGAATTCTGAAACAATAACCCTTGATGGGAACCATCCACTTGCTGGCCAAGATCTTGTTTTTGAAATAGAAGCGATCTCTGTTCGCGATGCGACTCCTGAAGAAGTCCCAATAGCCAACTGTAGCGATTTGGGACCCACTTTTCATTAAATCACCTATAGGTAGAATGCCTGTTTTGTGCTATAATGAGACAACTTAAATTTTAAGTTCATACACCTCACAAGCTTCTGAACTTTATGTTCAATTCTTATGAAGTGTCTGGCTTTTTTTCTGGCTTTTCTCAAGCTAACTTCAGGAGGCTTAGTGGGTAAAAAACTTTACATACAAAATTTAGATGGAATCGTAGACTCCGCGCTTTTAAACGACATGTTTAGCTCAGTTGGCGAAGTTTTAAATGCACTAGTAGAAGTAAAGTCAGCTCGTGGAAACGATTACCGCGTAGGTTATGTTGAAATGAGCACCCGTCAGGAAGCTTTAGATGGAATTGATCGTTTTAACGGCCAAAGGAAATACGGAACCATTTTAGTTGTAACTGAAGATAGACCCCATATTCCTTTAATGCCCGTTCCTAAGAAAAAAGTGAAACAAGGTTCTCGCAGTAAGCAAGCCTAAGGTCTGGGCCTGACTTTCTCTTTTAGTTCTAATTGCGTACGATACAGGCATGAAAAACACCTCAGTATTCCTTATCTTATTCGGTCTGTTTCTAAGTGTTCATACCAATGCCGCGGTTTCACCAATTGGAATCGCAATTGGTGGACCGATCCAATTCCCTCCAAATAATTACGACGTAATGGGTGCCCGAGTTAGTTTACTTTATGGGACTAACAGAGATGTCGCGGGTATTGACGTAGGACTCTTAGGCAATATCACCACCGGCAAATTTACGGGCGCTGCAGTCTCTGGCCTTTTTAATTATACAAAGGGTATGGCGACAATCACAGGACTTCAATTAGCCGGAATCGCTAATATTAATACCCAAAAAACCCGCGTATTCGGAATTCAAGCTGCTCTTGGTACAAACTATAATTCAGCCGAATCAAGTGTAGTAGGACTTCAACTGGCTTTAGCTAACATTAGTCCAAGCACAACGATCTATGGATTACAGGTTGGACTTTATAATAAAGCTCGCGCAGTTCGTGGTTTTCAGATCGGCCTAATTAATGTGACACAAAATCTATCTGGTATTCAAATTGGACTACTCAATTTCTACCAGGAAGGATTTTTCAAAGTTTCGCCTATAATTAATATTGGTTTTTGAAAACGAATTTTTCTGTCCTAGATCATTAGTATTTTTACATGGTTAGAGATTTTTAGGCGAAAAAATAAACTGTTTGGTTTAGACTCCGCAGCATGTCTGAAGAACGAATTATCAATATCGAAACTAAAGTTGCACACCAAGAAGCTCTAACTGATGAGCTCAATACTGTTCTTTATCAGCAACAAGTTGCACTCGAGCAAATTCAAAAAACGCTAGCGGAATTTATTAAACGCTACAAAGAACTCGAAAAGTCGACGCAAGACATTGTTGGTCCTGGCAACGAAAAGCCGCCACACTACTAAACATCGCGCGCTATCCCATCAAAAACCAGATTTGATTGATCTTGATTGTTGATTCATAGACATTCTTGGCTATGAATCGCACGACTATATCCCGTCTTTTATCTCTCGTTCGCGGCGAAACCAAACCCTTACTTTGGGGACTCCTCTTCCTTGTTATTTCAAGCGCTGCTGGTCTTGTTTATCCGCAACTCATGCGCTGGATGATCGATCATGTTTTAACCCCGAAACGCTTAGACCTTTTATTTCAAGTTTCAATTGGTCTTTTTTTAGCATTCATAATTCAAGGTATAACCTCGAGTCTTCGTTATTACTTATTCACTCTAAGTGGCGAAAGAATTGTAATTCGACTTAGACAACGGCTTTACAAACAAATTTTATCTCAAGAAGTTTCTTTTTTCGATTTCAATCGAACTGGTGAACTCATGAGTCGGCTAGCTTCTGATTGCACAACATTGCAGAATGCCGTCAGCGTTAATATCTCGATGGGACTTCGAAACTTAGGCCAGGTAATTGGCGGCATGATCTTTATGTTTTTTACCTCTTGGCGCCTTTCAATTCTTATGTTGCTTTTAATTCCACCGATTGCTTTAGCTGCTGCACTTTTTGGTAAAAGAATTCGAAAATTTTCAAAAGAATCTCAAGCGTCATTGGCGGAAGCTAGTATTGTGGCCGAAGAAACAATTTCTGGCGTTCGGACAGTTAAATCGTTCGGACAAGAGCCTGCAGAAGTTGATCGCTATCGAAATTCCATGGAACACGCGTTGATGTTTATCAAAAAAAGAATCCGGGCGATCGGCGAATTCATAGGTGTTGCGATGATTGCTGGCTCAAGCGCGATTTGCTTTGTTCTTTGGTACGGCGGCCGGGAAGTTATTCAAGATCGAATGTCCGCTGGAGATATTACTCAGTTCCTTTTGTATTTAGCTTTAGTCGCAATTGGAGTTGGTAGCCTAGGTGGCCTTTGGGGTGATTTGATGTCCGCCATTGGGGCAAGTCAGCGAGTATTTGAAATTATGGAACGCTTGCCCGCAGTTGCTGATGAGGGGTTAGAGGATACTAACTTAAAAGGTTCTGTTGAATTTCGTAATGTTTATTTTAGTTATCCGACAAGATCAGATGCTGAAGTCTTAAAAGGAATTAGTTTTAAAATTCTTCCAGGGCAAATGGCAGCACTTGTTGGCTCTTCTGGAAGTGGCAAATCAACGATAGCAAGTCTGCTTCCAAGGTTTTATGAACCAACTACTGGAACGATTCTTTTAGATAATCACAAACTGTCGGATTTAAGGACTACTTGGATAAGAGATCAGATCGGAATTGTTTCGCAGGAACCAATTCTGATTTCTTCAACAATCGAACAAAATATTCGCTATGGAAAACCAAATGCGACCGATATAGAAATTCAGAATGCAGCGAAAGCAGCCAATGCATTGGAGTTTATAAATTCTTTCCCGGAAGACCTTGCTACACGAGTCGGTGAAAAAGGTCTTCAACTTTCCGGAGGACAAAAGCAGCGTGTTGCCATCGCTAGAGCGCTGTTAAAAAATCCTAAAATTCTTATTTTAGACGAAGCCACAAGCAATCTAGACACTGCTAGTGAACAATTGGTCCAAGATGCCCTGTATCGGCTAATGAAAGGTCGAACGACTCTAGTTATCGCCCATAGACTTGCGACGGTCAGAGATGCAGACGTTATATTTGTAGTTCACGAAGGTCAGATTGTGCAAACGGGTAAACACGAAGATCTTGCTAGTCAAACGCAAGGTCTTTACTATCAACTTTTACAGCGGCAACTCAAATAAACAATTGCGAGGAGAATTCATGCGCCCGACTTTATCTGAAAACCAAGTTCATAGTGAAGTTAAACAAATCATTGGAAATTTTCATCGTGATGTGATCGTCAATATTGAAAACTCTATTAAAGAAAATGAATGGGTCATCGTTGGAATGACTGGAAATCCTTTTGTTATAAAGGCCAAAAAACACTTAAACGCTAAAGATTTAAATTTTAAGTATATTGAACAAGGAAGCTATATGTCGCAGTGGAAGCAACGCCTTGCAATTAAACTTTGGAGCGGTTGGCCGACTTTTCCACAGGTTTTCCACAAAGGGAAACTTATTGGCGGCTTTAACGATTTAAAAAAATACCTACCGTAAAAGTTATTTTCTAAAAAGTAACTTCATAAAAAGACCTTGGCCAAATCCCCACATCCCATTTAGCAGCAGTCCAAATGGAATCATGACAGGGTTGATTGCAATTTCTTTTAGTGGAAAAACCACTAAAAATGCGATCGCTGTCGGTCCTACTGCACCTAATAGAATTGCTTTGATCCAAAACTTAGCCTTTGTATCGTTTTTGATTAAAAAGCCGATTAGTATTCCCCAAAGACCGCCAAAGAAAGCTAACGATAAAACCGCTGGCACTCCTAGTGGTTCAGTTGGATTCATATTGTAAGGTCTAACTAAAGCGACACCGGCCAGAAAGATGAGTCCCAAAAGTCCCTGGTGAAAAATAAGAGTAGATAAAAACCCCGCAACGAAATTTAAAAAATATTTTTTCATTCTTTTAATTTAGCATAAAACTAATTTTAGGCAGCAAATAAATAGACTCCTAAATGCCAAGATTTAACCTGTTTTGAGTTAATACGACTCTTGAATACTAGACTTGAGACCTAGTCAAAGGCTGGCACATTCTCTCAAAAGTTTACTTGGTAAGGTACCCATGGTGAACTTATAGAAATTTGGGGATAGCCCCTTAACTTTTAACAAAGAGGAATTCATGCAACGTTATTGGTCAAAGACCCTTTTTTACGTAGGTTCGTTTCTAGCATGTACGATCATGGCAATTACATCTGGCTGCGCTTCCGGCGGATTCAAGCTTACGAGAAAATACGCTAGCTGGTTAAATTCGAATAATATCATTTTGCGTATCGTTCTTTATATTCTGACTTCAGTTGTTTTTGCAGTGACGATACTAATCGATATGGTCATTTTTAATACAATTGATTTTTGGGAGGGTAAAGTTTCTGGTGGAAAATACGAATTCAAAGACGGTGAGAAGCTTTATCAAGTTCATCACGAAATCCAACCCGGCACAGGATTAAAGAAATCCACTATTAAAGTTTTAAATTCTAATCAGACGGTCATTCAGCATGTCGTTTTGAATGAGACAGCAACTGGTCTTATTGAAATGACAGTTGATGGAAAATTAAGAAGTCGCGTGCAAAATATTACTTCTATCCCCGTTGCTACTTTGTTTGATGAAAGTGGAAAAGTAATGGAAGAAAAAGTTCTATTGCCTAATTCACCAATATATAATGGTCAGTTTTTAGCTCGCCAGTAATTTTACTGTGCAAATTGAATCAAAGGTTGGAAATCGCTGTATTTTGTTATAGTTTTTAAGTACTTAACTGTTCAATAAAGGAGATTTGAAATGGCTAAAGGCGGAGAAAAGAATAAAGAGACTAAGGGCAAAGCAAAACTGACTACAAAAGAAAAACAGGACAAGAAAAAAGAAAAAGCTAAAACAAAGGGCAACTAAGCTAGGTCGATATTGAAAAAAACATCCTTAAGACAAATTAAATCAGAAAAAGTACGATATTTTCTTAAGGATGTTCAAATTCTTTCTGCCCTACGAACATCGAAGAAACTAGATAAGTTTACTCTTGAGGATTATCCTTTTGATAACCAGTTGCTTACCGCAAGCAGTTTATATCTTAAAAGTCGCAAACTTTATCTTTCGTTAGGAGGAACATACACCGGAAAAGTTTGTTCCACGATGCGGGGACTCAGCGCACAAGATCTTTTCAAAGACGAAATTTCATTCACGCCATCATTAACAGAATTGCTCTGGTTTAAAGACCATTTCCATGAAGTATCTGATCCCGAGCAAGAAGTCGAAGCGCTTGTAAGATTTAATGAAATTTCGATTTTTCACGAACAAAATCACCGAGTTATTTGGCGCCTCCTTCCGCCTGCGCCGAAAGAGGAAAGAGATCTTTGTCGTTACTTAAATTTTGCAGAAAGCCTTGTTGTGATTTTGGATTTGGCTTTGGGTGATGAACTAGGTACAAAAAATTCGTATGTATTTGAAAGAATGAAGGTCATTTACAGATCTGCAGGAATTTTAAAATTCAAAAATAAGTCGAAAGAAGAATATCGTGGATACTTACTTTCGCTATTCGCCACTACCTATTATGCTCTCGAAACGATTCATTACGATGATATCTTAGCTGCTGTCGATTTTGTTCTCCCAAATCAAAAATCAATTAATAAACAGGCTGTCCAAAGAGGCCTTGAAATTAATGAGCTCTTTACTAGAGTTACTAATCCGCTTTGGCAAGAGCGTTACTGGGAAACTGCCAGACATAAACTAAGAAAAATTCATACCAAATCGAAAGCTGACCCCCTTTACTTGCCCGAGGACCCACTCCACCTGGCAGAAGAGTTCTATCATGTTAGGAAAATTTTCGATTACTACGGGCTTTGAAATCAACTATCAAAGCGATTCAAGTAGATACTGTGTTTTCTTTTGACTAATACCCATAATCATAAAGAATGAATTTATGCTGTCTTCTTTTTTTATTTCTAAAAGTATCTCTAAAAAAGTAGAGCAAGTTGCTCCATCTTCTGGCAAATACGTTTTCACGAATGAATGGTTTTCGGCTGAAGAAATTGAAGCTCGAAATAAAATTCTTGGACATTTAAAAGGTCGGCCTAATTTAAGATATTTAGAAATTGGTACTTTTGAAGGTCGATCATTATTATGGATGTTAGATCATATTTTGACTTCAAAAAGCTCGCGCGCGACATGCATTGATGTTGCCGAAAAGCCTGCAAGAACTCGCCTGAAGAAAAACATTTCTGCAAGTGGCAAGAAATCATCAATTAATCTGATTTCTAAAACTTCTTTTGAAGGACTAATAAAGTTACAAGGGAAGCAATTTGATATTATTTATGTTGATGCAGCTCACGACATGAAATCAGTTATACAAGATGCGGTATTATCGTGGCCTCTTTTAAAGCCCAACGGGTTTTTGATATTTGACGACTATTGGCCACTTCCTGCGCGATTCCCTGAAGACTTAATTGCAAGATCATCAATCGAGACTTTTTTAGCGGGATATCGTCGTGAATTGAATTACACTAGGCTCGGCAAAGAAGTTTTTATTCAAAAGAAAAGCATAACAGCGACATGTCACATCCATAATCACAGCTTTTGGGACGATTATGAATTTGAGTGGTACAACGCAGTACTCAAGAAGAAACATGAAATTATAGCGTTACCAAAAGAAGAAGTTAAACTTTTAGAATTCATACTACGATTAGCTCATCAGCAAAACGATTACACGGTTTGCCGCACTTTCTTGGATTTAAATCACAGAGTTGAAATAAAATATCTAGAACCTACCGATTTTTTAAAACTGCAACAGTCGTATGAATCGTCAAAGATTACTTGGATTGGAAAAAATAAAATAAATAATGAAATTCATATTCAAAATGCAGACCCAATTTATTTTTTAAACAATTATCCACAACCTTGCTCTCTTTTGGCGATTGATTTCAGTTGTGTTATCCATAATTGGGAAATTTTATTTATTGGCGCATGGATGAACATTAGACCCGATGGCGCGATCCTGTTAGCTAACTGCAATTTTTCTGACCTAAATGCAGTCAGTAAAAAGTTTCTGCTAGCATTTTCAGGTATTGCCGACATTTATTCAGATAGAAATAATATTATTCTGAAATCTAAGAAAGCCGAAAATGAAATAACATCTTCCTCAGTTTAGTTTTTCCGACTCATTTTTACGCCTGTCGCTTTTTCAATTTCACTTACTAATTCCGCTTCATATTCCGTTGCAATTGATACTGCTACCCCGCTTCGCCCAGCACGCGCAGTCCTGCCAATTCGATGGATATAGATATCAGAACTCGACGGGAGGTCAAAATTTATCACAAGCTCCAGCTTTTCGATATCGAGTCCTCTGGCCGCCACATCAGTAGCTACTAAAACTTGAAGGCTACCGCTGCGAAATTTAGCTGTGACGTGATCTCGTTCTATTTGCTTCAGATCCGAATGCAGAACTTCGCATTGAATGTTTCTTTGTTTTAAAGTATCTCCTATTTCGTCGACTGCTAACTTCGTCCGACAAAAAATAAGCGTGCTTTTCGATGGGTAGTTTTGCAAAATTTCAACTAGAGTTTGAACTTTATCTGGTTTTTCTGACTTATATAAATATTGCTCAACGTGGGATGTGTTTTGATCGCTTTCAAGTGCTGTAATTCTCTTCGCGTTCTTCTGGTGTATGCGGCTTAATTCTTCCATGCTTTTAGGAATTGTCGCAGAGAAGAAAGCAGTTTGCCGATCTTTCGGTAATTCGTTAATAATCGCCGTCATTTCGTCGGCAAAACCCTCTTCTAAAAGCCTGTCGGCTTCATCTAATACCAGAATTTTTAACTTAGTCACATCCAGCTTTTTATTTTTAATAAGTTCTAAAGTTCTACCCGGGGTTCCGACAATCAGATGAATTCCTTTTGCTAAAGTCTCGACTTGCTCCGGATATGACTGGCCGCCGATCAATCCAGCTGTTCGAAGGCTCTCTAAATATTTAGAAAACTTTCGGCACTCTTGTAAGATCTGATCACATAGTTCTCTGGTAGGACTTAAAATCAGAGCTTGCGGGTGATGCTCATAACTTTTTACTTTCTGAAGTATCGGAAGTACATAGGCTGCCGTTTTTCCAGTGCCAGTTTTGGATTGGCCAACAATATCATGTCCAGCCAAAAAAGCAGGAATACAAACAGCCTGAATCGGAGTCATGTCGACAAAATCCAACTCGTTAAGTGCTTTCAATATTCCTTTTGAGAAGCTAACAGAAGTAAATGCTTTCGTTTTCACTTCCACAGAGTGCCAGGTCCCGTTTCTTATCACAATAAGTCATTCTGAGCGGATCCGATTTTTTCGCTATCGTTGACTGTCGTAAGGTTCTCAAAGATATTGGTAGGCGAGTGAAGACGTGAATCCGCTAGTGATGGCGCGTCCAAAATATGGTTTTTACGGCCTAAAAGGACGGAATGGCTTTATCCGAAGAGAATGTTTTAGTAAGTCTTGAGGATATAAAGCGGTTTTCAACGGCGTTATCCCCTTATCTTAAGATTACACCACTAGAACATAGCCCGTGGATTTCTCAACACGCGAGTGATTCAATTTTCTTAAAAAGAGAAGATCTTCAAATTACCAATAGCTTCACAGTACGCGCAGCCTTGGGAATTTTTTCTCATCTTTCCGAAGAACATTTTGAACGTGGCTTGGTATTTACAACCCCGGGTAACCTAGCATGGGGATTTTTGCATGCCCTACAGTCTTTTAATAGAAATATTAATATGACGATCGTGATTCCTGAGGACGCCGTAGAAGAGAAAATTCAAAGTCTTAAAACAACAGATTTACCGAACATTTCGATTATTCAAAAAGGCTTCAGTGAAAAAGAACGTTATCAAATAGTTGAAGAAATTGCAGTACAAGAAGGCAAGCTACCCTTATTTTTAGCAGATCGCTGTCATGAAGTTGCCGCCAAAGGAACAATTGGTTTAGAAATATTTATTCAACTTCAAGAGATTTTGAAATCCCAAAACAAATCTCACTTAAGATTTATTTGTCCAATTGGCTCCGGTGCTCTACTAGCTGGTTGCAGTATTGCACTCAAAGAGCTCATGGGGAAAAACGTTTCAATTATTGGCGCAGAACCTGAAATCGCAAATGATTTCTATCGTCTTTTTTATGGTAAATCCGGAATCGCTAGTGAAAGTAATTCAACTATTGCGGACTCTCTAAGGTCACCTATGGTTCGGCAAGAGTATCAAGAAATTTTGCGCAAGCATGTTGATCAGGTTATTTGCGTTTCCGAAAGTGAAATTCTTGATTCTATGAAATTTTTAAGTTCCAAAGGCGGGGTTCGTGTCGAGCCTTCAGCCGCAACAGTAATCGCCGCTTATTATAAATTATCAAATGATGTTAACTCAGAAAATACGATTACAGTCTGTCTTATTACCGCTGGTAATTTAGATAAAAAGAAATTTTCCTTTTAATTATCTAAATTTCTTATACGCCAAGTGAATTGGCTCACCTGTTTGATTTGTCGTTGGAATGACCCTAACTCTCCACGTAAATTGTGGAAGTGGCTTCAAATCCCAAGTCTTCTCGAAATGCTTTAATGATTTGGCATCATAGTACCCAATATAATGCGACCAAGGTTCTGGCCAGAGACTAAGTGCAAAATCATACAGACCCGTACCTATTCCAAGTCCTCGCGCTTC
Organism: Pseudobdellovibrionaceae bacterium; assembly: GCA_043730825.1. Lineage (GTDB taxonomy): Bacteria > Bdellovibrionota > Bdellovibrionia > Bdellovibrionales > Bdellovibrionaceae. The sequence continues at coordinate 36,123 of JAYTJV010000052.1, forward strand.
AGGGAGAACATACACGCCACGAACACGTATTACAGTATCGGATATATTATATACCAGTGACCAGCCAACTTGTTGGCCATCAACGAATGCTGCTATTGGGAATTGAATGACTTTGGAAAAAACTTCTTTACCTGCGTATTGGATCATACCATATGGATTATTTATGATGGGAATCCAATGATGATCTTCAATCCAGCTCCACATTGGTTGGACGGAAATTCGCCACTCTTCAAATGAGATGATTTTATATTCGACTGTATTTTTCATCGCTCACCAAATTGATCACTAAAAACAGTGCCGTAGATTTCTTCATTTTGACAAAATTTGAAATCGTAATTGATACCCATTTTTTCAATTAATCTATTTAGTGGAGTTAACCAAGCCTCGTTAGCTTTTGGATACTTTGCCAAAAGCTCTTCCTTGAAGTTTTCGAAATATTCATTTGCTGCTGCCCAAGAATTTGAATAGCGGACCTCCGGAAAAAGTGTACGTAAAAACTTTTCGCTTATAAATTTATCGGCATTTGCCTGGCGACTCAAAGAGCTGGAACTTTCTTTAAGCCAGCTTTTCCAATCTGGTTCGTTAAATAATGCAGCCAGAATGCCTGGATAAGAATAGAATAAGTTAGGAATACCATCGAGCCGATTTTTCATCAGGTAGCGGGTAACTGCAAAATTGCTTTCGTTATCAACAACTGACCAATTGCTTGGACCTACTGCATGGCCAGAAATTGTATCAAAGTTTTCATCTCGAATATGTGGCCACGGGGATTGATAAATATGTGGATGCGCTGAACGTGTACCAATAAAGGTCGAGAATGCAGCAATCGGATCTGCACATCTAACCTGCTTAGTCATATCACTTAGAAAGGTCTCGAATTCTTGTTTACGAAACTCAATTTTTTCGATCTTTTGGTATGAGGTGGAGCTTTTGTTATATAGAGCTAAAAACTCTTCCACAAAATTGAGAGCATCGAAATCGGTACAGGCTGGCACACAAATTTTATAATTCTGACTAGTCTTTGCCAGTAATAGACATAATATTTGGCTAAAATTTGAACCGAAAAATGGAACACTAAAAGTTTTCGAATTCTTAGCAATTATCTTAAGACTTCTATCCATTTCACTGACAAAATTTCCTGCCCGATTCTCAAATTTTCCATAATCGACCCAAAACATACAGGTGGAGCTTTCCCTCCAGTTAAAAACTTGGCCATTATAACCAAAGTTAACGTGTTCATTATTTTTAATTTTGAAATCTAAAGGTGCCGTAAAAACTGGAAATTGAGCCGGTGGGTTTTTTTGAGTATTTGTCCCATTGAGGCCATACTGCTCAAGATGAAGTTTTATGAATTTATCAGCTAGCATTTTCTTGGACATCATTTGACGCTACCTTCTAATTTGATACCAACAAAGTTCCTACAGCCATGCAACATTAATGATTGTTGCCCCGCTTCTGGTTTGCGCTGCTTTGGCAATCAAATATACTATACAACCTGATGGAAACTTTGAGTGAAAATTTACTTCGTGATAAACTTCTCATGCAGCTCCCTTTTCAAATCGATTCTTCGAAGCAAGTATCGATAATTCGTGAAGTTGTTGAAAATGGAACCGATTCTAATAGTTGGTATACTTACCCAATTCGGGGCAGTAAAAGCCTTGCCGATATGGATGCTTATGACAATCGACTTAATCTAGAGCTCTCTTGGGAGTACTTTTCAACACCGCTAACAAATTTGGTCCAGGAACTTATTTCTCCTCTAAAGTCTTTTTATTCGCCGACAAGAATTAAAATATTTATTCAAAAACCTAAGGAATCATTGCGTGAACATTGCGATAAGCTGGAATTCAAAAATAATTCTTTATTTCGGGACTTTTTAAAAACCGAGCAGTTCCACGATTTTTTCGCAGAACCACTTCATCAGGCTCAAAAATGTCTTACAATTAAAATTCCCCTTTCAGAATTAGTCGGCAATAATGGCAATGGTTATTTTCGTCATCAGGGGATGAAATATTATCTCAAACCTGGAAACAACTTTTATATGTTTAACGAATCGAAGCTTCGCCATGGAGCTGACCCCTGCTCGCATTTTCGTGGGGTTATTTTTTTAGATGGTGCTATTAACTTAACGGAGCTTGAAAAAATTAAACTTTTCGCAGTTCCAATTGAAAAGGCCGAAAATGTTTGAGTATACAAAGAATAATCACTTTAAATTCGGATATGATCATAAAGATTGGTATTTAAATCGGACCTCACCAATGCAAAAATTCGTCACGGAATACGGCAGAGCAGAAACTGATCTTACCTCATGGCGACAAGCTAATGTAAAGGCAGCTTGGGAAATTCACCAAGCAGCTAGAGGCAACAAGGTGTGGGTGCTTTACAGTGGCGGCATCGATAGTGAAGTTTGTCTTAAAAGTTTTCTTGAGGCAAAAGTTCCAGTCGAAATTGCAATTATGAAATATGAAAATGATTCCAACATTCACGATATAAACTACGCGTTCAATTTCTGTAAAATGCATGATCTCCCATACAAAACTTTTAATCTTAATATTTCAAAGTTCTGGGGTTCTCAAGAGATGTATCAGATTGTTGATCTATGCCACAACGTGAGTCCGCAATTGGCCGCTTGCCTATGGCTTGGGGAACAAGTTGATGGAGTTCCCGTTATTGCGCAAGGTGATCCTTACTTAAAAAAGATTGTCCCAAAAGATTATGTCCCTGGAGTCACACCCTACTTGCCTACTCCATGGCATTATGTCGAAAGTGATCGGCTATGTTCGTTGTTTAGATATTTTATGTTTAGGAAAAAACCTGCTGTGCCAGCATTCTTTCAGTATATTCCGGAACAAATGCTGAGTTTTATTAAGTACAATGGATTACTTCAAGAATTGATAAATAATCGAGTTGTTGGAAAACTGGGAACACGAACCAGCAAATTTCGAATGTATTCTGAAGAATATCCTGAATTAGAAGAAAGACCTAAATTACATGGCTTCGAACAATTTGAAGAATTACATTCAAAATATCGACTCGAGCTAGCGGAAAGATTCCCGCTAGCAGACGAAGACTTCACAATACCCATTGATAAAATGATTAAACTTCTTGAACCGAAGGATAATCTTTAAATGCAAATAACGGTATCTTCAGACGATCAATTCAAGCTTCTACTTGAAAAACATAATCTTCTTTTCTGCATGTTACCTAATGGCAAAGCTACAGATTCTGACAGACTATTGATTAATTTTAAAGGTTTTGCTGAAAAATATGAAGGAAATCAGTTCATTCTTTTTGATGAAAAAATAAAAGATACTTTGAGTTTACCGTTCAGTCAAAATGCACCTGTAACTTATTACATTATTCGAGATGGTTATATGCTTTTCCGACGTGACTATGAAATTTGGTATAATGATGTTGAAACATCGCTTCAGTTTGCATCTGCAATAAATATGAGTGCATGGATTAAGGAAGAACCACGCATCAAACTTGTTTAAATTTCCTTGGACTTAACCCAAGCTACAGCCAGAGGGCACTAAATGTATAATCGCGCTGACATTGTAGATCAAAACTTTATTCGCTTAGTGAAGGAAGGGCAGCTCCCGCCATCTCAAACCCCAGCGATATTGTCACAGTCTGGTCTTTCTGGAGATGAGATTTTAGAACTATTTAACAGCCAAGTGATGAGCCGCCATCTTGATTTACAAGCTAGAATCCTTAAAAACGAAGGTAAATGCCATTACACGATTGGCAGTTCTGGCCATGAAGGCAATGCAGCCTTTGGAAAAGCATTTCGATATACCGATATGGCATTCCTGCATTATCGGAGTTGCGCCATGATGATTGAGCGGTATAAGCAACTTCCAGATTCGAATGCGTTACATGACCTTATGCTGTCTTTTGTAGGTTCTGGAGATGATCCCATTGCAGGGGGAAGACATAAAGTATTTGGCAGCAAGCCACTTTTTGTTCCGCCACAGACAAGTACAATCGCATCTCACTTACCGAAGGCAGTCGGTGCTGCATTTTCAATTAAACGTGCAAGTGATTTAGGAGTTAGAAGCGAACTGCCAGATACAAGCATCATTCTTTGTAGTTTTGGCGACGCCTCAATTAATCATGCTTCTGCTTTAAGTGCATTTAATACCGCCGAGTGGGTAGCCCATCAAAGTGTACCGATGCCTATTGTTTTTATTTGCGAAGATAACGGATTTGGGATTTCGGTTCCGACTCCTCAAAACTGGGTGGAAGAAAGTTTTAAACAAAGATCCAATATTCATTATTTACAATGTGATGGACTCAACATCTTAGATACTTATAAAAAAGCCAAGGATGCTGAAAGCATTGCGCGAATCAGACGACAACCAGTTTTTCTGCATATGAAAACAGTTCGATTGCTCGGGCATGCAAGCTCTGATGTTGAAAGTACTTATAATAATCTAGAAGATGTAGAACGTTCGGAATCGAATGATCCCCTTCTCCATACGGCTCGAATACTGCTAGAGAATAATTTGGCTACAAAAGATGAGTTGATAAAAATTTATGAAAATATTCGACAACAAGTCAGAAGAGCCGCCGTTGCTGCGTTAATACATCCGATGATTAAAACCCAGCAAGAGATTAAATCTTCACTTATGGCCTGTAAGAATAAAAAAAAATCTCCCGAACTCTCTTCAGAGTCAGCGCGTGAAGTATTATTTGACCGGGATTACTCAAGATTGAATCAGCCTTTCCATATGGCGAAACTTATTAATATTGGTTTAAGTGACCTTCTGCTTCAGTACAAAAATAGCTTAATTTTCGGAGAAGATGTCGCGCAAAAAGGTGGCGTCTTCAATATTACAGAAGGTCTACACAAAAAATTTGGTGCCAGACGGGTTTTCAACACTCCCTTAGATGAAACCTCAATATTGGGAACAGCAATTGGAATGGCCCACAATAACTTACTTCCTATTTGTGAAATCCAATTTTTAGCTTACTTCCACAATGCTGAAGATCAGATTCGCGGTGAAGCTGCTACTTTGGCGTTTTTTTCACAAGGACAGTTTACGAATCCCATGGTCGTTAGAATTCCTGGCTTAGCTTATCAAAAAGGCTTTGGTGGTCATTTCCACAATGACAACTCGCTTTCAGTATTCAGAGATATTCCTGGAATTATTATTGCGGTGCCATCAAATGGCGCCGATGCCGTCAAGATGATGCGGACTTGTGTTCAAGAAGCCTACGAAAATGGTCGGATTTGCATTTTTATTGAACCTATCGCGCTTTACATGACTCGTGATTTAAATACTGAAGGCGATAAAGAATGGTCGAATATTTATCCTAGGCCTGGCGAAATGACTGAGCTTGGTCATTTCAATTTGTGGGGCGAAGGCGAGGACTTACTTATTCTAACGTACGGAAATGGTTATTATTTCTCTAGGCAGGCAGAGACAGAACTCAGAACAAAGTATAAAGTAAAATCAAAAATTTTAGACTTTAGATGGCTTTCACCAGTCGAATGGGACAAAGTTGCTGGTGTAGCAAAAAACTTTAAAAAGGTTTTGATTGTCGAAGAGTGCCGTAAAACTGGTAGCTTCAGCGAAGCCATTGTTACAGCCCTTGCGGAAAGACTGGATACATTTCCAAAAATTAAAATTGTGTCAGCAGATGATTGCTTCATCCCATTAGGAAATATGGCTACAGCCGGAATTCCTAAAAAAGAAGAAATTGTAGCTGGCGCTCTGGATCTTTTGAAACTGACACCTTTTAAATAATTAAGCTTCGAGAACTTAAGTCGTTCGACCAACTTCTCGCTGATAAATAATCGAGAAGCCTGCCGCTACAAAAAATGCCCAAACTCCTCATTTTGTAAAATGACATGTTGAGATAAAAAGAGTGGATTAATCCCTTAAAAAAAGGCGTCCTTCAATGTAGTAGATCTCTGCATTGTCGCTTTTTCTGAACCACTTTTCTCTGTAATCCATGTGGCGGGCTTCAACTTTGATTTCAGCTTTAATCTTAACTGTTGGACTGTAATCTTCGGACCATTGGAAATGATCTCCCGTGTAAGAACCCACAACTTTATTCTCTTCAAGAATATTACCATTATCCAAAGTCCAACTTTTCTGGTCCATGTCCATTCGAACCATATCACACTCTAATTTTCCAGATAGTCTTTGAAAACTAGTTGAAGTCTGCTTCGTAACCATCGTCGCATCACAACGAGTGGGCGAATTATCATAGCTCCAGTAAAGCCAGCCGATCCAAGATCCGCCAACGCTTGCAAATGATAAGTTAAAAGATAATAAAAATAGAAGAACTAACAATGCCTGTTTCATCAGTGACTCCGTCCCTAGAGGTTTACGTCATCGTATTTCTATTCCCAAACATAGCCAACAACAAATTTTGTTTATCAAAGTGCTGTTATTTATCATTTGGCTAACGAAGTTAGTCGCCTGACCTAATTGGGGATCATTCTTTATTCGGTGGGTTTTATGTGGATGAGTGGAATAAAGGCATCGTGCCTGAAAAAGGGCGCTGCCCTTTTTAAAACCCGAAAAGCCTG
>JAYTJV010000053.1:0-4531 GCA_043730825.1 Pseudobdellovibrionaceae bacterium
AGCATTCTTATTTGCGACTTCTAAAGCGCCTGCAAAGGCGAAAAGATAACATTCTTCGGATAACTGCTGATTAATGTTTCGAGTGGTTTTGAGTTCAACCGTTGGATTTGAACTTTGATAAGGAAAAGCAACTTGGCCGCCAATCTTAGCCTTATAAGCGGACCAACCCCAGCAAGCAGGGTTAAAAAGGAAAAGGGCGGTTATAAAGTAAAGTTTTCTTTGCATTACAATTAACTACACTCAACCTGTGACCTATTTCAAACTTTTTGCTATAGAAATAGCGGTGTCAAAAATCCTTCTCACAACTCTTAATTCGACGTATCAACACGCTGCTTTCGGGCTTCGCTATCTTTATGCAAACTTGAAGGAATTACAGCAGGTTACAGAGATCCACGAGTTCACAATCATTCAGAATCCGAAAGATATTGCTGAGAAAATCTTAGCAAAAGAGCCTGAGATCGTAGGGTTCGGTGTTTATATCTGGAATACGCGTCAAACCTTAGAAGTTGTGCAGACAATCAAAAAGGTCGCTCCGCATATTACGATCGTTCTGGGCGGACCTGAAATCAGCTACGAGACCGAGCCTCAGGAACTATTTAAATTTACTGATTACGTGATTAAAGGCGAAGCAGATTTCCTGTTCTATGAATTCTGCCGCGATTGGTTCCAAGGTATAAAACCCGCTAAAAAAATTATCTCTGGGCCGTTGCCGGATATTTCTAAGATTGAACTTCCCTATGATCTTTATTCTGAGGCTGATTTGAAGACTCGAACAATTTATGTCGAGGCTTCCCGCGGTTGCCCTTACAAGTGTGAGTACTGCCTATCATCACTTGATGTTTCCGTTCGAAACTTTCCTACAGAAAAATTCTTGAATGGAATGAAGCAACTTATTGATCGTGGCGCGAAAACTTTTAAGTTTGTAGATCGTACGTTTAATTTAAGTCCGAAAATTAGTACCGAAATCATGCAGTTCTTCTTAACTCACGCAGATAAGAATCTGTTTTTGCATTTTGAACTTGTTCCTGATCGCTTACCTGATGAATTAAAAGCACTTATCGAGAAGTTCCCCGCAGGAGCACTTCAATTTGAGGTCGGAATTCAAACGTGGAATCCAACAGTGGCCGCTAACATAAGCCGCCGTCAAAACTACACTCGAATTGAAGAAAACCTTAAATACTTAAAAGAGAAAACAACAGTTCACAGTCATGCTGACCTCATTGTTGGACTTCCTGGTGAGTCCGTTGAAAGTTTTGGTAAGGGATTTGATGCGCTTGCGGCATTAGCACCAGATGAAATCCAAGTCGGAATACTGAAGCGACTTAAGGGCACGCCCGTCATTCGTCATGACAAAAATTTTGAAATGGCTTACAGCGAGCAACCACCATTTCAGATTTTAAAAACGAAAGACATTAGCTATCTTGAAATGCAGAAGATGAATCGATTTGCTAAGTATTGGGACTTGATTGCAAACAGTGGAAATTTTAATACAACTACAGCTTTCTTAAAAACTCGTGGTTCTCTTTTTGAAACTTTCTTTTCCTTAAGCGCTTTCATGCAAAAACGCCATGCGGACTCTTATGGTATTGCACTTGTAAATCTGACCGAGTCTCTTTGGCTTTTCCTAAAAGATGAACTTGAAATCGGTGACGAAAAGGCGAAAGAGCTAATCGTTCATGACTATTCAGTTTTAGGTAAGCGCGATCTTCCAAAATACCTAAGAGAAGATGTTGAAGCTTTGCAGAAACCAAGAAAAAAAGTTTCTTTACAGTCGCGACAAGAGAAACATCTTTTGGTTCAACTTCCGCTTTGAATCACTAATTTTTATTCTGATCGACATATTTTTTGTATTCGCCGTAGCCTTCTTTTTCCAAGTCTTCAGCGGGAATAAATCTCAAAGATGCCGAGTTAATACAATAACGATTTCCGTCTTTTCCAGGCCCGTCATTAAATACGTGGCCTAAATGGCTATCGCCCAAAAGACTTCTAACTTCGACTCTTTCATAACCGATTTTATGATCACTTTTTCTATTTATCTTTGTATCATCTAAAGGTTTCGTAAAGCTTGGCCAGCCACAACCAGAATCATATTTATCAACTGAAGAAAAGAGAGGCTCGCCGGTAACGACATCGACGTATATCCCTTTTCTTTTTTCATCCCAGTAGACATTTTCAAAAGCCCTTTCGGTCGCTTCGTTTTGTGTCACTTCAAATTGAAGGGCAGACAATTGTTTTTTAAGTTCTTCTATAGTGGGCTTTTTGAAATCTTTTTTATTCATAACTTATATCTCCCTGGTAAATATTTTATATCGCAATCGAGCTGGAATGATATCAGACCTGATTATCTTTTTCTTCTGGGAAATTGACGTAACTTTGAGTTAAATCTTCTTTCATCACTTTTTCTAGTTGTTCTACTGCAAGTTTTGAAGCGCTAATAAGAGCTTTTTCATCTAAACGGTTAACGTATTGCTGTTGCAGCAATACCTCATCATGCTGTCGAAACTTTTCAATTATGATCTGAGCTCGCTGCTTTGGCATACCCATTTCGACTAATAAATCTTCAACAAAGTTTATGCTTGAGTCGATTGTTTCCCGCTTTACGTGCCGAATTCCTAAATCCATTAATTCATAAGCATGCTGACGGTTTCGAGCCCTGGCAAAAACCTTTAAATTGGGGAATTTGTTTTTTATGACTTCGACAGTTTCAACCGACACATTTACGTCATCGATTGCAACAACTATATACTTCGCGTTCTGAGCTCCCGCCGCGTGAAGAATTTCTTCTCTGGAACAGTCCCCGTAATAAACTTTGTTGCCGAATTTTCTTAAAAGTTGAATCTGATCTGGATCGTGATCAATAGCTGTAAACGGTATGCCTTGAGCCCTTAGTATTCGACCGAAAACTTGCCCAAATCGACCGAAAACTTGCCCAAATCGACCGAAGCCAGCAATGATAATCTGCGAGTCGGTTAAATCAAATTTGTCATATGTGTCGAACGCTAGTTTTTTGGTCTGACTTCTTTCATCTAATTTGGTTTGTAAAAATAAAAGGAAAGGTGTCAGCACCATTGAAAAGGTCACAACTAAATTAATCGTACTTGCTTGCTCCAAGGTTAGTAATGTCGTCTTCAAGGTTAGGGAAGAAATAACGAAAGCGAATTCTCCACCGAGCGATAGGTATAGCGCAGCCCTTTTGGAATTTTCGTGACCTAGTTTGCCGAATCTTCCTACTGCGTACATGATGATAAATTTAACTGTCATGAGTGCTACCACCCAACCTAGAATTCTAAGTGGGTCTTCAACCAGTTTTTCCATTGGAACTGTAATGCCGACTGCGATAAAGAAAAAACCCATCAAGATTGCTTTGAAAGGTTCTAAATCAACTTCAATTTCGTGACGATATTCAGAATCTGCTAAAAGGACTCCGGCTAAAAATGCACCAAGGCCCATGGAAAGACCCATAAAATGCATGAAGTAAGAAACCCCTAAAACTAAAAGCAACGTAAGTGATGTGAAAATTTCTCGACTTCCGTGAAGGGCGATAACTCTAAAGAGTGATCCAACCCAGGTTCTTGAAGAGATTATTAAAAACGCGACAAATAGTAAAATTCCCAGAAATGATCCAAAATTGTAACCACTATTGGCACCGATCTGCTGCTGAATACCTAAAGCTGGAATTATTGCTAATGCTGGAATTGCCACAATATCTTGCATTAATAAAACCGAAAAAGTCCCTTGGCCATAAGGTGTTTTCAATTCACCTTTTTCAATCAAAGACTGTAATGAAAATGCAGTTGAAGATAAAGCGAGTGCAAAGCCGGCAACAAATGATGATACCCAGCTCATTTCAATCACAAAATGAAAAATAGAACCAAGAACAACTGACGAACCGACCACTTGGCCTAATCCCAAGACCGTTAACTGATGCCTCATTGACCATAATCTTTTAGGTTGAAGTTCGAGACCGATTAAAAATAAAAGAAAGACAACACCAAGCTCTGCAAAATGCCCTAAATCTTCACTTCCGTGAACTAAACCAAATGCAGAAGGGCCAATCAAAATTCCGGCAACTAAATATCCAAGTACAGATCCGAATCCAAATCGTTTCGACAGCAAAACAGAGATAACCGAAAATGCCAAAAAAATGATCGCATAAACTATAAAGCCATTTGCAGACATGATGAGACTTTCTATACTTGATATAATCTATTAAGATTTCTTAATTTATTTGAGCACTCTAAAGTTTTTTAATCAATTCACCGTTTAAGTGATGCTTGAAGAACTCAATTGGTTACTGATGTATGCACATATGTTGACTTTTGGCGTTAGCTCGGAGGTAAATATGAGATTATGTAACTTTTATTGGTTGAAGAGTTAACACGCAGAAAATATTTTTATTGATAGCAAACAGTCATTTAGCGTAAGATAGCGCTATGACTGAATTCACAAATCTTGGAAACTTCCTAAAAAACAAGCGGATTGAAACTAACCTGACTCAACGCGAACTTGCGTCAGCCTTAGGCAATATGAA
>JAYTJV010000054.1:0-42205 GCA_043730825.1 Pseudobdellovibrionaceae bacterium
AGGCTTTTCGGGTTTTAAAAAGGGCAGCGCCCTTTTTCAGGCACGATGCCTTTATTCCACTCATCCACATAAAACCCACCGAATAAAGAATGATCCCAGCCTAAAAAACCATAAGGTGAGCTTTGATTACTCTCCGCAATCGTTTTCTTTAACCGATTCTACGCTAACAGACGAATTATTGATAATTTTCCCTTGCACGAACAAAGAGCATTTTCCAAAAGCAGGCTTAAAAAAAGTACCTTTCGCTGTGTCTGCATAAGTGACTACAGCAGAAAATCGAGTTGGCGATGCATTGACACTGATATCGATCAATTTCATCCGCAATTCAGGTAGTAATGATTTAATTTCGTTATCAATAAACGCCATTGCTTTCACATCATTAACAAGAATGTTTGCAATTTTAAGGTTATGCTTTACATCTGAGGCGAATGTGAAGATTGAAAACAATGCTATTGTTAAGACCGTAAGTGCTTTGTTCATAAATTCTCCTGATTTGTTTTTCTATCTTTATAAATGTAGTCGGCTTGCTGGGCGTTGAGAATATAACCGGAGTTAACGCTGTTTACGAATTAAGAAATGGTATCTGAATTTTCTACCTGACAATCTTTTAGACAATATGCTCCTTTAATGCGATAATAAGCCCATGAATTTTGATGCTCAATTTGAGCGAACAGTTCTTTTGGAACTGACTCAGGAATATACAAGAATTTGCCGCGACCGTAAGCTAAAATTACGCCCACTTTCAGTTCAACTTTTTGATTCACTAAGTCTTTGGGGTCAGTACGAAAGCTTGTCTAGAACCATATTTATTTCTCGTAAGCTCGTTCAAAAACACAATTGGCAAGAAGTACTCGGGGTGTTCAAGCATGAAATGGCCCATCAGTATGTTTTTGAAAATCACCATTCAGATTTTTTTGAAAAACCTCATGGCGAGACTTTTCAGAAAGCTTGTCAAATTCTTGGAGTTCCTTCGCAGTTCACAAAAGCAAAAGTTGGCTTTCAAGATGCCCCCCTTAGCTGGAAAGAAGAACCTAAGCAAACAGTCGAAGAAAGAATGATTGATAAAGTTAAAAAGCTTTTAGCTTTAGCCCAATCAGCAAACGAACATGAAGCTGGATTTGCCATGAAGAAAGTCCAGCAACTTTATGCTCAATACAATTTAGACCGCGCCAGCATTTATGATCGTAATCAATATGTTCATCTGGTTGTCTCTTTAAAGAAAAAACGAAAGAATGCCTGGGAGCAAAGAATCATCAGCATTTTACTCGAATATTTTTTCGTCGAAATCATTGTTTTGCAGCAATTTAATTCAAGCAATGGCGGAAGAGAACAAGCCTTCGAAATTATTGGAACTCGCGAAAACGTTCTAATGGCCGAATATGTCTATTTCTTTTTACTGAACCAAGTTGAATATCTATCTCAAAAACAATTCGAGCTTGCCCGGTCGCAGAAGTCTTCTTTCAAACTTGGAATTTTAGAAGGCTTCAGTGAAAAACTAAAAGATAAAAATTCTTTATCTGAGAGCTCTACTGTGATTAAAAAAGCATTGGTAAAATTTAAAGCCGATCCGTATCTTCCTCAATATTTAAAGGAAATTTACCCACGTTTAACGACAAGTCGTAGCTCTGCCAGAATGATTGATACAAATGCATTCCAAGCCGGACACAATGAAGGACAGAAACTCGTATTAAAAAAACCTATCGAGTCCTCGCAAAAGTCGAGTCTGCTGCTGAATCGCATGGTACTTAAGTAAATCAAGGGTCGTTTCTGACCAAAGTCACAGATCCAAAAGTCCAGATTCATTTAGAGTTTGTCACAACCCGCCGATAATACCGGTGTATCATGACTATAGGAGACCACTGCAATGAAAAAACACTCTGACGGCGCCCAGTCCCTTTCCGAAGCTATCGAAAAACTTGAAAGCTATGGAAATACAGCAGCTAAAGGCTTCAAGGAAATTTTAGAAAAAGATTATAATGAAATAAAAAAATCTCTGGATAATTTGAAGCCCCATCTTGCATCTTTGCAAGAAAATCTAGAAGGCGAAGTTTTAAAGAAAAAAGATCAGGCCGAAAAAAAGGTCAAAGAAAATCCATGGCTCGCGGTTGGAATTGTTGGACTTATCGCCCTCGTTATTGGCATTTTTCTTGGAACTCGGAAAAATAAAGACTAAATGAAGAAGCTCTTGATTTATTTTCTTAAGACTATCTCTTATCGCCTTGCTTTAACTAAAGCAAAGCAGCAAGGGGTATTACTCTACCTAAAAACTCTCCAAGTCGCTCGCAAAAGTATACTTGCAAGTCTTTTAATTTTTACTGCATTTCAACTCATGATATTGGGCTTTTTAGGAACGGTCATTTCAGGTATTTGGCTTCTACCACTTGAAGATTTGTCCATTAAAATATGGATTCTTTTTGGCTTCTTCACCATTCTGTTTCTTGTCCCGGTTTTCGTTCTTATATACGCTTTTTCAGAAAAAACTTGGATGCGTCTGTCCGGCGCCGAAGATCTTATTAAAACACATTTAAACTCTGCAGATTAGAAAAGTGTCTCATCTTGAGACACTTCAGCTGGCAGATAATTTATAGACAATCACAAAATTTGAATAACAAAATATGTCCTTCCGCGTGAATCATACATATTAGTTCTAATTTAATTGGATTACAGAAGGTGCGTCTTTTGCTCCATGATCTGATATGAAGAATTTAACACCCATTTTCGCCATTACTTTACTCACTTTAAATTCTGGTCTTGCAACCGCAATGAGCTGCAAAAATCAAATTAGCCAAACCGGTATAGCTGCTTATCAGTCGCTCAAAAATGAGGTCACAAGCTCTAAGACACTTCATGGTCTTATGGTGCAAGCAACGACTCCTGGGGCTTTGCAGGCGCAAGCCCAAAAAGAAGTTCAAGCTGCACTAAAATTAGACGATATGAATTTTGACTATTTTAGAATCTTATTCGAAAAAGATTTAAAAGCTGAAAAATCAATGAAGGTTAAAATCTTTCCGGCAACAGACGGCGTTCTTATTGCCTACCCATATGGAACTTCAGCAGTTCCCAAAAACCTCGTTTCTCAATTTCGAAAAGTTGATTATAAGCAGTGGAAAAAAGAGAATACGTCTCGCTTTGCCAAAAACGTCGAAGTGACTGATGAAAGCATGCAAGCCGGAACTGGGTCATCATTGACTCGTAAAACATTCATGGAAAAAGTACGGCATTTATTAGGTATTGCTCCGGGAGCAGAAATTGTACTCGGCGCCAAGGGTACAGATCTGTTAGCAACCATTCCCCACCCGCTTAAACCCGATTTAAAAGTTCAAGTCACAGTTGTGGAGCTTAAACTTATCCGCGCGATTTTAACTGCGAAACGCGGCGATTACGCGAACCTCAATATCCGAGACATCGTGGGACCTGAAACGAAAAACAGAATGTCAGAATTATGGAACAAGAAATCACTTCTTAACCCCGAAATGACTTATGCAGAAGAATTTGCTAAAACCCCGGGCCTTTCGCGCGGGCAACTAATTTACCAATCCCATGTTCCTTCACTGAACAATGGACAGATCACGACCGATCATATCAGTCCCCCTGGTCACGGAGTGTTTGCTGTCAACGCAATCCGTGAAGTCGCACGCCACGACATTTCTAAATCTAGTCAAGATCATGTCATCGCAATTTCAAATGGCGAGGATCTCAACAGTGTTGTTGATCCCGTTCTTATCGGTGGCGTAGTTAAAGAAGGATTTCCTATTTCTCTCATCACAACGGATAAAGTTTCGACTGATAAAAAAGGTGGCCTCATGGCCGTTGTCCGCGACACACGCACCAATGAAGCTTACTTAAAAGTAATTGATACAGCTGAAGCTAAAGAAGCTGGGCAGTTAGAAATATTTGAAAAAGCTGAAGGCCTTATCAGTACAAATCTGACTCTCTTCAACGTGAAAGCACTTAAAGAAGCCTTAAAAGGTTTCACAGAAGCCGAGCTTGAACTTGCAATCGCACCTGATGTTTTAAGAAATACAAAAATTAAAGAAGACTCGAAAGGTGTAAAAAAAGAATTTGTTCAGCTTGAAGGAACGATGGGAACCGTTATCATGAATTTAGACCGAGCCTACCGCAAAAAATATAACGGCAAACAGCTTGTTCACATTATCAATTTCGATTCAAGAGAAAGAACCAGCATTTTTTCCCCGATCAAGTCCGCGTTTGATTATTTTCTGCAGTTTAATTCAGATCGATTTGTTTTTGATACAAAGTCCTACAAGCTAGTGCATCAGAATGAAGAACTCTTAAATCATAATTTACTTGATCCTAAAACAGGCCATAAATTTTATCAGGATGTTGAAACAGTTCTCTATCATTTTGAGAATACAAGTGTTCGAGATTTAAAAGATCTGCAAATATTTGGACAAGTGAGCCTTCGCAATATGATTTTAAAAGGTCGCGTTTCGATTACCAATGAAACTAACGCCCTAGTTGATATTCATGCTTTAGCAGATCGATTTATGAAATCTTCCGACGGCCGAGTTATTTTAGAAAATGTAAATATCAAAATCTTAAGCAGTGGCGTTCAATTAAGTTGGCTTGGAGTCGGCCACGCACGAGTTGCCCTTGCTGGAAGCCACACCGATTACAATGGTGGTTGGACACTAGCTAAATTATTACCAGCTAAAACAACAACGATAACAGAACTACGATCTGACAATCAGATTCACGTTGAAAGCCAGGGTAAAGAAACCCAGTTTGTAATCGGTGACGAGAAGTTAACAGGAGAATGGCACGATTACGTAAAAGGTACTACTGCCGTTTTAAAACGAGAAGGTTTTCAAATTTCCGGTGCAAACTTAAAGTTAACTTCAGACATTCCATATGGAGGCGGAGTTTCATCAAGTGCGGCTATGGTAACATCAATTTTTAAATCCTTTCGGGGTGCTTTCAAGCTTCCGATCTCAGATATGAAAATTGCTGAAATGGGACAAAAAGTAGAGCATTTTTTAGGAGCTAAAACAGGATTACTAGATCAAATGACAATTAGCCTTCTAGCTGAAGATTCAAGAGCTGCCCTGTTTGTGAACTTTAGCGACATGAGCTTCAAGAAATTCACAATTCCTGAAAATGCGGAGTTTGTAACAATTCAGTCTGGCCTTACACATTCGCTCAGAGATACTGAAGGAAATCGTAATTATGGAACTCGCCGAAATGAATGTGAAAGCGCCTGCAAAAAACTCGCTGTTAAAAACTTAAGTCATCTTACTTTGGCCGATTTAGAAAAGCAGAAATCAAAATTAACAACGACTGAATACATCAGAGCTCGTCACATCGTGACTGAAAACGAACGAGTATTGCGATTTGTGAAAAGCGCAGAAGCTGAAAACTTAAAAGAGATGGGAAAAGTGATGAACGAATCCCACGAATCTCAGAAAAGCGACTACGATATCTCTGAAGATCCAATCAATCTTTTAGTCGAGCTCTCTAGGCAAAACCCGCGGGTGTACGGAGCCCAGCTAACTGGCGGCGGTTTCGGCGGTGGAATCGTGATTTTAACAAACAAAGGCGAAGGTAAAAAAATTGCGGATCAAATTGCAAAGATTTACCTGGAACACCCAACTAACAAGGGACAGTTTCAGCCGAAGGTAATCAGCGCAGAACAGAGCTCAAACTAAATCAATGAACAACTTACTTAAAAAGTTGGCGAAGGCGTCTAATATCATCAGCAACGTTCTCTAAACGTTCTGAAAAGTTCGCAGACAAGTTTTGGAATTTTTGGACTACATGAGTGTAGTCTTTTTCTTTTTTCACGTAGTTCTTAAGTTCTTTCATCGCGTTTCTTGCACCTTCAATCGAAAAACGATCGCGGTGTAAGAGCTTGCGGATGACATAAGCATTTTCAACATCTTTACGAGTGTATAGTCTTTGGTTGTTGGTCGCTTTTTTAGGTTTTAAAATATCGAATTCAGTTTCCCAGTATCTTAATACGTAGGGTTTGATTTCTAAGAGTTCGGCGACATCGCCGATTTTGAATCCCATTTTATCGGGAATACTTTTGATTTCCGCTAGTAGCAAATCGTCACACAAAGCTGCCGGCAAACTTTCTGCCGATTTTTCAGATTCTACGAAGTCTAAGTCCTTAAGCTGTAATTCCCCGTCTAACTGGAGATCCTGCTCATTCGTCATCGTCATCCTTTAAGCCCGTTATGTCTTCACCGTTTAGTAACGCCTTCAACACTTGCGAAGGTCTAAAGGTCAAAACACGCCTGGCAGAAATCATAATTTGTTCACCCGTTTGCGGGTTACGTCCGATACGCTGGCTTTTACCTCTTACTAAAAAATTTCCGAAGCCTGAGATTTTTACTTTTTCACCACTATGAAGTTGGTCCTTCAAATTGTTAAAAACCATTTCAACAAGTTCAGAGGCTTCTTTTTTAGAGAAACCAATTTTCTGGTAAACTTTTTCAACTATATCAGCTTTGGTCATCGTTGATTTACTGACGTTCTGTCCGCTCATAGGTCCCTCTTGTTACATCTCTAGAAGCTTAAGCCAAACCCTTGAAATCCTTCAAGCTTTTTCATATTGAATCTAACGGAGTGCGATAGAATATCGACTTTTTAGGTCCTCAATGAGCTTTTGCTGTAGCGCGTTTACACGATCTTCTTGCAAAGTGTTTTCCCTGTCCTGAAGAACCAGACGAAGTGCAACCGATTTTTGCCCTTTATCAAGTGGTGCACCTTCAAAAACATCAATGACTTTGAGATCAATCAACAAAGCGCCCGCCTGATGCCGGATCGTTTTCATGACTTCACCTACAGCCAAATCACTTGGCATAACAAACGCGAGATCTCTTTCAACAAATGGGAATTTCGATGGCGTATATGATTTAATTTTGAGGGGGGCCCGTTTAAACATGCGATCTATTTCAATTTCAAAAATTGCAACTGGTACGCGAATTTTATTTTCATCAATAACTTTCGGATGAAGAATTCCGATGAAACCAATTGGCTGACCTTCAAGCTCAACCGACGCCCACTGACCTTTGTGCAAAAAATCAGGTGCTCCTAACGTTGAATCTATCTTTACACCCAATGAAGTCAGCCGATTCTTTTGGGCCCAAACTTCAATTGCACCCTTTAGTTTAAAAACTGGAGATTCGTGGTTTTGTTTTCCCCAGAGATCCTGCGGAACACCCCATGCAATTCCTGAAACCCGTGTGCTTTCAGTCATCTCTCCATTTGCCTTCGCGAAACAAGGGCCGGATTCGAATAACAGGCCTTGCTCTTGGCCGTAGCGATAGTTGTGAAGCATATTGGTTAAAAGACCGAAGCTTAAGCTTGAGCGCATGACATTCAGCTCTTCATTCAATGGATTTATCAACGAAATTGGATCTGTTGAAATTGTGAGACCCAAAGCCTTGAGACTTGAATCATTTCCTAAAAATGCTTTTTCTTTTTGATGAGAACAAAACGCATAATTAATCGCTTGAGAGAACCCGAGACCGGCAAAGACGTGGGATAAGTTTTTTAATGTCACATATTTGGGATCATGTTCGGACGGAGCTTCTGAAAACTTCGGTAAAGTTTCAGGAATATTTTCGTAGCCGTTCAGTCTTGCGTATTCTTCGACGAAGTCCATTTCGCTGAATAAATCTTGACGAAATGATGGCGGAATCAAAGTTAAAATTCCATCTTGTTCGCTTTCGATTTTTAAATGCAGGCGTTCCGCGAATTCTCGGATATTTTCTAAAGTGGCTTGATAACCTAAACGTTCCGAAATCAATTGAGTCGAAACTTTAATTTTCCGATTCAATGGAACTCGGTTATCGATATCAACATATTCAAGCGCAACTTTTCCACCAGCAGATTTTATGATCATTTCACAGGCCCGAGCCAACGCTCGATCTATGAATGAAGAATCGACTCCACGGGCAAAGCGGTAAGATGAATCTGTTTCAATTCCATAAGTTCGAGCCGTCTTACGCACCGACTGCGGAGTAAAGTAGGCAGCCTCAAGAAAGATATTTTGCGAATCTATATTTGTTCCAGAATTCAGTCCACCAACAACCCCGGCTAAACACAAAGTTCGTTCAGAATCTCTGATACCTAGATTTTCATTTTTTAGTGTTAATTCTGTGCCCTCAAGAGTTTGAAATTTTTCGCCTTCAGGAACTCGGTCAATGACTAAGGTTCCAGACATAATTTTATCAGCATCAAACGCGTGAAGTGGTTGGCCAAGTTCAATCAAGATGTAGTTCGTGATATCAACAACGTTATTGATCGATTTCAAACCAACACTTTCAATCTTGCGACGAAGCCAATCAGGGCTTGAGCCGATTCTAACTCCTTCAATTAAACGGCCCATGTAGCGAGGAGCCAAATCAGTAGCTTTCACAATTACTTTAACTTTTCCACTTCGATTGGATTTTGTACCCGTCAATTCAGTACCAATATCCTTTACAGTTTTTTTGAGTAATGCTGCGATTTCGCGAGCCAATCCGAAATGACTTAAGCCATCCGCTCGATTAGGGGTTACCTTCAGTTCAAAAATAACATCATCAAGGCCCCAGAATTCTGCGAAAGACTTTCCCACAGGCGCATCAGGACTTAAAATTGCGATGCCATCGCTTTCACCAGTCAAACCTAATTCTTTAAATGAACAAAGCATCCCACCTGATTCAACTCCGCGGATGGATGATTTTTTAATCGCAAAATTTCCAGGCAACACAGCCCCTGGTAAAGCCACAATGACCCGGTCACCCGTCTTGTGATTTTGAGCGCCGCAGATAATCTGGTGAACTTGATTCTGGCCTGTGCTGACCCGACAAAGACTTAACTTGTCGGCGTTCGGATGTTTATCTTTTTCTAAGATATGTCCTATGACCACCATCGCATACTGTTTTCGATTATCATGAATCGCTTCAACCTCAAAACCAGCGCGAGTTAGAATCTCGGCAAGTTCTTCAGGTTTGTTCATATAGGCTTCGATATCTACAAATTCTTGGATCCAGCGTAATGATAATTTCATGAAAACTGCCTTAAAAAGCGAAGATCATTTTCAGGGAGTAATCTGATGTCTTCAATTCCATATTTAATAATTGCCATTCTTTCGATACCAAATCCAAAAGCAAAACCCTGCCATTTTGGATACTCAATTTTAGCATTCTCAAAAACTTTCGGATTAACTAAACCCGAGCCACCAATTTCAATCCAGCCAGAGTTCTTACAAAGCGCACAGCCGTTACCCTTGCATACTGGGCACGAACAATCGACCTCAGCAGAAGGTTCTGTGAATGGAAAAAAGCTGGGGCGAAATCTTGTTTTCAAACCAGGTCCAAAAAATTCACGGACGAAAAAAGAAATCGTACCCTTTAAATCTGCCATCGAGATTTTTTCATCCACACAAAGCGCTTCAATTTGATGAAAGTGTGGAAGATGCGAAATATCGCTATCACAGCGAAAAACACCGCCCGTTCCCATAATTCGAAGTGGCAGCTTTTCACTTTCTAACGAGTGAATTTGAATCGGCGATGTGTGAGTTCGTAAAACATGTGTCTTATCCACGAAAAACGTATCTTGCATATCGCGCGCAGGATGGTCCTGCGGAATGTTCAAGGCTTCGAAATTATAATAATCTTTTTCTATGAGTGGCCCCGTACGAAGTGAATATCCAAGGCGAGCCATAATCTGCACAATTTCATCTGTCACTTTTTGCACAGGATGAAGTGAGCCCAAAAATCCCCCAGAACCCGGCAACGATAGGTCCAACTTTTCATTGTCCATTTTGCTTTGGATTTCTTTGTTTTTAAGTTGGCCATCCAACTCAGCATAAAGTTTTTCGAGAAACTCTTTCACCTCATTTACCTTTTTACCAAACTGTGGCTTTTCTTCTTTTGGTAGAGTGGCCATAGCTTTCATCACATCAGTAATGGTGCCGGTTTTACCCAAAAACTGTACCTTTGCATTGTATAGATCCTGGAGGTTTTGAGCTTTTTCAAAAGCCACTTGTGCCTGATTTTTGAGTTGGTCTAATTGACCAGATGCCTTGTTGTCTGCTTGGTTTGCCATAGTTTTTAATATGGCCTAAATCCTCAGAAGTTAACAGTATTTGAAGCTCTTGACGAGTTGTGCTATCACGTCACTTAAATGGCCCACAAAAACAAATCTAATTACAGTCCCTATAAGGCCCGCAAAGAAGCTCGGTCAGAATCTCGGCAAGATTCGAATAGCGCCGAAAAAACTCAACCTTCTTTTGGTGCTAAATCTGGAGCTAAATCTCTAGGCAGAAATTCCGGTCCCTCTTCAGGTCCCCGCCGGCCTCATCGCGGACAGCATCGAAGACCTGCTGCGATACATAGTGTTCAAGAAGCAAATGATCGCCTATATGATCTCTTCCGCAATCACGAAGCTGATTTTATCACGCATGAACAACGGGGAATGATGGCCCGCTTTTATGAAATCCTCATGAAGGAGCAAGAACATCATAACTTCACGCGCCTCATGACTGTTAAAGACGTGGGACTCAAACATTTTCTTGATAGCGTTTTAGTCGCGCGCCTGACAAAACTTCAGTTTCCGTTAATGGACATGGGAACGGGCCCAGGCTTTCCGGGCGTTCCCTTAAAATTCTTTTATCCGAATGAAAAAATTATTTTAGCGGAAGGCGTTCAAAAACGCGTGAACTTTCTTAAAAAAGTTCGCGAGCAACTGGATCTTAAAAACCTCGATATTATCGGCCGAAATATCGATGAAGAATTCGAGTACCCACTTTATGGAATTATTACTCGCGCAGTTGAGGATGCTTCAAACACTTTAAGAAATGTTTCCCAGTGTTTGGAAGTCGGCGGCAAAGTCTACTTGATGAAAGGCCCTAATGTCGGACCCGAATTAGAAATGGCTGATAAGTGGAAAGAATATTATAAACTTATCGAAGATCATCACTACGAAATTCCTAAAACTCCGTACAAGCGCCGTCTTCTTGTATTCGAAAAGAAGAAGATGATTCCCCTCGATCACGGTGTCGAAGATGTTCCACAAACAAAGCCAGAAATGAAGAAAGCTATAAAATGAGCCAAAAAATTGATGTCATCTCTTCAAGTGGTAACGCTAAATTTCAAACTTGGAGAAGCCTCTTAAATGCCAAAGGAATTAAAAACGAAAATCTTTTTTTATTAAGCGGCGAAAAGATTGTTAAAGAATTCTTAACAAATTCTAATCTTGAAATTTCCTGTGAACTCATTAGAAAAGAGCTTTTCCCCCTTCAGGTCAAAAAAAATGTTTTTGAACTCGATAAGGTGCTTTTCAATGAACTTGATGTGATCGGAACAAGATTTAACATCTTAGTTGTCCAGCTTCCAGAATTAAAAACATCCAGCCCTCAAGAAAAAATTGAAGGCTTAGAAGTTGTCGCTCCACTAGGTGATCCAAAAAATCTTGGTGCCTTAATAAGATCTTGTGTTGCTTTCGGTGTTAGCAAAATTCATCTGACAGAAGAAAGTGCGCACCCGTATCATCCGCAGTGCATTAAAGCCTCTGCCGGAGCAGTTTTAAAAGCCAATCTTTATAAAGCAGGACAGTTAAAAGCCTGGGACTTACCAACCTCATGGGCTCTCGATTCCAAAGGTCAGGATTTAAGCAAAATCAAAAATCCCGAAAGCGCCCGAATTATTGTAGGCGAGGAAGGTAAGGGATTGAATGGATTTGAGCATTCGCAGTTCGTTTCTATCCAAACTCAAGATGTCGAATCGCTTAATGCAACTGTCGCAGCTAGCCTCATGCTCTATGCATGGAAATTGTAATAAATCACTACCACCAATTGCTTAAAGAAAATATCATAGGCATCTGATATAGAAAAGTGACGTCTTAATTGCAAAGGAAGTAATCAAAATGAAAACTGCTATAATTTTTTTAAGTCTTATCAGTTTGTTTTCTCTCCAAGCCTTTAGTGCTCGCCCCAGTTGCCAAGATAAAGTGATGATGGCAGCTCGTTTCATGTGGTCGGTAAATTCCAATGTCGAAATGAAATATCTTAAGGCTGAAATCTTGAATACACAGTCTAACGGAGCAGGCGTGGTTAACTTCTCAGTTATAGTCAACACTCCTAAGTTCCCACAAATTCCGCAACGGGTACCTTACAATGTTGCAGTCCTGAATAAAGGAACTCCTGACATGTGCTTAGTGAAGCAAGTCACTGCTCTACCTTAGTTAATAGACTTTCAAAAAGTCTTAGTTGTCGAGCGGAAGCACTTGGACATTAAAAAGTATCAGCTTGTCCGCCTTTCCACTCTCGAGGTCAGACTGGATATCGGAAAACAGATTCCTAATTTGCGGTAAAATTCTTTTATACTTTTCTTCTTCCACACTAATGATTGAAGACTCGATATAAGCTTGGTCACGTTTTTCGTACCAGTTCTCAAAATTTCCGGCTACTCGGGCCAGGCATTCATGCAAAAAATGAAAGTGAGACCTATTATCGCTTTTTTGAAAAATAAACTGATCACTACAGAGCATAATATAATCACCATCTTCTACGACTAAAGCAGCCGCCTTCAGTCTACCAGAACCACGCGCGGGTGTTGGAAATTAATTGGATTAAAAAGATAATTTAACTAAGAATATTTTAAATTAAAGAGGGCACAAGTTATAACTTTGGTGCCCCTTTTTAATTATCTCTATTCGCGACCACGGCTTCATAGCGATTGAAGACTGTTGCTTCTAAAAATTCGATTCCTGATACTTGAGGAACGCCTTTCCACAGTGACAAAACATAACCGCCTAGGCCCGAACCCGTCGGCTTCATAGCGATTGCCCCAGCGCTTTCGAGAGAATTCATATGTTGCTCTAGAGCTGAGTTCACGAGTCCCCACTGTCTAAAACAATCTTGAGCTTTACTTAGGGCTTCAGTTAGAAGGAAAATTCCCTCAGTTTCTGTACGGGTCAAAGCCTGCAGGCAGAGTTCGACTGAGGCTATCATTTGTTGATCTACCCTCTCAAGCTCGAGGGGATTTTCAATTCCCCAACTTTGGACCTTCTGAACACATTCTTTGGTGATTCCCCTGTGGCCGCAGTGACTTAAATACCAGTTCGGTTGCCAATTGCTTTCAAAAGTCTCTTGTCTTCCTTGTCGTTGAAATAGCAATCCCTTCTCGGATAAGACCACAGCAACATCAACTCCACTTGATTCACCATGAAAAACATCTTCCAAAGTTTTTGCGAATTGAAAAGTCTCAGAACTTTTTAAAATTTGAAGAGATTCAAACCACCTAGCTAAAGCAACACATAAAGAAGCACTTGCACCTAGACCCGAGCCCACTGGAATATTTGCTTTCATCTGGATTAGACCTTGGAACTGTTGAGCTGAAAGATTTTTCATCTGACAGGCTTTTTCAAATACTGACCAAAAAAGAAGTTTGAATTCTTCTGGATAGCCTACTGGAATTTCGATTTCTAAGTTTTTATTTTCAGAATAAGAATACTTAAAATCTAAAAATCTAGAGCGCAAAGGAAAGGCTAAAGCTTTGCCGCCTCGTAAAACTGTGTGTTCACCAGCTAATATCCATTTCCCAAATGTTCTGGTCTCAAAATTTTGAAATTTCATAGGTTTAAGTTCCAAGATTTGATGACATTCTCTTTCGAAAATTTGCGAAGGTAATTTTCTGCAAATTTTAAATCGGATTTTTCAAATAGCATGTGAATATTGGGACCGGCATCTAATGTGACCCAAGGACCGTGTCCTTCCTGTTTGTAAGATGTTTGCATCCAATTTAAAATTTCGCGGGCTTTTGGCGTAATGTAACTAAATGGATCTTTGGAGGTATGAAAAAGTTCATGCATGTCTTCGAATTCATCCCAAACTAGTTCACGGCCAATTTTCCATTGGTTTTTCCGAATAACAGAAATCAACTCTTCCAATTTTTCTTCGGCCCGCTTGACCCGGCCTCCAAATCTTGGACTTGTAACAACGCGCTTGTGAGCCTCACTAGATGATACTTTTTTTGGTTCATTTTCCAAAATTAAAACGGCGTGATGAAGTCTAAGCGGAAGCTCAATACTTTCAGCGCCTTCGTCTTTCCATATAGCCCAAGGAGTAAAAAATGATCGGCACGAAGAGCCCGAACCTTGCCTAGCTAATTTCGAAAGTTCTTTTAGGTCTTCGCCCCAAGGTTGCGGGTGAGAATTTTTAAACATATTAGCTGTAGCCAGAGTCAACGCAGCAAAGCTTGAAGCACTACTTGCAAGCCCACAGTCGCTAGGAAAATTATTACCTGATTTAACAAGGAAATGGTCAGTGACTTTCCACTGGTCTTTTAAAAATTTAAAGTGTTTTAGAAATTTTTCAACCCCTTGAGGTTTTAAATTCATTCCATTTAATGGTGCCCACTGATCTGATCCAGTTTTGATTTGGGTGATCTCAACTTCAGTTCGAAGATTTTCCATCGTCCAGGATAACGAAGCATTGATAGGTTTATTGCCCAGTGCTTCGACTTTCCCCATGTATTTTATAAGTGCCAAATTAGACGGTGCTGAGGTTTTCATTTTCGTCCAAAATTTGAGTGCCCGCGAAGTTTACTTGAGATGACCTGATCAATTGTTCTGGATTCCAGTGCTCTAAGGACTTTTCTAATGTTTCAGATTCATTTCTATCAAAAATAATGAGAACCACATCAGAACCCATTGCGCCGCAACCTTTCGCTACTTTCACGCCTGACATATCCATGAAGAAATCAACCAGTTCAGTCGTCGCATGGGTTTCAAGGCCATTACCAAAAAGAAAACCGCGCCATAAATTCAACGACTTCAGGAACATTTGTGAATTTTGCGATTTCCAAGCTTCAACAATTTGAAGATTTAATTTTTCAATCATTTCCCAATCAAGATTTAGTGGCTTTGCAAGGTGCTCGTGAGTCTTAAGTTTATTCCCCGTAATCAAAGCGATCCAGTCGAGATCTGCAAAAGGCCAATGAGAAGTCTCGAGATGTTTTGCACGAACTTCAGTTAAGCAATAGCCACCTTGAAGCTGAGTTAAAACATCGACGCCACTAGGTAGATTTTTTTGAGCATTTTTTTCGTTAGCTAAAACTTTTCGGAAAAGATCCCAAACTTCCCAAATGCTTTTTTTAGACGTCTGATAAGAAGCTGCCGCAATAAATTCGGCTGAACTTCGGCCCATGCCTCCAATTTCCTGGTAAGGGTCTTGAAATTCCCCTTTTAAATCGGGGTTAAGCAGTCCTGCGGGGCTTTCCGGGTGAAACGCTTGAGCAACATCAGGATTAGCTTTAAAAATGAATGTAGGATCGACAGCAACTGTCAAAGTCGGCATTCCTCTTAACGCTGCATATTCGCCAGAAATGAAAATCTTCCCTGGTACTTTTAAAGTCATAGATTAACTGACCCAGGGCCGGGCTTTTTGGAGTTTCGGATCTCTTTCAAAGCTTCAATCGCATTCGATAGCGAAATGCGCTTCCTTAGCTTTAAAACTTCTTCTAATTTTTTTTGCAAAATGGGCATTTCTTTTTCTTCTGCGCCAGCACCTAAACTTAAGTTCCGGATATGAAGTTTCATATGTCCTTCAATAATTCCAATAGTCGTCAGCGCTCGCAATGCACCTAAGTTTTGAGTCAAACCAACAGCCGCACAGATTCGAGACAAATGATTCGCACTTTTAATTCCCATCATCTGCATCGCAATTTTAGCAGTCGGATGAAGGGCGGTTACTCCACCCACAGTTCCCACAACGAGCGGAGCTTCAAAAGTTCCCACAAGCGTGGGTCCTTCTTTTCTCCAACGAGTTATAGATCGATATTGTCCCGATCTTGCTGCGTAAGCATGGATTCCAGCTTCGACTGCACGCCAGTCATTGCCAGTCGCAATTAAGATTGGATCAATTCCGTTTAAAACACCTTTATTATTGGTTGCGGCTCTGTAGGGATCTTGTTCGGCAAAAAGTGAGGCCTCTTGAATTTTTAAAGCTAAGTCGGGCTCAATGTTCCGCATGACGACCGTAGCTTTAGTCACTTTCGTATCAACAAGATTTGAAAGAATACACATCGTCACTTTTTCTGAGGTCAGCTGCTCAAGCGGAGCTTTCAAAAACTCGCACACTTGGTTCATAATATTCGCACCCATGGCATCTACTGGATCAAGAAGAACGTGAAGAACAGCCATAAATTGAACGTCTTCAGTCGCTTGATCTCCACGATCAACAAAACGGACTTGAATATCTTGTACGCCGCCGCCTCTGCGAACGAGTCCAAAGGCGACTTCTTTGTTTGCGAGTTCGATTAAAGAATTTTTCTGAGCTATAATATCTTTTTTAAATTGATCGGGATTCTTCACATGGGAAAACTGAATCTGCCCGATGATATGATTTCCTAAAACTTCAGTCTGAATCGTTCCGTTTTCACGTACCCATTTTGCAGTCTTACTAGCGGCTGCTACAATCGAAGTTTCTTCAACTGCCATAGGGATAGCGTAGTCTTCGCCATCAATTTTAAAATTAGTTGCAACTCCCATTGGAAGTTGAAAATAGCCGATCACGTTTTCAATAAACTTTTCGCCCAACGAAAGATTTTTCATGCCGCCGTCTTTTAAATATTGAGCGTCTTCAGCTGTTAAAACAGAACTATCTTGCAAGGCCCGAAGTCTTTGATCCAATGACAATTTAGAAAAACCTTTGAAAATTTCCTCTAAACTTTTTGCCATAAACCAACCTTTCGAGAACTTAAACTCGCCAAATTAGCAGACCCTGTACAAAAAAGTGCAATCTTAAGTTCAAACTGCAATCGCTCAAATAGCTGTTCTAAATTTTCATCTGAAACCAATGCGCTCTTTAACCAGGGTTGGGCTAAGCCAGTAAACTTGGCACCCAAGCTTATGCATTTGGCAGCGTCTAAACCATTGCGGATTCCTCCGCTAGCCCAAATTTCAAATGGAACTTTCATTCCTGATAAATCATTTAAAGTTTCAAGGGTTGTTCGTCCCCACTGACTAAAAGTCAGCGAAGCTTCATTGATATTATAATTTTGAGATCTCAAGCCTTCAATTCGGCCCCAATGAGTCCCGCCCTTACCACTAATATCAACTGCACTAATTCCCGTTTCATTCAATTTTGTTAAAGTTGCTTTTGAAAAACCAAAGCCCACCTCTTTAACAACAACGGGAACAGAAATATTTTTACAAAGATTTTTTAAAGATTTTAAACCATCCCGAAAATTAGGGGTCCCCTCAACTTGCAAAACTTCCTGCAAAGGATTCGTGTGAACAATTAATGCTACGGCCTCTAACGAATCAACAAGTCGCTGAATTGAATCAACCGGAGATGAAATCACTTGAGTCAGTCCAACATTTCCCATCAACAAACTTTTCGGATAAAGTTTTTTAATTTTCTTCCACTCATTTGAAGCAGTTGGTTCTTGCAACTCTTTTCGCTGAGAACCCACGCCCATCAGAATTTGTTTTTGTTCCGACAACTGGGCCAAACGAGTATTGATGATCTCGCCCTGTTCGTGGCCAGCCGTCATAGAACTAATGAAAAGTGGGGAATTTAATTTTGACGAAAAAAAAGAGGTAGATACATCTACCTCTTTAAAGTCTATTTCTGGAAAGGCTTCATGCTGAAGTTGATATTGATCCCAGTCTGATGAACTAACCCCTTGAGTCGACTCTTGCAGAGCCAAGGCAATATGTTCCTGCTTACGCTTTTCAAACTGGCCAAGATCTTCTTTCAAGCTTGCTCCTTAAAAGCAGCTTAAAGAGTTTTTCTTTAAGCTCTTTTTTCAACTACTTCATAGCATGAACACAAAGTGACTCGAATGCTTTCAAGTCTTGCACAGCCATGTCAGCCAAATTCTTACGATCGATTTCAATGCCAGCTTTAATTAAGCCACCCATTAAACGAGAGTAAGTTGTACCGAACATACGAGCAGCTGCATTGATTCTTTGATTCCACAAAACGCGGAACTGGCGCTTACGCATCTTACGATGTTTGTAAGCGTAAACCATTGCTCTGTCGTCCATCTCAACTGCGTGAGTGTACGCCCGTGAATTGGCGCTGTAACGGCCTTTTGCTCTTTTTAATACTTTTTTGTGTCTTGCACGATTTGTTTTACCGGATTTTACGCGAGCCATTTTCTTCTCCCCTTAGAACACTAGTGTTCGGCGTGTTTGGTACATGTTGGCGTCATCTACGTATCCGCCCTTACCAAGTTGTCGTTTAGTTTTTGAACTCATGTGAGAGTTCAAGTGACGCATCTTTGTGCTTTTGCGTTTTACTTTTCCGCTCGGGAGAAGTTTCAGGCGCTTCTTGGCTCCTGAATGAGTCTTCTGTTTCATTCGAATTTCTTTCCAGCGATTGGGCGTTACTTTCACCATGAAAGTACTCTTTAAGATTCCATAAGATAGGAGTCTTTTCTTGTGCCGTTATCACGTGTGAGGGAACGTTCTAACAGAACAGATGCCCCATGTAAACTATCAGACTCAAATATTAAGGACTTAGAATTAGGGAAACCCAAAAAAAAGTCCCTGAGTATGAGCTCAAGGACTTTTCAGTTTTACTCTCATTTTCGCGGATTACTGAAATCTATACTGAACAGCTTTTTCCTGCTGAGTAGAAGCGCTCTGAACCGAGTCAGGTTGCATAATAAGAAGCGCATTATATGAAGGGAGTACTGACTGACGCTCACGTTGCTCACCTTGATTATAAACGATCATTTCGCGATTCTTGTAAGTTTGACGACCCTGTGCATCAAGAACTGGGTTTCCCTGAATATCAATCACTGGAATATTAGCACCGCGAGTAGACTGGATAGCTTCGAATAAAGTCAAAGCAGTATTCGGATCCATACGAGTACAACCGCCAGAAGCACGACGACCTAGGCTTGCAATTTTTTCACTTAAGTTCACTTCATGCAGAGCTATACCGCGATTTCGAATGTAAAACATTGAGTTCGGCATATCTGCTTCATCGTAAGATTTAGATTTAAAATCCTTCACTAATTCTTGGAAATTATAATAACCAGATTCAGTCACAGAATAATAAGAATCGGCAGGTCTGTTTCCACAAGCCTGGATTCTGTCGCGCAACTCAAACTCATGACGGCCTGTTGAAATTTTCGCAACGCGGATTAATTGACCACGCTGATAAATTCGAACTGTTTGAGCACCTGGAATTCCTGACATAACTGGCTTCTTCTTAGCGTCTCTCTCTAGACTTCCAAATTTACGAACCTGAAGAGCAAGATGCCCATGCTGTGCATTGAATGATTGAGCAGGCATCACAGAATTTTCATTACCCAACATAATTCCTAATTGAGAAAGTACCGGCATGTTCATTGGAATTGTTGCAGGCAAAACTTCATTTTGCTTGTAGGAATTCGAGTTATTGATAACAACGACGTATTCATATTCCCTGATCCAAGGTTTCGTTTGCAGATCAGACTCTTTAAATGGAATAACTTTTCGATTCATTCCAGCTGGTAGCTGAGTTGTGATTCTCTCGTAATTTGTGATCGCAGAATCAACTGGGTTATTGTAGTCCCAAGTGCAATCGCGAAAAAGCGTATTCACAAACTTGCGGCCTGGTTTTCCAAAAATATTGGCTTCAGCAGCAGAAGTACCGATCATGAGGATCGCGAAAGCCATAAGTGGCATGTATTTCATTTTCATAAGGCATTATCTCCCAGTAGACGTTCAACTTTAGAGTTCTTTAACCTTGCGCAGTGTAAGTGAATCTCTAAACAATTAAACCTGTCAGGATTCTGGACAGTCATTTTTTCATTGGGGTGTCGATATTCTGATCAAACCTTAACAACCTTGGTAACTAATTTATGGTTTAAGTCATAACACGAAGCCGAATGGCCGATTTTTGAAGCCTCAGCCTCCAAACTCAGTTAGTTCAATCTTTCAACCTTAAAGGAGATCTTTATGCTAAAAGTAATCGTTGCCCTTACATTATGCCTGTCAGCCGTATCTGCATTCGCCGCAAATTTTGACTTATCCGAAGGTGATGTGTCCTCAGTAGCAGATCAAATGAAGGCAAAATTCTCCAAAGGAGAGCTCAACTTTTCTCCGGTTGGAAATATCAGCGCTGAAGAATTTCACCAATCAATGGACCCATTTTTTCGCCTTATGAGCAGCAATATGGAGTGCCTGGTTGAAACTTCTAAAGAACCTATGACATTTGATTGCCAAGTTAAAAACGGCTCGTTCGTTTATACATTCCAGGCAACTGGTGCTGTTCACTTAGACAACGGACAAGTTATTGGCGTTAGTTTAGATGAGTCTAAAGTAACTGTTTTCATTAAGAAGTAATATTTCGGGGGATCATGCTCTACCACTTTGAATTTGAATTCTCCGATATTGATCGAGGCGTTTACGAAAAACTGGATTTCCGCCTCATCCAGCATCAATCAGAAACCGGGCCCTATCTTTTAAGTCGGGCTCTGGCTTTTGCACTCTCTTACGAAGAGGGTCTCGAATTTAGTCCGATGGGATTAAGTGATCCAGATGCTCCCGCTCTTCTTTCAAAAGATGCAATGGGTTCTACCGATCTCTGGATTGAAATTGGAAATCCTTCAGCAAAAAGACTTCATAAAGCAAGCAAAGTTGCAAAACGTGTTGTCATTTACACATACAAAAGTCCCGAAGTATTGGTGAAAGATATCGTTGATAACAAAGTTCACCGCGCCGATGAGTTGCAAATTTTCGCCTTTGATCCCAAAGCTTTGCAAGTTTTAGAAAAACAATTACAAAAAAATAATCGCTGGTCAGTTCTTCATCAGCAGGGACAAATCGATATCAATACGGGCTCTGCGGATCACACAATCTTTGTTAAAGAATTCAAAGCTATTTAAAATAAAAAACGCGAAGTTTTGCGGCTTCGCGTTCTTTTAAGATTTTTAAAAACTACGAACTCGTATCCTATTCGTCTTCTTTATCGTCTTCTTTATCGTGTTTTAATTCGCCTGGAGCAGCTGCTTGAGCTTTCTTAACCGCATCCGGGTGAGCTTTAATATAATCTTTTACCTTCGTCGCATCCGGAGTAAGCAAAGTAAACATCTGCTTTCCTTCCATCTTAGGTTGAGTTTCAACCACAGAAAGATCGCCTACGAATTCAATCGCTTTTCTCATCAGGCTGATACCAAATTCTTGGTGAGCCATTTCCCGGCCAGAAAAACGCATATTGATTTTGACCTTATCGCCTTCAAGCAAGAAACGTCTTGCGTGACGCATTTTAGTTTCAAAGTCATGTTGATCAGTGCGAGGACGCATTTGAATTTCTTTAATAACAACTATAATCTGTTTTTTTCTGGCTACGGCTTCCTGCTTTTTCTTTTCGTATTTGTACTTGCCGAAGTCCATAATTTTACAAGTTGGTGGAGTCGCATTGGGAACGATCTCAATCAGATCTAAGCCTTTGTCTTCTGCTAAACGAACAGCTTCTGGTACAGTCATCACACCTATCATCTGGCCATTATCATCGATGACACGGATTTGTGGTGCTCTGATATCACGATTAACCCGAAGGCCATCGTTTGGTCGTTTCTTATCACGGAAGTTTCCTCCGCCTGAACCGCCCTTAAAATCTTTTCTCTCGAATGGTGCTGCGATTGTGTACCTCCTTAGGTATTGGTTAAACGCCGCTTATCGTCGACTCTGATGAGAGTCGCACTTTAAAGTCTCGCGCTCGGATCCCTTGCACGAGTTCGTTAATAAACATATCTGCTTCTAATCCATTTACATTAGTTCCGTCCCGTAAACGAACTGAAATCTTATTATTTTGAGCTTCTTGATCACCGACAATGACCATAAACGGGATTTTCTGCATTTGGGCTTCCCGGATCTTATAGTTGAGCTTTTCGTTCTTGCGATCGAACTCAACCCGGACGCCTTCTTGGACAAGCCTTGCTTGAAGCTTTTCGCAGTATTCATTCACGCGGTCAGTAACGTTCATAATGACAACCTGAACCGGAGATAACCAAACTGGCAAGTGACCCGCTGTATGCTCTAAGTAAACGCCGATAAAGCGTTCTAAAGATCCCAGCACCGCTCGATGAATCATGACGGGCTGGTGTTCTGAGTTGTCTTCTCCAACAAATTTTAAATTAAATGCGGCTGGCATATTAAAATCCAGCTGCAAGGTTCCCAATTGCCAAGGGCGATTAATTGCATCAAAAAACTGGAAATCGAGTTTCGGCCCATAAAAGGCGCCGTCTCCTGGATTAACATGAAATTTGATACCTAAACTATTTAGTGCTTTTTCAAGAGCTGCTTCACCTTTATCCCAAATTTCGTCACTACCCATACGAGATTCCGGCCGAGTGCTCAAACCAATTTTATAATCAGTCATACCGAGGACGCTGTAGACCTCATTAAACATAGCCATAAACTTTTCAAGTTCACTTTGCATCTGATCAACAGAGCAAAAGATGTGAGCATCGTCCTGACAAAATGTCCGAACGCGAGTCAAGCCCGACATTGCACCTGATTTTTCATAGCGATGAAGACGACCAAAATCTGCCATACGAACTGGAAGATCTTTATAAGAATGATGAGTCGAAGAAAACAGTAAACAGTGAGATGGGCAGTTCATCGGTTTGACACCGAACTCGCGCTCGTCTGCTTTCATGAAATACATGTCGTCTTTATAATTCGCGTAGTGGCCCGAAGTTTTAAAAAGATTTACGTCAAAAATTTGCGGAGTGATCACTTCCTGATAACCGTACTTACGGTATAGATCACGCATAAGTCTTTGCAGCTCATTATAAACGATCGTGCCTTTACCAGTAAAAAACGGAGATCCTGGTGCATACTCGTGAAACATAAAGAGGCCTAATTCTTTGCCTAATTTACGATGGTCACGTTTTTTCGCTTCTTCTAAATTCTTTAAGTATTGCTCTAATTCTTTTTTATCTCCGAATGCTGTCGCGTACACACGCTGAAGCATCGGATTTTTTTCGTCACCACGCCAGTAAGCACCCGCCACACTTAAAAGCTTAAAGGCCTTAAGCTGACCAGTGCTTTGAATGTGGGGACCTTTACAAAGATCAAACCAATCGCCTTGGTGATAAACACCAACAGTTTTTTCACCCTTAGCCGCAAGTCCTTCAATCAACTCAACCTTAAATCGCTCTTTCATATTTTTAAAAGTCGCGATGGCATCTTCGATTTTCATTTCACTGCGAACGAGAGGAATATCTTTCTGAACGATTTTTTCCATCTCTTTTTCAATTTTAGCGAAATGTTCTTCAGTAAAAGTGAATGGAGAATCGAAATCATAATAAAAACCATTATCGATCACAGGGCCGATCGTAACTTTGACCTCAGGCCAAAGTTTTTGAACAGCTTCCGCCATAATGTGGGCACCTGAATGACGAAGCACTTCGTTCGCTTCAGGACTTTTAGTTGTGATTAATGCAATCTTCGATTTATCTTTTAACGGCAACCGAAGGTCGAGAATTTCTTTTGCACCATCAACTTGAACACCCAAAGTTTCTTTAGCCAGTCGCGGACCAATAGTCATCGCGACTTCAAGTGCTGAAGGTTCATGATCAAAAGTTTTAACGGAGTTATCCGGAAGGATAATTTGAATTTGAGACATAGGATTACAACGTGGTGGTAACAGACATGCTGTTGGATAAATTTGCTGATTGAATGAATGCAAGGGGATGACGCATACACTCAAACTATCGGATATTTTACGAATTGGTCAAATAAAAAAAATAAGTCACCGCCATAAGGCAGAGTGATGGGAAGAGAAGTAACTGAAGCGATACCTGTTTAAAGACGCCACAGAAACGAAGCAATTCAAAACCAAAGACTATATACTCCTGGAAAGCAAAGCTTTCCAGGAGTTACCAAGGGCGCAGGAAACCCTATGCAAAGGAAGCACCCCCACCGCCCGCGGTAGCGACGAAAGCCACAAGCAAAAACGAAAAAACCCGCTCATAAAGCGGGTCTCTCTTTAGCGCCTAACGCACCGTCACTGGTAATGTACCTGTCACCTCTAGGCGAGGCTCACCTTTTCTTAATACGTGACG
The DNA here is from genome assembly GCA_043730825.1 of Pseudobdellovibrionaceae bacterium. Taxonomy (GTDB): domain Bacteria; phylum Bdellovibrionota; class Bdellovibrionia; order Bdellovibrionales; family Bdellovibrionaceae. The sequence goes on from JAYTJV010000054.1 coordinate 24,027, forward strand.
TGGTGGTTTATTGCTTCGTGGAGTCTTGGGTCCTTTACTGGAACTAGGCTGTGCTTTTGGAAGAAGCTTGTAATTCCCCAAATGAACAGGCCGGCGAATCCGCAGAATATACCGATTTCGACAACTCCGAAGGTCACATTCCCCTCAAAGAAGTTTGGATAAACCATCCAGTAAATGTCCACGTATTGCATAACTAAAATCAGGCAACTCACTAAAATTAGATGGTTTTCGTTACGCTTCAAGCCTCTTGGTAAAAGCGCAATAAATGGAACGATAAAGCGGAAAATCAAAAGTCCGAAAGAAATTGAAAGCCAGCCACCGTTTTGAGAACGCATGATATAGTATTCAGTTTCCTCTGGAATATTCGCGTACCACATAAGCATAAATTGAGAAAACGCAATGTAAGCCCAGAATACTGTGAAGCCTTTTAAGAATTTTGCTACGTCATGTTGATGCTCAACTGTTACGTAGCCCTTTACTGCTCCCGATCGCTTCACGAAAATAATGATCAAGGCAAGAACTGCTAATGAAGACTGAAACAAGCCTGCAAAACAATAGATACCAAAAATAGTAGAGTACCAAGTTGGCAACAAACTCATTAATAAGTCCATCGAGAACAATGTAAACGAAAGCGAGAAAAACAAGATAAATCCGATAGATAGGCCGACATTCTTAAGTGTTAGCTTATGATCGCCCGTCTGATCTTGCTTTACCGAATTTCCAACGATGAACCATTTAAACAAAAACCAACCACCGCAAAAAATCACAAGCCGAAAGATGAAAGCACCAACATTTAAGTAAGAAGCCTTTGCTGCAATGAGCGGGCTTGCACTAACGACTGCAGGATCTGCCCACGGGAAAAGATATTTCATCCCGGCAACTAGAACTAACCCACCGACAAAAATAAGCGGAATGAATGAAGTCATCGCTTCAGAATATCTTCGAATGCTTGATGACCAACCAGCTTTAGTGATGTGTTGAAGCGCGGTGAAAAAGAGACCACCCAATCCGAGACAAGAAAAGTAAAAGAAAGCTGTCAAATAAGCTGGCCAAAGTCTATCCGGAGTTTTCATCCAGCTGATAGCAAAAGTGAGAACCCCAATTCCAATTAGAACTCCGATAAGAGTTTTCATGTGGCCTGGAGTTTGGAACTTTTCAACTTTAAGTTCGAGGTGGTGATTCGTGCCTGCCATATTATTTCCTATTTCTTATCTTGTTTTTGACTATTGTTTTGCAAGTGGCGGATATAGTTTACGACTTGCCAACGATGAGCTGCTGGTATGTGAGAAGCATAAGGACCCATCACACCCTGACCCATTGTAATCACATGATAAATGTTGCCGTCGCTCCATGCTTTTACTTTATCTGACAAAAGTGTTGGTGGCTTGAGGGCCATAAATTCAGAAACGGAAGAGTTGGCAGCGCCCTCACCATGAGTTCCGTGGCAAACTTTGCAATTCGTATTGTAGTATTTCATGCCCGTCATCAAAACAGGTTCAGACATATTGCCAGCTACTGGATTTGTTTGCTTAACAGCAGCATCAAAGTCTTTCGCATAAGCGTAAGGTTGAAATCCGCGAGGCACTGTATTTTCAGGAGGTAATCTCATGGCAATACCGTTCGGAGCAGTTTCATCATATTCCTGCGCTTTAAGCGCAGGAGATTCCATGAAATCTTGAATGAGCTCGATATTAGGTAACGAGTTATTAGTACAAGCTACTAAAAAAGGAAGAATAAGAAAAATCCAAGTTTTCATCTTAGTACTCCGCCACTTTCTTCGTTTCAACTGCGCCCATATCACGAAAAACTTGTGCCAATTTTGCCTCGTCGTAACCTGTGTCATTTTCAGGAACAAAAATCGCAAATTTTGAACAAGTTAAGTCAGGATCAATAACAGGTGGATCGATTTGTGGAAGTTTACAAAAGTAAAACAAAGCGCCAACTGAAGTGAGTGCCGCAAATAAAATTGTTAATTCAAAAATAATCGGAATAAACGCTGGCAAACTGAAAAACGGTTTACCACCGACATTGATTGGCCAGCTAACAGCTGAAGTCCACCAAGTGAGCCAAAGTCCGAAACTCATTCCGAATAAGCCTGCACCAAAAGTCACATAAGGAATCGGAGATCGTGGAATTCCACAAGCCTCTTCCATTCCGTGAATTGGATAAGGAGAAATCGCATCAAACTTCGTGAATCCTAAAGACTTAATCTTTTTTGCGGCCTCTAAAACTTTTGCTTCATTAGTCCAAATTCCAGCGTAGCCGCCGAATCTCTTTTTAGAATTCTTAGACATGGGCATGCTCCCCTTTTCCATGTGAACCTGGCGAATGATCGTCACGGCCAACATTTAAAACTGGCTTCACTTCTGCGATACTCACCGCAGGAACGAGGCGTAAATAGAGTAAGAATAAAGTGAGGAACATACCAAAGCTTCCGAACAGAACCGCTCCGTCAAAGAATGACCAAGCATACTGACCCCAACTTGAAGGAAGGAAATCCCTGTGAAGTGATGTCACCGTGATCACATAACGCTCGAACCACATACCGATGTTGACGAAAATCGAAACGATGAACATGAGCGGAATATTACGTCGAGCTTTCTTAAACCAAAAAACCTGAGGAATAAGAACGTTACATGTGACCATGATCCAATAAGACCAGCCGTAAGGACCGAAGGCTCTGTTGATAAATACGAAACGCTCGTACATGTTTCCAGAATACCAAGCGATAAAGAATTCAGATGCGTAGGCATAACCCACCATCAAACCTGTCGCCATGATGATTTTATTCATCACTTCCATATGATCAATCGTGATGTAAGCTTTAAATTGCGGAAATCCAATTCGCACAAGAGTCATCAAAGTTACAACCATTGCGAACCCAGAGAAGATTGCACCCGCAACGAAGTAAGGCGGAAAAATCGTTGTATGCCAACCAGGTAAAGTTGCGACTGCGAAATCGAACGATACGATTGTATGAACCGATAATACGAGAGGAGTCGAAAGACCCGCTAATAAAAGGTAAAGCATTTCATAGTGGCCCCAGTTACGAGCCGTTCCACGCCAACCTAAAGAAAGTGCACCGTAAACTTTTTTACGGATTTTATTTTTTGCGCGATCTTTAATTGTCGCGAAATCCGGGACTAAACCGATATACCAGAAAACAATTGAAACAGTCGCGTAAGTTGATACGGCAAATACGTCCCAAAGTAGAGGAGATCTGAAATTTACCCATAATGGACCACGCTGATTCGGATAAGGGAATAGCCAGAAATCAAGCCAAGGTCGACCGGTGTGAAGTAGCGGAAATAATCCCGCAGTCATAACCGCGAAAACAGTCATCGCTTCTGCTGTCCTGGCAACTGAAGTTCTCCACTTTTGGCGGAACAGGAAAAGGATCGCAGAAATAAGTGTTCCTGCGTGTCCAATACCAATCCAGAATACGAAAGTGATAATCATCGTTCCCCATCCATTCGGATGGTTTACGCCCAAAAGTCCCATACCGTTTGCGATTACAAGTCCTAGAATCACAACGTAGAAAATAAGAAGTGACTTCGCACTTAAGAAAAGCGCAACCCAGCCCTTTGAAGGAAATGTTTCAACCGGCTGACAGATGTCGTCCGAAATATCCTTCAAGGTTTTATTACCTAAAATTAATTGATTACGTTTAATCATGAGTGACCTCCGTCTTGAGGAGCACCATGCGCAGGAGTTGCTGTTTCCTTATTGTTGTTTCTAATTTTTGTCATGTACCTGACTGAAGGTTTAGCACCCCACTCTTCAAGTAATCCGTAAGCTCTTTCTTCTTTCAAAGCTTGAGCTACACGAGATTTTGGATCATTCGTGTCACCAAAAATGATTGTGTCTGTTGGACAAGCAGTCTGACAGGCTGTTTTGATATCACCATCTTTAAGCGCACGGCCTTCAATTTTAACTTGTTGGCGAGCTGATTTAATTTTGTGAATACAGAAACTACATTTTTCCATCACACCACGAATACGAACTGTCACATCTGGATTAAATGCCATGTGAGTTGGCGCTGGAATTTCTTTTCTGTAGTTAAACCAATTGAATCTTCGAACTTTGTAAGGACAGTTATTTGCGCAATATCGAGTTCCAACGCAACGGTTGTAAACCATGTCGTTAGTTCCCTCATCACTGTGTACGGTTGCTAAAACCGGGCAAACAGATTCACAAGGAGCATTATCACAATGCTGACAAAGCATTGGTTGGAAAACTGCTTCAGGACTTGAAGGATCACCTTTATAATAGCGATCGATTCGAAGCCAGTGCATCTCGCGGCCTTCAAGTACATATTTCTTACCCACGCTTGCAACGTTATTTTCAGACTGACAAGCGACTACGCAGGCAGAACAACCAGTACAGCTATTGAGATCAATCGCCATGCCCCACTTGTTACCATTATACTGATGTCCACCCCAGATTGACCAAAGGTGATGCTTATGAATGTTTGCAGCTTTATTTTTTTCGTAATCTTTTAATGTTGCTTCAACAACTATTTGTCGGCCTTCCATCGCATTGTGACCAGCAGTCAAAGCAAGTTGGATATTTCCACCCGCTTTAGTCACTTGAGCCACTTGACCCGAATAAACCGCTTCACCATTTAATGCTTTTGCCCAAAGAGCAGCATTTTGGCCAACCCCATTTGCAATGCTGCCGGCCGCAGTTCTACCGTAACCAACTGCGACTGCAACAACGCCGTCATGAAGACCTGGTTGAATAAATGCTGGTAACTTCAATTTTTGTCCTGCTACGTCGATCGTAACAAGATCACCCGATTCAAGTTTTAGCTTTTGAGCAGTTGCAAGCGATACACAAGCATAGTTATCCCAAACAACTTTTGTAACGGGATCTGGAAGCTCATGTAACATTGCGATGTTTGAGGCCGATCCGTCACCGAGTTGAATTGTTGGATAAAGAACTAATTCAAAACCTGTATCAGATTTAATAGAAGGCTTAATCTGATTAAGTGCATCGACTTTAAAAGTACGAGTAGAACCCGACTCAGGAGCTTTCCCGACATAACCGTCTTGTAAAACTTCTTGCCAGAAAGCCTCAAAGTTACCGCTCTTACCAAGGCTTGGAGCAATTTCTTCTTTCCAGTAGTTTTTCAAGTAATCGAAATAAGTTTCATAAGCTAATAATCGCTTCGGTCCCTGGTTAGCTAAATAAGCCCACGTCATAAGGCTTAGTTGAAATGATCTTGTATCCCAAAGTGGACGAAGTGTTGGTTGGTGAACTGCGAATAGACCTTTCGTAAATTCAGCGTCTCCCCAACTTTCCATTGCGTGGTTATCGGGAGCAATAAAATGCGCCCAGTTTCCTGACTCATCCATTCGGTCGCCCGTGTAAATAACGGTTTCAACTTTTTTTAAAGCTTCAGAAAAGCCAAATGATTCTGGCAAAGAATAGATTGGATTTACTCTGTGAATGATAAGAGTCTTGATTTGACCCTTCTTCATAGAGTCTATGAGTTCAAAAAATCCTGACCAAGAGCCTTGGCTAGCCGCAACCCAATGATTTGTCGAATCAACAGTTTTTCCGTCGTTGCCTAATATACTATTTAAAAAGTTAACTGCGATTTGAAGGCTTAATGAATTTCCATTCATCGTTGGAAGTCCGCCTGCAACGACTAAGCTTTTGCCGCGGTTGTCCCACAAGTCTTGCGCAATCTGCGCGAATAATGCTGACTCCATTCCGATTTCAGAAGGAACGTTTGCATACTTTTCTAATAATGTTTTAACGCTGCCTTGGCCTGCATATGATGAATTGCCTAAACGAACTACGATTTCATGAGCAAGACCCAAAACAACAGATAACTGATGGCTTGGTTTGATTCTGATTCGAACGTCAGCATTTGCGCCAGTTAAAGAATAATTTGAATCAAACATCACGAGTCGAGTCATGTTTGCTAAATCTTTTCGAGCCTTAGAAAATGAACGACTATTTGCCGTTGGTGCTCCCCAAGTTCCCAAGAAATCAGCATCAACTGATACGATCATTTTTGTTTTATCAAAATGATAGTGAGGGAAAACAGAATCACCGTAAGAAGCGTTTTGGCCTTCAACTACATCTGAATGATTTAGTGTTTCCCAAACATAGTGCTTACCATTAAAGGCTTGGTTAAATTCATTTATAATTGACCGAGTTGATGGACTTGCAACTTGACCAGTTAAAACAGCGACACGACCTTTTTTAAGGTTCGCCGTGATCTGATCATCCATGTCGTCCCATTTGATATGAATGGTATCTTTGTTCGTTCTTTTTTCGTTGAAGATATTTTTACGAGGTCCCTTTAATCGTTCAGGATCATAGAGGCTCATCAAACTTGCTTGAGCTCTCGCAGATGTTCCACCTAAAGTGAGTGGAAATTCTGGGTTACCCTCCACTTTGATTGGGCGTCCTTCACGGGTTCTAACAAGAAGACTCAAAGGTTCGATTCCGTCAGAAGCAGCGCCCGAATAATAATTCGCAACACCTAAAGTGACATCTTCAGGTTGCTTCGAATACGGAATAATTTTTTGAACAGGCCTACGAACACAACCTGCTGTTGCCATCGCAACCGAGGCACCCATTAATTTAATAAATTCACGACGAGCCCAGCCTTCTTCTTTTTCTCCGCGAAGTGGCGAAGATTGGAATTCAGCTTCAGCCTGTTTCCAGAACTGAGGATCGTTATTATAATGTTCTAAGTTAAGCCAAAATTCATTTTGACGTTCCACTTTTGGCCGAGCAGCTTTTTTTGCTTCAAGTTCTGCATCAGTGTGAGTGTGGTCGCCATGAACATGGTCATCATGACTATGATCGTGGCTCTCGCCATGCGTGTGATGAGTGCTTTCATTGGCGTTTGTGTGACCAACTGTAGAATTTCCTAATTGATCATTTTGATTTTCTGACATGCGCTTAGCCTCTTAGTAGTGACAAGTTGAGCAGTTAAGTGGAGCTTTATTTTCTTGTTGTCGATGGCAGTTCACACACCAACCCATAGAGAGGTCAGAGTATTGATAAACCTTCTGCATTTTTTCTACGTTCCCGTGACAAGTTTGGCAATTTACGCCTTTTGTAACGTGGGCTGCGTGATTGAAACGCACATGATCCGGAAGCATGTGAACACGAACCCAAGGAATTGATTTTCCAGCGTCGTAAGCTTCGCGCAACTTTTGAATATGCGGCGAATCTGTTTTCACTTGGAGGTGACAATTCATACAAGTTTGAAGACTTGGAATATTCGAATGTTTAGATCTCTCCACCTGATTGTGGCAGTACTGACACTGAATATTGTGTTTCCCCACGTGCACCGAATGATCATACGGAATGGGTTGTTCTGGTTGATAATTTTTGTTGTAGCCGAAACTTGGTTGAAATTCACAACCAGCTAGAATTTGACTCATACCAAGAGCCAACACAGCTGCGGCCAAAAAACTTGAGAGTTTTCGCATAGCTTGACACACCTTTTAAGGAAACTGCTTACCAGCTTCCAGTTGTTTTTAGATTTCGACTCACATTTAAAGGGTTTTAAAGCCTTGCGGCAAGTGCTTTTTGCAAACGTAATGAGAAAATAGAAACAACAAAGATTTTCATATTTGCTTTATTTTTAAGCAACGTAAGTAGAAACCAACTTCGCTCTTACTTTGGATTTGAAAATTGGAGCTATGACATCGCACGGCAATGTTTCGGAAAAGTCACAAGTTTAATGTCGAAAACTATTTCAGCGGCGCTGATAAAACGACGTAAGAGTCGCTTAACTCGGGCATGAGAAGCATATCGAAAACTCCCCAGTCAGGTTGGAAAAGAGTGTGTACTCCATAAGTCACAGTCGCAGTTTGATCCTTAAAAGTTATAACCACTGCACGATTGCTTTCATCACTCTTAACAAGTGCTGTGTATTTCTCAAGAACACCTTTGACTAGAACGCCTGATTCAAACTCGATGGTGACAGCTTCACCCTCTTTACCAATAAAGATTCTCAAATCCTCGACACTGTATTGACTGCTTTTGTCACTAAGCTTTTTAATTTTCCCAACAGGAGAACTAAATCCATGGGCATGCTGCGCGGAATCCTGCCCGGAAATGACCGAAAAGCTTTGTTGTCTATTTTGGTTTGAAACTTCTAAAAGGCTCACAGCTTGCTTATCAAAAGCCATATAAGCAATTTTCCCAATCTCAGTTAAATAAAGTCTTGAGGGGGCTCCAACGACTGCTGCTCCACCAGAGGTTTTTGAACCATATGTGCCCGTTGATTGATAAAAACTTACAACCTGAATTGGTTTAGCAAAAGAGCCCTCAGAGCTACCGACCCGAATCGGCTCTTTGTCACCGGCCAAGTAAAGAGCTGCGTTTGTTAAACCTTTGCCCTTACTTGAATCTGATTTTTCAACCGAACTTTCAAATTTTCTGATGATCGTTTCCCATTTTTTATACTTTTCATGACCGATGCGAGCTCGGCAAATGTTTGAAGGACTTCGCTCAGTACCTTGCGGGCAATCTGTAAAATTGATTTCCGCAAAAACAATGGCGCTTGGTTTTGAGGCGCAGCTGCTAAGCGAAAATGATACAACAATTAAAATCGCGAGCTGGAAAACGACGAAAAAATTTTGATGAATCTTCATGCTAGACGTTTCGGTATTTTACGAGAATCCCTTGATAAAATCGAAGGTTTTCCCGTCAAACGTCTAGCAAAAAAAAGTTTAAGCCGCAGTCTTAGCGCGCTCTCTGCGAACAAGCCCAGCGTAAACGATTAATAAGATATGAGCGATCACAAATCCACTGACGTATTCAAGACCGCCAGCACCGAAGCCATAACTATGAAGGCCTGCCCCAAGAACGAAATTGACACCGTACCAAGCCATAATCACGAGTGAAAAAGTTCCGACTCCACTTGCGACCATTCCAAAATCTTTGATTATGCCAACAAGGCGACCGTGAAGAACCGCAACGTAACCAAGTAACGCAATAAGCGCCCAAGTTTCCTTTGGATCCCATCCCCAAAATCGTCCCCAAGAATAATCTGCCCAAATACCACCTAATAAAATTCCAGGCGCAAGAAACGCAATTCCAATTTGCATCGATCTATAGACAGATTGTGCAATCGTTTTGATTTCTTCTTTGTGTTTCGCTTCACCTTTGATGAAGTAAAATAGTCCTAAATCTCCCAAAGCTAGAGCCAAGAAAAAAGCCGAGTAGCTAATTGTGATGGTTAGAACGTGAATCGTGAGCCAATAATTACTTCTTAAAACAGCTTCCAGAGGTTGAATTGAATTATCTAAAATGACTGGCGCAGTATCTGCAATAATCATACAGAATGTGGCTACCATGGCTCCACCTAGAAGCAAAAAATGATTCTTCATGTAATAATAAAGAACTAACGAAAAAACCACGGCACCAAGCGCAACCCACACCACGGTTTCGTACATATTTGTAACAGGCGGATGCCCGGTTAAATAACAGCGAAGTCCAAATCCCAAAACATGGAGTCCAAGTGCTAGATAAAGAGCCGCAAAGCCCAATTTTTCCGCCCATTTCTTATTCATGATCCAAGCTATTATAAAGAAAATAAGTGAAAGTCCGTAAACGATCGCAGACCAGCCAAACGGATGCGATTCATTAAAAAAAACTTCGATTTTCATATCAGTCGTGCTGACCAAATTTTCGCTTCCAATAGCCTGCTTGAAGTTTTTTACCGATTCATCAAAAATTGCTTCGAGCTCTTTCCCGTTTCCTTTTTTCTCGACTTCGGCTGCGATTTTAGTAACGAAAGCTTTTGTTACTTCCATGAAGTTTCCATGATGATTCTCTGGCAATTCAGCAACAGAAATCCAATTGTCTCCTTGTGGATTTGGCATCACTTTAAGAAGTCTTCCAGCCGCTACTTCGGTAAAAACAAAATATTGATTTTCTAATCGCTGAAGAGCCTGGAAGTATGGAGTGAGCTTCTCTTTGGTCTCACGTTTTTCATTGAGCTCTTGCATAAGGCCTGGAAACGCTTGGTTAGAAAAAATTGGATCGCCTTTAAATCGCTTCTGATCTAGGTTTAATCCTAAGCGCTTTTTAACGTCTAAATTTTGAATCTGAAATATTTCTTTTTCCTGCCAGGCTTCTGGTGTCAGCATCCAAGTTAAAATCACTTCGTATGCTTGGCGACCTTCAAATTTAGTTTTTCCATAAACGAGCTCGAGTTGTTCTCGGGCGAAACTATCAAATGGCTTTAACCGACCGCCATCTTGAACTGGAAGAATTTGCATTTCGTTAAAGCCGTAAGCAGACAAACTTACAAAAAGAGAAAGAAATAAAACCACTAGTCTTTTTTGGAAGACCATAAGGAGCTCCTTTTAAAGTAGAAAAGCAAAATAATTCCTAAGGACATAATGAATGACCCAAAATATTTCATAAAACGACCCGGATCATAGTTAACCGATAAAATGCTGGCTACTGGTCGCCCCATCTGATCGTTTTGAAAACTTGCTTGATAAAAAGTGAGACCCTTGTACTTCAAGGGTTCGTTCATAGAAATTTCGTGGCTTGCAATATCTGGTACACTAACAAAGCTTTTGTATTCCATAGCTTTGGAAGTTCCTTTGTACGTCTTCATTTCGAAATCTTTGAGTAGTACTGGAAATTTAAGATCAATTCTTTTTTGCGAGTAAGCAACTATGTAAACAGCGTTTTCAGAAAATAGCTTGAGAGTATCGTTTAATAAAATCCACTGCTCTTTACCTTTATATCTCATCTTCACGGCCGATGCAGTAAGGTCGGTAGGAGGACCATCCTTGAACGCAAGATCATAGGTCTCTTTAGCCTGCGGAAGAACCCGCAAGATTTTAAGTTCAAAGCCCATCCACTTGAGTGGAGCGGAATCTCCTTCGTTCAAAATCCAGGTTTGTGCCGGAACCGCATTTTCTTTATCATAAGCTGTTACGCGAAGCTTTTGATCTTGGAATTGAAAATTCAGCTGGTTTCGATTGGATAGTTTATTTTTTATTTCTCCAAGCGAAACAGTCAGTGGCCCCAATTCCAACTGATCAGTCGTGTGCGGACTTCTTTGATAAAGCCACTCGATCATTTGGGCTTGTTTAATATTAGGATTTTTCAGCTGAAACCTGACAGCCATACCTTCACGGGAAGAATCGGCAGCGACAATTTCCCGGCGCGGTATTACAAACGGAGCGTAGTCAATAAACTGAAACTGATCATTTTCTAAATTGTAAGATAGCGGTTTTTTTTCCGTAGGTGGACTTGTAATGAAATCGACATCTTGGCGATAAAGCCTTGTGTAGTTTTGGGCATCAAATGAAGAGTAAATCTGAACTTCAGTATCACCTATTACAACTTGCTGAGCACTACTGCCGATCGCAATTCTCATAGAGCCATCAAGACCGAACTGATTCGTCACCCACTGACCCAGTATTAGGAAAATAATTCCAACGTGAGCGAGAATAAAAGAAGAGTGTTTTCTCTGCCATGGCCACCGATCAACAATCACAGCTGTAAGATTAAGAATAAAAATTCCCATGACGATCATCATCCAGGGTGATTTATAAACTAATTTCTGGGCGTGCGCGGTGCCTAAGTCGGCTTCAACAAAAGTTCCGATAGCTGAAACAACACCAATAGTCGAAATTGTAATAACGGCCATTTTGAGCGACGCTAGTTTTTTAACTATGCGACGAAACAAAGATCTCTGTGGTAATTTGTCATTTATATTGTTCAATACCTAAAAATTTAGATTAGCTTCGAACTAAAATCTATGGAAACAGCTAATGACGCTTAAGGTTAGGTATTTCGCTTGTGATCTCGAAAAGCGCTTTCTGAATTTGCGCTTGGACCGCAACGTGAGAATCTTTTAATTTTTTCGTCTTTTCATTCATATACAGATCGCGATTGAGCTCAACTTGTATCGTGTGATGATTTTCTTGAGGTCTACCATACTGTTCAGTTAATCGGCCCCCGATGTAAGGCCAGTTATAACCAACTTGAAAACCCGCATCTTTATATGACTCAATAACTAAGTCTTTAAAAACAGTTGAGCAGCTTTTTCCTAAATTATCACTGACAACAACATCTGCTCGACGCTGACCTGGATCTCGGTGCTGCTTAGTTCCAACCGAAGGCATGCTATGCGCATCTAAATGATAAACGGTCTTAGTGTGACCTTTTAGACGCGCAGCCAACCCCTGAACTTGAGCATGAAAAGGCTCGTAGATTTTCTGCACTAATTTTTGATGAACTTCCAATGCCATTGGCTGAGGCATCAATTTTATTTCAGTTGTCGTAATAACCCAATGGAAGCCCCGCAAATGTGGACCCGCTGGAACCGCATGCCCCAAAACAGAGCCCGAATCAATATCGTCAGCCAATCGATTTAAATCGCCAGCATAGCGGTGCCAATTTGTTTTTACGAAAGGAATTTTCAAATCTAAAAGAGCAGGCTCGTAAAGTTGATCGACATAACGATCAACGTCGCACATGAGAACTTCTTCAGGCAAAGTTTTAAGCCATGGAGTTTCTTCCGGAACTTCCTCGCCAGAATGAGGAATGGTGATCATAAAGTTTTTTGCTCTTAAGTTTTCCATGAACATTATCATGACACTCGTGCCACTTAAGAACAAGGATTAACCCTTCGATCCGAAGACAAACTCATGAGACAATCTCGTTGACACAAGGGACCCCAATTCCGTGATAATCAGAGCATGAGTGAAATTCCAAAAGCTGCCATTTACACAAAAAAAGGAGACTCGGGCCAAACGAGTCTCGTAGATGGACAACTTGTACCTAAATTTCATTCTCGGGTTCATGCTTACGGTGAAGTCGATGAGCTTAATTCTGTAATCGGCGTTTTTAAACAGACTCTCATTTCATCAGCAGAACTTCATGAGTTAAATACAGTCTTATTCCGTATTCAAAATCATCTTTTTAATATCGGAAGCCTACTCGCTTGCGAAGATGAAAAAGTACTAGAAAAACTTCCGACACTTTCGACAAGTCACATTGAGTGGCTAGAAAAACAAATCGATCTTTTCCATCAACCGCTACCCGTTTTGAAAGAATTTATTTTACCTGGTGGCCCTGAGGCATCGGCATGGGCACATATGGCTCGGACAGTGTGCCGACGCGCTGAACGAAATGTCGCCGAGATTCATATGCATTCTCAAAATACGGTCGTTTACAAAAACACCTTAGTTTATTTGAATCGCCTCAGCGATTTCTTTTTTACCGCTGCAAGATGGATCCACTTCAAAACAAAGACCGCAGAAATAAAGTGGGATTCAAAAGCATGATACTCGAAATCGCGCGGCCGGAAGATAGCTGGGAGCTCAAACAGTTTTTCAAAAACTTCACTGTTGGCGAATTGATTCATTTGAAAGTCGATCGTCCTGATGACTTTTTTATTCCTTATGATATTCAATCCGATTCGCATGTGACTTATGTTTTGCGAGATCCTGAAGACAAAAGCATTCAAGGCGTTGCAACCTTTGTAATTCGTAATGTATGGCTCAATCAAAAAATTCAGACAATCGCTATCGCCAGAGATTTACGAATCCTTCCCACACGTGGCGCCATTGTTTCTTGGGGCAAGCACTTCATGCCAGTTTTGGACGAAATTAAAAAAGCTTACCATATCGATCATTTCTTTTCGGTCCTCAATATGAGCGAGGCGCAGCTCTTAAATACTTTTATCAGGCCAAAGAACCACAAAAGACCATGGCCACGTTATCAGCTTTTTAGACGATTTAATTTGGTCAGTGTTCACGGAGTTTTACCTTTTACGAAAAATCCTTTGCCCCATATGCGAATTAAAAAAGCGGATGTAAGTCTGCATGAAGATTTGCTTTACTATATTGTCGGCAAAAAAAAGCAAAAAGAACTTTCTCCTATTTATGATAAATCCAGCGCAGAAGAATTTATTTCCCGCTGGAAAAATCTTTCGCTTAATGATTTTTATGTAGCACTTGACCAAGATAATAATATCGTTGGCTGCGTAGCTCCTTGGTCTGCGGCCTCGATTCAGGAACTTATTCCATACGAATACAAACAAGTAGCCCATAATTTCAGGCAGTTTTTAAAGTTTGGGAAATGGCTAGGTTGGACTAGAACCCTAACAAAACCAGTCACCAGACTGAAGCGTGAAGAACCCTTGAATTTTCGTTACCTCACCTGTTTTTTAGCGGATAATGAAGACATTTTTGAAGCTCTACTCTGGAGAACCTACCAAGAAGTGCATCCTCACGAATTTTTAGTCTATTTGCAAATGCGGCAAGATCTTCACATGCGGCCACCGGTTGGTTGGGTTTCTGCGCGTCTGTCTTATGGGCTTTACTGTTTGATCCCGCCAGACCAGGAAGCTCCGGATTTTCTTCATCCTTCCAATGAAGCTTTTTGCGACTGGGAAGCATTTTATGTTTAAGGCGAACAGCCGAATAGCGATCACCTTGTTTTTTCTCATTTATATTTTAACGACTCTCTCAAATGCTGGCTTCATGGGTACTGACGAATATTGGACTGGCATTACTCGCTACGTTCCCGCACAAACAAAAAATTTAAGTAACATGATGGCCGCAAACGATGTGAAGTCGCCTACCCAAATCATGCCACTTTTGGGTCTTTCACAAATTGCACTTAAATTAGGAGTCGAAGCTCCGTACTTGCAATATCGATTTGTACAAATTTTTATGGGTTTGTTTGCAACTCTTTTGGTTGGCTTTTGCTTAATGCGTTTTATTCCAGAGCAAAAACAATTCCTCGTTTTTACTTGTTTCACTTTTTATTTCGCTGGCGCTTTCGCCTTTACCAGGCCCATGTACGAATCCATGAGCGCACCTTGGATTCTCCTGAGCGCCTTGAGCCTTCAAGAATACTTTAAAAACAAAAATCTGAAGTGGGTTATTTGGTCAGTCGCGGCCGTTTCGATCGCATTTATGCTTCGACCACAAGCTGGAATTTGTGCTTTAGGCTTGATGGGATTTTTATGTGTCAGAAAAGATTGGAAAGCTTTTAGTTGGGCAGCAGCCCTTGGTTTAGTGTTTTTTATTTTGGCTGGAATACCAGATATCTTTTTAAGGGAAGGTTTTCATTCTTCTTTAAAGGAAATTCTCTTTTTTAACGTTAAATACGGTGCTCTCTACGCTCAGCAACCTTGGTTCTTTTATATTCCTTTGGTTTTTCTGATGATGTGGGGACCATTCTGGATTTCAAAAAAATCTCTTGAATTGTTTAAAGGCTTTTGGTCAGACCACAAAATTTTTTGGGTTTATATTGTTCTTTTGGTTGGACTTCATTCATTCTTCCCGCAAAAATGGGAGCGTTTCGTTATTCCAGTAGTAGGTCTTATGATTTTGATTATGGCAGACTGGATTCATTACTTTTGGCAACAAGGCCAAAAGACTCGAATTTGGACTTTAGGAATTTTTAATTTGATATTGTGGTTTCCAGCTACTTTCTTTCCTGCCCAAAAAAACATTATTGAAATGTCTCTCTACTTGGATTCACATCCAGAAATAAAAGAAGTCGTCCGTTATAAAAACAATCCCCACTGGATTACCGAAGTTTTTATCAGTAGAACTGACTGGAGATGGCGCGAAGTGCAGGAATTACCGACGACTTCGCTCAATTGTGAATCTAGACTTGTGATGAATTTAAGCGATTTTGAAAAACTAAAGCCCGAGCTAGCTGTTGAAACAATTTTTGAAACAAATCTAATAGAAAAAGTAGCTTATAAATTTAATCCAGAAAAAAATCTTCGAAGAACGCCCCTTGTTTTATTAAAAGACAAAGGGTGCTAGATATAAAACTATTTTGGCTCGTTGATCATTTTCTGAACCTCTGCGATATGAAGTTCCTCTTCGTAGATTTTCGTTCGTGCAAACTCTTCAATTAAAACCGAGCTATCTGCTATTTTAAGTAGCTTATGGTAAAGCACGACTGATTTATTCTCATGATCGAGACTTTCCTTTAAAATGTCATTAATCTTGTGTTTGTTTGATTCTAGAAGCTTACCGATGGTTAAAGACGGATGACCTTCAAAAGAAGTAATAAGTTCGCCAATTTCATTCGCATGCGCTAAAGATTCCGTTGCTTGGCCCCGTAACCAAGAACAAATAGGGATCCGATTATGCCCAAAAACCATAAATGCGTAGTGAGTATAACGCACAACGCCTGCTAGTTCGTGTTCTAGTAGCTCATTCAGGCATTCAACGACTGCTTTTCTTTCCACTAGGTCCCCCAGAAATTTCTTTTGTGTCTGTTCTTAAGAATTAAAGAATACAATTGTCTCAGATTTAAAAACAAGATTTAAATAGAGGCTGCATATGAAACAACAGACTCGACAGTTTGAAACTTTGAAGTGGATTGATATTGAAAAGCCAGACTCTGCTGGATTGACTAAATTCGCGAAAGAATTTGGCTTAAGTGAAAAAATGGCACAGCTGACTTTGGATCCAGAGTATTTGCCAAAGGTTCACTTTTTAAACAATAATGAACTTTTTCTAGTTTTCCGAGTTATCGATCCAAAACCTCGACAGTATGCGGATTCCATTCCCGAACTCACAACCAAGATTTCATTCTTCGTTCGCGATCAGCTAGTGGTGTCATTGCATCGTCAGAAACTAGATTTCATCGATAAACTATTTGCGGACATTACGCCCAGTTGCAATCAGGTAGAACTATTAAGCGAGCTTATTTGGAATGTGGTTCAAACCTTCGATGCCCCCCTCTTGGAATTGCAAACTAAGTTAGATTCCTATGATGAGAAAATTTTCTCTCAGAGCAAATCTAAACGTCTGCTACGCGAAGGTTATTTTTTGAAAAGGCACTCAACTAGTTTTAAAAAAGTTTTAAAATTTACCCTCGATAATATCATGAAATTGACAGAACGCGGAAGTGTTAATGATAAAAGATTGCTTGAAGCAAAAGATTACCTAGAGCGACTCTACTTCTATGCTGAAGATGTCTTTGAAAATGTCACAAGCTTGCTTAATATTTACATCTCGCTTGTTTCACAAAAAACAAATGAAGCTTCTTATAAAACAAATGAAATCATACGCGTCTTAACAATCTTCTCACTCTTTTTTCTACCTTTGAATTTCGTGGCGGGAATTTATGGCATGAATTTCGAATATATGCCTGAACTGACGAAGCCATACGGATATTTTATGATTTTAGGTTTTATGGCTGTCTTTTCCTTTTTGCAATTCTTGTATGTAAGAAAAAAAGGCTGGCTCAGGCCACCAGATGAGCAAAACGAAAATTAATAATCAGTTGCTGGCAGTGCTTCACAAACGGTTTGAACAGCTATCCATTGCATGCGATCTCTTTTCATAAAAACTCCGCAATGATAAGTGATAAAACGCTGATCCACTGGAGATTGAGCAACCACTTCACCTTCAACCAAATAGTCTAATCCAGAGCCAGACAGTTTTTTATGTAATTCGATTTTTAAGCTTTTAACTTTACGATCTGAATTGAAAAAATACTGGTAAATAGCATCTTGCGCTTCAGTCGAAAGTTTGCTGTTCACAGAAGCCCATGCTGAGTCAAAAAAGAACAAAAGAAGTGGGAGAAAATGGAGTAGCCGCTTCATGGCCTAGGTCTAACCTGACCGGTACCCGTGTCAATATTATTGTCTTCTATTCTTGGTTTAACTTAGTGACGCAATAAATCAAGTTCCACTTTGATTGGAATGTGCAGTGTGTCCTCGACAATGTCGGCCCAAAACCATCGAAGCTTTGGATCTTGGGAAATCACATCAATAAAGACCACATCACAAGCTAGATGAAAGTTTTTTTGAATTCGATCTAGTTGAGTTTTGAGGTCATCAAATCCAGGCCCGATAACATAAATTTCGATTGCTGATTTTTGTTGTAAAAGCGGAACGAAAACACCCTCTAAAGAAGGAATAGTTTGAAGTCGATTTCGTTTAAAAAGACCTGAATATTTAAATCCACTTTTGCGAAGTCTTGCAAAAAGACCCTTTTGAACAACTACAACCCAGTCTTCAAACGACCCTTTTAAATTTGTACTATTGAAATCATTTAAACCCAAAAAAGCCATCACTGGATCATGATTGTGCAGCTTACCCTGAAGCTTTACTTTTCGAATTTCGGATAAGACTTCAGGGATGCGCACAAGTTGTCTTCTAACTTGCTCGTCCAATAATGAATTACCTG
>JAYTJV010000055.1:0-4487 GCA_043730825.1 Pseudobdellovibrionaceae bacterium
CAGCCGCCATTTACGAGTCAGTGGGATTCAAGCCGAACCAACGCAAGGTAGGTTTCGAGTGGTTCGACAAGTCAATTCACGGATAGAAGAAAAATCGGCCAAATTGTATAAAATTGAGCTTAAACGAAACCCACGACCTGCCGTAATTGATTCCCTTGATGACCACCAAAGTAATTTGCGCGATGAAAGCTAAAGTATGAATTCAATTCTAATCTACATTGACGTTTCACATAATTAAGGTCGCCACAAATTACTAAATGAAATCATTTGAACTAAAGGTAAGTCGACCTAACGTCATTCCAAGGTAACAAACGCAGACGACGCCGAAGTATTCCATCCCGTCGAAATACTTCGGACGGTAAATCTGCCTTTCAGCTCATAAATAGACATCGCTGCTGGTTTGTTCTGCATCAAACTCTCTACCAGCTCGTTAATTTTAAGTTGCGGTAAATCATCAGTTTCGATGAGAGACATAATAAGGCCCACCCCAACTACGCAACGGTAAGAAGACGGAAAAATTGGGTATTTAGACGACACGAGCTTGCAGATAAATGTGCCCGTCGCAGAGTAATGCGGTCCAGTTCGAGTTTTGAGCTGCATAGAAGCATATAGTAGGGCTTCCGAAGGCGCCTCGAATACGGAGCGTGCAATTTCTGAAGGTGGTCGACATGAAGGCGAATCATCTACTTTGCACGCCGCAAGGCTGTAACTTGGTGCAAGAGTTAGTAACGATAAAATAAGGCTAAAAAACAGTTTCGTGATGTTCATAATCATTTTTCCAATCTATTGGTTTATTTTTCTGGGCGTTGACAAAGATATCTTTACCTATGAATATGATGAATAAAAAGATCTATTTTCGATTGGATTGTTGCGATTATGGAAATGTTCGAACTTAAGTACTTTGGAGCAGTTGCAGAAACGGAAAATATACATGCGGCGTCCGCTAAGTTAAATATTTCTCCGTCCGCAGTAAGTAAAGCTATCTCGAGACTCGAGGACGAGCTTAAAGTTGCTTTATTTGAGAAAAGCGGGCGAAACATAAAGTTAACTGAGCAAGGAAGAAAGCTTTTTCAGCAAAGTAAAAAATTCACAGAACTCGAAAATGAAACTAAATTGCTGGTTTCAGATAACAATTCCCCGGTAGAGATTCGCATCGCTGGTCCAGAAGTTTTTCTTGCTTACTATGGACTACAATTAACACGAGAAATTAAAAAGAAGTACGCACAAGCAAGCTTTGTCTTTTTGGAAATGTCTGAACAAGAGGCTGAAGTAGCAGTTCAAGATCGAAGAGTTCATTTTGCATTTCTAACGTACGCTAGGAAAAGTAATTCAAAACTAAACTACAGGACAATTGAGAGCGTTTTTTTTGCAACCTATGTAGGTAAAAAGCATGCGCTCGCAAATAAAAAACGGCCCATTCCCGTTGATGAACTTCTGACCTACGATTTTTTAGTACCTGGTGAAGATATCTTTGGAGGATTGAAATCGAAGGCTAGTACGGACGGCTGGCGAGATGATAAATTCGAACGAAAAATAAAATATAAGAATTTAGGTTTGAAGACGCTGGAACTACTTCTGGACGATGGGCATGCTATAGCCTATTTGCCCCCTTACTTTGCTGACTCACTCGATTTTAAAAAACTGACCATCATTGGCTGTCCATATGTTTGCGAACAGACCGTAACGCTTGTTTCTGGAAATGCGTGGTCTAATCAAGAATTCTTCGAACGCATCAAAAAGGTGCGCGATGTAATTGTTTGAGGTCTCAGAATCCCCAAAGGTCGCATCCCTGATCTCCAAGATAAGGAAAAAACAGCTTGTTTTCGTTCTGAGTGCAATGCTGGAATTCTGATGCCACAGAACTCGTATGATAAAGTCAAAAAAAGAGCCAAAGTCTACTTCAGCGTTCTCGAAACCCCTTCTTACAAATGCAAACGGCGCTCATTTGGTAAGCGCCGTTGATTAATTTATTTTTATACTTTTAATCTGAACAAAAAGCTCATTCAAGTTTACAAAGCCATTCAGAACTCAGTGGCTTACTGGCATGCCAATTTGGGGGAATATCGTACTAATTATTTTTTTCAGTTAGGATTAGATATCTCACAAAGAACAATCGTTTCATCTATGATTTTCCCATGAAAAACTCTCTGAAGTAATCCATTGAAATTTTCATTTGATAAATCCTTTGGAATGATAAGACTGTAGTGGTCATCATCATTACCACTAACAACATAAGAATTTAACAAATCATTGACTGCAGCCCCCTGAATTTCACTTGCACCATAACTGAGCCACGTTTTTCCGGTGGACTTTGACGTGATAAAAACAGCAGGCCTTGAAAGGTGATTTATGGATTTAGCACTTGTATAAACTTTTGCCGTCCCATAACTGTTGCTGCCTTCACATTTAAATTTTTTTGAGTATCCCTCTGCAAATGCTGAGGTTCCGATTAATAAAACACTTAATAATAATTTCATATTTACTCCTTGTGTTTGGCTACCGTATATATCCTTTTAGGGCAACTTAAATGCTATTATAGGCCGCACCGATACGCCGCCGAGACTTGAATTTCTCGGTTGTAAGCATAGCCGCCGCCAGCGGACCTTGATGTCACATGAAATTCGGTTAGCCTTGTTACTGAGTTTGAATGCCTACAATGTGCGCTTGCACTTTGGTAATTATCAAACTTCAGTGTATCAATGTTTTGTTCACAATCGCCCGCGGAAATAGAACAGCGACCCAAATTTTTGACTGTAAACACCGCACCCGAAGTATCCGCTCTGTCGGGAACACAAATAAATTCCGCCTTGGCGGTATCAGGTTCAGACAAAACCCAGTCTGATATGCGTTGAGCATTTGCCTGAATTGCCGAACAAGTATTTGTAGCTTTTCTTTCGGCAAATTCTTTTCCGTTTGTGTAAGGCAGAAAATAATCTGGCGAGCAGTAAGGACCATGACAATTATATTCGTGTCCAACTCCAATTACTGTGAAGGGCTTATAAATCTCGGTCGATTCCGAAACGCTATATGCAACCGCAGAAAAACCTAGAAACGTATGAAGAGCTAAATTTGTAAGTACTTTTATCATGATGCCTCCTTGTGGCTGATTCTTGGTCCATTTATACGGGATCTGGCAAATATAAGAAAATGCATAATTGTTATTGAGTGATATTATATTTTGTAATATCAGTTAAGAATATGAAAACTGAAAGACTTATAGATCATCTCGAAAAATTAAATACCTTCAAACTTGTCGCCGAACTTCAATCTATCCACAAAGCGTCGCTTCGACTCAGACGCACACAACCAGCAGTCAGCCGAACTATTCAAACACTGGAGTCAGTACTTGATTGCACTTTGATGAGAAGAGTTTCCCATGGAATCCGGTTGACTGAAGACGGTGAAAAACTTTTTAGATTTTCACAATCTTTAATTGCGAATGTTCAAGAGTTTGGGCAGTTGAGTTCTGCAGAAATACAGAGCCAGCGCGTTCTCAGGATCGCAAGTTACGACAACATTGTTTGCGGGATTCTTTCGGGCTTTAGCAAAAATCTTATTTTAGAAATACCTAACATTTCTTTCTCCGTGGGAGGCCCGAACTCGAAAATTCTAGGAGAGGTCCTTTCAGAAAAAGCTGATTGCGGATTCTTAGCTGAACCAAAAATTATCAGTGGCCTGAGTTTCAGAAAAATATATACAGAGCGATATGGGCTTTTTGTTTCAAAGGTTTTTTTAAAGGAAAATAAACTAAAATCGAACGGAAAATTACGAGCTAAAAATCTTTATCAATTCCAAATAATCGCTATGCCAGCGGCAATCGCTGGAGCTAATAAAAGTATTGATCGTTTGTTATGGGACATAGGGCTTAAAAATCCCCTTGTTGTTGATAGCTATGAAGTCGCTATGCAACTAACTCGGGATGGAGTCGGAATTGGTATTTTGCCCTTTTCAACTGCATGGCGAGATATTCAGTCAGAAAATTTAATTGAGCTCGAGCTGACTGATGTCCCTAAGAAAACGTTTGGTCCACATGATTTAGTTCTTTGTTGGAACTCGAATAGAATTCATCCCGGAGTGGGTGTTCTTGAGCGTTACTTAAAAGATTTCTTTGAAAAGTTGTAGCTTCGACCAAAAGCCAACGACGCAAAAGCTTTAAAATCAGTAAGGTTCAACAAGTTGACCGTTAAATCAAATTCCTAAACCAGCGAATAAAGGACTCTTCGGGCTGAGTTTAAAATATTCATCAATGCGAATTTTTGAAGCGTAATTTTTTAGAGATTGTATGAATCCAGAAATTTTCAGAACAATATTTTCTTCGTTAACCCTTTAATTGCTTTATAATTTTTAATATTACAGCTTGAAAAATTTAACTTCGCGTTATTATTAACACTTCTAAACAAGCTGCTGATTGCAACGACTAGCCCGCTTAAAAAGAGCGGGCTTCGTTCCGTTCCCCGCCTCGTCCCCTCATTTGCTTGAGATCAAAA
>JAYTJV010000056.1:0-1612 GCA_043730825.1 Pseudobdellovibrionaceae bacterium
GCAACAATTGCCATTACAAGAGAAACTGGTCCAGCGCCGATCATTGGAATAAATGAAAGTACAAATGTTATGAAGAAAACAAGAAGTCCATTATGGTCAGTAAAAATCCAAGCACCTATAGTAGTGATTGTGGCTTGAAGAGCTCCGGTTATAATTGTGCTAACTACAACCGAACGGCAGCACGCTACAAACTTGTCCACCAATTTATGCTGACCCTCGCGTGAAATCCAACTTATATTTTTGATCTTATCGGCAGCCGTACTTCGCATAAGTAAGAATGAAATAATAGAGAGAACGAGAACTACGAAAAGCATAATTGATTCTGGAATTTGCGCCAGTATTTCACCAAGGTTTCTTGTTAAGAAGGAGCCGGCCTTTTGCCCGGTAGACCACATCGTGTCCTGAATGATTTGGGGGTCGACTCCGAAGCTATTTAAATGACTTAGCTTCGATAATGCTTCTGCCTGATATTGCTTAAGCATTTCCATCGACTCAGGCGTTGTTAGTTTTTGCAATTGGATCCCTAAAGCTTGAACGCCCTTAATCAAAATTAAGGCAAAGGGCAAAATTACAATTAAAGTCATTGTCACAAGTAACATAACTAAAACCCAGTGAGATGTTGTGCGCATTTTCTTTTCGAGCCAGCTTAAAACGGGCTCTAAACTAACGGCGAAAACCAAACCTAAAATAATTGTCAGCCAAAATGGAAATAGTATCCAAATGAATGGAACAACCAAGCAGGCGATTAAAAAAGTGAGAACTAGTGATTTGTTATGCTCGCAAAATCTATTCATGTGCCGGAATATTTTCACGGCCCTTGTATATTGTCATTGAGTTAAAAATTTGCTGCACAGAATCGGCTCTGTTTTTGGTGACCGAGACGAACAAAGTGAAATTTCGTCTCGGTATAATTCGGAAGACCCTAATCTTCCGAATGGAATCTAATAGCAGTGACCTTCACGAGTGTAGACTCTTTCTGAGTCAACACGAGATCCAAGAATTTCTGCTGAACCAGTTTCACCAGTTGGATTTAAGATAGCCTGAATTTGTCTGTGGTAGCTTCTTAAATAATACTCAACAGGTTTACGGCCCCAACGTTCTCTTGGTGCAAATCTGCAAACGTGAGTTGGAGGATTTCCCGCAACATAACATTCTTGTACGTGTTCGAATACTGAACAGTTTTCTAAATCTCTTTGAAGCTCGCCTCTTTTGACATCAGTTTTCACATGTACTGTTGTATGGAATGGCTGGCCACTTTGTTCAGAAGTAAGCTCTAATGTACCGTTTGTTGGAAGAACGATTTTTTTAGGTAACTTGAGTCGGAAAACAACTTCTTTATTAAGAGTTTTGATTTTAGCTTTTACCCGGCTCGAATTAATATTCAAGTCTGTTGGATATAAACCTGGATTGATACTCACAACTTCAGAGCCATCTGTTTTGACATCAAAACTTTGTTTAACTTCTAAATTGCTTTTGACGATGTAAGGTTCTTTTTTGCAACCCGCAAGTAAAAGACCCAATGTTGAGATAAGAACAATACTGTATTTCAAATTTCCCCCTAGAAATAACGTTTTACGATATGCTTTGAAATTAATTCGCATTCGATATCCTG
>JAYTJV010000057.1:0-41326 GCA_043730825.1 Pseudobdellovibrionaceae bacterium
CATCGAAATAAACTAGCGATCGACGAAGTATCAGTTGGAAGGTATTTTGGAAAAGAGTGTCGTGCAACTCGCACGCCCGATCTTCATTTGTTCACTAAATCAGAAATTATGGTTCTGGAACAAATCAAGAAACATTTTTACAGTTTTAGTGCGTCGCAAATTAAGAATTTTTCACACAAAGAGCGCGGATACTTAGAGACAAACGAAGGTGAACCAATCTCGTATCAATATGCTGAGTTTCTTAGTATTTGAATTGAACGTAACAAAAACTAGCGCTCAGTTGGTCAAATAGAAAAAGGAATGGTGGCCGGGGACGGAATTGAACCGCCGACACAAGGATTTTCAGTCCTCTGCTCTACCAACTGAGCTACCAAGCCGCTTGAACTATTATGAATGGATTGATTTAGTAACTTTGCAGAGGGCGCAAGTCAACCTTTCACCCTATCTAAAGCTTGTTTAAGGTCGGATAAAAGATCTTCAATATCTTCAATTCCTACGGAAAGGCGGATCAAAGAATCGTCGATCCCTAAGGTCTTTCTCATTTCGGCTGGAACGCTAGCGTGCGTCATAATGGCTGGATGTTCGATTAAGGATTCAACTCCCCCTAAGCTTTCTGCCAGAGCAAAAACCTTAACGTTTTCGAGCATGACCCGAGACGCGTCCATCCCGCCTTTTATGAAAAAAGTAATCATTCCGCCCATTCCCAACATCTGTTCTTGGGCTAATTTATGTTGAGGGTGGCTTTTGAGTCCCGGGTAAAGAACTTTTTCTATCTTGGGATGAGATTCAAGGAAGTCCGCAATCACTTTTGCATTCGCTTCGTGGGCTTTCATACGAATCGGAAGTGTTTTTAAACTTCTCAAGCACATGAATGCATCGAACGCGCCTAAAATTCCGCCCATTGAATTACTTAAGAAAGCTAATTTTTCAGCATAGTCAGGATTGCTGGTAACAACGGCACCGCCGACGATATCCGAGTGCCCACCAATGTACTTAGTAATCGAATGAACAACAATATCAGCACCTAAAGTTAGTGGGCGCTGAAAATAGGGACTCATGAAAGTATTATCAACAACAACGATAACACCTTTTTCTTTCGCCATCTGGCTAATTTTTTTAATATCGACGAGTTTTAATGTAGGATTCGTTGGTGTTTCGAGCCAAACCATCTTTGTATTTGGTTTTAATGCTTTTTTAAAGTTCTCGGGATCAGTCAGGTTAACATAAGAGAATTGAAACCCATTGTTAGATAAAACTTTATCAAAAAGTCTAAAAGTTCCACCATACATATCGTCATTTGCAATAATATGATCGCCCTGTTTTAACATGTGAAGAATTGTAGTTGTGGCTGCGCAACCTGAAGCAAAACCAAACCCGAATTTTCCCTGCTCAAGACTTGCTAAGCAATTTTCAAATGCTTTTCGAGTTGGGTTATGCGTTCTGGAATATTCCCAGCCTTTGTGAACACCAGGAGAACTTTGTACATAAGTCGAAGTTAAATAAAGAGGCGTCATGATAGCGCCAGTTGTTGGATCAGGTTCTTGGCCCGCATGAATAGCACGAGTAGAAAAGCCGAATTCATTATTTGATAATTTCATTTAGAAACTCCAGTTTTTTTCTTTATAAAGCTGAGCCATTGGAACGATTCGGGCGAAATTTTGTTTTTCGTCTTCGTTCATAAATTTATTACTAAGTAACCATTCATCGTTGAAGGCCTTACTCACATATGCGCGTCCACTATCTGGAAGCACGACTAATATAGTGCTGGGCTTTTCTAATTTTTCGCCATATTTCATCGCCCCAACTAAAGCCAAGGCACTTGACGGTCCGACACACAAACCTTCTTCAGCTAATATTTTTTTTGTCATCCGGAAGGATTCATCATCTGAAACCCTTACGAAATCATCCATGTATTTAAATTGGACATTATCAGGAAGCATATCCTCCCCAACGCCCTCTACTTTATATGGAGCTGGCGGATCAATGATTTTACCGTGGTAGAAAAGATCATAAAGAATGCTCCCGATCGGATCAGCGCAAACAATTTTGATATTCTTATTTTTTTCTTTCAAATAACGACCAACACCTGAAATTGTGCCGCCAGTTCCTGCGCCCGCCACAAAAACATCAATTTTTCCATCCATTTGGTCCCAAATTTCAGGACCTGTTGATTCATAATGGAGCTTACAATTGTCAGGATTATGATATTGGTTCGTGTAGAAAACATTTTCAGTATTTTTAACAAGCTTCTTTGCTACTTCGTAGTGACTTCTTGGATCATGAGCTTCAACGCCTGATGGAGTAATAACCACTTGTGCCCCGTGAGCCCTTAATAATTCCTGTTTTTCTTTACTGATTTTTTCGGGCATTACAAAAATACATTTGTAACCTTTAACTGCTGCAACAAGCGCAATTCCTAAACCGGTATTTCCAGATGTTGCTTCGATAATTGTGCCGCCGGGCTTTAATTCTCCACGTTTTTCAGCTTCTTCAATCATGGCAATAGCGACGCGATCTTTTATGCTACCGCCTGGATTAAAGTACTCTACTTTTACAAAATAATTATGTTTGGAGTTTCCAACGACTTTATTAAGTCTAACAATTGGAGTATTTCCGACTACTTGAAGAATGTTATCGTACACTTTGGTAGTTTTCATGTGACCTCTAGAGTGTTTTATCGACTGAAGCCGATCTTAACAACTTCTATCTTCCTTAAAAAGCCTGCATTAGCTGCAAAATAAAGGGTCCTAACATTAAAATAAGGCAGGCCGGGAATAGAAACATACAAAGTGGTAAAAGGAGGATGTAAGGAACCTTCGCAGTATACTCTTCCAAGTCCATTTCCACTTTTTCTTGGGTTTCCTTTTCAAGTTGAGTCAAGATCGGCAAAATAGCCTCGCCTTTCAGGCCTTTTTCTAAAATGACCAATAATTGCCGGCGATAAGGTGATCTTTGACTTTGTACAATATCATCAACACGACCTCCTTGTTCTAATCTTATTAACCACAAGTGTAGCGAGTTTTTCCATTCATCAGTCTCGTTTTGTAGATAGATTTTGATACCTGATCTTACACTGCTGCCTTTTTCAATGGATTTTTTAACCTGCCAAAGCAATTTAAGTGTTGGATTTAGACTTTCCATTTGATGGACCTCGTAATCATAAAGACTGTTGCCAGACCTAATGAAAATAAAAACCAGGAAATTGGTATAAGCGTTTTAATTTGATGAACGTCTAGACTTCGAAAAGCTAAAACATTGAGTCCTAAAAACAAAATGCTCATCACAAACACTTGCGCGCGCGGGCCAGCAGTTGCATTCTTCATTTTCTTTTTAAAATTCAGCTCTTGTCTCGTATAACGGCGGAGAACTTCAAGTTGTTCAACGACTTTATTGCGCGAGATTTCGATTTGAATGATCTCATACGACCATGCATTGAACCATTCAGATTCAGTTTGCGGAAGTTTTCCAACTTCCAAACTCTTGAGTAAACTCATTTGGAAACTCGTGAACCACGACTTTTCTACTTCCATGACAATAAGAAATGATTTTCGAAGTGAGTGGCCGGATTTCATGTTCAGTAGTATCAAATCGAGAAAAGCTAAAGATTTTGTTGGGATCTGGATTTTGCGCGTGAGTTTCATAAAAATCTTGATCAACGGTAGCAAAATAAGCGCCAACATCACAAGAAACCACGACATAAATGCACTTAAACCGGAAAAAAAGATCAGAAATGAGACAAACCAAGTTGCAAAATAGCATTTGAACCGCAAATTGTTTGTTGAAGTGACAGAAAATAGCTGAGATCGAGTGTCCGTCCGAATTCCAATCTCAATTCCGATTAATAAAACTATCCAAATTAAGAACACGCAATGCACCTCCATTAGTTTGAAAAAAGCAAAAAGTAGGCCTTCATTTTTTTTGTTGACGTGACGATTCATTATAGCAACACTTATGTTAAGTAAGGTTGTGTAAGCTCAACCATAACAATAACCATTGGACCTTTAAGGTCCACTCTTGAGGAGGAGCATATGGCAAAGAAAAAAGCAGCAAAGAAAGCTACTAAGAAAAAAGCAACTAAGAAAAAAGCTTCTAAAAAGCGATAGTTGTTCTTTAGTTTTTTCCGGTTAACGGAAATTAAAAAGCCCCTGTGAAAACAGGGGCTTTTGTTTTTCTCCCTATGAGAATCCATCAATTTGAGACTGTAAGCCTGTCAGCGTTTAAGTGAAATACGAATAAAAAAAGCCTCTAGTTCTTAGAGGCTTTTTTCGTTTAGCAAGTAGTGCTGTTTGTTTATAAACTAGAAATAATAAAGCGCGCCGACAGAACCGGTTGGAAGTAGTTTTGTGTTTTCCAAACTTAGTAAAGCACCTAATTCAAGATAGAATGAGCTTCCTGCGAGCTCGCCCGATAATTGATTATACTGCATTCCAAAAGATCCCGTCACAAGGTCGAGGCCAAAGCTATTCTTCGCTTTTTCATTCTTTGATAGGAAGTTATTAAGCGTTGAAGACCTATCCGCCTGACTTTTGCTGCCCGAATCCCACCAATGTGCGTAGCCAAGTGTCGTATATGGAGTGAAATATTCCCCTTCAAACGATTTTT
Organism: Pseudobdellovibrionaceae bacterium; assembly: GCA_043730825.1. Classification (GTDB taxonomy): domain Bacteria; phylum Bdellovibrionota; class Bdellovibrionia; order Bdellovibrionales; family Bdellovibrionaceae. The sequence continues at coordinate 4,603 of JAYTJV010000057.1, forward strand.
TCCACGCTAAACTGAAAGTTTGGTAACCAGATCCCGTGCCAAACCCAACTAAACCGGCATTTTCGTCTTCAACATTCAATTCGAATAAGCCACCGACACCTCCGAGGGCTCCTCCAACTCCTAATCCCGCCCCTACTTTTCTGTCCTGACGAAGTTTAAGGTTAGTTTCGTAATCAGAGATTGAACCCTGAGAAAGCCCTGTTCCGGCCTCAATGCTATTATCTTGTGCAAAAGCAAAAGACGCTGCGACTGTTATCAATATGATCCACTTCATAAAAATCCCCTTTAATTATTCTTTAAACTATAAAATACGTGCTCTGATCCCTTGTTCTTGAAAAAACTTTTTAATCGCTTCTTTATCTAGAGGTTCTAATCTCCAAATTAACTTATGAAGAAGCTCGTACGTATCTTCTGCCTTCTTGCCTCTAAGTTGGGTTGAAAGATAAGCAACATTGTCCGTAATCGTTACTAAATTGTTCAACATTCTCTCGACGTCTTTGTTTGACCTGGTTTTATCTAAAAGTTGAAGCGTCTTGTTAAAATTTGTAAGCAATTTATCAATTTGTGTGACGGTATTAGAAACTGATCCTTCGTTTTTTTCGATAATTTGAATTATTTTGCCCGCTAATCCATAACTTTGCGAAATGAGTTGATCGATCCGCGGTGGATCTTCTCCGCGAACATACTGATTTGGCTTCAATTCTTCTGAATCATTTGATCCAGGCGAGATTTCCAGGAATTTTTCACCAATAACACCCGCTAAGTTGATAAAGAACTGACTGTCAGCGCGAACACTCTTCCAGGCTTTCTTTTCGATAGAAATTGTGACTTCGAGTTTAACTTCCTCGCCTTTTTCCGATTTGTAGTCAGACTTGAACTCGATGCTATTTACTTTCCCGACTTTTATCCCCATTACTCTAACTGGAGAACCGACTTCAATACCCCCGGCATAATTGTACATCACATGAATTTGATGCTGATTTGTAAATGGGTTGTAAAGCCCGACCCAATAACCAAATAAAACAACGGCGACGACGGCAACAAAAGCCAAAATCCCCACTTTAGTTTCAATTTTCATGCGACACCATCCTAGTAGAAATAAGAAAATACATATGAGAGTATAAAATCAATTACAATTATAGTTACTGACGCAACGACAACACTTTTTGTCGTTGCCTGGCCGACGCCCTCTGCCCCAATTTGAGTATTAAAACCATAGTAACAACTAATAAGCGGAATGACAGAACCAAAAGCAGCCGCTTTTACTAATGAGAACATAAAATCTTTCATTCCCACGAACTGATTCATCGTCTGCCAAAAAAGTGGCTCGGGCATACCTAAAACTGCTGCTGAAACTAACATCGAGGCGTACAAACACACAATATTTGCGATTGCGACCAGAAAAATCGTACCTAAAACACTCGATATAAATCTTGGAACAACTAAATATTCGTATGGATTTACTCCAAGTAATTTCAAAGCCTCAATTTGTTCTGAAACTTTCATACTTCCAACTTCCGCTGCCATGCCTGCGCCAACTCTTGAAGTAAGCAAAAGTGCCGTCACAACCGATCCAAGTTCACGTAAGATAAGAATGGAAGAAAAACCTGGCACCATCGAGTCACTTTGAATAACAAGCTTCATATGGAAACTTGATTCTAAAACTGTCACCACTGCCGCGAAAGAGACACAAATGCAGATAATAAAAAGACTTTGATAACCAACAAAATAAAGCTGTTCGAAGATTTGCTTTTTTCTATTGAATGCTCCAGGCAAAGCTAAAATAGTCTGGCTCATATATGTTATCATGACATCCCCGCAACGATAGACATTGCGATCTCCATCAAAAATGACGTGAGCCAATCAAAAAAGACCAGCGCGATCATCGTTGTAACTGCCGTACTAACAACCGCTTTTCCGACCCCTTTTGCTCCACCAGTTACAAAGTAGCCGCGGTAAGTGCACAAAGTTGCAAGAGTAACCGAAAAGATAAAGCTCTTAAAAAATCCGCTTAAAATAGAAGGAATGACTAAAAATCGGGGAATATATCGTAAATATTCAGCAGCGGAAACGTTCGCAAAGAAAACTCCTAATAGCAAACCGCCAAAAACAGAAGCGACGAGGCCTCCTACGAAAAGAAAAAAGGCTGAAAAAATAATGGCCCAAAACCGAGGTAAAATGACTTCTCTTAAGGGATCCGCACCTAAGCATCTAATCGCATCGAATTGTTCGGTTATTCGCATCGTTCCTAGTTCTGCCGCAGTAAATGCACCGACTTTTCCACATAACATAAAACCGATTAATAACGGGCCCACTTCCCTGAAGGTTCCGCTGGTAGCAAGTCCGCCTAAATAGCTTAAGGCATCGAAAGCTCTCATTTGAAGCGTGAACTGCACGGTCATGACGGCGCCGACAAAAAATCCAGCCATCATTGTTGTTGGAAGTGATTGAATCGTTACTTTCCACAGTTGCTCAAAAAACATCCTGCTTTCAAAACCATCTGTCAGGCTTAATTTAAGTAAATCTTTTAAAAAGATTAGAATCTTACCCGTTTGATCGAAAAATTCAGTGAAGCTTCTTTTTAAACTTAAAGTCATTGAGAAACCTCAAAAAAGAAGTCTCTGACAAGGGCGTGAGAGCTTGATTTAACTTCACTCGGCTTTCCAGAAAAAATAACTGATCCTTGATCTAGAAAAATAATTCGATCGGCAATTTCCATAGCACATTTCATGTCATGGCTAACGACGACTGAAGTTGTTTGATATTGAACTGAAACTTCTTTGATTAATCGATTTACAGCGCCTGTGGTGACAGGATCTAATCCTGTCGTCGGCTCATCGAATAATAGAATTTCTGGTTCTAAAACAAGAGTTCTTGCTAGACTAATTCTTTTTTGCATTCCGTACGAAACTTGTGGCGGAAATTTTTCTAAGATGTCTTGATTCAAATTGACTGAGTTTAATGCTTTAAGAATTTTTTCCTGCATGATCTCAAGGGGAAATTTGAAGTGGCGACGTAATCCGTAAGCCAAGTTTTCATAAATAGAAAGCGAATCAAAAAGTGCCGGTTGCTGAAAGACCATCCCGCATTTCTTACGAATTTCTTGCATCTGCTTTTCATTGAAAGAAGTAATTTTCTCACCTGATAAATAAATTTCGCCTTCTTCTGGCTTCATCAGACCTACGATATTTTTTAGTAAAACTGACTTGCCGGTTCCGGATTGGCCTAAAATAAAGACAATTTCACCTTTATTGATCGAAAAATTGATAGAATTTAATATCGTGCGGTCACCGAACCTTTTCGTGAGATTTTTAAATTCAATAATCAAGAAGGCTCTCCTCTTAAGAATTTTTGAATCTCTTCTTTGGGAAATTTTTTAGCTTCAGCCGGACTGCCTAAGTTTGTAACTTGCGTTTCAGCTACATACAAAATTCGGGTCGCGAGTTCGAAAGCACGATTAATATCATTCAGAACCGAAACAACTGTGATCGAACTTTCTTTTTTTAAATTTAGAATGAGTTCAATAATTTTTCGGGAAGTAATGGGATCAAGGCCCGCAACTGGATCATCATTTAATAAAATAGGTGGCTTAGAAATCAGGGCCCGCGCGATTCCTAAGCGTTTTTGCATTCCGCCGCTCATCTCATCAGGATATTGATTAAGCGTATGACCCAAACCAACGGCTTCAAGCATGCTTAAAGCTTTTTTCTTTATTTCACTTTCTGATCCAGATTTCATTTCAGTCAAAGGAAAACAAACATTTTCAATTGCTGTCATCGAATCAAAAAGTGCGTTTTTTTGAAATAGCATGCCTCGTTTACGGTAGTGATAATTGCGTTGCGTTATTGAAAGCTTGCTCCAGTTTTCTCCTTCAAACTCGAGGGTTCCAGAGGTTGGCTCGAGTAAGCCTGCCATTAATTTTAAGAGACTTGTTTTTCCATGTCCGCTGGGTCCGATTAAGACAAGACTTTCACCTTCAACTAAATCGAAATCGCAATCTTTAAGCAAAATGGTGGAGCCGAAACTTAAGGCCACAGACCGACCTTTTACCAAAGCGGTTGATAATGGAACTTTTGTCGACTGATGACTCGCCTCAAACATACTTGTCACAACTCTCAATTTAAGATTGAATGGCCCCTCAAGCGCAATCAGAAAAAATCATTTTTTTCAAACATTTGGACAATTAAAGGAGTTCCCCATGTCTGCTAACCACAAACGCAAAAAAATCACTGTTATTGGTGCCGGGTTCGTCGGATCAACTGCTGCTCACTGGGCTGCTCAAAAAGAATTGGGTGATGTTGTTCTTCTCGATATCAATGAAGGTGCTGCAAAAGGTAAGGCTTTAGATCTTTTCGAAGCTTCTCCAGTCGAAATGTTTGATTCTCGTATTCAAGGAACTGCAGATTATAAAGATATCGCAGATTCTGATATCGTCATTTTAACTGCAGGTCTGCCACGTAAGCCCGGCATGAGCCGCGATGATCTTCTTTTAACAAATGCGAAAATCGTAAAAGCTTGCTGCGAAGGTATCAAACAATACGCGCCAAATTCTGTCGTAATCGTTGTTTCCAATCCACTCGATGCAATGTGCACAGTTGCAAAGCAAGTTTTAGGATTCCCGCGCGAAAGAATCATCGGTATGGCAGGCGTTTTAGACTCTGCACGTTTCCGTTCATTTGTAGCTGAAGCTTTAGACGTTTCTGTTAAAGATGTTTTCGGTTTCACACTTGGTGGACACGGCGACACAATGGTTCCAATGCCACGTCATTGTTTCGTTGGCGGCGTTCCACTAGTTGAAATGTTACCTCAAGATAAGATCGATGCGATTGTAAACCGCGCAGTGAATGGCGGAGCGGAAATCGTTAAGCTTTTACAAACAGGTTCAGCTTATTACGCTCCATCTTCTTCGGCAGTTCAAATGGCCGAAGCTATTTTAAAAGATCAAAAAAGAATTCTTCCTTGCGCGGTCGAGCTTAATGGCGAATACGGCATGAAGGGTCTTTTCATTGGTGTCCTTTGTAAGCTCGGTGGAAAAGGTATGGAAAGTGTTGTTGAGGTTAAACTCAATGATACAGAACGTGCTGGTCTTGAAAAGTCAGGCAAAGCAGTTCGCGAACTTGTCGATGCATTAGGCAAACTTCAATATTAATTTTTTGGGTTTCTATCTCTCTACTATTTGGAGTTATTAAGTGAATATACATGAGTATCAGGCAAAAGAAGTTTTAAGACGCTACGGAGTCGCAACGCTAAAAGGACGAGTTGCGCACTCTCCGGATGAAGCTGTCGCTGCAGCTAAAGAAGTTGGTGGAAGTCTCTGGGTTGTAAAAGCTCAAATTCATGCTGGCGGACGTGGAAAAGGTGGCGGAGTTAAAATTGCAAAATCAATTGATGAAGTAAAAGATCTAGCAAAAAAAATAATTGGAATGAACCTCATCACTCCGCAAACTGGCCCTGAAGGCAAAAACGTTCACAAAATCTACGTCGAGCAAGGTTGTAACATTGCTAAAGAGTATTATGTTGCATGCTTAGTTGACCGCGCTACTAGCCGAGTCACCATGATGGCTTCATCTGAAGGCGGAATGGATATCGAAGAAGTTGCAGAACATACTCCAGATAAGATTTTGAAAGTAGATATTGATCCAGTGACGGGACTTATCCCTTTTCAGGCGCGCGAACTGGCATTTGCAATTGGAATTCCGAATGCAAATATCAATAAGGCCGTATCATTTATGATGGGGCTTTATAAGGCTTTCATAGAAACTGATTGCTCAATTGCTGAAATCAACCCTCTTGTTTTAACTAAAGAGGGCGACATGATTTGCTTAGATGCTAAAATGAACTTCGACTCTAATGCCTTGTACAGACACTTAGATATCGTCGAATACCGAGATCTAAACGAAGAAGAACCTTCTGAAACCGAAGCTTCTAAGTATGACTTAGCTTTCATTAAGCTTGATGGAAATATCGGTTGTTTAGTAAACGGCGCAGGTTTAGCCATGTCGACATTAGATATTATTAAGCTTCACGGCGAAGCTCCTGCAAATTTCTTAGATGTGGGCGGCGGTGCGAATAAAGAAAAAGTAACTCATGCTTTCAAAATTATTCTTTCTGATCCAAATGTTAAAGCAATCTTAGTCAACATATTCGGTGGAATCATGAAGTGTGATGTGATCGCTGATGGCGTGATCTCGGCTTCAAAAGAAGTCGGACTTAAAGTTCCACTTGTTGTTCGCCTCGAAGGAACAAACGTAGAGCTCGGTAAAAAGATGCTGAAAGAAAGTGGCCTTAACATCACACCTGCTGATGATTTAACTGATGCTGCTAAAAAAGTTGTCGCTGCAGTCAGAGGGAGCAAATAATGGCTATTTTAATTAATAACAATACAAAGATTATCACTCAAGGTATCACGGGCGCCCAAGGTTCGTTCCACACAGAACAATCAATGGCTTATTGCGGAACTAAATTTGTCGGTGGAGTCACTCCCGGCAAAGGCGGAACAAAACATTTAAATCTTCCAGTTTTCAACACCGTTAAAGAAGCAAAAAAAGAAACTGGTTGCACAACTTCAATGATTTTCGTGCCACCACCTTTCGCAGCTGATTCTATTATGGAAGCTGTTGATGCTGGTTTAGAACTTGTGATCTGCATCACCGAAGGAATTCCCGTTTTAGACATGGTAAAAGTAAAGCGCTACATGGAAGGCAAGAAGACTCGATTAATCGGGCCCAACTGCCCAGGCGTTATCACTCCAGGCCAATGTAAAATCGGAATTATGCCTGGCCACATTCATAAAGAGGGCCGCATCGGAGTTTTATCTCGATCAGGAACTTTAACTTATGAAGCCGTTCACCAATTAACAAAAATAGGCTTAGGCCAATCAACTTGCGTTGGAATCGGCGGCGATCCCGTCAACGGCACAAACTTTATCGACGTATTAAAATTATTCAACGAAGATAAAGACACCGATGCTGTCATCATGATCGGCGAAATCGGCGGATCCGCAGAAGAAGAAGCAGCTGAATACATTAAGAAAAATTTCAAAAAACCAGTAGCGGCGTTTATCGCGGGCGCATCAGCACCAAAAGGTAAACGCATGGGGCACGCCGGCGCAATTATCAGTGGCGGAAAAGGTACAGCGGAAGCGAAATTCGCTGCACTTGAAGCGGCTGGTTGCAAGATCGCAAGATCACCTGCCGATTTAGGTACGACGCTGAAATCGATGCTTTAAATTAAGTCTTGATTATATTTCAATTTTCTAAAAAAGGGCTGTCTGCAAAGGCGGCCCTTTTAGTCTGAGCGAACGGTCAGAATCATTCCCTTGTTGACCATAACTTTGTTTCTCGCTCTATTAAATTCAAGGAGAACATCATGAGAACACTTTTATTTAGTATATTTTCATTTTATGCTATCACAATGGCGAACACATTTCCCGCTTGGGTTAATGATAACCAAGCCAAGATCTGGACAGTAAACCAGCTCATAGAATTTATGAAAGAAGATAAGTTCTACAAAATTCAAAAATTTGAAGTAAAACGAGAGTTTGACGAGAAAAACAAATCTGATGCTCTGATGGTTACGTTAACTTTCGATGACCCAAATTGTAAGGACAGGTGGGTGCAAGTTTATGCTTTAGCAAAGGGTTGTAGTGAAAACTCTTGTGTGCTGTTCAATTCGCTCACTGATTGTATGCCCGGCGAAACATCGAAGAAATTTTTTAAGCGCAAGGTGTATAGATAACACTGGTTTCTAAGTCATATCAAACCATTTAGGGTTGCCTTAAAAGGTATCCTTTTTAAATTTGGAAAAATGGTCAATTCATTCCCTTGTTGACCCTCATTTAGAAGTTCAAATACGCTCTCCAAAAATCTGCGGGGTGCGCGTGAAATACATTTTTAGTTCTTTATTGGTCTTTTTTCTATTCTCAGGCTGCATTAATGAATCCGATCGCTCAGTTGTGTTGAATCCTCAGCTACCACCACCACCAGTTCAGCCAGAAGAACCTGCGAAACCCAAACCGGAACCTACTCCTATCTATGCCTGTAGAGGTATAGATCAATTTTCTAAGATCGAAATTTGGTGGTCAAAATCAACTCCAATTGCAGAATTTTTTTTAGGCAAATTAGACGATTGCGAGAACCATACTTCTGATACTCTAGACATGGTTGTTCGTTATCACGCGCAAGGAACAACTGTAAATGTTGATGGCGAATCAAAAAATTTTGGATGATGTTAAAAAGTATTGATGAATCTGGCAACGAACGTCGATATTTTCAATACAGTCATTTCTTTGCGCGGACATCTACTTGTTCACAGGGCAAATTTTTATCCGATGATGGACAGAAAATTGAAATTCGCATGCGAGAGCCGTCTGCTGGAAAAGGTATTTTACTTTTTAACAATACAGAAGTGCCACTCACCTGCCCTCGAATTTAATAATGATTTTGCAAAAAATGCCGCTTAAACTACCTTAAAGCTATTTATTATCGGATGAATCTGCCAATTCTCGGATATCGCTTTGAATTAGAATGATATGAATATGGTCTCTATTTTGATTGCCGATAAGGCCATGAGCGATTCAATTTCAATACAGATTAGCCAAAAAATATTTTTTATTCGTGGTCATCGAGTTATGCTCGATTCGGGATTGGCGATCCTTTATGGAGTTGAGACCAAGGCGCTAAATCGAGCGGTTAAGCGTAATAAAATCCGCTTTCCAGAAGACTTCATGTTCCAACTCAATGAAATGGAAGCCAATTTTTTGAGGCGCCAAATTGGCACCTCAAAAAATCACGGCAAAAGAGATGGTCGCGGAGGTCGTCGCTATTTGCCCATGGTATTTACTGAACAGGGAGTTTCAATGCTTTCAAGCGTTCTTAGAGGTGAACGGGCAGCACTCGTAAATATTGAAATTATGCGTGCATTCGTCAAGCTCAGGGAATTTCTTTTGACCAATCAAGAGCTCGCCAGAAAACTTTCTAAGCTAGAAGATAAATACGACGCTAAGTTTAAGGAAGTGTTCGATGCCATTCGTGAACTCATGGCTCCGTCCGAAGTTGCGCCCCGCTCGCGGATTGGAATTTGATCCGATTCCGGCAACGGCGCTAGCTATTCTGTTACTTAAACAAATTGGCCCGTTTTATTTCTAGTCTGTACATCAAATTAGAACTCTTCTAAGCTTATTCCCATGGACATCGAAACTTTCTTTTCAAATTTATCTCCTCTATCTGACTGGATGGAAATCGGTTCACCTGCTGCTTATAAAGACATTCCTGACGGTTGGTGGGTGTTAATGACTGACATCAAGGGCTCTACAAAAGCTGTTCAAGATGGAAAATATAAGCAAATCAATATGCTGGGTGTTTGTGCCATAATTAGTGTGCAAAACGTTCTTAAAACTGAACGCTTTCCGTATATTTTTGGGGGCGACGGGGCGACTATTTTACTTCCTGAAAACTTAAAAGATAAGGCCTTAGAAGCATTGTCTTTTACCCGCAAAGTGGCCCAAGAACAATTTGGTTTTGATTTAAGAGTGTTTTCGATTTCTCTAAATAGAATCCGCGAATCCAGTCGTACGATTAGTGTGGCTAGACTTGAAAATAAGAATGGTCAAAATACTTATCTATTTCGCGGCGGTGGCATTACTCACGCGGAAAAATTAATGAAACAAGATAAGACTTTAGAGTTGCCACTTGATTATCCCACGGCGGGAAATCACGAAGGCTTGGATTGCCGGTGGAACCCAGTTCCTGCACAAAGAGGTTCGATTTTATCATTGATCATTAAGCCGCTGGATGAAAACAACTCGATCGAAGCGATGCTTTTCAATTTGCAAGACATTTTGATTTTGGGAAAACCAATCCAGGCCAAAACGATTCCCATTTCGTGGCCGCCTAAAGATCTTTTCAATGAAATTAAAATTCGAAACAAAAGTCTATTCAGCTATTTCAAATCATTGCTCTTTACTTTTCTGATGTGGCCATTAATTTTGATGGGACGGAAAGACCCTAAATCATTAGCAAGCGTCTACTTAAACGAACTCGAAGCAAATACTGATTTTTTAAAACGAGATGATACCTTGAGGCTCGTTTTAGATGTAACCGAGAAAGAAAAAACCGACATTTTTAAGTGGCTAAATGATTTCAAAGACAGGGGTTTGATAGAGTATGGATATCATGAAAGTCCGGAAGCACTAATGACTTGCCTGGTAAGAAGCCCTAAGAATCACTTCCATTTTGTCGATGGCAGTAATGGTGGCTACATGAAAGCTGCCGAGATGCTGAAAAAAACTAAGGCTTAGTAAGTTTTTTAATTTGTGAAAAGCGTATCGAAGAAAGAGCTCGCCAATAGCCATCTTTAATCTATAATGTTTTACAATGTACATCCGTAAAGCAGTTACCGCTTCCACTCTTATTTTTTCGCTGATCGCAGGCTTGGTTGGATTTCGACTTTTTCCATTTTCAAATTACTCAATGTTTTCATGGCTAAAAAGTGATGCATCAACTTTTGCACTGTACGCGAAAGATCAAAAAAGCAACGAAACTCTGTTAGGCCCAAGCAACGTGTATCCATTTTCATTACTGCATATTGCTCATATGGCTTACAGCCAAGCAGATAAGCCAACTCCAAACTACGAATGGATGCGGGCGCTTGGCGAAAGATACAAACTGCTTCATCCAAACACCCGAACTATCGTGTTGAAAAAAGTAACATTTCTCAAAAATCCAGACTCGCAGCTGGAGATAATCCCAAATCAAACAAGAATTATTTATGAACTTGCGTTATAAGCTGTTTGCAGAAAAATTGGGTGATTCAGATTTTAAAGCTGGCGTTGCTCGAATATTGTTTTTTTCAATTCTCTACTTTACTGCGGGAAATTCTTACCTAACTGAATTTACCAAATTGAATGCGCAACTTCATTGCACTGACTACATGGGCACGTGGGCTCTGTTTGATTTAAGCTATAATTCGGCCTTGCTTTTACTTTGGATTTTTAAAATTTCAATTTTGACTTCAATGATTGGTCTCTTTACACAAATTTCTTATTGGTTTTGTTTTCTGAGTTTTTTTATACTAAATCTATATGCCCTGCAATTTTGTTACTCTAATCATTCTTTAATGCCACTCAATATTTCATTATTCTTATGGGCGCTTTTGGACCGAAGCTCTTCCTTAAGATTAGAAAATAAATTTTTTGTTCAAAAGGAAGCTCGCCTCGAAACTTCAAGCTACCTCTTCAGAGCTATGAAAATTCATTTTTGTATCATCTTTTTCGCTTCGGGTTTATCTAAGTTACGTTACGGCGGACTCTCATGGATCTTTTCTGACTCCATGGAGAACAAGCTCCTTCTGCAAAATTACTACTACGCTAATAATTACGCCCACCAAACATTTTCATTTTTAAATTATTGGGTGATTAGTCATCCATTGTTTTGCAAGTTTTTAGCTTTTGGAACTGTCTTAATTGAGCTTGCTGCCCCTTTTGCTTTTTATAAGAAGAATTTAGCTCGCTTAATAATCCCTCAAATTTTGATTATGCAAATCGGTATCTTCGTTTTAATGTATCTTAATTTCTCTCCTTGGCTTTCAATCTACGTTTTTTGGCTTTGGCCCCAAAAAGATATTCAAGTTTTAAATTGGATAAAGAAAAAGCTTCTTTAGAACTGCTAGAGCTCAAAAAATAGCTGTAAAAATGAGCCTCTTTTGAATTTATGAGGGGAATTTCTCTAAAGCCCACCCTCATTGCCTAAATTGGAGTTGCCTTCTATCTCTTTTTTAGGCAAATCTAAGCCCGTCTTTTACAGCTAAAAAAGGAGCTTCCATGTCTATCCAAAAAACATTTTCAATCATTAAGCCAAACGCAGTAAAAAAAGGCGTTATGGGCGATATCATCAGCCAGTTCGAGCAAAACGGTCTTCACATTGCTGCAGCGAAATTAACTGTTTTGAGTAAAGAAAAGTGCGAACTTTTTTATGCTGAACACAAAGAGCGTCCTTTTTTCGGTGAACTTGTAAGTTTCATGACTTCAGGCCCTGTTATGCTTATGTGCTTAGCTGGCGAAAACGCAGTCCTAAAAAACCGCGAAATTATGGGCGCAACTGACCCTAAGAAAGCGGCTCCTGGATCAATTCGCGCAAAGCATGGCGATTCTATGGGTGAAAATGCAGCTCACGGTTCTGATTCTCCAGAATCTGCAGCTCGTGAATTAGCGATTTTCTTTGATAAACACGAATTTGCGAATCTTTAATCTTTGGTTGGCGAACAAGTACAATTAAGAATAGAAAAAATGGCTGTTGGAGGCGCAGGACTTGCGCGTCACAACGGCCTTGTTATATTTGTCGATTACGCAGCTCCTGGTGATTTATTACTTGCTGAAATCATCGAAGAGAAAAAAAATGTGTCGTTTGCGAAGATCGTTAAAGTTTTAGAACCGGGCCCAAACAGAGTTAAACCACCTTGCCCTTACTTCGGCGAGTGCGGTGGATGCTCATGGCAACATCTTGCTCCGGTTGAGCAGCTTCGACAGAAGCACTTACTAGTTGAAGATTCATTAAAAGAGATTCAAAAAATACAGCCGTTTGAAATTAGACCTATGCTTCCGAGTTCGGAACATTATTACTACCGAAATCGAATTCAAGTGACGGCTTTAAATGGAAACTGGCACTTTAGAAAAAAGCATTCTCATGATTTTGTTCAGATTCAAGATTGTTTGATTGCTGAAGAGCCCATTAGACAAGTTCTACAGAATCCGCCCCAAAATTTGAAAAATAATGTTCGCTATGATTTGCGACTTTCAGAAGACTCAAAAGTCACAACAACGGCACTGGATGAAGATGTCGAGCTTGTGGGCTTTTCTCAAGTAAATCGATATCAGAATCAAGAAATCATGGAACATGTTCTTGCAAGTTTGCCGAAATCAAGTGACGCAGACTTATATGAGTTTTACGCAGGTGCTGGAAATTTCACATTTCCAATCGTCGGGCAAAAATCTTACTCTCATGTTTGGGCAGTTGAAGCTAGCCCCGTTCTAGTCAAAAAGGCACAAGAGCAGATTCAAAAGCAGAACATTTCCACCAAGAAGCTGAGCTTTCATCTTGGGGACGTTGGTCAGTTTTTAAAAACTCGCTGGCCGAAAACTAATGATGTGGTGTTTTTGGATCCTCCTCGGATTGGAACTGACGAGTCTGTAATCAAGACTTTGGCCCTTTCGCGTCCTCGTCAAATCGTTTACCTTAGTTGTCATCCAGTCACTTTGAACCGTGATTTGAAAAGACTCTTATCATTCGAAAAATCTTATAAAATACAATTTGTTCAGCCTTTCGAAATGTTCCCGCAAACTGATCACGTGGAAACTTTGGTATCAGTCACTCTCGACTGAAGTGATTGACTGGTCCTACCCCCCAAATGCTAATATTTCAGAGTGAAATCATCGTTATTTTTGTTTTTTTCCGTACTCCTAAGTTTGGGTTGTCAGTCTCTTCAGGAAAAAGAAGGACGAGCAAATCTTATTCTGCAATCGGGCACTTCGTTTTATGAAGCTGGACGATATCCAGAAGCTCTCCGTGAACTTCTTCGCGCTTATAAAATAAATCCCCGAAGTCCGGCTATTTCAAATGCTCTTGGTCTGACTTATCATGCGCGCGGCAGAAGTGATTTGGGAATTAAATATCTTCACGAAGCATTGGCTGTCGATTCAAGCTTTACAGAAGCTCGAACAAATTTAGTTCGAATTTATATCGAAACAAAAGATTACAAGGCTGCTCAACATCAACTTGCGATTGTGAAAAGTGATCTGACTTATTCTGCGCTCGATAAAGTTTATGTAAATGAAGGTCTTCTTTATTTTGATCAAAAGCTTTATCAGCAGTCGCTTATTCCATTCGAAAAAGCGATCGAGTACAGCAGAGAAAACTGTCCTGCCCATCATTTATACGGAAAAGCTTTGTTTCAACTAAAAAGATATTCTATTGCTGCCACGGCTCTTGATAGAGCGATCGTGTTTTGCCAGCGCACTGGAAGCGACGAGCCTCACTACTTAAGTGCTTTGTCTCATTACCGTGCAGGCGACAAACGTAAAGCAGCTGTCCGATTTGAGGAGATCACGAAGCTCTATCCGAATGGTGAGTACTTTGAGAAATCGAAATCTCTTCTGGAAATTGTAAAGAAGGAGCTGTAATGAAAAGTACTGGCGAACTTTTAAAAAAAGCCCGAGAAGATAAGCGTTTATCGCTTCATGAAGTTGCTCTCTTTTTAAAGATTAACAGTAGAGTTCTTCAAGCAATTGAAGATGGTGATGCATCCCACTTACCCGCTCGCACTTTTTTACGTGGATTTATACAAAGTTACGCAAAGTTTTTGAAATTGGATCCGGCTGCGGTTTTACAGGTATTTACCGACGAAAGTGCTCCGCCTTCGCCAACACCACTCATTATTGTTCCAAATGCTGAAGTTGTTGTGCGGGAAGAAAAAGCTACCAAGGCACCAGCCTCAAAAGTAGAGCAAAATTATTCTGAAGCCAAACAAGCGGCGCAAGAAAAAGCGGATATTGATGTTATTAGTTTAGAAAAATCAATTTTAACTCAAAGCCAAGTTGCCCAAGATAAACTTGGAATAAAAACGATCGCAGTTTCAGTTGTTGGTTTGTTATTGGTAGGAGTTCTTTATACTGCAAATAATGTTGTTAAGAAATATCAGAAGGAAGCTCAAGTAGAGCCCGTGGATACTCCAACAGTTCCGATTGCCCAAGAAACTGTTACTGAGGCTCCAATCGAAGAGGTTGGTGCTCCTGTGACTTCAGCTCCAGTGGCGCTACCTCAGGCAACAAGCCAAGCACCCAGTGCTGAGGTTGCTCCAACTCAAGCCGCAGCTCCAACTCCAGCACCTACACCAGCTGAACCTTCAGTCGCCGAACCTGTTGCGGCGGCACTGGCTCCCGCAGAGGTTGCTGAAAAACCTATCGTTGCGGCGAAGCCAGAACCTGCTGCGGTACAAGTTCCCCAAAGTCCTCTGCTAACTTCAGCTCCGAATCTTCCAAATTCTGTAGAGCCTCACACAAATACATTTAATTCATTTTTTGTGGCCTCATTGGTTGTTCCAAAAACTAAAATTGATGCTAAACCAAAATTACCTGAAGCCTCTGATGTGAAGCCGATTGAGAAACCAGTAGTGCCTCCAACTGCAACGACTGCCGCAACCCCAGCGCCAGTTGCGGCAACTCCACCGGTTAGTGTCGTAATCGCAACCCCGTCTCCTCCTTCTGCTCCTGTTGGAAAACCAATCGTAGTGACTGCAACTACGCCTCAGCCGGCCGCACCTCAGCCGGCCGCACCTCAGCCGACAGCGCCCGAAGGAAAGTTAATTGAAGTTATTGTTGAAGCGAACGATGCTGTTGAAATTGAATACTCTTCTTCTAAAACAAATCCGCAAAAGATGATCTTACGTGCGGAACAAGTTCACACATTTAAAAGTAGATCTGGCGTCAGACTTAAAATTAGCAATGGTGGCGCCGTCAATATTATTATGAATGGTCGCGACTTAGGAGTCCCTGGTGCCGCAGGACAACCTGTTCAAGTCACTTATTAATCAGGCATCTAAAGATTCCTGGCAAAAAGATTGGTTCATCCTTCTTTTTGTCAAAATCTTACTAGCGGTATTCTTGCCCTTCTTTTCGGATGAGGCTTATTACTGGGTTTGGTCACATAATTTAAAACTTTCATACTTTGATCATCCACCCTTTATCTCGTGGCTTTTTTCGCTGGGTCACCCATTAGAAAATATTAAATTCGCCGCCAGAATACCTGCAGTTTTAATGGGTCATTTTACAATTTGGATTTGGTGTGCCTATATCGCTAAAGATGTCACTTCAAGTGACAAGAGAAAGCTCTTTTGGATTTTAAGTCTTCACACTTTAGTTGGTTTTGGGTCACTTGTTGCAAATCCTGATATACCTTTTTTATTTTTCTGGAGTCTTTCAGTTCTATTTTATCAGCTGTCTTTGGAAAAAATTAATTCGAAGCTTTGGCCCGTTTTATTAGGTGTTTCACTGGGCTTGGGCTTTTCTTCGAAGTATCTGCTTGCACTTTTTGCACCAATTGCTTTTATTCACCTTTTTTACACAGGTAAGTGGCGAGAATTAAAATGGCAGCATCTTTTTCTGCCAATTGCTTTTGGCGCGATTTTTTCTTTACCTGTTTGGATCTGGAATTTTAGTACTGATTGGGCTTCTTTTAAATTTCAAGTTGATCATGGTCTTGGCAAGGCCTGGAAACCTCGGTGGACTAGCGATTTCTTGTTAGGTACTACTCTGTTATTATTCCCACCTTTCATTTATCTTTTCATCAAAAATAAGGTTTATCGTCAGCTTCAAAATTTTCACGTTTTACTGTTTTTAGTTCTTATTACATTTTTTATTTACACAACAACTGGCGGCGACACCGAGCTTAATTGGCCTCTTGCTTTGTACCCAAGTTTTTTCTTGGCCATTATTCCGTACTTAAAAAATAAAAAGCTTTATTTTTCATTTATAAATTTTTTCGGAATACTGGGAGCTTCGCTTATTGCATTTGCACTACTTAATCCGACAAAGACAATTCACCCTAGAATCACTGAAGGCGCGCTGTACAAAAAAATATTCGTGCAAAGTCGGGCTTACTCGCCGCTTTATTTAAGTACCTATCAGACCGCGTCTTACTTTTGGTTTTTATCTAAAGTTCCGCAATATAAACTCCGCTATTCGAGCAGGCGTGATGAATTTGACACGATGGACGGCTCGCAGCCTAGGCAGGAATTGTTTTACTTTTTGAAAGAGAAGTACCAAACTATTCCCATTCAGCATCTAGATCTATACACTTTTGAAAAGGTGCAAGATTTAGATCACAACTTCGAAGTTTATAAGGCGACAAAAAAATAGATGAAGACCCTGGTTTTTTCGACTTTTTTTTTATTAAGTTACATCATCTATGGATTTTATATCTCGCAGTTTGATGTTGGTGCCACAAGATCCAATCTACAAGTTAAAACAAATTCTCCATTTTATGATTACAAAGGCCTGATAAATATTCATACGCACAAAAGTTTAGGCTCTGGAACAGTTCCTCAAATTAATGAAGAAGCCAAAGTTGTTGGCGCCGACTTCATGCTTTATACCGATTTTAATATTTTTGATAATGTTCCAACCCAAGATACATATGATGGGCGTTTATTAGTATTAAGTGGTGTTAAGTATAGTTATTTGGACTCAAGATTAATTTTTTATTCTCCCTCAGATAAACAATTGGGCTATAGCTTAGGCGAAGCTCAAACTGCACTTGCAGATTTAATTTCCCAAGATCCAACTTCCCGCTCTGAATCATTAGTGGTTTTAACGCATCCTTCATTAAGAGGCTATGAGTGGTCGGGCGAATGGCCAGAAGGTTTTGATGGGATTGAAATCCTTAATACGAAGGCCATGTCCGCAAGAGCATGGAATTATTCGAAATTGTCTTCTATCTGGAGCTTATTTATTTATCCATTTAATCCGCAGTTAGCTTTATTTAGATTATTTTTAGAACCATCGGCCGAACTTGGTCTTTTAGATCAGCTATCATTGAAAAGAAAAATATTTGCCTTCGCTGGATCCGAAGCAAGCGCACGTGCGATTCCGTGGGCCGGTTATTTAATCCGCTTTCCAAGTTACCATAAAACTTTTGAATTACTAAGCCAGCACGTTTTGCTAGCAGGTGAACTCACCGGAAACTTACAGCAAGACAAAGCTAAAATTTTTGAGGCTTTGAAAAAAGGTCAATTTTATATTTGTCTGGATTTGCTTGGAGATCCCCGTGGATTTTATACTTACATTTCTAGCAACAAAGATATCTACCCAATGGGCTCTTCAATTAAATGGAAAAAAAATTTAATCCTCAAAGCAAAGTTACCAGAAAAGCCAAAAGCATTTTTTGAGATTGTAGTTATCAAAAATGGGCTAAGATACAAAACGTTTAATAAGCCCGAAATCGAAGTTCCAATCGATGGACCTGGTGTTTATAGAATACAAGTTAGAATTGCACAGCGATTTCCCCTTCCAGATGCAACAAAGTGGATCACCTGGATCTACGGAAATCCTTACTTCGTAACTGAATAGTTCAAGGTACTTTAATTTTGATTTTACCGCTGATAAAAGCCTGGCAACTGAGTCTTTCGTTGTCTCGCATTCCGCGGTCTGATTTCATTTCAGCTTCGATTTCGGTGACCTCAGAAATGTGATGAGAACCCTCTAATACTTGAATACAGCAAGTTCCGCAGGTGCCGAAGCCTCCACAGCTATGATCGATTTCGACATTATTATTAAGCAAATTTGCAAGAAGCGAGAGCTCCTCTTCAGCCAAGACGCCATGAGTCGGTTGATTTCTTTGCGACTCAATCTGTATTTGATGTTTCTTTGTTGAATCCGTCACACCTCTTTTGTATCAAGAAACTTATGAAATTCATAGCGTTTGACCTTGAAACCACTGGAACTGTACCTGGAGTAGATGCGATCGTTGAAATTGGTGCCGTTCGATTTATCGATGGGCAGATTGATTCAATGTTTTGCGCGCTAATTGATCCCCGCAAACCGATCCCACCCGGAGCAACAAGGGTAAATGGAATTACTGATGATATGGTCGCAGGTAAGCCTTTAATCGAAGATATGTTGCCAAGTTTCGCAGAATTTTGCGGCGAGGATATCATGGTGGCTCACAACGCTCCATTCGATTCTCAATTTTTAGTTTCAGATATTAAGAAGTATGAAGTTCCATCTCCAAGAGGAATTGTTTTAGACAGTCTTCCGATCGCGCGAAAAGTTTTGCCTGGCCTTGCAAACTACAAGCTAGGCACTTTGATTCAACATATGAAAATTCCTTCAGGAAATTTCCACAGAGCCGAGGCCGATGCGACTTACTTAGGACATTTATTTACGATGTTAGTAAAAAGAATTTCGATTGGCGGACAATTGCCTAAAATTGAAAATCTTGTCGCCTTAACTGGTAAGCCAGAATTTAGATTTCCCCAGATTGAACGAAAACCGAAACAATTAGATTTATTGGGTGGTTTTTAATTTAGCTTTTTCGAAAGGCTTTATGGGCCAGCGGCCAACGTCTGCCGCGTCCGAAAGAATGGCTGCTCGCTTTTAATATCGGTGCCGCCTGCCATCTTTTAAACTCAGTTGCTACCAGTTTCGCTACAAGCCATTTTTCAGTTTCGTTTGAAGGCTTTTTTGATTTTTCCACAATGTTAATAACAGCTTTATCAAGTTCATCATAAGGTGGAAGTGAATCCTGATCTTTTTGATTTGGTCTTAATTCAGCGCTTGGCGCGCGATCAATAATATCAACCGGAATGATTTCAGCACTTGAATTGTAATACCGGGCTAAATCATAAACCTGTTGCTTTGTTAAATCGCCAATTGGAGCTAAGCCACCACACATGTCACCATAAAGTGTTGCATAGCCAGTAGCATATTCAGATTTATTTCCTGTTGTTAACAAAAGGCTATTTTGATGATTAGCATAGGACATAAGAAAGAGCCCGCGAAGTCGACTTTGTAGATTTTCATGAACAAGCCCGAATTCTCTGATCTGCATTTGTTCATTAATTTGTTTTGAAATTGTGTCATACGCATGATTAATGCTGCTTGTGAACATCTCAATTTTTAAATTCTTAGCAAGAGCTGCTGCGAGTTTTAGACTTTTATCCGCACTGTGAGGGCCCGGCAACGCAAAACATTTTACCGCTCCTGCACCAAGAGCATCTACGGCCAAACAAGCAACAACCGCAGAATCAATTCCACCGCTTAGTCCGAAGTGAACCCTCATTAAGCCTGTCTTTTTACAGAAATCCTGAACTCCCAAAACCAATGCTTTTCGAAGTTTTTCGATTTCGGAAAGCTTTGAAGCCTTAGCCCAAACTTCTTCTGTATCTAGGTCAAAAACGTTTAGGTCTTCTTCAAAGGACTGGCACTGCATGATTCGTTTTCCTTTTGGAGATAAAACAAAACTTGCGCCATCAAAAATAATTTCGTCCTGAGCGCCAACAAGATTTGAATAAAGGATCGGCGCTTTAAAATGCTGTGCAGTTTTTAAAGCCACATGGTCACGCAACTTTTCTTTTCCAGGAAACCAGGGACTTGCACTTAAATTAATAACTAGGTCAATGCCCTTAGCTTTAATTTTCTTGATCGGATTTTCGCCGTAGGAACTAATTTTATTTTTATCTTCCCACGCCCAGATATCTTCACAAATTGTTAAAAAGAATTTTTTTCCTTTAATAGAAAATAAATTTTTCGACATGTCGCCGTGTTCAATGAAACGGGCTTCATCAAACACGTCACCTGTTGGTAATAATTGTTTATTGAAAACTTTAACTGGCTTTCCCTTTTCCATTAAAACTGCAGAGTTAAAATAAGGTCGGCCCTTTTTGTTTCTGTTTCGAGTCAATGTTCCAAAAATAACAATGATGTCTTTCGGAATTTTCTTATGAATTTCGAGGGTTGCCTTTTCAAGGCTTTCGACAAGATCAACGCGTTCAAGAAGATCGAATGGATGATACCCAAGTAAACTTGATTCAGGAAAAACGACAAGATCGGCTTTTCTTTGTCGTGCTTTTTCCGCAAATTCTAAGATTTTAGTTTTGTTGTATTCGATGTCGCCTAGGACGGCGTTTATTTGTGCAATTGCAATTCTAGTCATTCAACTTATTGGTCTTTATCGCAGCAACCTGGAATTTCTTTCCGGCCGGTAAAGCCCTCCTGATACCCGTGCGTATACTGTATGTCCTTTTCGGGAAACTTCCAACAAAAGTATCCACTGCCGTTATCAAAATCCACTAGCCAATAGCCTTTAGGAATCCCGCCCAATTTTTGGATCTTTCCTTGCCATCCTTCTATTGTCTTTTGAACGTCTTCTTCCATGGATTGAATTCGAGTTTGTGGAACATTTTTCATGGCGTCAATTTGACCCATCATTCGCTTAACCTCAGAATGAGCCTTTTCGGTCAAACGATAGATCAGCGGCAACAAGTCTTGCGCTTCAGAATGAGAGAATGTTCGCTTAGAACCAATTGCCACAATGTTTTCCACAAGTAGGTTTTTGACCACATGAAGGAAAGATTCAACAAAAACACGACAAGACAGAAAGATTAAGAAAAGTTTGGAAAAAATTTTTGGACGCAGTGAATACTAATTGTCTGAGTTATTCGTCATCTGCATGGCCTGACTGCCCATCAGAATGATGATGAATAGAATAATCAAAATAAAGAAGAATATTTTGAAGTAGGCACTGAAATCTGTCTGGACATTCAAGTCGTCTTCAAGTTGCTTTTGCGGAGGAGGTTTTACGATTATTTTCTTGTTTCTCTTTTGTGTAAACTCTTCAGAATCAACTGCGATCGTTCTGTTTTTATCTTGTTGTTTTTCAATTTTTTTTCTGTCGTATTCACTTAAACCAGAGAGATCAATCTTTCGAGTTTTCTTCTTCGAATTTGACGAGACTCGTCCCGAACCACTCGCGTTGAATCCTTCTCCCGCACTGAAATCATCAACTGGAATCGTTGTCGTTTTATCCGAGGCTTGTTCAGACCTCGCGTTTCCCATTGATCTCATGCCATTCCGTATGAGTGAAGATTTTGTAACACGTGAAGAAGATGCTGAGCCAGAAGACCCTCCTCCGGCATCTGTTCCAGACGAACCATCAGCGCTGCTCGATTCGCCTTTTTCATTCTCGGAATTCTTTGATCCCTTTGAGCCACCCGGTTTATCAGTACTGCCATCTAAATTTCTAGCTTGAAACTTAGGCAAATCAGCATCGCAACTTGCTGCAGAAGTGGAATCTACACCGACTCTGGGAAGCTCTCCGGTTTCAAGCAGGCATCGTACGTACTTGTTGTTTAGATCGCCAAGGAAGTTCTGTAGCGGCTGAAATAGGGCAACTGTGAGCGCAACTAATAACACCACCATCAGAACAACCATGAGAAGATACTCAATCATGGCTTGGCCTTTGTGATCCTCAATCAATACAGCACTTCGAGATCGCCTAAAGTCTCGTAAGCGTTGTGATTTTAGATTAAACCGGTGAAAATAGCTCATCATGTCTCGTATCGGATATTATAGACTCAAATCTAAGGTTTTGCTGGTGGCTGTCTCATTATGGATCGCTGGTAGCATTGCAATCGCAACAGAGCCCCCTTTAAATCTATTAAAGGAAGCTGAGACTCTTCATAAAACTGAAAATGGGGATCAAAAAGCTATCGATTACCTCTGGAAGAACTCTGAAAAGCTCCAGCGCCCTGAACTCTTGTATCTGTCAAAATTACTTATAAAAAAGAAAAACTTTAAGGACATTTTAAAAACGAGTGAGCTTGCCTTAGCGAAAAATCCGCAAGACGCAGAATTTCTGACCCTCCAAGGTAAGTCCTACTTGGAATTGAGCAAAGATAAGAAAATTTTAGAAAAAGCCCAAGAGTCTTTGCGGGGCGCGATCGAAGCTAATCCTAAGTTCGAACCTGCCTACTTGATTCTAGATGACTACTACCAACGCCAGGATCTTCAGTATAAGGCGCAGAAAAAAACTATGCGCTATTTACAGCCCCGCAGACTTTTGTATGAAGACTTGATTCAAAACGTCGGCGAGAAGCATCTGTATCAAGCGAAATTATGCGAGATCAATACCATAGACGGCGTAAATGATCAGGCCTTAAAACAATGCAAAAGAGCTGCTGAGCTCAAAAAAGATGACGTACTTTCAAGACTTAATTTAGCTCAAGTGTACAAGCAAACCGGCGAGAAAAAAGAAGCTCAGAATTTATTAGAAAAAACAGTTAAAGAAAATCCTAAATCGATCGATGCCATTATGGCTATCGCAACAAAGATGGAAGAAGAAAAAAATTATGGAGTGGCTTATGGTTACTTCAAAGATTGCTTAAATGCCTCTGACAAAGCTGATAACTGCAGACGAGGACTTGGAGCAAGCGCTGCTTCTCTTAAAAAATGGCAGGAAAGCTTTGATTCTTTTCAAAAGCTTTGTCGCAAAGATCGAAAATGGTCTGCTGATGTTAGAAAAGCATCGATGACCGCAAAAGACTTGGGCGACCATCAGTGGCAGCAAAAGTTTTTAGAGCTTTCGTTAAATTGTAATATCTAATTTATAACTTCGCCTGTTTTGCCCGACAATTCCTTAAAGCTTGTTCATATTGCCCACGAGCACTAATCATTGCTTCAAGCTCTGCTAAAACATCAATGTCTGGAAAACTAACGAAGCCGCTTGAGTCAGCATGTGGATGCTTCGGTAAGTATTTTTTTACTGCATTTTTATAAGTTACAATGGCACACATGTTTTCGTTACAAACAAGTTTTTTGCTTTTGTAGGGTCCACCGTCTTCTGTTTTAGTCGTGTTGTGATTTTCGATATTTGTAGAGATAAGTTCCATTTCCATCTCTTTATTTTTCATCGTCTGACAATCGCTGATAGATGAGCTTGCGCCCGCATAATTTATTAATAACCCAAAAACAGTTAGGAAAAGTTCAACCTTCATTCATACCTCCACTGCTTTAAATGTTATAGAAACTTGTTAAATATCAACAGAGCCGGCTGGACTTTAGCCAAGTTATAGAATGTATAAGCAAATGCCTTATTATTCGAAGCCGAGAAATTCTTTAAGAGTCGCGCTGCTCGTGCTTAAGAATGAATGATCATATTTCGAAATTATTTTTGCGGTTTGATCTTTATCATCAAGCGTGAAGAGACCATAGTTTTTCTCGGGATTGGATCTCAGAGAGCGAAGTTCCAAAATGTCTGCTTCAATTTTTTCTAATTCAATCGCGACGTTAAGTAGCTCTGGGAAATTTGTAGTTTCGACGACAACTAAATGTTTTTTTAAGACGTTGCCCGTCTGACTTAAAATTGCTTTGAGAATTTTTGTTGAGGCATGAATAGATGCGGAATCTTTCGGTAATGGTTTTGAAAATCCAGCTGGAGCTTTAAATAAAAGTCTAACTCCTTGAGCGTGAGGGTAGAACTCTAGAGGTTCAAGTCCCATTTCGCCCATTTCTTCCAAAGCTTTGTAACCCTGGGGCAAACTTTTTTTATCTAAAATAACAAGCTGGATCGTTTCGTTCATTAGTGTGACGAAACGATCTCGCCGATTAGATCGTACTCCATGCTGTCTGTGATTCTTACTTTTACGATATCGCCAACATTTGCCTGACCATCGTTAATCAATACAACTCCATCAATATCAGGAGCCTGTTGAGAAGAGCGTCCCTGTAAAAGGAGTTCAGTCTCTTCAGAGTGACCTTCAACGATCACATCTAAAATATCGCCAACTTGGCGCTTTTGCATTTCGCGTGAAATATTTTGCTGAACTTCCATTAAAGCTTCGAAACGACGCTGTTTAGTTTCTTCGTCTAATTGGTCTTCCATCTTTCCACCAGGAGTATTTTCTTCTGGAGAATACTTAAAACAACCAACGCGATCAAATTTTTGTTCTGCGATAAATTTTAAGACTTCTTCAAATTGCTCTTCGGTTTCACCTGGGAAGCCAACGATAAATTGAGTTCTAATTATCGCATCAGGAAGTTCAGTTTTAATCATCTTCAGAACGGAAAGAATTTCTTCCTTCGTCATTTTTCGATTCATTTTTTTAAGAACGTCGTTGCTGATGTGCTGCAAGGGCATATCAAAATAACGGCAGAACTTTTTGTTGCTCTTGATAAGTTCGATCATTTCAGGAGTGATTCCATCTGGGTAAAGATAAAGTAATCTAATCCACTGGATTCCTTCCACGTCAGCTAATGCTCTTAAAAGCTCTACCGGAGTTTCTTTTGCTTCGTTATTTTTTCTTCTTAAATCCCAACCGTAATCAGTAAAATCGTGGCTAATGACGATAAGTTCTTTAACGCCGCCAGCGGCCAAGAGCTTCGCTTCATTAACGATGTTCTGCATAGTTCGAGATTGTAAGTTTCCACGGATCACGGGAATCGCACAAAACGCACAACGCTTCATGCAGCCTTCAGAGATTTTTAAGTATGCTCTGTGCTTAGGCTGAGTGTTTACACGAGGCGTTGCTTCTTCTTGAAGGTAGGTTGGAAGATTGAAAAAAGTTTTTTTAACTTCACCTTCGTAAGACTTTTTTAAGATCTTATCGATATTTTGGAATTCTCCTGAGCCAACAAACAAGTCAGCTTCAGGCAAGCCTTCAACTAAATCATCTTTGTATCTTTGCGTCAGGCAACCAGCGACAACAAGTTTTTTAAGCTGACCAGATTTTTTAAGTTCTGCCATTTTCAAAATGGTTTCAATTGATTCAGCTTTAGATTCTTCGATGAACCCACAAGTATTAACAATTACCGTGTCGGCTTCGCTTTCGTTTGCGGTGACTTCGTAACCTTGTTTCATAAGTGTACCGACCATGATTTCGGTGTCGACTAGGTTCTTAGGGCAACCAAGACTTACAAAGTGGACCTTTTTATTTTTTACGTTTTCTGTAATGCTCATAACTCATTCACCTGAGCCCCAGCGGGCGGTTTAAACTGGAATAATTTTGAATCTGATTTCTTAGAAATTGTAGTCTTGTTAACTGCTATCGCGATTTTGTTCTGAATTTCATCCATATAAGAGATTTCTTTGATCTCACTTTTGCTATCTACTTTGATCTTTAACTCGTTGACGCCCATGTTGGTCTGCAATGGCTTTAAATGAAAGTCCCACGCATCTACAGACTTATCCGAAGATTTAACTGTTTTAGTAAGTTTAAATTGTTTTGTGAAATTTTCCTGAAACAAGCTGTTGATGAAAACCTGACTTTCAGATTTTTTATCAAGCTTCATTTTAGTAATTTGTGGAGGGGCTTTAAATCCCTTCGGTGGTTCCTGGATTGTCCAGATCACTTTTCCGTCGTAAATAATTTTAGATTTTTCATTACCTTCAGTGTCCCAGCGAAACTTTTTTGCTGACAGATAGATCGTTCCAGGTGAATTCGTTTCGTTTCCTAAAAGTTCTGACTTCGTTTTCTTTTCAACATCAAATGTGACCATCGGAGATTTGCTGAGTTTTGAGAGAACTTGTTTAAGATCGGGCTCGCTAGCCTTTGATAAGGTAAATGGCATTAAACATAATACGAGCGAAATAATCTGTATTTTCATGAGCTTATAGTTTTACCACAAAGCACCGAGTTCCCGCAATGCTAAGACTCAAAGTTCGCGATAAATGAGGCACCAGACCTCAAAATCGGATGGTTCTTTCAATGCCTCGTATGCAGCAAGTGCAGTTTGGCCCGTTGTCACAACGTCATCTGCGAAAATGATTCGGGTATCGGCAGAAGTTGAAAAATCTACAGATAGATCAAAGCACCTTTGGGCCCGCTCTAAGCGGCTTAGCTCCCTCTGCTTTTTTGAAACGCCCCAAGATTTTGTTTTTGAATTAACCTTAGGCTTCAGTGGACAAGCGTGTGGATATCGCAAGAGTTGAGCGAGTGCGTTTCCCCAGTTTTGAGCGTGCGTTTTTCCGGAAGAACTTTCTGATGTAATAACTTGAGTTGTCTTGCTTGCACCATTGCTACCCCACTTTAACCAAAATGCCTCAGCCCAAATATTCCATGAAGATTGAGGCTCATCTTTAAGTTGCAACACGAGTGAAGAAAGCACGTCGCTTTCTCCGGGTGGCCAGCGAAGTAAACTTCGGACTGGAACATTCTCGATATAGACGATAGATTCCTGATTGAATTGCTTCAAGCACCGCTGATGACAAGCTTCGCAAAAATATGTCCGGAGATTCAACCAAGATCCGCAATTCATACAGGATCTAAACGTCAAAAGATCTTTATAACTAGATAGCTTCATAGCGCGTTGCTAAAGCAAGGCTAAGACCAATTATTCGTTGTGGTAGGGCTTGTTATGAATGATTGCAAAGGCGCGGTAGATTTGTTCGAGTGCCACGGCCATCGCAACATGATGATTCAAGACGAAGTCAGAGACTTTAACTGTTTTCTGAGCGCGCTTTTTAAGCTGGTCATCAACACCAAAGGCGCCGCCTATAACAAAATTAATTCTTTTTGTACCAGACAATTGAAGTTTGCGGATCATTTCAGAAAACTGTTTTGAATCCAGGACTGTGCCTTTTTCATCAAAGAGAATGACGTAATCATCCACTTTTAGATTTTTGAGAAGCATTTCAGACTCTTCTTTTTTCTTATTCAAAGAGTCTTCGCGGCCTTTTTTGGCGGATTTTAATTGAACGAGTTCAAATTTGTGGAAGTGATTAATCTTTTCTGAAAATTCTGAACTCGCAATGTCGAGCCAAGAACTTTTAGATGATTGAATTGTGAGAAGTCGAATGCTCATGCTTTTTGAACAAACGGATCTTTCAAATTCATATCTTTTCCTTCTTTCCAGAGTTTTTCGATATTGTACTCCTGGCGAACATAATCATAAAAGACGTGAACGATGAGTGACCCGTAATCGACAACGACCCAGCGGCCTTCGTCCATTCCCTCTAAACTTTGAGGATGAATTCTAAATTCATCTTTAACGGCCTGAACAAGGCCATCCGCAAGCGAAGAAGCATGCCTAGTGCTAGTTCCCGAAGTTACAAGAGCAAATTCGCTTAGCGAAGCAAAGCTTCTTAAATCAAAGCCCTTCACTTGAATGGCTTTTTTAGAAAATAACTGATGAGCGCAGAATTCTGTGAATTTTGCGTAGTCTTGAATTTTCTCTTTAAGGTCAGCATAGAGTCTGTGATTTTTAATGTAGCTTTCAACCGAAAGAGGCAAAAATTTATCAACAGGTCTTTGAGTTCTGATTTTTTTACGAAGATCACTTGCCGAAACGTCGACATCGGGAATTCGAACGAACTGAATGTTTCGTCCCGTTGTTAATTCCATAAAGTTGAAATCATAATCCAAGATCATATCTTGCAAATAAACAGGTAGCTGTTCTTTTGAACTTGGAATTTCAAAGCCCGGTCGAGTTGTGAAAATGATATTCACTTCTTTTAGAAGACTTTTAAAGTCTTTCCAGCTGCTAAGTAATTCTAAATGATCTGCGCCTAAGATTAAATAAAGGTCATCAGCTTCAATTTTTTTACGGTACTGTTTTACAGTATCGATTGTGTAGCTAGTTCCGCCGCGCTTGATTTCCTGATCATCAACTTCGAATTGATTTCCAAAACCTTGAAGAGCGAGTTTCACCATTTCAAGACGTTGTTCAGGTGTTGGACCTTCTACTTGAGTTTTAAGAGGGCTTTGGTAAGTCGGAATGACAACAATCTTATCTAAACCGGCTTTTTTTTGAACAGTTGATAGGCACGCAACGTGTCCCATGTGTGGTGGATTAAAGCTTCCGCCAAATATTCCAACTTTCATTTTAATTCTCCTCTTACTCCTCTTTGTAGAGGTTATCTGCAATCTTAACGATGAGTTCTTTTACGTTTTTTCCAGTTACTGCTGAAATCACAATTGGCTTGTGACCAATCTTCTTTTCAAACTGCTGAGCTAATCTAATCACTTCTTCTTCATTTAATGTATCGGCTTTGTTGAGAACCACAATTTGCGGTCTTGTCGAAAGCGCAAAGAACCCAGGCTTGTCTTTGTTATTTTCGTCATACATTCTGAGTTCATTATTAATTTCGTCGTAATCTTCTATTGGTATTCTGCCTGACAAACCAGAAGCATCGACTAAGTGAACAAACAATCTTGTTCGTTCGATATGTTTTAAAAACTGAATTCCCAAACCCACCCCTAAGTGAGCGCCTTTAACAAGGCCCGGGATATCTGCGACTACGAAAACTTTGTCTTCTGTAAACTTCACGACCCCTAAGTTAGGAGCTAGAGTTGTAAATGCGTAGTCTGCAATTTTTGGTTTCGCAGCAGAGATACGAGAAATCAAAGTTGATTTTCCAGCATTCGGGAAACCAATGATACCAACGTCTGCGATTAATTTTAATTCTAATACGACTTCAATTTCTTCACCGGCTTCACCAGGTTGAGCATGTTCCGGAGCTTGGTTAACGCTATTTCGAAAAAAGTGATTTCCTTTTCCGCCGCGTCCACCTTTAAGAAGTAAGTGTTCTTTGAGATCCGTCATATCAACAATGATTTTACCATCGAGACCGCGCAAAATTGTTCCTTCAGGAACATTTAAAATAAGATCATCGCCTTGAGCGCCGGCACAATTTGAACTTGTACCCTGCTGACCATTTCGAGCCGCATATTTTTTATTGTTTCTAAAATCGACCAAGGAATTTAAATGCTTGGTTGCTCTAAGAATGACGTCTCCGCCTTTGCCACCATCACCACCATCAGGTCCGCCCCGAGGTTCTCCAGATTCGCGTCGAAAACTAATACATCCGCCGCCGCCACGACCAGATGCTATAACCACATTAACTTCGTCTATAAATCTCATATTTTTCCAAAAAAATAGGGAGCCTTTTCGAGGCCCCCTGCCCATTACAATTTAAAAATTTACCTTACGCTGATTTCGGGTAAACGCTGATCTTAAACTTCTCTTTAGAAAAACGTTCAAATTTAACAACGCCTTCCAAAACAGAATAAATTGTATGGTCTTTACCCATCTTCACATTGTTGCCAACGTGAAATTTAGTGCCTCTTTGACGAACGATGATTGTTCCAGGAAGAACTTGCTGACCACCGAAACGTTTAACGCCTAAGCGTTTACTCTGTGAATCGCGACCGTTCTTGGTACTACCACCGGCTTTTTTACTTGCCATACATCACCCCAAAATATTCTTCAAAAAAATTAAAAATTACTTACTTGTTTTCTTAGCAGTTTTTTTCTTAGCTGCTGTTTTCTTCTTCGGGCTAGCTTTCTTGGCAGCTGCTTTTTTAGGAGCGGCTGTCTTTTTAGCTGGAGCCTTTTTCAATGCAGTCTTTTCCGCTACAGGTTCTCTAGCTTGCACTCTTGCTGTTCTGTCGTCCATTCTTGCTTGCATTTTTTCTGAACGCACA
Organism: Pseudobdellovibrionaceae bacterium; assembly: GCA_043730825.1. Taxonomy (GTDB): domain Bacteria; phylum Bdellovibrionota; class Bdellovibrionia; order Bdellovibrionales; family Bdellovibrionaceae. The sequence goes on from JAYTJV010000057.1 coordinate 34,567, forward strand.
AGATCAACGTCGATAACTCGTGGAGTAGCGTCAGATTTAGCGACTTTTCCATCTGGAGATGTAATTGATTTAACAAAAATTTCTGTGAACAGTTGTCTGTGTGTCGCAAATTTTCTGTAAGAATGTCTTCGCTTCTTTTTGAAAACTAAGATCTTACGAGTCTTTGCCTGCATCGTGACAACAACAGTTACACTAGCATTTTTAACTAATGGTTGTCCTGTGTGAACTGAATCGCCGCCAACGAATAATACTTCGTCGATTGTGAATTCTGATCCAAGATCTTTATCAAGTTTTTCAACTTGCAAAACATCACCGGGCTTGACAGTGTATTGTTTCCCACCGGTCTTAATGATTGCGTACATGGTGCCTCCAAAATAGGACTATAAAGTAACTGTAAAGTAGCTGGGCCTGACGTTTTTGCCACCCCGCAGGAGGGTTTGTCAACTTTTTATCCTAATCGCTTCGTAGAAATTGTCTTAAGGCCCAAAACACCTGATCTAAGAGGAATGACTATAAACTAAGTAGTTTCAAGTACTTAAACGTAAAATACTTCGTATTGTTCTAGGTGATACGTCGGTTCGATTTTGAAGGCTATCGACTTTCCGATCTTTTTTTCCACGTATTCGAGAGATTCACTTTCGAGTTCGTAGATCCAGTCTACGACTTCGCTGTGGCAATGGATAACGATTGATGCGTTCTTCTTGGACGGTGATTCCCGTTCAATGGCGCGGAAGATTTCGCTGGCTACCGTTGATTTCTTTTTAATGTAGCCTTTGCCTTCGCAGTATTCACAAGGTTCGCCCAAAGTTTTAATAAGACTTGGTCTGATTCTTTTTCGGGTCATTTCAACTAAACCAAGTTGAGACATGGCGATTACGTGAGTTCGTGCGCGGTCGTTTGAAGTTTCTTCACGTAAAGCTCCTATCACTTTTTCGCGGTGAGTTTCGCGTTCCATGTCGATGAAGTCGACGATGATAATACCGCCGCAGTTTCTAATTCGAAGCTGATGGGCAATTTCACGTACGGCTTCGAGGTTTGTTTTTAAAATTGTATCTTCAAGGTCTTTTTTGCCAACAAATCTGCCGGTGTTTACGTCAATCACGACAAGTGCTTCGGCTTCATCGATTACAATGTAGCCGCCAGATTTAAGCCAAATTTTTCGATCCATTGACCGGGAAATTTCCATATCGATATCGTACATATCGAATAAAGGTTTTGGTTGGTCATAGAGAATAACATTTTGCTTATACTTTGGCATAAGCTGAGAAACGAACTTCGAAACTTTTTTGTGAACGTCTTCGTCGTCAACCCAAACAGCGGCGACGTCTTCGCTCATCATGTCGCGCAAGGCACGCAATTCGACGTCGAGTTCTGAGTGGATAAGGCCTGGAGTTTTTCTTTTCTCGTAGTTTTTGAAAATTTCTTTTCCTAAGCGATCAAGATATTCGATGTCGGCTTTGAGACTTTCGTCAGCAGCGCCTTCGCCAGCAGTTCGAACGATGACTCCACCTTGGGGGTTTATTTTTTGAACTAAATTTTTAAGTCTTTCGCGTTCTTCTTCGCTTTCAATTCTGCGACTGATTCCTAAATGTCGAACTGTTGGAAGGTAGACAACAAATCTTCCTGGTAATGAAACGTGAGTCGTCAAACGTGCGCCTTTAGTTCCGAGTGGGTCTTTTGCTACTTGAACAAGAATTGATTGGCCTTCTTTTAACAGATCTTGGATCGGTGTTTTATTGCTAGAGTGTCGTTCGTGAACGTGATCTTCACCGTCACTTGTAGAAAGTGGTTCATCACGATCAATTTCGGAAAATGGATAAGCTTCTGAGTCCACGTCTTCGCGAATATCGCCCACGTATAAAAACGCGGCGCGATCTAGACCAATGTCTACGAAGGCCGCTTGCATACCTGGCAAAACGCGAATCACTGTCCCACGATGAACGGTTCCTACCAAAGTCGGGGAGGTTTTTCGTTCTAGCTTTAGATCAGTTAGAGTTCCAGATTCGACATAAGCGACGCGTGTTTCATTTGGTTTTACATTTATCAAAATCTCAGAAGCCATATGTCTTAAGTCTTTAGTCTATATCTAGCAAATTATGCAACCTCAATTAACAAATACTGCGGAAATGCCGAAAAGAAATACGATGGCTACAATCGACGAACTCTTCAAATTGATGGTTGAACAAAAAGCTTCGGACTTGCATATCACGTCTGGTGCCCCCCCTTATCTTCGTCTTCACGGAAATATGGTTGCCTTGAACTACCGCGAATTGAGCAATCAAGATATTCAAGGACTTGTCTTTGAAATTTTATCTGAAAAACAGAAAAAAACTTTTGTTGAAAAATGGGAACTGGATTGTGCTTATGCCGTCCCAGGATTAGGTCGTTTTCGTGTGAATGTTTTCATGCAACGAAAAGGATTGGGCGCAGTATTTCGTGTGATCCCAGAGAAAATTTTAACTCCGCAAGAATTAAATTTACCTTCGGCCATAATGGATTTAATTGATGCTGATCGTGGTCTTGTTCTTGTAACGGGCCCAACAGGTTCTGGTAAATCGACAACTCTTGCTGCATTAATTCATCATATTAATATGACTCGAGAGGCCCATATTATTACGGTGGAAGATCCGGTGGAGTTTGTTCACAGCAATATAAAATGTTTAGTAAATCAACGTGAAGTTGGAAATCATACGAAAACTTTCGCGAATGCACTTAAAGCGGCACTTCGCGAAGATCCAGATATCTTGCTTGTGGGTGAGTTACGCGATTTAGAAACTATTTCGCTTGCACTAACTGCAGCCGAAACAGGTCACTTAGTTTTCGGCACTCTTCATACGAACAGTGCGGCTAAAACGATTGATCGTATCATTGACGTGTTCCCTGCTGGCCAGCAGCAACAAATTAGAGCCATGCTTTCAGAAAGCTTACGCGGTGTTGTGGCCCAGACTCTGTTTTCTAAAGCAGATGGTCAGGGTCGTATTGCGGCTTATGAGATTTTAAGAAATACAAAAGCGGTATCGAATCTGATTCGTGAAAATAAGATCCATCAAATTGCTTCAGCTATGCAAACAGGGACCTCAAACGGCATGGTTCTATTTGAAAAGTATATTGATGATTTGGTTAAGACTGGTAAAGTGACCGCTAATGACGCCCGTACTTTCTTAGGTAAAGATACTGAGGTGACATTGGCTCAAAAGGGTGGCAACAATAAAGCTGGATGACAACAGCTTTTAAACCGCAAGACCTTATTCGATATATCGAGAACACACTTCTAAAACCAGAAGCGACTCTTTCACAATTTGAAAAACTTTGTCAGGAAGCTAAAAACAATCACTTTTATGGTGTTTGTGTACCGAGCCGTTTTGTAAAGCACTCTAAGAAGTGGCTTTTAAGCTCGCCTGTTAAGGTTGTAGGCGTTGTCGGCTTTCCATTGGGCAATCAAAATACCAAAGTTAAAGCGTTCGAAGCATCGCTCGCGATCAGTGATGGTTGTGATGAAATTGATATGGTGATCTCCCTTGGTGGGATTAAAGAAAAAAACTGGGACTTTGTGCAGGAAGATATTGCTTGCGTGGTTCAAGCCTCTCAAGGAAAGCCTGTTAAAGTTATTCTTGAAACTCATTTACTGAACCAGGACGAAAAAATTAAGGCAATTGAGCTTTCAATTGCCGCGGGCGCGGCGTTTGTGAAAACTAGTACTGGATTTACTGGTGGCGGCGCAACAGTCGAAGACGTGGCTTTAATGAAGAAAGCTGCTAACGGAAAAATTCAGATCAAAGCAAGCGGTGGAATCAAAAGTTATAATCAAGCTGTGGCGCTGATTCAAGAGGGTGCGACTCGCATCGGAACAAGCTCTGGGCTTCAACTTATTCAAAATATCCAGGTAACTGGAGGCTATTAGTGTTTTTTCCTGCCGAAATTATTAAGGCAAAGCGAAATGGCCAAGAGCTAAGCGATGAAGAGATCGCTTTTTTTATTTCTGGCTACACTCTGGGGAAAATTCCTGATTATCAAATGTCGGCGCTATTGATGGCGATTTATTTTAAGAGTTTGACTCAAAGAGAAACTTTGGCGCTGACTCGTTGTATGATTAATTCAGGTCGCGTGATGAGCTTTCCGCGAACTCCAGAGTTTAAAGTTGATAAACATAGCACCGGCGGAGTGGGCGATAAAACAAGCTTGATTTTAGGACCTGTCGTGGCTTCATTAGGAATTCCTGTTCCAATGATTTCGGGCCGCGGACTAGGTCATACGGGTGGAACTTTAGATAAACTAGAAAGTATTCCTGGGTTTAATACTCAGCTGTCTTTGGATCTTTTCGAAAAGATGATTTTTGAAAATAAAGTCTCTTTTATTGGGCAAACTTTGGATATCTGCCCTGCTGATAAAAAAATCTATGCGTTAAGAGATGTGACTGCAACAATCGAAAGTCTTCCGTTGATTTGTGCAAGTATCATGTCGAAGAAATTGGCTGAAGGAATTGATGGCTTAGTTCTTGATGTTAAATGGGGAACTGGGGCTTTTATGAAGTCGGTAGATGACGCTGAAAAGCTTGCAATATCTTTACAAAAAATTGCAAAAGATGCTGGCAAGAAATGTACGGCTTTAATTACAGATATGAATCAGCCACTGGGCCGCTACGCTGGAAATTCTTTAGAAGCTTTTGAGTGTGTCGAGATCATGCGAGGACAAAATCATCCTCGCTATGCTGATACTCGTAGTTTAAGTTTAGCTTTATCGGCGCACATGGTTTTGTTAGCGAGTAAGGCCGAAAGTTACGAGCAGGCTTTCGAAATGTGTGAAAAACAAATTCGTTCAGGCGCCGCTTTAGCTAAGTTCGAAGAGATGGTGAAAATTCAAGGTGGTCGCCTAAGTGAGCTTCCTTTTTCTGCCAATAAAGAAGACGTTTTAGCCATGAATGACGGTTTTTTAAGCTCTTATGACACCGAAAAAATTGGCCTCGCAGGGATTGCTTTAAAAGCTGGGCGCTTGAAAGCAGATGATCTGATAGAGCCAACGGCAGGCATCGAATTCTATAAAAACATTGGCGATTCCGTTAAAAAAGGCGAAAAAATATTCACAATTTACGGCGCTGACAAAGGTTTGTTTATTCATGCAAGCGAACTATTAAAGAAATCCGTTCTAATTTCCTTGCAAAAGCCTAAGCCAATAGATTTGATAGTGAAAACACTTTTGTGATTACATGGTATTAGATAAATTAACAGAAACCCTTAGCTTTATTCGCTCGCAGTCTCAGGTAAAACCTAAGATTGGGATTATTTTGGGATCTGGTTTAGGTTCATTCGTTCAACATGTTCAAGTTGATGCCCAAATTCCGTTTGATAAAATTCCGCACTTTGTCTCGACATCTGTCGAAGGGCATCAAGGTAACTTGATTCTGGGAACTTTAGGCAAGCATTCGATTGTGATTCTACAGGGCCGACTTCATTTTTACGAAGGTCATTCGATGGACACCGTTGTCTACCCGACTCGCGCAATGGCAATGCTTGGAGTAGAAACTTTGATACTCACAAACTCTGCTGGCGGCTTTGGTGAAACGATGCAAGCCGGAGATTTCATGATCATCGAAGATCATATTAATTTAATGGGTACAAACCCGCTTATGGGACCAAACTTAAAACAGCTAGGTCCGCGCTTCCCAGACATGACTGAAGCTTATGATAGAAAATTAATCGAATTTATGGAAAGTGCCTTTAATGAGATGAAACTTCGTTATCATAAAGGGATTTATTGCGGCGTAACCGGTCCGACTTATGAAACACCTGCTGAAGTTAGATATTTGAAAACAATCGGTGGGAAAGCTGTCGGCATGAGCACTGTACCTGAATCAATCGCCGCAAATCATCTTGGTCTTCGAGTCGCGGCTTTAAGCTGCATCACAAATTTAGCTGCTGGATTTTCGAGAAATAAATTATCTCATCAGGAAGTAACTGACACGGCGAAAAAAGTAGAGAGTCAGTTTATTAATTTTTTGAAGAATTTTTTAGCTAAAATCGACTAACAAATTTTTCGGCTTGAAATGCTACCATTAAAACTTAACGGCGATCAGATTTGACATTTCCAGTCTTGCTTTGGTGCTGCGGAATCGAAATACCAAAAAAGCATTTGCTGTTTCTTCGTTAAGTAAAAAGTCATGACATCTTTATCTTCGGTAATTGTATCAACTACGATCTTGTAGCCAATGAGGGCTTTTGTTGGGCTTTCCATTCTATACGTCGTAATAAAAAATGGATTTTCCATTCCATCGTTGATTAAAGAAAATTTAGTTTCCTTCATGTATTGAGTAATCATTCTTTGTTCCAACGGAGAGAGGCTCAGGACATTTGTATGGAAAACTTCGTATTGATATTTTAGTGCAACAGGTTTGCCTGATCGAACTTTTATAAGTTCGGTTTGGCACTGCTGTCTGTTTTTCGCTGCTAATTTCGTTTGTCCAACTGAATGAAATGAAAGCAAATACATAAGGATTGAACCCGTTGTCAGAGCGAAAATCAATTTTTTCAAGAATACATTTGTTTCCATAAGGTTTCCCCAACCACAAGAGAGCAAAGTCTATGCCTGCCCTCTGCCGATTGGAGACGATTTGTGGGCTCTTTTTTTAACTTATTTTCAGGGTCTGACCAAAAAATGTGTTACTGGGTCGCTCTTTCTTTAAAAAGTGGGTTATCCACATTCGTTATAAAGCCAGTTGAGTGCGTACTTAGAGTTTAAGTAGCCGCACTTCTGCATAATTTTCAGA
>JAYTJV010000058.1:0-41304 GCA_043730825.1 Pseudobdellovibrionaceae bacterium
GAAAATTATGCAGAAGTGCGGCTACTTAAACTCTAAGTACGCACTCAACTGGCTTTATAACGAATGTGGATAACCCACTTTTTAAAGAAAGAGCGTTTAGGCTGATCATTTTTTAGACGAGGGCTGCAATACGTCGCTTTTGACTCCTTTTGCAGCCATAAGAAACAACTCCATTTGATACAGATCAAAAACTTTGGTTCAGAGATTGTAAGTGAGACTGTCGTGGTACGTTTAGTTGTTTTTCTTATTCTGATAGTCGTTTCAGCAAAAGCTGACTTAGTTTTCTGGTCTCCAGCAGGCCAAAATTTAACTTATATTTTGCCTGAGGGGATAAATCCTGAAATTTACCTTAAGAACGTTAAAGCTTACCCCGCATTAGCTGCTTTCGTAGAAGGCATGGAACTCTCGGAAAAAGATATTATCCAAACAGTAAAGCCGCAAACTCTCTATGCTGAAAGCAGAGCCCTTCTAATTGCTAATAAGATTGAAGATCATTCAAAAAATCATCCACGAGTGAATAATTTTGGAAAATACTTTGAAAAGACCTTAGTCTTTCCAATAGGCGCGGCACTCAAATTAAGCCAAGCTGAAGAAAACAAATTTTATTCTGAGCTTGGAATTCATTTTGGACTTTTTATTTTTATGGGAGGGGATGACAAGCACCCGGCTTTGTATGGAGAAAAAACCACCTGGTCAGTTAATACAAATCGTCTACGCGATGACCTTGAATCCAAATTGGCACGCTTTGTCTATTTCAAAACAACAAGGAAAATTTTTGGAGTTTGTCGAGGCCTTCAACTAGTCTTTACTTCTTTGGGTGGAAAACTTAATCAAGATTTGAATCATGATTTAAAAATCGAAGTTGTTCATAAGGGTGGCACGTTTCATCCACTCGTCTTTGCAAAAACAGAAAATCAAACCTTAAAGAAAATTCTTGAAAGTCTACCGCAAGAGTATGTGAATAGTTATCATCATCAGTCGGCGCTAGAAAGCTCTGTTCCAGGAACTGTATTCGAAGTATCAGCACGTAGTCCAGAAGGCGTTATCGAAGGATTAGAGTCTCGAGATGGTCGAATTTTATTAATTCAATCGCATCCTGAGTTGCGCGATAATAAAGCCGATTTTATCTTTGGTTTTTTTCGAAAAATTAAAAGCTGGGCGAGAGCTGGAAATCGCAATCAATGTGGAAAATTCTTTTAATTTTTTCAACGAATGTTCCGAAAGTTAAAAAATTTTAACTTTCGGGGTCCAACTGGTCGGCATCTTCAAGCAAACCATGCGTAGCATTATCTGCGTTATTTCTTTTCAGAGGAAAATTGTTTAGTTACGCTGAAGGAAACCTCTAATAGAGCGAGCCTGTGACATCTTGAAACCGCAAGATTTGTTTATTCTTTATCAAAGCCTCGTAAGCAAATCTCAGAATTTGCCTCTCCAAGGTAAATCTTTTGTCAAAAAAAATTGGTCAGCTGAAGATGTTATGTCGTCGGTTAGAAGTCTTCAGCATTTAGGTCTTCTGGATGATAAAAATTCGACTCCGAAATTAGATCGCATTAGATTATTTCTTTTAGAAGCACTTTCTTTTTGGTGGCCGGCTGAGCAAACAAAATCAGGTTTTGGCTTACCCTTAGCACTTTCTGGCTCTGGGAAAATTCTAGGAACAAGCAGTAATTTGGCGACTTCCTTTGTTTGGCCCTGCAAAGACGAAATGAGCGAAGGTGAAGTGATCGTCCCGCTTTTTGAAGATTTACCAAAGTGCGCTTCAGAAGATCGGGACCTCCACGAATTTTTTTCGCTCGTCGAGATTTTAAGATTCAATGAACATCCCTTAAAAAACTGGGCTCAAAAGCAGATGAGCCAATATTTAGAAAATGTCCAGAAACTAGGATTGCAAAATTATCCGGATACACAACAAGACTTTTTAGAGTTGAAAGAATCAGAGTTTGAAACGTTAGTTCGCTTTATTTGCCAAAACGGTTTCAAAGCTCTCACTTTACAAAAAGCAGCACTTCTTACGAAATTACCTGCTCATTATTTGATTGAGCGTTGGGACACAGATCATGCTTTGCGTCTATGGATTGCTGGTAAATATCACGAGCAAATGTATCAATTTCTAGGTCCATTGCTGGGTCAAATGCATGAAATGAATAAAGGTCACCTGGCAGTTGTCTTGGAAACTTTTTTAACTTTTATCGAAAGCCATGAAGATTATTATAAAATCAATTTGTGGGCTTACCTAGAAAATGATCCAGCCATTCAGGAAATGAGCCGTCGAGGAATGAAATCATTTTTTGAAACTGTTCTGACACTGTTTAAGAAAAGTAAACCTGAAGCTGTGCAAAAAGCTGAGTTCTATTCTTATCTTTTTTCCTCAACTTGGAAGATGTATGCTTGTTTCATCTGGAATGATTCAAAATCGCTTGGTCCAGTTATCAATTTGCCACGAATTAAATCAGAGCTTAAAGGCTTCATTATACGTTCTGTTTTTGAAGAATATTAATTTTCTAAACCAAATAAACATGTCTATAAGTCCTTGATAGCTTTGACGTTGCTAAATAACACCCATGCCAGTCTTGACAGTTTCTGCCGACGACACACCTTTGATAAAAGTGATTAGAGCTGAACAAGCTTAAACCACTTGTAATGATGGATTATCACAAAGGAGTGCCTATCATGTCATTTCCGACCGGGTTTGTTCCTGTATTACCCTTAAAAAATACGGTTCTTTACCCAGGCGTGAGTCAAGCACTCCGCGTGGGCCGCGAAAAAAGTTTGAAGGCGCTTCAGAACGCATTTCAAAATAATAATTGGATTGTGACTTTTACGCAGATTGATCCTGCCCATAACGTCGATAAAGAAAGCGATCTGCATTCTGTTGGAACACTGGTCAGAATTGAAAGTGTTCGCGGCAATGCGGAATCTGGATACCATATCGTCGTAAAAGGCGTAGACCGTATTCGTCGGTTAAGCTGGCGACAAAATAATGGTTATTACGAAGCCGAATTCGAAAAGTTAGAAGATTTAAGAAATCTAGATCAGTCAGTCGAAAAAGCTTTGTTAAAAAGTTTAAAAGAACTTTCAGTCGATACGTTAAAATTGTTTGCTCCGCAGGCAGAGCCTGTAATTGAAGCAATTGAAGGCGTCGAAGATCTGCAGGATTTAGGCTACTTTGTTTCAGCTCATGCGGATTTTCCGTTGAATGAAAAGCAAGGACTTCTGGAAAATTCTCATCTTAAAGAACGCTCGATGCAGATTTTAAATCTTTTGCAAACATTGAAAGAAAATTTAAGTGTGCAGGCTGATATCCGCCAAAAATTGAATAACAAATTCGGTCAATCGCAGCGACAGCAAATTCTTCGTGAACAATTAAAAGCGATCAAAGAAGAACTAGGTGAAGGTGGCGAGGGTAAAGCTCATGAACAATACGAAAAGAAATTAGCAAATTTGGATTTGCCGGAAGAAGCTTTAGAATTAGCAAATGCGCAGATGAAGCGGCTTGAAGAACTGACTGTGAGTTCTCCGGAATATCATGTCGTAAAAAATCATTTAGATTTTTTAACGGGTCTTCCTTGGAATAAAACTTCTGGCTCTGATGAAATTGATTTAAACGAGGCTCAAAAAATTTTAGATGATGATCATAATGGACTTGTAAATATTAAGAAAAGAATCCTTCAGCATTTGGCAGTTTACCGACTGACAGAAGGAAAAAAAGGGTCAATTCTTTTATTCGTGGGACCTCCAGGTGTAGGTAAGACTTCACTTGGACAAAGTATCGCGAAAGCCTTGGGTCGAAAGTATGTTCGGGCAAGTCTTGGCGGCGTTAGAGATGATGCTGAAGTCAGAGGCCACAGACGAACATATATTGGCGCACTGCCAGGAAGAATCCTTTCTTCATTAAAGAAGGCCGGCGAAAAAGATCCCGTCTTTATTTTGGATGAGATTGATAAAATGTCTCGTGGATTTACGGGTGATCCGGCAAGCTCTATGCTTGAAGTTTTAGATCCAGAACAAAATACTGCGTTTCTTGATCATTACCTCGATGTGCCTTTTGATTTGTCACAGGTGTTTTTTATAGGAACCGCAAATTCTTTAGAGGGAATTCCCGGTCCTCTTTTAGATCGTATGGAAGTAATCGAACTTGGAAGTTATACTTCTAAGGAAAAATTAGAGATTGCGAAAAAACATTTGTTGGAAAAACAAATGAAAGAGCACGGCCTTAAACCTGGTCAGATCGAACTTGAAGAAAATGTTTTAGCAACAGTTATTGCGAAGTACACAAGGGAAGCTGGAGTCCGCGAACTTCAAAGAAAAATCGCCGAGATCTGTCGCTGGGCCAGTAGCAGTATTGTAAAAGGAGAAAAAACTCCGATTCACATTGCAACTGCAAACTTAGAAGAAGTCTTAGGCCAAGAGAAATTTTCTTTCGAAAAAGTTCGCGCGCAAAGCATTCCTGGTGTTGTTGCCGGACTTGCGTGGACACCAGTCGGAGGCGATCTTCTTTACATCGAATCAGCTTTGATGCCTGGCAAGGGTACTTTAACTCTGACAGGACAACTTGGTGACGTGATGAAAGAGTCAGCTTCAATTGCTTTAAGTTTATTGAAATCGAGGATGGCATTTTTTAATCCTGGTTTTGACTTTTCAAAATTCGACTTCCATCTCCATGCTCCGGCGGGAGCGACGCCTAAAGATGGGCCAAGTGCTGGTGTGACTTTGCTTACGTCCCTTGCTTCGCTTTTAACTGCGCGGTCAGTGCCAGTGGATATGGCGATGACAGGGGAAATTACCTTGGCGGGTTCAGTTTTACCTGTGGGTGGTATCAAAGAGAAATTGATGGCTGCTCATCGGGGTGGAATTAGAAAAGTTCTTATTCCTAAGTATAACGAAAAGGATCTTAAATCATTACCAGATGAAGTGAGAAATGATCTGGAAGTTCATGCGGTCGAGCATATTGATGAAGTTTTGAAGTGGGCGCTGAATTTAGAGTTTCCTTCGCAGGATCCTTTATCTCTGAACCCACCTTATCAACCTCATATGCCGGTTGATCATTGATTTAATTAAATGATCAAGTTAGCAAAAGGAATTGTTACTTAAACAATTCCTTTTGCATTTTCTCTAAGCCAGAATCGGCGGCTTTTCCTGCCCAGATCTTCATAATACCGTCAGACCAGCCTGCTGGACCGGTGATGATCTCTTTCGCGCGACCTGGAATCAAGAGAAGGACTGAGTCTCCTTTGTCTGATTTTTTCCGAGAAATCAAGAATACGTCTTTATTCTTCAAATCGCCCACTTTTTTTACGGCTTTTATAAAAGCCTGAACCGATTCTGATTTTGTATCGACTTGGTTGGCTTTTAGGCTTTCGTTGAAAGCGTCCTTCATTTTATCAGCGGGAACGTCTCGAAGGAAGCTCATCTGAATTCCGTTTGGCGAGGCTGCAACAAAGTCTGCGGCTTTTTGGTTCCAGGTTGAGTCAATAGGCATTAAAAGTTCAACGACGTAAACTTTGAAGTCCATGAACGCAACTTTCTTATTTCTTAAAGCGTGACCCACAGATTTTAGTTTAACCTGTTCAAATTCTTCAAGTTCCACGGTTTGAGTTAAAGTCATTTCCTGAAACTTTTCCGTGCCTTCAATCTTTTTGTAAGCTTGAGCTTCGAACGCAAACGAGAAAACTAACAGGGTAGCTAATCGACAAATATTTCTTTTCATTAATCCTCCAATAAAACTTGCTGTGTCATGTTTTAAATAATTTGAGTTTTAATTGAAGCTGATTCAAGCTTTTTAGATAGGTATTGCCGATATTTAACGCTTAGAGTAAGAATTCGAGATAAACAGCTCATTATGCAGCAAGAACGTAACTCATTTGTTTTCATTTCAACTGCAGAGGCCGCACTTGGTCGCTTAAGGCAAGCTTCAGAGTTTTTGACACTGAAACCCCTTTATTACGCGAGTCTGAAAATGTTTTTGAATCATGACAAGGTTCGACCTCGAACAGTTCTTTTGGATCTTCGAACGATTTCTAATGAAGAATTGGTCTTACTTCCTAAAATAAAGAGGCTTTTACGGAAAACCCAGGTTGTAGGCCTTGTCGAAAACTTAAGGGACATTAAATCAGATTGGTATATGCAGCATTATCTGACATCAGAGATGCTTTCGACTTTCACTTTAGAATTTTTTCTATTTCAAAAAAATTTCTGTGAATTCTACGAAATCTCTCCAACAGATTTATTTCCTGGTACGCTTGTGTTCTTTAACGGTTACCATTTTCTTCCACTCAATCAAAAGTACCTGCCCATTATTCACGAAAATTTTATCCTGACTGAAAAGAAGCACAAACGAACCGAGTCTTTATCCGCTCTTTATATTTTTAGAGGCGATAGTTCGGCTTATGTACAATATATTGAAAAGTACTTCGATCAATTTGGAGTAGGTCTTAAAAAAAGAGCGAAAGCTAAAACCTATCAGTTGCTTGTCGAGTGGAGAGATCTACTTTATTCCTACCTTCTCGAGATGAGAGAAATTGATTCTTGCCTGACATCACGACCGGATTTTGCAATTTGGCTGGACGATCTTTTAACCTACTTAACAAACTCAGATGACCCTTGGAGCTTGATTTATGAGCTCAGCCGCTTAAGTTGCTTTGATGTTGATCGTTCATTAATTGAAGTTATCGTGGGAAGTTATTTGTCGCGAAACTTAGGGGATGATGAAGCCGAGAAATTGATTGATCTTAAATTGCTGCAGACAGTTTGTCGATTTCGAGTCGAGTCGCTGCTTTTTAAGAGATGGTACCTGAGCCAAGAGTTTAATTCTGATGAAAATGCTGTTTGGAATCAATACCCAGATGCAATTTCAAGCTATAAGTTGTCACCTGACTTCCCCAGCGATGTCATCGAAAACTTAAAACAATATCAAAAGCAATTTTTAACAAGTTCTAATGAAAAAGCCTCTAACAGTCGCTTGGTGTACAGCTACTTGGGTGAAGTGATTGTTGCCATCATACAGGGATTCCCGTCAGAGGGTTTTAATAAAAATGATTTAATCGACAGTATCATCGTTAAATTTAAAGCGGATGGTAAACTAGCTGAAGCGTGGCTAGAAGAACTACGCCAGTTTTTAAAGAAAACAGATTAAGAAGAATTAAAAATATAATTAATAAACATTATTAATGAGATACGTTGAAAGATGCGTAGAGAAATCAGGAGTCGTTATGAAAGAAGCCGTAATATGTGGAGGTCAGCGAACTCCCTTTGTGAAGTCCATGACTTATTATCAAAAGACAACAAATCAAGATCTGATGACGGCCGCTTTGAGTGCGCTGACGAAGAAATTTAATTTGGAAAATCAGATTTTGGGGGATGTTGCATTAGGTTCTGTTATTAATCCTTCAAACGAGTGGGCTTTGCCAAGAGAAAGTGTTTTGAGCTCCGGACTGCATCCGTGGACTCCTGCTCATTATATTCAGCGTGCTTGCGGAACAGGTTTAGAAGCTGTTAACTATATCGCAGCAAAAATAAAACTGGGACAAATTGAGTGGGGTATCGGCGGCGGAACAGACACAAATACTGATTTGCCTATTTTATATCCGCGATCTTTTTCTGAAAAAATGGTTGCGCTTAACATAGCGAAAAATACCGGTGATAAATTTAAAGGCATGATTAAATTTCGGGCTTCTGATTTAAAGCCAGTATTACCCGCGGTCATTGAAGCTCGAACTGGATTATCAATGGGGCAGCATTGCGAAAAAATGGTTCAGGAATGGAAAATTCCTCGATCAGAACAAGATTTGATTGCCTTTGAGAGCCACCAAAAAGCGGCTCAAGCTTATGCCGAGAATTTCTTTGATGATATGATTTTTGAATTCAAAGGAGTTAAAAAAGATTCAATCTTAAGAGCCGATACAACTTTAGAAAAATTAGCTAAGCTTAAGCCGGCTTTTGATTATCCGGGCGATCGTACGTTAACTGCAGGAAATTCGACTGCTTTAACTGACGGCGCAAGCTGCGTGCTTTTAGCAAGCCGAGAAAAAGCGCAAAAACAAGGATTGCCGATTTTAGCCAAATTCGTCGACTGTGAAGTTGCGGCCTTAGACTACGTCAAGGGTGAGGGCCTTCTCATGGCGCCTACAATCGCGGTGTCACGACTTTTAGAGCGAAACAATATGAGACTTCAAGACTTCGATTTTTACGAAGTTCACGAAGCTTTTGCAGGCCAAGTTCTTTGCACATTTAAAGCGTGGAGTGATCCAACTTACTGCAAAAACTATTTGGGTAGAAGTCAGGTCATGGGCGAAATTCCAAGAGATCGATTGAACGTAAAAGGGAGTAGCCTTGCAATGGGACATCCATTCGCGGCAACGGGCGGTAGAATTGTTGCGACGTTAGCGAAGTTACTCAAAAACCACGGCAAAGGTCGGGGATTAATCTCGATTTGCACAGCTGGTGGTATGGGTGTTGCGGCAATATTAGAAGCCCCTTAAAAATTTAGATAGAAATTCCGATAAACCTACAAAGGAGAATAACCTTGTGAGTTTTTTTAGTGGAATGTTCCGAAGCATGTTGAGCAGCCTGATCGTCTCCATGTTATTTGCCCTTGTTGGAGTTTGTCTTTTTATTGGAGATTTTCCTCCAAGCGTTTCGAAATTTAAAAAAGTTTTTGGCGAATACAAAAGTTTAATTCAATTAAAACAAAATATTGGTATTCAGGGCCATTCACTGAGTGATGAACAGTTGGTCACCGCACTTGAGACGGGTAAAGATCTGCAAATGCAAAAGCTTGGCAAAAGTCGCGGGATAGCTAAGGTTCAAAATTATCAGGATTACGAAAAGCAGGTTGAGCAGATTGGTCAGGCCGAAAGAGTACCTCAAGCTGCTGTCAGTCCAAATGCACAAGTTGCAGATGTACCCTCTTCAAAAGCTGAAATTCCGCAAGAGTGGCAACGACAATTCTATGATTTAAAAGCTGAAGTTTTTAGACTAAATCAAAGAGTGATTGAGTTAGAAAGCCGAAAAACCCAATAGCCAAGCCTAATCGGAACCTGAAACTTTTCCACGCAATTTTTTAATATTCGAATGCCGCTTCTTTTCATCAACCCTTTTTACTTTTGATGAGCGAGTCGGGCGAGTTGCAATTCGTTTGATCTTGGGCTTCAGGGCCTTTTCTATAAGTGCGATCCACTTTTCAACACAGGTATCTTTGTTTTGTTTCTGGGATCTGGATTCTGAGCTACGAATCAAGAGTTCACCGTCGCGGGTCAGATTTCTTGAAAGAAATTGAATAATTCTATAATGGTCATATTCGCTGAATGCAGAACTCAGACTTGGATTCCATCTAAGAATAACAGCAGATTCAGTTTTATTAACATGCTGGCCACCTGCCCCTGAAGAACGGGTCGTTTCAAAATCGAATTCATGGAATGGCGGATGATACTTCATTTGTCGATTGTAACTTCGGAAGTCGAATAATGAAAGTTGTTTGCGGTTCATTTTCGAGAAGTTTGATTTTTCCTCGATGATTTTCAACAATAGTTTGTGAAATCATCAGACCTAGGCCGGTTCCAAATCCAATCGGTTTGGTTGTAAAGAACGGCTGCATAATTTTTCTGCGAACATGTATAGGAATAGGTGGGCCGGAATCAACAAAAGTTAGTTGTATCTCTTCATTTAGATCTTCAGCTTTAATCATAACCTTTTTTTCAGGTTGAGACGCTACCGCATAGAATGAATTGCTTAGGAGGTTTACAAAAACCTGGGCAAGTTCACTTGGACGGCACTCAAGTTCGAGATTTTCAGGAATCTTAACTTCGACTTCAATACTAAAACTTTTAAACCGCGGACCGCAGATTTCCCAGGTCTCATCCATAATTTTAATGAGGGAAATTTTCTCAAATGGATCACGGCTGGCATCTCTTGAAAAGCTTCTTAAACTTTTAATAATTTTTGAAATACGCATAGTTGTATGTTCGATATTTTTCAAATTTGTTTCGACAGTTTCTAAATCAACAAGAGGAGCGTAAAGGCCGGTTCTTAGTTGTTGAACCCGCATCATAATAATAGCTAAAGGGTTATTAATTTCATGAGCGATATTGCTTGCCATCTCACCAAGTGAGGTCATTTTAGCAGCGCTTAAAAGTCGAGCTCTTTCGCTTTCCAGAACTTTTTGAGATTGGACTTCAGGGGTAATGTCGCGATTAACGCCAATGATGCGAACAACAGTACCATTCGGTTCAGTAATTCCACTTCCCAAGAGGTGTAAGTAAAAAGTTTTTTCATTAATATGCAATGAGTATTGGTACTCGAAAGATTTGCCTGTTTTGGCAACTTGATCGAAAAGGGTTGCAATTCCTCTAATATCTTCAATAGGAGCGCAGGATAGCCAAAGCTGAATGATCTCGTCAGAGTTAAGACGATCGATTCCCAAAATATTGAACATATTGTCGTCCCAGTAGGTTTCGCTAGTTTGGAGATTATATTCCCAGATTCCCATTCTTCCAACTTGGACTGCGTGATTCATTCTTTCTTCTGAAAGTTTTCGATCATCATAAGAGGTGACTTCTCGCGTAGGTGCGAAGCTTTGCTTTTTAAAAAAAGGGAAGCAGGCCATGAGAAACTTTTTCAAGTTGTAACAATGACCTGCTTATTTAGCTAAATCAAGAAGTCAGAGTATTTGAAAAAAGCATTTCGCGGTATTTTGGAAGAGCCCAAAATTCATCAGATACGAGGGTTTCCGCTAGATCGCAGGCTGCCCGAAGTTTTTCGGCTGCCGGAACGACTTGAGCTACAATAAGATCCATTCGGGCCACCTCGTCCTGCAGAGCTTGCGACTTATTCAATACTTTTTCGAATCCCTCCAGAGTCTTCATGATGTCTGAAAAAGTAGTTTCAAGCTCATCAAGTCGACCTTTATGAGCTTTTTTGAGTGGTGCCAACTTCATAAAACTATGAGCATTCCCGATTTGAATAATTTGCTTCTCGACTGCTGGAACAACAAAGCCTTTTACGAGTTCAGTTAAGGTCATGAATTCAATATCAAGTGTTTTCACATAACGTTCAACGTTGATATGGTAGCGGCTTGCAATTTCTTCTTGAGAAAGAACTTTAGTATCGACCAAGAACTGAGTTGCTTTTTTATTATTAAAAACTTTGAGAGCCTCAGGTGTCGTATTCAGAATTGGAAGCCCACGCTTCTTGGCCTCGTTACGCCATTCTTGGGAATAACCATTTCCTTCGAAGCGAATAGCTTTCGTTTCTTTGCTGATTTCTTTGACCAGTTCCATAATCGCTTCATCGCGATTCGACTTCTTCTTTAAAATTTCTTTCAGTCTTTCCGCACATTCTTTAAATGAAGAAGCGACTGCTGCGTTTAAAATTGACATAGGAATAGCGACATTCGTACTTGAGCCAACCGCACGGAATTCAAATTTATTTCCAGTAAAAGCAAATGGACTTGTTCTGTTGCGGTCAGTGTAATCACGGGAAATAGTTGGAATCTGACTTGCACCCAAATCAATGATTTGTTGATCTGTCGCTTTATTGGCTTTTCCAGCTTCGATATTATTTAAAATCTGTTCCAGCATACTTCCCAAGAAAACGGAAATAATTGCGGGAGGAGCTTCATTTGCGCCTAAGCGATGATCGTTTCCAGGAGTTGCAATTGAAGTTCTTAAAACATCAGCATGCTGAAAAACTGCTTTTAAAGTGACTGCTAACACAGCTAAAAATCTTAAATTTTGGTGAGGCGTTGTTCCAGGCTCGAGCAAATTTTCGCCTTTATCATTGGCAACACTCCAGTTGTTATGCTTTCCGCTTCCGTTGACGCCTGCAAATGGCTTTTCATGAAGTAAGCAAACCATTCCGTGCTTAAGCGCTGTTCGCTTTAAAACTTCCATTGTTAAAATGTTATGATCAGCAGAGATATTAACATCTTCAAAAATAGGAGCTAATTCGAACTGACTTGGCGCTACTTCATTATGACGAGTTTTAACCGGTACTCCCAATTTATAAAGTTCAAATTCAACCTCTTGCATATACTTATTTACGCGAGAAGGAATTGATCCAAAGTAGTGATCTTCTAATTGCTGACCACGAGTTGACGAAGTTCCCAACAACGTTCGGCCGGTCATAATGATATCAGGGCGAAGTGCCGCTAAGTTTTTATCAATCAAAAAATATTCTTGTTCAGCACCTAAAGTGACATTCAGGCGTTTTACATCCACGTCCCCTAATAGTTTTAAAAACTCACAACCTTCACGGGTAATCGCTTCGATTGATCTTAAGAGTGGAGTTTTATTATCAAGTGCTTGACCGTGATAACCAAAGAACACAGTTGGAATGCAAAGAGTGTTACCACTTTCTTCTTCGATAATAAAAAGAGGAGACGATGGATCCCAAGCCGTATAACCGCGGGCTTCAAACGTTGTGCGCATTCCACCACTTGGAAAACTTGAAGCATCCGGTTCACCTTGAATAAGTTGAGAACCTGTAAAACGTTCGATGACTCGAAGTTCGGAATGATAAGAGTGCTGAATCGAAATAAAAGCGTCATGTTTTTCAGCTGTTAAACCCGTCATCGGCTGAAACCAGTGACAGAAGTGAGTTACGTTTTTGGCAACGGACCATTCTTTGATCGCACTAGCGATTGCATCAGCCGCTTCCTTCGGAAGTTTTTTCCCCTTCTCCAAGGTTTGCAAAAGTGAGTTGTATGAATCTTTAGGAAGTTTTTCACGCATTTGCGCTAACCCAAAAGTCATGCATCCAAAATACTCGGATATCGCAGCTTCTTTACCAGACGCATTTTTGATTTTCTCGAAACGTTTTGGAGCAGGGGGGTTAACAGCTGATCTGAAGGCACTAAAGCGCTCAGACACAGAGGGATTCTGTGTATTCATTAAAAAATCCTTTCGTTAAAATCTTTCGCGAATGAAACCACTCGTAAAAATTCTATTTATTGTTTGAAAGCTATGAATACCTCTTAAAGAACGTGTTGCCAGGCTCTTAGAAGCATTCGTGAGCCCAATGTACGGAAAAAAGCATCAGGAATGCAAGAACTCAAATGTCAGGACTTCTACAAGCCCATGACTACGGGAAAAAAGACAGGTAAGCTGACCCTATGCATAAGTGTTTACTCTGCCTCGAAACCGATAAGCTTTTAGAGTTTTCAAGGAATAGGCAGTCTCAAATATTTTGGAAATGCCTCAAATGTGGGTTTATCTTTCGGGATCCGGAGCATCACTTGCAACCAGCGGCTGAAAGAGTCCGTTACGAATTGCATCAAAATAACCCCTTAGATGAAGGTTATCAAAAGTTCTTAATGCCTGTGGTGCAAGCGGTGGCTGAGCAGCAGAATAGTCAAGAGCTTGGACTAGATTTTGGTTGCGGCCCCACTTCGTTTATTTCTTATATGCTGGAAACAAAAGGTTTCAAAATTGCGTGCTATGATCCTTTTTTCCATCCAGATCAAAAATTGCTGGAAACGCATTATGATTTCATTACGTGTACGGAAGTGGTTGAGCATTTTAGCAATCCAAGACTGGAATTCGAAAAACTGCACGGGCTTTTGAAGAAAAAGGGAAAGCTATACATTAAAACTTCGCTAACCGACGGGGTCACAGATTTTAAAAACTGGTATTATCAAAGGGATCCAACCCATGTCAGTTTTTATAACAAATCGAGTTTGGAATTTATTAAATCTGAGTTTTGTTACCGTGAACTCAAGATTTTCGATAAATATTTAATTTTCGAAACTTAAAAAAGCATTTTCATGTCTGCGTCGGTAAAAATGATGTCCTTAATAAAAAAGGTTTAGATATAAAAACGAGTTACCCATAATTGAGAGTTGGATGGAAAGAATGAGATACGTCCAAGATAGGGTCAGATTAGCAGAGCGTTTTTAACTCTATGCAGAACCGGAGCGGTTCTGCATAGAGTTAAAAATTTTCAAGTTAGCAGAGCTCGCAATATTTCGGATAAATTTGAAAAATAAGGCTCTAGCGCCCAGAGGTTTTGCTTTCTGGATCCGAAAAGAAACGTTCATTAGGCGTCGCGTGCTGGCGCCGAAAAGAAGCGTCCCGGAGGCGCCACCTTTGCATCTTAACTATGCGAAACTTAACTGTTCGTAAATTGAGGTTTTATGCAGCAAGGTATTTCTTTTAAGCACTTCCTTATCAAGTTGGGTCTGCAATTACTGGCGACGTGTCTACTCTTTAGCCAGTCAGTACTAGCGAATCAGTCTTGCCGCTTGCAAATTGGAGTCGGTCGGGCTTTTACGGCAAATCCACTTGATCTGAAGGTTCTCATCCTGAATTTAAAAGACGATTTCATTTATGAATCTGCCCAACAGCGGGGTGATGTGAAAATTTTAAAGAAAGATAAGAAGTTTCGGTTTAAGCCAACTTCTCTACTGGATTGGCAGCGTGAAGTTATTCTGGAAAATGATCCTGATATTTTTATTGGTTCCGAAGTTCATAAGGATGAAGATGCAAGACACTTAATGGATCTCGATACAAACGGACTTAAGGGTCAGTATTATACTTTTGTGAAAGAGGGGAATAG
This sequence comes from Pseudobdellovibrionaceae bacterium, assembly GCA_043730825.1. Classification (GTDB taxonomy): domain Bacteria; phylum Bdellovibrionota; class Bdellovibrionia; order Bdellovibrionales; family Bdellovibrionaceae. Next base: position 14,548 of record JAYTJV010000058.1, read on the forward strand.
TAATCGCGGAATCAATATCATGTTTGGCGTTAAAAAAGATTTAGGATTTAAGTTTAAATTATTTACTCACAAACACCGTGAGTGGACTGATCCTGTTTCAAAAATTAAGTACCCCTTATTTTCTCGGGATTTGCCTGTTTTGACTTTAACTCGCCCAGGTGATGAAAAACCGATGGTCATCGTTATAGGCAACCATGCGAAGTCCAAGCGTGATAATCCTCAAGATCCTGAGAGCACTCGCTACAGAACCGCGCAATACGAAGAGGGCGTGAAAGTAATTCTAGAAGAACTCCAAGAAAAATTCGGAAAAGACGTACCCGTGATCATGGGTGGCGATTTCAATACTGATGTTATCAAAGCAGCAGAAATGAATTCAATTCGCGACTCACTCAAGAGCGTGTTTGACTCAATTAACGGAAAGACTTTTGAGTATGCTCAAAGGGCGACCCACTTTTATTTCGGTCCGGGTGGCAAGAAGGCTCAGCCGATGGATGATATTCGAGTGTCAGGTCAACTGACCGTGCTAGAAGCTGAAGTTATTAAGTACAAAAACTCGAACGGAAATGTTCTTCCCGATCCAGCAACTTTTGCGGACCGGGAGAAACTGCCTTCTGATCACCGGCCCGTCAGAGCCGTTATCAGAGTTCAACCACCCATATAGTCATTTTGGTTTTGATATTGATCTAGGAGTTCTCTTGGTCTTCCTCTATCAATTCTTTGGGATTTCCACTTCCCAAGTTGTTTTCTAATTTGGAAGACAACTCGATGAGTTACCTCCTTCAACTTTTTGCCAGATGCGACGGCGAAAAAGTGCCCGTTAGCGGAGTCAATTCTTACGCGAGCTTTGAATATATGGTTCTGCCGACTAAAAGCTGCCTGAAAAAACGATCCGTGTGGAGATTCGGTGTAGAGTTCATCCATCATATCTTCGAGATAATCTTTCGTAAACTCAGATGGATGAAATCCCTGGTAATGCATTGTCATTTCACTTAGTTCCATAACAGTACCTCCTTTATTAAATGTGGACCCAATTATTCGATAAGCAAGGTCGACCAAGGTGTATTTTTTCAGTGTTTTTTCTTCTGGAAATTAGCGGGTAATCACCAGATTTTTTGATAGCTCCACGCGTTGCCTAGTCCGGTTTTCCGTTTGTTAATGTGCAGTCTGTGCTAAATTTTATGAGAAAATTGTGTGAAACAATATCACTTAAAGAAATGGAAAAGCTTTTGAAGAACAAATTATTATTAAACGCTTTGTTTTTTCAAGTAAGTTGGTGGGGTTACTTTCTTTGCGCTCGTTCTGGAAACCTCAATGGCGTATTAGTAAACTTTATCCTCTATTCTTTTGCTCACTTCATTTTTGTTAGCAAGAGTCGCCAAACTCGGATCAGAGATTTAAAACTGATGCTAAGCATTTCAATCTTAGGCTACCTAGTAGATCTTTTTCTATTAGAAGGACTTCTATTTTCGATGCAACATAAGAGTTTAGCTTCAACCTTTTGGTTATTTGGCATGTGGTGGGGGTTTGCTAGCAGCATTTCATACTCTCTTCGAAATTTGATTCTTAAAGTGCGCTACGCCTTACCAGCAGCTGCGCTATTTGGGCCTCTCTCGTACTGGGCAGGTGAAAAAATTGAAGTTCTAACGTATTTTAAACCGGTGCCACTATACTATGGATTGCATGGAATTCTCTGGGCGGGTTTTTTCTATATATTATTTAAGCTCTCAAAAAGGAATGTGATATGAAGCAAATTTTAATCGCTACTTCGTTTTTAATCATTGCAACTTTATCTGAAGCAACTGCCTCTGTTAAATTATATGGCAAGGCCTATGATTTAAAAAAAACCAAAGTTCTTTACCACGAGGTTCACGAAGTTACAGTTGGTGATAACGGATTTAACCAGAAAGTTGAAACTCGGTATCTAGACTCCTCTTTAAAAGAATTTGCGACCTTGAAGTCGACTTTCAAAGATAATTTATTTGTCCCAGACAGTGAGCTTAAGGACATTCGTTTGAAGAGAACTGAAAAGTTAATCCTTGATGGAAAAAAAGCTAATATCCAAGTCATCACTGAAGGTCAGAAGGATCAAGCAAAGACAATTCAAATCGATTCAAGTTCGGTCGCGGGGCAGGGCTTTAACAATTTCTTGCTCAAATATTTTGACGATCTTGCGGCAGGTAAGAGTCAAAAAGTTGCTATCGTGGTTATTCCACTTTTGGATTTTTTCAAATTTACTGCAAGTAGGGTGGGTGCTCTGTCCGAGAAAGAAGAAACAGTTGAATTTAAAATTCAGATCGCATCCGTATTTTTAAAAGCTTTCGCAGATCCGATTTATGTGAAGTACGATAAAAAAACTCGAAACCTTTTAGAGTTTCGAGGTCTATCTAATTTAAGTGATGAAAAAGATAAAAAGCAGCAAGTCCTTATTCAATATTCAGACAGTCCGCCTACTTTGTAGGGGACTGCTGACTTGATTAGAAAATTAATTTACAGCGAAGATGAGACTGCCACCACGAATTAAATCGATCACTTTTTTTGAGTTTGCAAGAGAAACAGCCGGACAGCCCCAGCTTCGACCTTGTATGACTGCTCTGTCTTGAACATAACTAGCACCGTGAACAACTATTGCACGTGGTCTCGCTATTGAGTTAGTCGTTGATAAGCCATCAAGTCTTAACGAATAACCCCATTTGCCACTGTAAGTCTCGGCAGTTTTGTAAAATCCAAGAGAAGTTGCATTTGATCCAGAAACGTTACTGAACTTTTCAGCAAAGCCGTCATGATTACCATCAGAACCTTTTCCATGAGAAACATGAATATTCCAAACGCTACCAGTCGTCATGTTAATAAAGTACCATCTTTTCAATGTCGAACTTTGGCTAAAATCGATAATCGAAAGTACTTTAGAATTTTTTAACGCTGCTTTGTTTTGATCGTAATAAAGCAACGCTTGTTCTAATGCTTTGCTTGGAACAATGTGAGTTGGATCAACGTAATCATATTTTGCTAAGATTGTAGCTTGCTCATCCTTGGGAGTTCCAGTTACGGGTACTCCCACTTCAGGTAGCGCAACATCTTCGCCTTTTGAAGGAAGCTCGCCTGAGCCTTCACGGCCTGGAACAGGTTGTACAATTGGTTCATTGTCAGGATCATCTGGAAGGCGAGTTATGTCCGGGGCACAACCTATGAAAAAAAGCGGAAATAAAAATACTAAGAAATGATTCAGTTTAAAAATATTCGCCATGAGTGGTTCCTTCCTCGAATGAGTTAGGAAACAAATCGGCGAAAACGGCCGCAAACTTAATGCTGGCGCGGCTCAGAGGGGATTTCTCTGCTTAAGTGTAAGTAAAATTCTAATTATGCAAGATTTAGGTCTAGAAAAGCGTTTTTGAGAGGAGGATGGCTATCCAAAATAGGGATCTGAGTGACCAAACAATTGTCCGGGGCCAATTAGTAAAGATCAATTTAGTGATCAACATGTGATCATATTGTTTCATCAATTTTGAATGAAGTGGAACGCTTAAGAAAAAAGTACTCAGCCAAATCGGAATGATGCTTAAGGCATTTAGGATAAAAATAGGCTTTGGAAAAAACAAAATAAGCGCAAATCCTGTTACCAGTTCTAATATCATCATTGGAGCTACGATAAAAGTTATCTTCTGAGTATGAAATGCTTGAAACTCTGAAAATTTCTCTTTTTGGATATAGTGGTAGCTGGGATAATGTATGATTTGGATAACCCAAATTAATCCTGTTAGGAAAAAGCACGACATGAATTGCAGTACGAAAAGAACGTTCAAGCTTTAAGCCTTTCTATTCGCTTTATAAATCGCCAGGGCTTTATCTTTTTGACTTTTGTGATCAACTATCGGTTTTGGATAGCCTTTCGCATATCTCTCGCCGTCCGGGTCGTGAAGAGCTTTTGCCGGGACGCTTTTTAATTCCGGAATAAACTGTTTGATATAAGTTCCATCGGGATCAAATTTTTCACTTTGCAGCCAAGGATTGAAGATTCTGAAATACGGCTGCGGATCGCACCCAGTCGATGCGGCCCACTGCCAACCACCGTTATTGGGTGCTAAATCTCCATCCAACAGGTATTTCATAAAATGATTTTCGCCCCACTTCCAATCGATGAGTAGATCTTTGGTTAAAAAAGACGCAACAATCATACGTACTCGATTATGCATCCAACCGGTCGTCAAAAGTTCGCGCATACCGGCATCGACAATTGGAAAACCGGTCGTGCCTTCTTGCCAGCGCTTAAAATACGCCAAATTATTTTCCCACTTCAAATTTTTGTACTGTGGATTAAAGCTAGTTTTTTCGACATCAGGGCGATGATAAAGAATTGAATAATAAAATTCGCGCCAGGCAATCTCTTTTAAAAATTGACTGTAGCCGTCTTTTGGCTCCCAAGCTGTTTCATTCAACTTGAGTTCAGAAATAATTTGAGTTGATACCAAGCTGCCATTTTTTAAATAGATCGAAAGCCTTGAAGTTCCATGCTGGGCGGGAAAGTCCCTTGCAGTCAGGTAATCGACTATATTTTTTTTGAACTTTTGCATGTGCCGGTAAGCTTGGAGGGAGCCTGCTTCCGGAATGACAATCGAAACATTTTTATCATTTTCTTTTTGAAAACTTTGAAGCGCATCCTGAAAAGGAAATTGGGAGTCCTTCAAAAATGACTTCCAATTTAGCTTAAAGCTAGCATCGAGTTCGTTAGACTCTAACTTTTTGTAATAACTGTTCGCGTTTTTTTGCTGGGCAATTCTTTCTTGACCAACTTCAGCAGCCAAGCGCGAAAACCATTTTCTACCATAAGGAGAATAGATTTGATAAAAGTCATTTGCCTTTTCGCTTTTTAAAACTTCATACGGTTCAAACAACAAGTGATCCCGATGAGTTGACACATCAATCTCTTGGCTCTGCAGAAAGTTTGTAACGGATTGATCACGGGATATAGCGAAAGGTTCGTAATCACGATTGTACGAAATAGTCGAAGGGCGCTTGATTCCAGCTTTGTCACAATACTTCAAAAGTTGAGTAAACGCCTGCAGGGGCGGGCTGTCGACAATCAGAAGGTCACCGCCTTGGGATTGTAATTCGTTTTTTAAGGCATCTAAAGTTTTTAGAAAAAAAGCAAAACGATTTGCAGAGAAATCAGAACGGGATAAAAATGTTGAATCAAAGCTAAAGAATCCTAAAGTATTACCGGCTGTTTTTTTCCAATTAGTTCGTAAGGCCTCATTGCCTGCGACGCGTAAATCGCGTCGGAACCAATGCACGCCCCAATTCAATTTTGACTTATCAATTTGAGATAAATTTTGACTCATATTAATAGGTTAAACCGTGAAAGCATTAATGTATAGATAATTCTATACAAATGGATATGTCGCTGATAGACTGTTAACGTGAAAAACAAAGGTCAATATACGATAAGACAAGTGATAGAGCTTACGGGCATCACGGAGTTCAGCTTAAGAGGCTGGGAAAATCGTTATAGTGCAGTCAAACCAGCACGAACAGAATCTGAAAGACGACTTTATTCACAGACTGATATACTCCGCATCAAAGCCTTAAAAGATTTAACGGGACGTGGTCATAAAATAAGCAAAATCGCTAATCTGAACTTGAATCAATTGCAGGCGCTAGTTGAAGACCGCAAATTATTAAGCAAAGTTAAGCAACCGTTAAAAAGCAAAGGTAAACGTGAAGATTTTGAAGAGATAATTAAATTCGCTGATCAATTTAAATGGGATGATCTCTATGCAATCATTACGACGAAACGTAAGCATTTAAAACCTTTAATGTTCGTTCATGATTTTTTAGTGCCATTGATTGGGGAAATGATTCATCAGGTAGAGCTTGGCGCTTTGACTATCGCGCAAGAGCATATTTTATCTTCTATCATAAAAGAACAGCTTGCACTTTTAAGGAGTAGGGCCGGTAATAGTAAATCTAGGGTTCGTTTGATCATGGCAAGTCCATCTGGCGATCAGCATGAAATTGGTCTGCTGATTGCTTCGACCTTAGCTGCTCTGCACGGCATACATGTGCTTTATTTGGGAACTCAAATGCCAAAGCGTGATTTTTGCGAAGCCTGCATGCGATATCAAGCCACCCATGCTTTGGTTGTATCAACAGTTTCAAAAGCCGAAGGCGCTTTCGAAGATATCTTGGAGTATGTTCATTTTCTCGATCGACATTTGGTTAAAAATGTCAGCCTTTGGGTAGCGGGCAGAAACACCCAAGCTCTCTCATTATCCTTAAGTCGGGAATTTAAAGTTTTGAAATCTTTCGATGATTACGAGGCTGCTTTGAAGTCGAATGGAATGAAATCATGACCGGAGCAAGAAAAAAAATTGCCGTTATCGGATCAGGAATTTCTGGTCTGACGGCGGGGTTCATTTTATCTCAAAAACACGAAATTCATCTATTTGAAAGCGAAGCTCGGCTGGGCGGTCATACTCACACAGTCACGGTTCCGGAAAAACAAACGCCGGTCGACACAGGCTTTATTGTTTTTAATGACTGGACCTACCCTAACTTTATTAAACTTATGAATAAAATCGGAGTCGAATCACAAGAATCTGAAATGAGCTTCAGCGTTTTTGATGAAAAGAATAATTTCGAATATAACGGTCATAACTTAAATACTCTTTTTTCACAGAGGTCACATCTTGTAAGTCCGAAGTTTTATCAATTTGCTTTTGAAATCATGAGATTTAATAAGCTGGCACTTCAGGATTTAGAAAACTTGAAGGGTCATGAAACTCTTGGACAGTACTTGGCAGAAAAAGGATTTAGCCGTAAGCTTGCCGATTATTATCTTCTACCGATGGCATCTGCAATCTGGTCGGCTGGAATAAAAACGGTCGCTGAATTTCCACTTAAAACATTTATAACTTTCTGCAAAAACCATGGTCTTTTAACTGTCACGGACCGTCCTACCTGGAGAGTCCTAAAAGGTGGATCAAAAGCGTATCTCAATCAACTGGTGAAGCCATTAGACGGTCGAATTTTTTTGGGTGATCCGATCGTTGCAGTTAAAAGAAATCCGCAGTCAGTTGCGCTTAAGACTTTGTCAGGAGTGAGTTTAGATTTTGATCACGTCATTTTGGCTTGCCACAGTGATCAATCTTTGAAAATTTTAACAGATCCTTCGAAAGATGAGCTAGCGGTTTTAGGTGCGATTCCGTATCAAGAAAATAAAGTGACCCTTCATACCGACAATTCGGTGATGCCGAAGCGTCCGCTTTCATGGGCTTCTTGGAACTATAAAATTCAGGAAAATCAGTCCGCAGATGTGCAAGTTACTTACTTCATGAATCGCCTTCAGCGACTGAATACAGAAAAAAATTACTTCGTTACTTTAAACTCGAATCAAGTGATTCAAAAAGAGTCAATTATCCGAGACCTGACTTATCATCATCCAGTTTATAATCAAGAGTCGGATCAAGCCCGAGCGAATAAGAAAATGATTCAGGGAAAAAACCGAACTTACTTTGCAGGCGCATACTGGCGCTACGGATTTCATGAAGATGGCTGTTTAAGCGGCGTTCAAGTTGCTGAAGAATTTGACTTGAGCTTGGAGTCCTTATGAGTCAGCCTGTAGCGAAAAGTGAAGCTGCAGAACTCAATTCTGCCCTATACTCAGGAACTCTGAAGCACCGTAGACTTTTTCCAAGAGAAAATAAGTTTTCTTATCCCGTTTTTATGGCTTTTATTGATTTAGACGAAGTACAGCAAGTTTTTAAACTTTCTCGATGGGCATCCTATGAAAAATTTAATTTTCTTAGTTTTTACCGGAAGGATTATTTCAAGAACTCTGAATCAGATATCAAAAAAGATGTTCAGAATTTAATTTTTGAAAGAACGGGTGAAAGACTTAACGGACCCGTTCGCATGCTGACTCACTTGCGAACACTGGGTTTTTGTTTCAATCCCATCACTGTCTATTACTGTTATGATTCCAAAGAAAATTTAAAACACCTTGTCTTAGATGTAACGAACACTCCTTGGGGCCAAAGGCATCAATACGTGATGCCTTATCATCATGCAAAAGAAGTCGTTTTCGACAAAAGTTTCCATGTTTCACCATTTTTGCCAATGGATCTCCATTACAAAATCCGAATTACGAATCCAGGCTTAACTGCAGTGGTCCACATGGAAAATCATAATTCTGAAAAAATGGTCTTTGATGCAACTTTAACAATTAGCAAAACCGCTTTGACAGCCCAAGAGATATCAAGGGCTGCTTTAAAAAATGTTTTGATGACTCATAAAGTTTTATTTTGGATTTACTTCCAGGCGCTCATTTTGTTTTTCGTAAAAAGAATTAAGTTTGTACCTCACCCAGGGAAAGGATAACCCTTATGAAAATCGAACTATTGGCTCAACCATCAATGGCGATTCAGACTTCAGTACCTCGTGTTTTGAAGCGATTGTTAAAGTCAGTGGTCATTTCTAAATTAAGCGAAATCAAGCTTGGATACATCGAGCTCATCGATGGTTTAGAAGTTCTCTCCTTCGGAGATGAGACAAGCCCAATTAAAACTAGAATCAATGTTTACAACTTAGAGTTTTATTCTTTAGTGGCGCTTAAAGGAACGATTGGTGCGGGCGAAGGTTACATCTATGGATTTTGGAAATGTGAAAATTTGACGGCCCTTATTCGTATTATGATTATGAATCGGGAATCGATGGAAAAAATTGAAGGTGGTTTTTCTAAACTATCAAGGCCTTTCATGAAAGCTTTCCATTCTTTGCGAAAAAATACGATCGAGGGATCTTCCAAAAATATTCAGGCACATTATGATTTAGGAAATGATTTCTTTTCTCTTTTTTTAGATCCAACGATGACCTATTCAAGTGGTGTCTTTAAAAAACCTGATTCAACGCTTGAAGAAGCTTCAATCGAAAAATATGATCGTATCTGCCGAAAGTTAGATTTAAAGCCAACTGATTCTGTCATCGAGATTGGAACTGGCTGGGGCGGATTTGCATACCATGCGGCGAAAAATTACGGCTGCAAAATTAAAACAACAACAATTTCAAAACAGCAGTTCGAATGGGCAAAAGAAAAAATTAAAAATGCAAAACTAGAGCATTTGGTTGAAATTGTTATGCTTGATTACCGTGAATTAACAGGCCAATACGACAAGCTCGTTTCAGTCGAAATGCTAGAAGCGGTCGGGCATCAGTATTACCAAAACTTCTTTGAAACCTGCGCCAGATTGTTAAAGCCTGATGGTGTCATGTGCATTCAATCGATCACGATTAAAGATCAAATTTATGACGTTGCCAAAGACTCTGTCGACTTTATCCAGCGCTATATTTTCCCAGGTGGCTCGTTACCTTCGGTTTTAACCCTTTCTGATGTCGCAACCAAGTTCACGGATCTAAATCTTATACACTTAGAAGATTTTACTCCGCATTATGCTAGGACTCTTCGAGAGTGGTATAAAAATTTAAATCAAAATAAGTCGGAAGTTTTGAAAGTGGGTTATCCGGAAGAGCTAATCAGACTTTGGGAATTCTACTTTTGTTATTGTGAAGGTGGTTTCTTGGAAAGAAATGTGGGAGTCATTCAGGTGCTTTTTGCCAAAGGTGATTGGCGTGGTAACGCTCCACTAGCCTCGGTTTAACAGATGTGAATTTCATTTTCGACGAAGTTACAGCGCGGCAAGTTATAAAACTATTGGCAAATTAAAGACATCGATGTTTTGATCCTCGTCCGGGAGGCAAAATGTTGATGTCCTTGAAGCAAGTCTTAAAAGTTTGGGTTCTAGTTCTAGCTTCTGCTAGTTTTTCATTTTCTGCGAATGCTGCTACCGATACTCTTAATATCGGGATTGGTGCCGAATTTGAAAACTTAAACCCTCTTATTTCATCGCAAGCTGCGACAAAGTATATACTGTATCTAGCTCATCGCCCGTTAATTGTCTTAACTCCAGATCTTGAGTGGAAACCGCAAATGATCAAAGAAATTCCAACTCTAAAAAATAAACTTTTGAAACAAAAAGGCTCTAGTTTAGAAATGGTGATCGAAATTTTGCCTGAAATTTCTTGGGGTGATGGAGTTCCTGTCACTTGCAAAGATATCGATTTCTCCGTAAGGGTTGGAAAAAATAAAAATGTTTCTATTCCAGATAGAGAAAAATTTGAAAATATCAGTAGCGTAATAGCCGACAAAGCAAATTCCAAAAAATGTACAATCACATTCGCAAAAGCTAAGTTTGACTATTTCGCAAATCTTCCAGAAATTTTACCTGAACATTTAGAAGGCCCAGTGTTTGCAAAGTTTTCTGGTAAAGCTGAAGGTTACGATCAAAATTCACTTTATACGAAGCAACCAACTAACCCCGGTCTTTATAATGGCCCTTATTATATTTCCGAAGTTAAATTAGGAAGCCACGTGATCTTTTCACCAAACCCTAAGTTTGGCGGCAAGAAGCCTCATTTTAAAAAGATTGTGATTAAATTAATTCCTAATACAAGCACGCTCGAGGCAAACTTACGTTCTAACAGTATTAACATGGTGGCTTCTGCAGCAGGCTTCAGCTTAGATCAAGCGGTTGTTTTCGATAGAAAAGTAAAGTCAGAAAACATTCCGTATCAAGTCGTTTTTGAAGATGGAGTGATCTACGCTCACATTGACTTTAATTTAGATAACTCGATTCTGTCTGACATCAGAGTTCGCAAAGCGTTGTCTCATGGCTTAAATAAAAAAGAGATGACAGATGCGCTACTTGAAGGAAAAGGCAAAATTGCTGATCACTTCGTAACTGATCGTGACCCTTGGTACACCGATAAAGTTCCTAAATACGAATACAGCCCACGCACCGCAAATAAAATTCTTGAAGAGGCTGGTTGGAAAAAGGGAGCTGATGGAATCCGCTCTAAAGATGGGAAGAAGTTAAGCTTTACCATCATGGCTGCTGCAGGAGTTAAGCTCAATGAAAATATTCAGACTTTTATTCAAGATCAATGGAGAAATATCGGAGTTCAATTAAGTATTAAGAATGAACCTGCACGAGTTTTCTTCGGCGAAACCGTTAGAGACAGAAATTTTGATCTTGCGTTATACAGCTGGGTTTCAATTCCTGATAACAGTCCAAGATCAGTTCTTCATTCAACCAGTATTCCGACAGTCGCAAACTCAAAAGCTGGGCAAAATTATACAGGTTTTAAGAACAAGCAAGTTGATAGCTTAATTGATAAGTTGGAACTCGAACTTGATTCGAAAAAGCGCGCAGAAATTGGAAAAGAACTTTTGAATATCTATGCAACGGAACTTCCAGTTTTACCGCTTTATTACCGGGCGAATAATGCGGTTATTCCAGCCGGACTAAAGAACTACCGTCTATCAGGACATCTCTTTTACGAAACTCTCAACGTAGAGGATTGGACCTTCTAAATCGAGTCCTGAACTGGACCACCAAACACTTGCTTGGATTCGAGCAAAGCTCGTAAACTTCATGAATGCGAACACCAGAACTTGAATCCAAGCGTATTTTCCTGATTGCGAGCAATAACCAGAAACTCATCATCGAGCTGACTCAAGCAATTGAATCCCGTATCCGTCAGCCCACTATCTTTTTAGCTTCTGATGGTGTGGAGGCCTTGTTCAAAGCCGACAACGTTATGCCTCATGTCGCATTGATCGATGCCGACCTTGAAAAGGCTAACGGCTTTGTTGTGACAGAAAAGTTGATTAGCAAAAAAGTCGAACACTCTGTATCGGTCATTTTGCTTACTTCGCTTCCGGAGAACGAATTATTTATTGATCAGGTTGTGACAGGGCAGGTTCAGTTTCTTTCTCATTCCGAAGTAGACCAGAAACTGCCACACAGTTTAGTGCGCGCATTAAATCGAATTTCAGTAGATGATAATTCGAACTACCGTTTGCGTTTTCTCGCGCCTCAAGAAATTCTTTTTAACGAAGGTGAAAGTGCTAAAAGTGTTTTCATCGTGAAAAGCGGCGAGCTTGCCGCGATAAAAAAGAATCATGATAAAAGTGTCATCTTAGGAATAATTAAGCCTGGGGAATTTGTGGGCGAGATGGCTCATATTAATAATGACAATCGTACGGCTACAGTTAAAGCAACTACGGATTGCGAATTAATTGAAATCCCAAACGGAACATTAGATTTAGTGCTTTTTTCGAAACCTATTTGGGCAAGAGCATTAGTTGCAACTCTTTCAAAGCGTTTAAGATTGTCGAACAATCAGCTAGTTAATAAAATTTGATTTGTGAAAGTTGATTTAAAGTTACGGAGCTAGTTTTTTGGGCGGCAGCAATTTGCCGTCCCAAACATTAAGTTCGTATTTATTTATCGTGGATTTACCCGCAACTAAGGTCGTTCCCTCTGCAGTCACGACGGCGCCATTAATCGAAAATCTTTTAAAATCGACAGTATCAGTTTCGGTTTTGCCGAATCTCCAGCGAATACCACCCACTTCAGGATTGATTGCAATCGCTTCGCCGACAGTCGGGACTATAATCACTTTCTCGTTTATAAAAGGCAAATGAGGCTCAACCGGATTTTTTATGAGCTGGCTCCAAAGGACTTTTGAATCTTTGTTTGAAACTCTAAAAACAAAAGCATTCTTCTTATCGTAATCCTGAGCATCTAAAGATAATATAACGAGAATATCAGATTTAATTGGAGTTGCGATCAGGCAGTCTCCAATGAATCCCTTTGGTAGAGGAAGATTCGCAAATTTCTGCGTTCCGTTTGAAATTTCACCACGTGTTGTTAGCGTGAACTTAGTTTGTGGAATGACCATTTCTTTTTTTTCGTCAAAACATGTGGGTTTGTTCGCAAAAGCACAGACGGAAATTAATAGAAGTAAGCATGTCACAAGAGGCTTCATACTCTAAGGGTAAGAATTTTTTTGTTTACGTGCAAGGATTCAGGGTAGCTCAGGTCCTAGACTAGACCTACTGCCCAGGGGACTCGGTGGTCTTGTTTTAGAAAAAAGAGGCATAAGCGTTGCACTCTTACAGCAGAAATACTGTGAACACTTAAATTCTTGAGTCCGCACTTACCAGTTTAATCCTGAGAGGAGAAAAATATGAATTCATTTTTTAAAAAGATTCCTGGGGCAATTCTGCTGGCATTATTCCTTTTTTCTCCCATTTCTTTACTGGCTAGCAGATCAATCAATCTTGTCGATGTCCCAAGCGAAATTATGACGGCAATAAATAAAAAATTCAAAGGCGCAAAAATGTTGGATGCTGAAGTCGATAAGAAAAAGAATAAAACTTTATTCGAAGTGGAAATATGTCATCGTCAAGATTTGTACGAAGTCATAGCAACGCGAAACGGTAAAATCGTGAGCCTGAATTTGACGGGTAGCTGTGTGTGATAGAATCGTGAGGCGGGATTTCGCGAGTCGCTGCGGGTGGTGGAATCGCGAGCGCTGATTTCAGAAAAACTTTTTTCTCTGGACGCTATCCTTCAAACCGCGCCAAAGCCTATCTTAAGAGTTGGGCGATGGCTGCTGGATCCATGCCGCGGACGTAGTCGGCCAATTCGTAGTCGCGGTTTAATGTTAGCTCTTCTACTAATTTTGCAATTTCTTGACGACTGAGGTGAAGTTTTCCCTGATAACCTAGCATTTGAATGACTCGTTTTACGTTAGCTACTTCTGCTGAATTCATATCCTGACTCCTTGAGGCGCTGTATGAGCGCTTTTGCTAAGTTGGTGGGCTAAAGTGCCCTCCTCATGCGGCTGTGTATTACGCTAAGGGCGGATGCTCGTTTTTTCTACTCTTATTCACTAATGCAAAGCGAAAAAAGGCTGCGTTCTTATTCTAAAATTGGTTTTTTTCTTGAGGCAACGGCACTCTATCGAGTCTTATGGGAGCTTGAGGCGAATACTTCCTTGTTCACCTGTCAACTTCTAGCTTTCCGGGGGCTTATTAAATGGGTTTTCTTTTTCGAATTTTGTTACTCGTTTTTATCGCAACTATTCCATCAACTCTTGTTCAAGCTAAAGATTTATCAAATCGTTTAGGTATCGGTATTAAAAATAATAACTCGATTGATTTACCGGCGATGGCAGCTGTTTATTATCCGAGTGCCGATATCGGATTAACCGGAAGTATTGGTGTTGATACAGAAGAAGATAATTCTAAGTTTGCGGCAAACGTTGGAATTCGGAAAATTTTGTTTCGCGAAGATAATCTTAATTTCTACTACGGTGGACAAGCAGGCTTAATTAACTATGAGTTGCTGGGAAACAAGGAATCTGGCTTTGAAATGAATGTTGTTTTCGGAGCGGAATTTTTCTTTGAAGGGCTTGATTCTTTAGGATTTAGTTTCGAAGGCGGTGTTGCTTTGTCTTCACTTGATAAGACTCGCTTCCGTACAGTGGGTGATCATCCGTTAAAAGCCGGCCTTACTTTTTACTTCTAATTTCAAGAGGAACATATGAACAAACAAGTTATTCACACTGATCACGCACCAAAAGCTGTCGGGCCCTATTCACAAGCTGTCATGGTAGGAGATTTTCTCTATTGCTCTGGGCAAATTGCAATCAACCCTACTAACAACGAAGTCATGAATGTTGGCGTAAAAGAGCAAACTCATCAAGTCATGAAAAATGTTGAAGCTGTGTTGAAGCAGGCTAAATTAAATTTCGGCAACGTTATCAAAACAACTATTTTCTTAACTGATATGAATGACTTTGCAATGGTAAACGAAGTTTACGCTTCTTACCTGCAATCGCCATATCCAGCTAGATCCACCATTGCGGTCACTGCGCTGCCAAAAGGTGTAAATGTGGAAATCGAAGTTGTGGCCGTTAAGTCCTAATCCAGAGGACAAACCACGAATAAAGTATTGGTTTTTAATTGGAGCAATTGCTTTAAGCATTGGCTTGGGTTTTCGTTACTGGCGAGAACGTCAACTCATTCACGGTGAATTCTCAGAGACACCTCATGAAAAAATACTTGTTGATTGCGGTGTCGTGCTTACGGGGAGTGCGGGAAGAATCCGCGAAGGATTTGATTTACTCGAACAAAAACAAATCAAGAAACTTGTTATCTCGGGTGTTCATTCGCAAACAACTTTGAAAGATTTATTACCACTTTGGCCGTATTATCCGACGGTTCAAGAAGATACAGTCTTTTTAGAAAAGCGTTCAGAGACAACTTACGGAAATGCTGTTCAAAGTTTACCAGTTGTTCAGGCGCTGCAGTGTCGAGACATTGTCCTGATCACTTCAGAACTGCACATGTATCGATCATATCAAACCTTTCGTCCAGTCTATCCAGAGAGCTTAATCATCTACAAACACGGGGTTTTGTCTCCGCATGGACGTTTTTCGTTCATCGATGAGTTTATTGAGGTCATCAAGTCTTTGTTTTATCGACCTTGGGCCTACTCTGAATAAAATTTAATCTGATTAGCTATCAAAAAAACCTGTGAAAAGCCGATCAGTTACATATGAATTATGTGATCGGCAGAGTCGACCAAATGGGTCGGTTTATAATTTCGCAACTGAGTTATACGTTTCGCGTTTTAGCGATGGTTTACTTAAGTATCCGCGCAACGGTTCTTGATCAAGCCCAAGGACTTCGCACAATCTACGGAGTTCTATCAGCGCAAATTTACTTTACGGGATTTCAAGCACTTCCACTAATTTCAACTTTAGCGCTCGGTACGGGTGGGATTTTATTTTTACAAGGCATGAGTAATCTAACACTACTCGGCGGAACTGAAATGATCGGCAATTTCATGGTTGTCGTTCTTGTTCGAGAAGCAGCGCCCCTGTTAACAGCACTTGTCGTCATCGCACGAAGCGGTACCGCAGTTGCATCTGAAATTGGAAACATGCGCGCAAATCGGGAAATCGAAGCCTTAGAGAGCATGGGAATAAATCCCCTCAGCTTTATTGTCTTTCCTCGAGTTTTTGGTGGAGTCATCAGCGTTCTTTGTTTAGCTTTTTATTTTATTTTTGTGGCCCTTATCGGCGGATTCTTTCTAACTCAAATTATTCACAAAATGCCTTTTGGCTTTTTTGCAGATAGCCTTCTTCGCGCATTCACCGAAGAAGATGTTGTCATCTTTTTCTTAAAAAATGGTTTTAGCGGCATGATCATTTTCGTCGTTTGTTGTTATCAAGGTCTAAGCGTTAAAAAAAGTCCCCATGAAGTTCCTCAAGTGACAACCCAGGCAGTTGTGAATTCGATCATTTACGTGACGGTATTTAATATGCTTGTAACGGCATTCTTCTATATGGGTCGACTAAAGGAAATGGGAGTTTTATGAAAATTGAAAAAATCAAATTTGAAAATCTTTGCTTTTCATACGAGGGCAATAATCCCGTTTTGAAAAATGCAGATTTTGAATTCCCAGAAAACGAGATTTGTTGGATTCAGTCGGACGAGGGCCAGGGTAAATCAACACTTCTTCAATTGATCGCCGGACTTCAAATGCCCCAAATCGGTCAGTACCTGTTGAATGAAGCGAATGTAAGAGAAATGACCTTCGAAGAATTTTTGCCTTATCGTTTGAAAATTGGCTACTCCTTTGATTACGGCGGTCTTTTGAGCAATTTGACTTTAAGAGACAATTTGTTGCTGCCTTTGCGATATCACAAGCTACTTGAACCAAGCCAGTGTACTCGAAGGGTCGATGAGCTCATTGCGCGATTTGATTTCACTTCTTTTGCTAAAGAAAGACCAGCGCATGTTCCAGGTCGCTTAAGAAAGTTAACTTGTCTGTTGCGTTCGATTGTTCATATGCCAGACTTACTGGTTTTAGACGATCCATCGGTGGGTCTGGGAGTTGAAACCTCAGAGACGTTCATCGGCTTAATTAAAGAATTGCGCGAACTTGGTCATCTCAATCATATCGTAATTGTAAGTTATGACGAAAAATTTATGAAAAGCTTAAATCCAAAAATAATCCACTTAGACGAGGGTCAGCTCTATACCTCAGTTGTTGATGGATCGAAAAGCGTGGTCAATTTATGATGAAAATCAAGATTACCTATTATGAAAGGGTTGCGGGTCTTTTTGTTCTATCCGCAATCTTAGGTTGCATGATTGCCGCAGTCAGTGTTGCGATTAAGCAGGGCTGGTTCGAGGACAAAGTTTATTTTCAAACTTATTTTGAAAATGCTGATGGCCTTCATGAAGGGACTGTCGTGCAAATGGCAGGTCTCAGAGCAGGAAGTGTCAGCGAAGTGCAATTAGAGGCTGATAATAAAATCAAAGTTGTTTTCTACGTCCTAGGTAAATTCAGAAATAAAGTTAAAAAAGATTCTTCTGCGCAACTTATTAGACCGTTTCTAATTGGTGACCGCATGCTGGATATCTCAGTAGGTTCACCAAACTTAAATTTGCTTGCATCCGGAGAAACTTTACCAGCGAATGAAGCAACGGATATCATGAGTATTTTGAGTGGAAAAAAATTGGGTAACTACATGGCACAAACGGCCCAGATGCTAGAAAATTTAAAAGTTGTGATGGAAGCATTCTTAAGCAAAGACCGAACTGAGGCTATGATCAAGATTTTCGACAAGCTTAATCCGCTAATCGAAAACATGAACACAATGTCTGTTGAAGTAACGAAACTTTCGAAACAAGCGACCGAAAAAAACAACATGCAGGCTGTAATGGCAAATGTTGCGCTTCTGACTGCAGAATTAAATAAGACAGTTCCACAGTTAAACGCGGCGATGAAAGAAATGGGACCCGAGCTTCCCAAGACCGCTCGTCGCGCGGTTGAAGCTTTGGACGAGGCTACCGTGCTTATAAAGGCGATGCAAAAAAGCATGCTTTTGCGTTCAAACGTAGAAGCTGTTAGAGCCGAGGAAAAAGCCAGACTTCCAGCTGGAAAGTAGAAGCATTCGCGTTGTCATTGGCCAGGCTTAAGCGCCCATGCTAGCGTATGTGAGACGTGATTTCCCTAACTCTCTTTAAAAGATTTATTCTGTCAAAAAGATCAGGTGCCCTTATCAAAAGGCTCGCCTGGATTTCTGTTATTCAAATTGCCTTAAGTCTTTTTGCTTTTATCTTGGTCTTAAGTGTGATGAACGGAATGAATTTGAGCATCGCAGATCGCGTCACATCTTTAGAACCTGATTTAGTTTTAGAATTCCCAGGTGCTACGAGTTCGGCAGCTTTAGAAATGCAACCCGCCGTCATGAGAGTCCGTGAAAATCCGCAAGCAGTCGTTGACGTGTTTGAACAATCTGATGTGATTGTTAGAACAATGGATGGCCTTTATCGCGGGTTAGTCGCTAAAGGATTATCGCAAACATCACTGGAAAGATTCAGCCGCGCTATTCAGCAAATGGATCAAAAACAAAAATCCCATAGGCCAGAAGAAATTCAAACTTGGAATGCAGATGAGTTGCCTCTAGAAGATGAAATTGTGATTGGCTTTGACGTAGCTCGAACTTTGAATATTTTTGAAGGGGATTGGGTCACGGTTATTCCACCGGAAGCTTTGTTATTACCGCAAGGTCAGTTGCCACAATTAGAAAAAGTCAGAGTAAAAAGAATTATTTCAACTAGTCTTCAAGATTTAGACGGGCAATATTTATGGTATCAAAAGGGGAAAACTTTAAACCGCTTTAGAAATTCACCCAGTCGTCACAACAGGGTCGAAGTTTTCTTGGATGATCACGAATCAGCCTTTGATATCAAAGAATCCTTAAAAGGCTTCGAAGGTGTTTTGGTTTCCACATGGAAAGATCGAAATGGGGCCTTGTTTGCTGCGCTCAAAATTGAAAAGTTTGCGATCGGTTTTATTCTATTTTTAGCAGGCATTATTTCTAGTTTTTCAGTGGTGATGGCATTAACACTTCTAATTACCCAAAAGAAGAAAGAATGGGCCCTGCTTCGAACTTTGGGGTTCTCTCATGAAGGACTTTTGCAGCTCTTAACAAGGCTTGGTCTTTGGTTATCGGGTGCCGGGGTCGGTTTAGGCGTTTTAAGCGGAGTTTCATTAGCTTTGATTATGCAATTTTATCCGCTCTCGATTTTACCAAGCATTTACTATGATTCTCAAATTCCATCAAAAGTAGATTTCCCTTTCGTATTTGGAGTTCTTATCGTTGCCCTCGTGATTTGCTATTGGACCTGTCGAAGAACTGCGGCCTCACTGGCCGACGATAATATCGCAGACCTGCTGAAATATCGCTGATCTTCGATCAGACAAAGATTGCTCATTTTTTATCAAGCAAGTGCAGCTCAGCCTAAACGCTGACTTGAAAGTCTCTTAAGGCTTGAGTTAGCGAAGTTTTAAGATCTGTGCTTGGTTTTCTTTGCCCGATAATCAAAGCACAGTTGACGCCAAATTCTCCAGCCGGAAAACTTTTTGGAATTGATCCAGGAATCACGACTGAATTCTTCGGAACGATACCTTTAAACTCTTTCGTTGTTGAACCTGATACATCAATGATCTTCGTACTAGCGGTGATCGTGACACCAGCACCTAACACGGCACCTTCTTCAACCTTTACACCCTCAACAACAATACAGCGTGAACCAATGAACGCATGATCTTCAATAATCACCGGTTGAGCTTGCACCGGCTCTAATACTCCGCCGATTCCAACTCCGCCAGATAAGTGAACATTTTTTCCAATTTGAGCGCATGAACCAACCGTCGCCCAAGTGTCGACCATAGTTCCAGAGCCAACGTAGGCCCCGATATTAGTATAAGAAGGCATTAAAATAGCGCCACTTTCAATGAAGCTTCCATAGCGAGCAAGTGCCATGGGAACAACGCGGACACCTTCTTCGCCAGTCCATTTTTTTACAGGGATTTTATCAAAGAAGTTAAAGTGATGATTGAGTTCCATGACCGCCATTTTTTCAATGCGGAAAAATAGTAAAATCGCTTTTTTGATCCACTCATTTGTAATCCAACCAGAAGAAGTTTTTTCGCAAACTCTAATTTTCCCCTGATCTAGAAGCGCAATGACTTCACGGATATGATTTTTTTCTTCGAGGTGAAGGTCTGAAACGTCTTTTTCGAAAAAGCTTGAGATCATTTTTGGATCGATCATGAAAATCTCTTTTCTGTTGTTTTCAGCATATCTAAAATCGCAGGCACATGAATTCTTAAAACATCATTCATCGCTTGGCCGCGTTCAATTTCGTAAGTCAAAGTGGGGATGTGTCTTTCTAAGCCAGTGTAAGTTCCTAAGGATCCTGGAGTCGGATAACCAATATCAGTATCAATTCCGTAGCCAGTGTGCCGAGCCAAAACTTCTGCTTCAGGTCTACATTCGCCATTCACGTTTAAGATCGGCTTCCACGAATGAAGGCTCAAAATCAAAACAGGGTTATTTTTAAGCTCTTCAACTAAGGTCTTATTTTCAATTTCACTTAAGGGGCTTGGGCCGGGATGATAGCGGGGAGTCTTAATTTCAGGACTCCAATCTTTTGTTGGAAGATTGCGATTCAAATCAACACCATTTGAATTACCACGAGTTTTATTTAAGACTCCTTCAGGGTTAACTTCCGGAATCAAAGTGATTTGCATTTTATAAGGGTAGTTTTGCATAAATGCAGCGAGTAACCCCCGAGCACAGACAACCCCCTCGATTTCGTCACCGTGGACGCCACCAAGTATTAATACTCTAGGAGAAGTTTTAAATTCGACGCCAAAATCGTGAGCGATAATGGGTAAGCCTAAAGTGGTTCGTGACAAAATACGCGTTTGCATGATCTTGTTTTAATATGGCTCAAGAACTCTTACAATATCGAAATTCAAAGCTTTTCTGGAATGATGTAGCATTGCAGGACGTTGTCCAAAAATTGACGACACCAGCCTTTGTTTATTCAAAGGCACTTTTAACTGGGCGCTTCAGAGCATTTCAGAGCTGTTTTCCCAATGGACGACTACATTTTGCGATGAAGGCAAATCATAACGAAGGGCTTTTAAAGCATTTGCAAAGTATCGGAAGCCACATCGACGTTGTTTCAATCGGCGAAGCTGAAAAAGCCATTCACTGTGGATTTAAGCCCGATCAAATTTTATTTTCGGGCCCGGGTAAAACTCAAAAAGAGATCAACCAGGCACTCGAGTGGGGTCTTTATCAAATCAACGTCGAAAGTGCTGACGAGATTTTGAAAATCAAAAAGACCGGGAAGCTTGCAAAAATAGGTCTTCGCTGGACTCCGGGTCTTGATGTGAAGACTCATCCTTTTATCAAAACAAGTCACACCGATACAAAGTTCGGCCTATCTTATGAAGAGATCGATCAATTGATTCCTGCAATTTTAAAGGATCCGCATTTAAAGCTCCAGGGTTTTTCACTCCATTTAGGATCGCAGATTTTAGATTTAACTGATTTTGATTTGGCATTTGGTTCATACTTGGAAATGATTAAGGGCTTACAGAAAAAATATCCGGCGCTTGAACTTAAAACATTAGATATTGGCGGGGGCCTTGGGCTTAATTATCAAAATAGCGATATTGATGCAGATCTTGCGCGACTTGAAGAATATAAAAAAATCGTGAATAAACATTTTGCAGATGTACCATTTCAAATGTTATTCGAGCCTGGAAGATTTTTAGTTGCCAGATCTGGCGGAATCGTCACTGAAGTTCAAGTTGTCAAAAAAACGAAAAATAAAAAAATCGTCGTGCTTGATGCCGGGATGAATAACTTGATGAGACCCGTTCTTTATCAAGCTCATCATACGGTTTTGCCCCTTACGGAGCGCACAGGTGAAAAAGAATTAGTCGATTTAGTGGGCCCACTTTGTGAATCATCTGACTTCATTGCCCTTGACCGCGAAATGCCGTCTCTTCAGGTCGGGGATCGATTGTGGGTTGCCGACTGCGGGGCTTATGGCTCTTCGATGGCGTCTGATTATAACTTAAGGCCGCGGGCTGAAGAAGTTTTCATAGAGGATTTAGTTTAAGTCCGTTAATTCCCAAGAGTGACATTCAAAGGGCGACAAGATTTCGGTCGCCCATTTTTTAAAATGGCCAAGCGAATCCGTCGTAAAGATTTTAAGTTCGGAAGTTGCATTTTTATCTACACCAAAATGAGCTTTTAATTTTTCTGCGACAGCATCGCCTGACTCAATTAAAGTTATTTCGCTACCGACCGCGCGATATAATGACTCCCGCAGAATCGGATAGTGAGTACAACCTAAAATCAAAGTATCAATACCCTCAGACAAAAGCGGCTGAACATATCGATAGACAATCAAATTTGTTAATGGATCGCCGACCAAACCCTCTTCTGCTAGGGGAACTAAAAGCGGTGCACTTTGAGAAAATAATTGAATTCCCGAATCAAGTTCCTTTAACGCTGAATCAAAAGCTCCGGAGCTAACTGTAGCCCGAGTGGCAAGTAAACCAATTTTTTTATTTTTGGTAGCCTTTGAAGCCACAAGACTTGTGGGACCAATCACTGTAAAAACGGGTAGGCCTTCAAATTCGTCGTCTGTCCACTGGGCAGAAGCCGAATTGCAGGCAATCACTAAAGCTTTTACATTTTGATTTTTTAAAAATTTTAAATTCTGTTCGGTATATTTTCTGATCGTGTTTCCAGATTTTGTACCGTAAGGAAGCCTTGCCGTATCACCTAAGTAGACAAAGCTTTCGCCAGGCAAATGCTCCATCAGGGCTTTCAAAACGGTCAGTCCACCAAGCCCTGAATCAAAAACCCCAATCATAATTCAAGTTCCAAAATCCGCATTACGTATTCAGTCCGTGAGCGCGGGATTCTCTGATGCCGTTTGCTGACATCTCGATAAAGCGGGCTTTTTCAGGAACTTCCACTATCGTCTGAGCATTGATGTAGCTCATGCCGCTTCGGATGCCGCCGCAAAGTTCTAAGACGACATCTTTTACGTGACCTTTAATTGCAACAGTTGTGCTTTCGCCTTCAGGTGCCATTCCTTCAGGAATTCCACCGCGCCAAGAATCTTGAGCTTTTTTCGAAGCCATTCCACGGTAATTTTTTCGGCCCTGAATGATTTCCCCGGGAGTTTCCATAGTTCCACTCAGCATGCTTCCAACCATCACAGTTTCAGCTCCGGCAGCTAATGCTTTAAAGATATCGCCAGAAGCCCGAAGGCCGCCATCTGCAATCACTGGGACATTATGTTCACGCGCGATTTCAACACAAAGTGCGACTGCCGTTAACTGCGGAACTCCGCAACCTGTAATCACCCGAGTCGTACACATCGAGCCCGGACCAATTCCTACTTTAATTGCATCAGCCCCGGCTTGAATCAAATCATAAGCCGCATCGGGCATCGCTAAGTTACCCGCAATAAGTTCGACATTTGGGAAAGAATCTTTAAGCCACTTCATCATCTCGATCATTTGAACGCTGTGCCCATGAGCAATATCAATCGTCAGTAAATTTGCACCGGCTTTAACTAAACTGCGTGCGCGCTCTTTTGATTCTTCGCCTACCCCGACAGAGGCTGCGACGATATCACAGCCTGCGTGCTTTACTTTTGCGACTTCTTCAGCTTGTTCGTTTGCGTTCATAAAGCGGTGAAGAATTCCCACGCCACCTAATTTGTGCATCGCAATCGCCATAGCTGATTCAGTAATCGTATCCATATTGGCTGCAATAATCGGAATTTTGATATTTTTAGTCTTCGTTAGCCGAGTTTCTAAAAGCGGATCTTTTCGAGATCTGATCTCTGACTTTGCGGGGACTAACAAAACGTCATCAAACGTTAAGCCACGGCTTCTGCTTTTGATTTCTTTCCAATTAAAAAACAAGTTCATTTTCCACCTCGTGTGAAGCATTGATAAATAATTTAAGTAACATAAATAAACTAATTAAAAGACATAAGTATTCAACCAACCCTAAGAGAACCGCGCCAACAGGATGCTTCCAGATTTCGCGGTACCGATCAAAACTTGTGGTAATCACAAAAGGAATAGCCACCGCGAAAATACTCAAAACTAAGATGGCTCGAAACCAAACTTTTTTGAAAATCTTTTGCGATGTCTCTATCGCATCGGCCTCGCCATCCTGATACTTTTTAGAAAACAAAACGACGTAGGGAACGAAAATTGACGAAACCCACTTCCACATTCCCGGAATAATAAAAGCGATAGTGAAAAGAAGAATCTTTCCCCAAACCCGCAAAGTTTCAATTAGCAGTTGTTGAAAGTCTTCCGACCAATTTCTTTCAGTCTTCACCGAAGTTAAAAGCCAAAAGCTAATCGTGATCGGAAAGATGATATTAACCAAGACAGATAAAGCCGCCACCAGCCAAATCCAATTCGGCGTTCCATTGGCATTCCTAAACATGATTTCCATGAAATCGTTTAATCCCGCATCAAGTGCTTGATAAATTAGCAGTCCCAAAAAGCCCGCGGCCCAGGTCGATAGAGGTATTTTTTTAAGGAGTAACGTGACTGTCTGCACGTTGACCGAAAGTAGTGCCAAGAAGTGCACGAGTCCAATCACAAACATGTAAATGCACCATGTCAAGTGCTTGAGGTCTCAAGATAAATCCTTTAGTTTCAGATTTCCATTTTTTATCAAACGTAATCGATGCCTCGGTGGCGAAATTGGTAGACGCACAGGACTTAAAATCCTGAGCTTCCTTTACAGGGGCGTGCCGGTTCAAGTCCGGCCCGAGGCACCAACTTCTTGAAAAAAATCAAGAGGTTGGAAGAACACACGAACCCGCTTTTATAGCTCAGTTTTTTAGTTTTAAAAACTCCAAACCCGCCACTAGCCCGCCACTTATTTTGCCAAATGTTCAAAAATCCTGTGCGAATAATAAAAAGTCCTGTGCAACTATTTAATTTTTCGCAGCTGAACAACGTTTTGTTGGGGTATCGAGAAAGAAACTACTCCTGCTTTCTTTTCCAAATATCCGGGAGCCAAGTGAGCATACTTTAGTGCCATCATCGGACTTGAGTGACCTAGTAAAGCCTGAAGCTCCGCTAAGCTTCCACCATTCATAATAAAATAACTCGCATAAGTATGTCTCAAATCATGAATACGGATTGTTTTAACTTTCGCTTTGGCGCATACACGGAAATGAGTCCTTCTGATTTGTCTCTCAAAATACCGCTCACCTTGTTCATTACATATCAGCGGATCGGATGGACTGCGGAATCGAGTCGAATTTCTATATTCTACTAGAGCTTCGACAACAGAATCATTTAGTCCTAGCCAGCGTTCCTTATGGCCTTTAGTGCGACGATAAACCAAACCGCTAGTCTCTTCAAAAATCTTTGCAATATGAACACGCCGCTGATCAATATTAAAATCGGAGTGATCAAAAGCTAAAGTTTCGCCAATTCGAGTCCCTAGGTTAAGAGACAGACAAGCAAAAATAAAAAAACTAGGGGATTCGTTTTTTGCTTCTGTAAGATAGCTGAAAATTTCTTCGGTTGAAGACCAGTAATCCCACGCTTCCATTGACTCCTTTAACTTCGGAATAATACGGACAGGATTGTTTGAGACTGCTCCTAAGCGGAGGCCATCATTATACATTTTATTCGCTATTGATCGAATTCGATTTCTCGTAGCAGGGGCGACAAGTTCGTCGGCCACTAGGCCATCTAAAAAACATTCCCATTCTTTAGTGGAAATAGTATTCAACTCACGAGATCCAAATTGCGGAACTATGTACTTCCGAATTCTGGTCTCATCACTTTCCCATGAGCCCAAAGGCTTTCCATTTAACTTTCTTTTCTCTAGCCATGATCCGGCGAATTCTTGTAATGAAATGTCAGTCTTGTCTACAGACAAGACACCTTCCATTAATTCCTTTTCCCGTTTCTTCTCGAGATACCATCGTTCAGAGTCAGCCTTACGAGAAAAAGACTTTTCAATCTTTTGGCCCTGAATGCGAATGGCTTTTCTGAAAAACAGCACTCCATTTTGTCTTTTATATTTTTTACTAGCGACTTTCTTTGACATAACTACCTCTCAAACTTCATAGCTTGAGCAGTTAGCCATTTATCCAAAGTTCCTTTTTTTATTCTTTTTAATCGACCTCCAACAGGTTGAGTTTCAATTCGGCCTGTGTGCATCAGTTCATAAATGAACTTTACACTAACATCCAAATATCGAGCCGCATTTTTGGGCGACAAGAAAACTTCAACCTCATTTAGAGGATTACGATTACCAATTTCTCCACCTATTCTATTTTGAAAGAGCGAGAGTGAATTTTTATTCACTCTTTTATCTTTTAATTTCATCATACCCCCTCTGAAAAATCAATCTTCAACGTTAGATGTCGCAGGAATTTCACTTTGTAAATCTTCGAAACGAATTCGTTTGTTTTGAAGATTTACATCTGTGGTTAGATTATTTGTGTCTTTTCTTGAATTCTTCTTTCGCTCGATTGGTGGCTTAATGGGCTTGCCCTGAGCTGCTAAATCGATGACTGACAACTCAACACTTCGAAGCTCAACTTGAAGTTCAGCGACAAGCTTTTGATCTTGATTCTGTAGGGCTTCTTTAATACGTGGTGCAATCCAGTTGATGTGCCTAATGGGGTCGTAGTGATCTGTTCGAAGTTGATGCAGTTCTTTTGGACCTAATTCTAACTTATGATCGCGGATCAGAAAGTTGACGATATCTGCTTTCGTAAGCGACAAAAAACCTTTTGATGATTCATTTAACTGCTTAAGCCAAGCCATCACCTTGTCAGACTCTTGAGCACCAAGAGTCACGCGCTCGATATTTTTTAGTGATTTAACTTTTTTCTTATCTAGATCAGTTACCGGCTCCATGAGGTCTGCTTTTCGATTCGAAACATATAATGTCCTT
>JAYTJV010000059.1:0-4379 GCA_043730825.1 Pseudobdellovibrionaceae bacterium
ATAATCGGTCTAATCAACCTATGAATTTACAGGTTACAGGCTATGTGGACTGGATTATGGAAGATGTAAATTCCTATAATAATCATCCTGTGCACCGAAATCTTTTTACATTAACTGAACTCGATTCAACAGGCCGAATGGTTACGGCTCGACGCCGAACCATGCAAGGTGCGGAGCAAGCTCGACAACCTTATGGCTTTTTTGCTCTTGGACCAAATGTGACGGGCGCAGCTGATTGGGCTGACGGAAGTCGTCTCAATATTCTTGGGCGGCTAAATGGTCTTGCGGCACCTCAAGCTGTAGTAGCAGGAAAATCAGTCGGTAAGTATGGTCCTACTTTAGATCCAGCTGCTGCACTTGCAAAGTCAGTCTTTATTTCTGAAGGTCAGAGCGCGGAAGTTTCCTTTGTTCTGGGTTTTGCCGACGACAAAAAAGTCATCCCCAATATGATCGCAAGTTTTGCGGCACAAAAGAAATCCGAGCAGGGTGCTCCACACTATCCGCCGGATGCGACTATTGCTAAAATGAACGCTTTGAATATCGCAACAAAGCGTGGTCTGCGAATGAAAAGTCGTCCCATGCCCAAAAGAGCGGCCAACATAGCACCAGAAAAAATTGGTCATTGGGAATTGAATGGTAGAAAATTTGTTATCGATGATCCATTTGCTCCAAGCAAACCTTGGTCGATGGTGGTTTCAAATGGTAAATACGGATTTGTTGCAACTGCTGCAGGATGGGCTTATAGCTTCGGTTCAAATAGCCAACAAATTCGCGTCACTCCGTACATGCCAGACATTACAACCGAACTTCCAATGAGAGGTGTCATCGTAAAGGATAAAAAATCTGGCGAAACATGGTCGATTACACCGAATCCGGCACCTTCTACAAATGGACAATACAAAGTGGAAGTTTCTCCTGGATATATTAAATATATGTTTAAGCGTAATGACGGCTTATCGATGACGATGACGATGTTCGTGGCGCAGAAAGATCCCGTCGAGTTTTGGCAAATATCTGTAGAAAATAAAAGTAAAGCCGATGTTGAACTTGAACTTTCAAGCTTTATCAAATGGGCTATGGGTGCTAACTATCCATCATCTGCAGCACTTACAAAAGTGAAATTCGACTCTGCTCGCCGAGCTATTTTAGCAACTTCGACAGATGCCGCGTCTCCTGAATCAGTGGGTTTCCACCGAATTATTGGAGGCGATACTCAGGTTCGCGAAAATAATTTGTACGCAGCAGAGGGTGACCCTTTTTCAGGTCTAAGTACTGACCTGAAAATTTCCCAAGGACAAACAAAAGAACTTTCGTTTATGCTTGGATTGGGTGAAAATTCCGCTGCTACAAATCAATACATGCAGCGCTACAGCGAGACTCCTAATAGGGTCGAAAAAGAGCGTAGAACACAACTCTCTGAAATTGGTTCAGTCTTAAATGGTTTACAAGTTCAAACGCCTGATAAATCAATCGATATCATGCTTAACACTTGGCTGCCGTACCAAGCTTACTATGCTCATTACTTGGCGCGCTCAGGCTTTTATCAATCGGGTGGTGCATATGGATTTCGTGATCAGCTGCAAACTGTTATGAACTTAATTAACAGTGGTCATGCACAATTTCGTGCAGCAGCTCGCGCCCACATTATCGAGTCGACTCGTCATCAATTTGAAAAAGGAGATGTTCAGCATTGGTGGCATCCGCATAATAACTTGGGTCAGCGATCAACGATAAGTGACAATCTGCTTTGGCTTCCACTTGCGATATCTCATTATGTCGAAGTAACTGGCGATGTTTTAATTTTAAAAGAACTCACTCCGTTTTCAGTACCTAGTCGTGATTTAAGAGAAGGTGAACTCGATTTCGTAGAAAAAATGGGCTTTAGCGAAAATAAAGTTGATGTTTATGAACACGCAAAAAGAGCGATCTCATTAGTATTAAAAGAAAGAATGGGAGAACATGGTCTGCCATTGATGGGTAAAGGGGACTGGAATGATGGTCTTGATCGAGTGGGCCACTTGGGCAAAGGTGAGAGTGTTTGGCTCGGGTTCTTCTTATATGATGTTCTTAACAAGTTTGCAAAAATCGCAAAATTACAAGGCGATACTAAAACTCAGAGTTGGTATTTATCTGAAGCTGCAAAGCTTAAGCAAAATCTTGATACGCATGGTTGGAACGGCAAACATTATATTCGCGCTTTTGCTGATAACGGTGAAAAGATTGATTTTAATGATGCCATAGTTCAAGCATGGGCTGTTATGTCAAAAGGAACTATTGGAGACAAGGCCTCGAAAGCTGTAGATGCTGCGGATAGAGACTTATTCGATCGAAAAAATAATATGATTCTTTTGTTTGATAGACCTCTTGGTGAAGAGACTTGGGGAGGATCGCTGGCAGCGTATCCACGTGGATTACGTGAAAACCAAGCTCAGTATACCCATGGCTCGAGTTGGCTACCTAGAGCAGCGGCTGAACTTGGAAAAGCTGAAGTTGCAGTTGATATGTTTAAGGCAATGCTTCCAATCACACATGCTAATGACCCTAATTATGGTGGTGAGCCCTATTCTGTTGCGGCTGATATTTATGGCGGCGATAAAGCAGGAGAAGCTGGATGGACATGGTATTCTGGAGCGCCTGGTTGGATCTATCGAACGGGCATTGAAACGATTCTAGGTCTTAAGTTCAGAGACGGTACTCGATTGATTATTGACCCAACGATTCCTGCTAAATGGCCTGGTTTCGGAGCGACTTACAAGAACGGAACCGCTCATTACCAAATCCAAGTTCTGAACCCACAGCACGTTAATCGTGGGGTTAAGAGCCTGACAGTTGATGGAGTCAGTGTCGATGTTGAGACAGGAGTAACTTTAGTTGATGATGGAAAAATTCATCAGGTGAAAGTGATTATGGGTTCCCGTTAAAATCTTGAGGATGAAATTAAAAAATAGCGCGCAACATGATGGTGCGCGCAATCAAAAATAAGAGCTCAAGTAGGATTTGCTAAGGGCTGTTGAATTACAGAAGGGGTGGGCAGAGGTCGAGTCTTTAAAACACCTACTTGGAGCTCTATCAAAATACTCTGTATGATCATGGAATATGTCTGAAGATTTAAAAAATAGAGTCGCTCAACTTGAACATCAGGTGCAGGGTTATGAGCGTTTACTAAGACAAGCAAATGATAAATTACTTCAGTTGGCCACTGAGATCGCGTCTGACTTGGATTGGGCGCTGAAACTTCAAAAAAAATTAGTTCCTACAGAAATGCCTTTCATCAAAGGTTTCGAGTTTAGTTCAAAATTTATTCCTGGCAGTCGCTTCGGCGGAGACTACTTCGATATTTTCGAACACGAAGATCGCTGGAAGTTTGGAATGTTTATTTCAAGTTGCTCTGGATACACCGTTTCATCTGCGCTGATGGGACTTCTTATTAAGTTCTCGACGCAAGTTGAAGCGAAGCGGGGTATGAAGCCAGACGAGTTTATAACTCAGTTGGCAGCTGAACTTGTGTCTAGTTTTAAGGAGAGCGACCGCGCCAGTCTTTTTTATGGAATGGTAGATCGAAAAACTTTGAATTTGCATTATTGTTCAGCTGGAATGATTTCGGTTTACCGTCAGTCCGAAGGGCAAGAATCTATCGATTTCTTAGACCCTGTTGCTGCTGAATTTTCTCAAGACTTTAAAGCTAATTTAAGTACTCGAACAATTAGTCTAGAGCCAGGCGATCGTCTGGTTATTTGCACTCCCGGTTTAATAGGTTCAAATGATCCGAACGGCAAATCTTGGGGGCCAGAAAATCTAATCGACGCATGGCGGTCGGCTTCGAAAAAAGGCGTACACGAACTGCGAAATGAGATTCTTTATCGACAACAATCATTTCAAAAATCCGAAGTGCCTTTAAGAGATCAAAGTCTCATTGTGATCGAAGTCCAAGACAGAATTATTAAGCTGGCCTAAGAATCCCAAAAATGCTAATTTTTACTTGGTGAATCCACCATCAGGAAAGCCTTTATGGTAAGGCTTGTTACGAAAGGAATTCCCTTGGCAACAGAAGTTCAAACATACGAAGGTGCACTTGATAAAGGTTTAGAAGGAGTTGTAGCTTGTTCTACAGCAGTTTCTTCAATTCAAGGCAATACACTTAATTTCCGTGGTTACACGATCGAAGATCTTGCCCAGAAAGCAACTTTTGAAGAAGTCACTTTCCTATTATGGAATGATCGTCTTCCATCAGCAGAAGAATTAAAATTATTTCAAACTCAGTTAGTGAATGAGATGGAATTATCTGCTGACTACATTAAAGTTTTAAAAACAATTCCCACAAAAGACGTTCACCCTATGGCTTGGCTACGCACAGCTGTATCATTGATGGCTCATTGGGA
>JAYTJV010000060.1:0-4343 GCA_043730825.1 Pseudobdellovibrionaceae bacterium
TTTCAAAGCTACGCACTTTATCCCCATATGACTGTAGCTGAAAATATTGGCTTTGCGTTAAGCCTGCAAAAAAAATCTTCAGCTGAAGTTTCTAAAAGAGTCCAAGAAATTGGAAAGCTTCTGCAACTTGATCAACTTTTACAAAGAAAACCCAAAGAGCTTTCAGGTGGTCAACGTCAGCGGGTTGCTTTGGGCCGAGCACTAGCAAGACAAACATCAATCGTTTTATTTGATGAACCTTTATCAAACTTAGATGCGAACTTGCGCAGTCAAATGCGGGTTGAGATTAAAAGAATTCACGAGCAAGTCAAAAGTACGATGATTTATGTTACTCACGATCAGATGGAAGCCACTACGATGGGCGACCGTATTGCGGTTTTTAAAGACGGTAAGATCGAGCAAATTGGGACGCCGAATGAAATTTATCATCATCCCCGCAATCTTTTCATTGCAAGCTTTATTGGCACGCCTGAAATGAATTTTATTGAAGGGACAATTGTCGGCAAGGTGATCGGTTCTGCTACTGGTACGAGTAGTATTTTGGGTTTGCGACCTGAGGTTCTTAAACTCAATTTAGGTGAACTTGGGCCTCAGGAAAAGGATCTGGGGCTTTACCAGATTGAACTCTCAGAAAATCTTGGAGGGGAACTCTTATTGCATGGTCATTTAGTCGAAGACGAGTTGAAGCAGAACGTGAGAGTTTTAGTTGATTCTTCCGAAAGCTTTTCTAAAGGCCAAAGGATTAAACTTAAACTTGAGCTGACAAGAGCACACCTTTTCGATAAACAAACCGGGGTGAGGAAAGCCATTTAATGAGAATGTTGTTATTCATACTTTTACAAACGCTTACTCTAGCTGCGATAGCTGCACCTAGGACTGCGTTTGTTCAAATGTTTGAATGGCCATGGAAAGACATTGCTCGGGAATGCGAAACTTACCTGGGGCCTGCTGGCTTCTCTGCTGTGCAGATTTCACCACCTCATGAACATATTATCTGGAAAAACAACCCTTGGTGGGAACGCTACCAGGTTGTCAGCTATAAAATCCACTCAAGAAGCGGAAATGAAGCTGAGTTTAAAGACATGGTTAATCGCTGTAAAAAGGCGGGCGTCGATATTTATGCCGACGTCATTTTGAACCATATGACAGGTATTCAAGGCGGAACAGGAATTGCCGGATCAAAATTCTCGCATTATGATTATCTGGGTTTATATTCTAGAAACGATTTCCATCGCTGTAACCGAAACGGCAATGACGATATTAAAAATTACCTCGATCTATTCGAACTTCAGACTTGCGAATTATTGGATCTTGCCGATTTGGCAACTGGATCTGAATATGTTCAAAACCAGTTAGCGCAGTACATGAACCGACTTTTAGATATAGGTGTTGCAGGTTTTCGAATCGATGCAGCGAAACACATCCCTGTCGGTGACTTGAAGGAGATCTTTTCTAAGCTTAAAAAACCAGCTTACATTTATTCTGAAGTCATTGTAGCACCTAATGGTCCGATTAACTATCAAGACTACCTTCCAGTAGGTGATGTAACGTCTTACGATTACGGTTACCGAGTTGCAGATGCTTTCCGGCAACGGAAGGCGGGGCAGTTAGCTGTTGCAGCTGATGGATTTCCTCTAAGTGATCAGGCAATTGTTTTTATGGTGAATCATGATTCTGAGAGAATCCCAACCACTTTAACATATAACAGCCAGGATCAGATTCTTTATCGGCTGGCTCAAGTTTTTATGCTCGCGTGGCCTTATGGCTATCCTCAAGTTTACTCTGGATTCAAATTCAATGATCACGAAGCGGGTCCGCCGTTAGATCGCAATTTAAATACGATCAGCATTTTTGATGGCCAAGGTCGCTGCCGCGCGCCTTGGACTTGTGAGCATCGACTTCCTGAAGTGGCAGCGATGGTGAATTTTCGCAACCAGACAAATAAGTTTTTTTCGGTGAATTATTGGTGGACTAACAATTCGGACGCTTTAGCATTTAGCCGTGGGCAAGCAGGATTTGTTGCGATCAATTATTCAAACAATACTTTGAATCAAGAATTTTCAACGACAATGCCTGATGGATTTTATTGCAACATTTTGGATCCGAAATATGACAAAAGCGGACGCTGCAATCAGGGCTTTCAAGTGAGACACGGAAAAATCGGTTTGAGCATTCCAACTAACTCAGCGATCGTGCTTTTGCAGAATACTCAAGTTTCTGGAAAAATCCTAAATCGTCGACAGCTCAAATAATCTTATTTACAAGTTACTTCTAAAATCTCTTTTTGAATAGAGTTCGTGTAAGTTCCAACGATTTTGCCTGCAGAATTTCGTCTAGATAAATTTAATACCAAAGTTAAAGTCTGCTCTCTATTCCCGAACGCAAGGACAGAACCACGAGAACCATGAAGTTGCGTCGCCATCTCTGAATGCGGAGTTACTGCATGACCTGCAATCGTTTTATAAACCGTCATAACATAAGAGTTGTTTGATATTTTTTTAACTGCAACAGTTGTTTCCAACTTTTGAGTCATATTGTAGCAAACCAGGTCTTGGCCGGCGTCAGCTACAACAGCTGACGACGTCGCTAAGGCAAAAGCTAGAAAACCTGAGATTGAATTCATTGAATGCTCCTTATAAAAGCCAAATAATCATTAAACAGGCTAACTTATACCGAAATAGGAGGGAAATTCGAAATGAAATGTTTTGGAGTCTAACGTGAAACAAGCCGATCACTCTAGAACCTCTCATTTGTGTTTGAGAGGGGTTTAAAGTGTTTAACTAATCACTATTCGTGAAAAAAAGAGAGTGGAGTTTAGATATCCTTAATTGAAGATCTAAATTCGCGTAACTGTTCCGGCTTTGTTCCGTTGGGATCCGCTGCTGTTGGATTACGATATTGAAGCTTATGCTGATTGAATCCGTGTCGATCAATAAACTTGACTACGACCTCATCGCCCTCTGCAGCAGCGGCAGTCAGGTAGAAGTTAAGATCAAAAATTTTTCGTTGTGTCGTCAGCGTCAAGCCGCCGTCTTCAAATTTCCAGTTGCCGATACCAGTTCCTAGCTCATCAACCTGATAATAGAATTTTCCGTTGTCGTAAATAACGAGGCGAATAGGATAATCATCGTTTGTCTGAAGTAATTTGACAGTCTCAATTTTCGAAGCTGCCTGCCCAATTTCTGCAGAAGGATTATGGAAAGAGGTAAAAAACTTTTCGTCTCTTTGGTGTTCGACCATTTTATAATCACCTGAACAACCAAACATAATTGTTGTCGAGAGTAAAAGTGCGGCTATGAGTAAGTTCATTCATGATCCTTTGGCTATTGCTATGCAACTTAGGCTTATCAAAGCCTAACAAAGAGTAATTTTTTCGTCAGGTGAGCGCTTTCAAAATAGACTTAGGTCTATCAACTTATTTATGACTATAAAAAAGATCATGATGAATTCGAGTAGAAGCTAAAGCCGCCTGCCCGATTGCGACTGATACTTGCGCTAGCGCATTCACGCAATCTCCAACAGCGTAAAGACCCGGAATCGAAGTCTCTTGATGGGATGAAGTGACAATATATCCATCTTTGGTTGTTCTTAAATTTTTTAAACGGCTAACTGCGGTTTTATCAAATTCAACACCTAAAGAGACATAGGCAAAATCCATGACAAACGGTTTTTTTAAGTATTTTACATAAACTAAAAGCTTTTTTGATCGCTTATTATATTCGAGACGGTCAAGTGGGGTAGATAAAAGTTTGAGTTTGTTTTCGTTTGCAAAGCTTTTTAGTTTTGTCGAGTAAGAAATTTTGCCTGTCGGAATGATAACAAGCTTAGGACAAAGCGCAGAAATAAAACGAATTTTTCTAAAACAATGATTATTTTTAATAAACAATGCAACTTTGTGTTCAATATGATCGTAGCCATCGCAGATGGGGCAGTAGCCTAGAATTCCTAAACTTCTGAAGTAAGGAATATTTTCGATAGCGGGTTGCGCGTCGATCATGCCCGTTGCAAGGATAATTTTTTTTGCTTTAAATACTTGTTTACCTACTTCAACAATAAATGCTTTTTTCTCTCTTCTAATGGCAGCACTGCCATTAATGAAATCGACTGGATACTGCGCGACTTGTTTGCGAAGTCTTTTTAAAAGTTGAGGGCCCGTTAGTCCTTTGGCATAACCAATCAAATTTCGAATTCTGGGGATCCATCTAGCGCGAGATTGACCCGCGTCGATCAACAAAACTTTTCTCCGAAATCTTCCTAAGTAAAGGGCTGATACTAAGCCGCCAGGCCCGCCGCCAATAATAATGCAGTCATATTCAAAATTTGCCATGTGCCACTGACCGCCT
>JAYTJV010000061.1:0-40494 GCA_043730825.1 Pseudobdellovibrionaceae bacterium
GTTTGATTACTGCTTCGGCAGCTAAAACGGGGCAAGTATTTTCGGAAGCATGCTTCTCGGCTTCACCAGTAACCGATGCTTGCCTTGGATCTTTTGTAGATCGTTTTGGTTCAAAGGTTTATCGTAGGCCAGTTAAAGCTGTTGAAAAAACCCCGCTATTAGCAGCTTATCGAATAGGTTCATCTCATGCAGAGTCTGCAGGCCTTATGCTGCGTGCGCTTTTGATGTCTCCTCATTTCTTATATCACTTAGAATATGATGGAACTCCGACAGACGCGACAGCCACTGCTTTAAAGCTGAGTGCGCATGAACTAGCTTCGCGATTGTCTTATTTGCTGGTAAACAGTTCTCCTGATACTGAATTGATCAATACGGCAGCTAACGGTTCTTTGTTAAACGATGTCACACTAGATGCCCAAATAAAAAGATTGCTTACTCAGCCTGAAAGCCGAACTTCTTTAAGAAGATTTTTTGGGACTTGGTTTTCACTCAATGCGCTTCGAGATCCAACTTATTCAACTGCATTCAGAGCAGGCATCGACACAACAGATATAAAGTCCATGGCTGTTGAAGAGGCATTGTTATTTTCGGACTATGTAGTTTTTGAAGGAAAAAAACTTGAAGGATTGATGACTGATAATACGGCATTTGTAAAATCACCCGTAATTGCTCAAATTTATGGAATTTCGATGCCGATTACAGCAGACGGAAGAACAAAACTTCCACTTAATCAACGGTCTGGTATTCTAACTCGAGTTGCTCGAACTATGTCCGGTTCAGATTCCACAAGCCCGATACTTCGTGGAGTTGCGGTTAAGCGATCACTCCTTTGCGATACGTTAAGCGCACCTAATCCAGCCTCTTTGCCTGATGGTTCGTTGAATCCGCCAACTGATGATCCATTTTTGAGTACACGAAAAAGGTATGAAAATAAAACTGCTGCACCAATCTGTATGACTTGCCACGCTCAGATTAATCCGTTCGGATTTGCATTAGAAAATTATGATTCTCTTGGACGCTTTAGAACCGTAGAAAGTGTTTTAAATTCTGCAGGCCAAGTGGCAGCTACTCATCAAGTGGATGCGATAGCGACTGTCAATTTGTCAGCACCACCAGATCCGATGGTAAATGGTGGAATTGAACTGAGTAAAGCCATTAGCGAAAGCCAAAAGTTTCCGATGTGTTTTGCTAAACGTTGGCACCAATTTTCAATACGTAGGTCTTCAACTGCTTTGGATAATTGTTCCCTAGCTTCGACTTATGATACTCTCAAGAATCCAAATGCAACTTTGTTAGATACTATTAAAGGAACGATTATGAACACCGAGTTTAAAGTAAGAAGGATGAGGTAATATGAAATTCAATC
Organism: Pseudobdellovibrionaceae bacterium; assembly: GCA_043730825.1. GTDB lineage: Bacteria > Bdellovibrionota > Bdellovibrionia > Bdellovibrionales > Bdellovibrionaceae. Next base: position 1,367 of record JAYTJV010000061.1, read on the forward strand.
CTATTTCTAGAAGATTTTTTCTAAAGGGACTCGGCGGATCTATTCTCACACTTCCGTTTTTGGAATCTATGGTGCCGAGAGCATATGCAGCTGTAGCGCCTCCGAATGCACTCCGCCGATTTATTTGTATTGGCCATGCTAATGGTAGTTACCGACCTGATTGGTATCCACCGGACAGTAACCTAGCGCGTATGATTCAAGTAGGTGCAACTCATAAAGAAATGAGTCTGACAGATGTTACGGGGCCTGTTGCAAATTCTGTCTCTCATCTAATTGGACCGGAATTCAGCGGTGTTAGATCTAAAATGCTTCTTCTCAGAAATTTAAGTTCGCTTTATCCAAGTCTAAATGGTCATCAAATGTCCACTGTTCTTGCGGGCAGCATGGGTCGCGGTGGTCCTATATTTGCGGTTCAACCAAATCCAAAATATTTTGGACCAAGCATAGATCAGGTCATGGCACTCTCTAATAAAATATATCCAAACAATCCGATTATAAGAGCTCTGCATTTACGAACAAGCATCCTTGAGTCTGAGCCAGAGATTGAGTTAAGCTGGGACTTTCGAAATGGTAAGATGGAATTTCCGACTCGCTTCACTCAACCATTAACAGCTTTCAACGCGGTTTTTAATATTACAAGCGCTCCTCCCGTGGGATCCAAAGATAATTTGTTAGTGGATCAAGTGCTAGATCAATATAGGTCCTTAAAAAACAACGCACGGGCAACGGCAAGCGACAAAGCAATTTTAGATGATCACATGGCGATGATTGCGCAATTACAGACAACGGTACAGGCAATGCCTATGACTTGTTCCACAGTTGCTCCAACAAGAACTTATAATAAAGATTCTTCGGCCGACCGAGGCCCCATGATCGATGCTTATACCCAACTTTTAGTGGCTGCCATTAAATGTGGAGCAACTCGCGTAGCAACTCTTTGTTTATCTCGAGGAGTTGATGACTTAAATTTTGATTCAGTTATAGGCACAACTGCAGGTACAGGTTGGCATGATTTGGGACACAGCTTTGTTGGTGAAAGTTCACTCAACATGCGCAAGATCCATCAATGGCATATGCAAAAGAGTGCGAATTTAATTAATCAACTTAACGTTGCAGAGCCTGGAACTAATGGAACTTATCTCGATAATTGTATTGTGTACGTTGGGTTTGAACAAGCAACACACGCACACGACTACAGAGATCGTCCAATTTTAATTGCTGGCAGCGGAGGCGGAGTGCTTCAAACAAATAAGTATATCGATTACTCACCATCGCCCGCAGCAAGCCAAGATTACAATCGAATGCTTGTTACATTCATGCAGGCGATGGGATTAGCTCAATCCGATTATTTTACTCCTGCTATGCAAGCATCAGGAGTAAAGCCAGGGTTTGGTGATGATCAGGGCTCAAATGGAGACCGACCAAATGTTTTACCGGGAATGCAGGTAGGCGGATAATAAATAAGTTAATTATTTACTATCCAAAATAAAGATTGAGTTACAAAAGAAATCAATTTATCTGACCATGATGAAATTATTTTTAATTCTTTTTCTTCCGCTGCAAGTTTTAGCATTATCTTTCGAAGTTATCGGACCATGTTCTGAGCGGTCTATCTATCAGACTGCAACTACGATACATAATACAAGTTTGGGATTTTTAACGGAGTATATGTTAAAAAAGAGCAATCTTTCTTTTGTAGGAGATAAAAACGGTATCAAGTCGATAGATAAGTCACCCGTGGGGGATGAGGCTCTGGAAGTTTTATCCGATAATACAATGCGGTCCTATGGTTGGTGCGTCGAGGTTGACGGCTATCAGCCCGATGTAATGCCCGATAAGGTGATGATCAGTGCGTCGGTGCAACAAATAAAATGGTTTTATGCTTTTTCTTTATATGAATCAGGCCAATGGACACAATATTGCGTTCCCTCTTACACTGTTCGGTCTAAACAAATTTGCAAAGAATAATATATTTAACTTGAAGGCTAGCACGAAAACTACTTAAAAACTGTGGAGTGATGGCACAAATAAGTGGCGCTATTCAAGCTTATAACCGAATTGAGAACGAAAGAAAATTGCCATTCGCAAACTTTTTCTAGAAAATGTCCTTTCTGCGGTACAAATCGCTCGAAAATTTAATGTTTCTAAAACAGTTATATTGTCAGTCCTTCACCGTCTTGGGGTGAGAGTTCAAACTTCCGTTGGTCGATCCAACAATCCTGATAATTACAGAGTTCGAAACCCGCCATATGGCTTTCGAATCCAAGATGGCCGCTTAGTTCTAAATAAATCCGAGATTCGAATGTGCCGTATGGTTGTCGAACTGATGATGCGCAAAGGTTTATCGGTATCTGCAAAAGCTCGCGAGCTAAGTGCGAAAGGCTACAAAAACAGAAACGGCCGCTCAAAATTGGATCATAGCAATGTTGGAAATATTTTTGATCAATGGAAAAATAAACTTTAATTAACAAGCAATATACATATTTTTATTTTGGTGATATTTCAACAAAATGAAGAATTTCATATTTTTTATTGTCGTGTTGTATTGTTTAACGAGTCACTCAATGAAGTGTCCTCCAGGGCACTACGTAGTTCGCAGTCATCCCAGAGTTGGTTTTGTACGTTCAGATGGAACTGTTGTAAAACCAACGACAGTTCGCACTTATTGCAAAGAACTTACCTATGGCTATGAGTATTCGCAAAAACGTTTTAAGAAGGGAAATCCAAAAGATTGGCCTCACCGTAACGAAAAGCCAGGGGTATGGACTGATTCAGAAAAAGAACAAATGATTGAAGCTCTTGAAGGCTTGCCAGAATTCTTACTAAGTGACCGAATTGAAGGTTTCTATCGACTTAAAAAGTCTAAGGACTTTCCTAATCCCGCAAGCCATGCTGAAGGTATTATTGCTATCTATGATTCTGCATTTGCTAACCCGAGCGGACTTGAGCGTATTTTGGCGCATGAATTTATACATCAAAGCTACAAAGATTTGAGTGAAAAAGAACGGCAGGACTATCGTCGTGCTACGGGCTGGCATTATAAAGTTGAGCCTGATAGGCAATTTTATTGGGTGGGTCGTAAGGATGGATATATTGCAGATGATGGTAAAACCTCTCATGAAGAGGATTTTGCCAATAATCTTGAACACTTTTTATATGATCCTGATAAACTTAAAAAAGTAACTCCTAGTGCCCATGAGTGGATCAAAAAGAAGTATGGCGATAAGTTAAAGGATAAAAAACGATGAAACTAGCAATTGTCATTTTCATGTATCTCACATCAACTCTTCTTGTGGGGTGTACAACCGTTTCGACTCATAATAAAGATTCCATGTTAAAATTTTCCACGATCTTAAATTTTCAAATTGGTACTACTGGCCAGACAGATATTATAAATATTTTGGGAGAACCCTCTAGTATTGTGCAGAGTGATGATTATTTTGTAATTAATTACAATGACCCGAAAACAGATTTTCAAAAATTGTCGGTCAATATTAATAAGAAGGATAAAAAGTTATTAAGTCTATTTTGGTCACCAGAAGAAGATGAATCAGAGAGTTCTTTGGATTATGCTAGAAAAATTTTTGATAATGCCCACTATCAAGTAAAAGAAGACAAAAGTATTCCAAATCATGTGGTGTCCTCAGGCATACTTTTTTATATTGATAAAAAAGTCGGAGTTACGATTCGTTACGATAAAACAAGAAGTAAAGTTGAAGCTATAGCATTATACGACCGAGAAAACCGCATTCCCACTTCCACAAAATAATATCTTGTACTTACGATGCAAAAGGTTCTAAGCCGGTACCAAGGCGTCTGTAAAAGCGGGCTCATGCTCCAAAATGCTGTATTTCGAGCCTAAGCAGCCCACCCATTTTGATTGGGTTTGAAGCATTTACTTCTTTAAAACCAAAAAAGACCATGCGGATTTGTGAAAAGCACGGATGGCCTGATAATGTTTATTCGTTGGAAGCTGCAAAAAAAGAGAAGGCTAGAATTCTAGCTAAAATTGATGTCGAACTTACAGACGCAAAGAAGCGACTAAATTGGATTAACAAGTATCAAAAGTTCGATAAGCTTTTTGAAGAGTTTGAAGTTTGGGCTAAAAGAAAGGCTCCAAACTCTTGGCAGAGTTCAATTTCTTTTATTAAAAATTACGTTTTCCATTGGTACTTGGATTTGAACTCAAACAACAATCCTGAGATGTGGCCGCGTAGTTACAATAAGTTTACAGATTGGCTGCGCGTTCAAGATCCAATAAAATCCAGCACCGGCAAGTTAAGCAAAAATACGGTTAACAATATAATTAAATCATTGAACTCTTTTTTGAGTTTTCTTGAAAGAGAACACTATCGAGGTCCTTTTGTTAGATGCGAAACTTTACTTTGTGGAAAAGATGAACGGCGCGGTCTTGAAGCAATTTACTCGGAACAAGAAATTGATTTGGTAACAAAGAGACTTTCACAAGTTAATCCCAAGTATGCGACCTACTTCCAACTTCTGTGTAAAACTGGAATGCGAGCGAGCGAAGCCCTTGGGCTTCATGTTAAATCTTTTAGAATTGGTAAAACTCCAACTGAAAATACAGCTCTCTTCAAAAGAATGTCTGAAGCTGGAATTGAAATTTTTGGTTACGTACTTCTACGAGACCAACCAAAACTTGAATACTTATATGACAAAAACGGATCTGTCCCAAGAAAGCCACTTAAGGCTAGAAGCGAACTTGATCCAAGATTCAATCGATACATTCCATTAATTAATCGAGATCTTGCAAAAGCATTGCTTGAATAAAAAGACGAAGCTTCCAAACAAGAAGAACCTTCCGAGGAAGATCAACTTCTTTTTGGATTTGCGTATCAGCCATTTTACTTAGCTTTTAGAAAAATCATTCTGGATCTTAAGTTGAAAGATAAAGACATACATTCAACGCGCCACACTTTTGCGACTTGGCTTACTAGGAAAGTCGAAGGGGATCGTCGCGTGAGTGAAGATGTTCTTGGTCATAGTTCATCAGCGATAAACAAACGATACGTTCATTTGGCAGAAGAGTTGGAAGCTAACTTTGGTTCAGAAAATGATGATGTATCTCTGATACAGGCTATTAAATTTTAATTAGCGAACAATCGGCGCGACGCAGCTGTCACCATTATACATAGAGCAGTCAGCATTTGGCAGGCGAGAAATTATCGGGGCAATACACAAATCACCTTGATACATATTGCATGTAGAGTCAGGAATTTTAGAAACAGGTTGAACTATAATAGGAGCAACACACAAATTATCGTGATAAACGTGGCAAATTGAATCAGCTTGTTTCACTGAAGTTTGATTTTCTACTTCTTTAGATGGAGTTATGCTTACACAGCTTGTTAGGATTATAGCCAATGCAAAAATTGAAAATTTCAAATTCATTTCAATACCTCAAAATTTAATTGGTTTTATTTCAGAGCGCGGATTTAATTCATCGAGCTCGCAAGCGATGTTGCGAGCTACTTCAAACGTGGAACAATAAATGTTGAGCTCGTCGTATTTGATTTTATCTTCTTCATTCATAACAAAGAATTCTGAGAGCTTTTTCAGCTTAGGTTTAGACATAACCTGTTTTGAATTCTTCGAAAAATCGCCCATCGAATTCCTTTATTATTTCAAGTACTTAGGGCGTTCGCTAGGTTATAAAATTGGTCGGGGAGACAGCCAGGTGGCTAACTCCCCGAAATTACTTAAATCGACACAGTATAAGTAGCACAAAGTAGCAAAATAATTTGAATTCAAAAAACTAGCCTCTGACTAAGCTCAACAGCTTCCCAGCCTTTGCTTGTGGAACTGTGTACCCGAGAGAGTCAGTCGCACCCTTTACCTCGACTCCTGCTTTCCTTAGATATCCGTTGGTCGTTTTAATCTGGCTATGGCCCACTATCGCCATAACCCTCGCCAACGAAACACCTCGGGACAAGAGATTAGTAATGAAGGTAGCTCTTAGGTCATGAAACCGTACGGAGGTAATACCAATGGACTGGCAGAACTCCCGCGTGATTCTCGACTGTTCACCGTTTTCCCATTCCCAGATTCTTGGTAAGACAAATTCAGTCTCACCAGTTTGCAGCTTCAGTTCCTTTAAGAAAATGCCTAGATCCTCAGAAATGGGAACAGCTCGAGACTTCTGCGTTTTTGTAGGGCAGAAACCATTTTTATTATTCCATGCCCTAGAAACAGAAATGATTTCTGCCTCAAAATCTACATCAGTCCATTTTAAAGCATATAATTCACCAGACCTCATCCCAGTCATGAGAGCGACGACCCAAACTTGATAAAAGCGGTGGTTACACAACTTTGCCTCTTTTAAAAAAAGCAGAGCCTCCTTATTGGTAAGAACAGTTAAGTCAGATTCAGGAACTTTAATCGATATTCCAGAACAAGGATTCCTATCAATTAAGCCATCATCAACTGCTAGTTGAAAAATTCGTCTTACCATTTTTAAAATAGTCTTTCGAGAACTAGGAGTCAGATCTGAACTGCACTTCTCAAAGATAGCTTCATGAACGGCAGACTTATTAATTTCCGATATATCCATTCCTGTCCAAAGTGGACTAATCCACTTTTCCAAAAGCTTCTCGTAATTGATAACTGTTGAGAAAGCTGAGGATAACTTCATTCTCTTCAAACACACCATTAACCATTCTTCCCACTTGTAAGGCGCTATCTCATTTCTTAACTTCGCTAACTCATGTTTAAATTCAAATTCTGCATTTTGAGCTTTGCGAAGTGTATCAATTCCCTTTTTTCTTCTTTGAACTCTAATTCCTCTAGAATCAGAGCCGTTGATATAAACTTCATAAAGTTTTTTACCATCTTGCGAATAAGTTTTGATCGCCATATTTACGCTCCTTTTTTGGAGAGTAAGTTCCTGAGATCTTTTAACTTAAAACGAAGACGTCTTCCGAATTTGTATGCTTCGATCTGCTCGCGACAGACCATTATTCTTAATGCATTTTCGGTGATAGACAAAAATTTTGCAGCGTCTACTGTGCTTAAATACTCACGATCGATTTTATTTTCAAAGAACGTAGAAGAGAATTTCTCCTCTGATAGATATGTTTTGTCCAACTTTCATCTCGATTTCAAGAAGGATCTTTGCTTCTGCTGGAAAGAGCAAGTTGGGACTTTATTGATTAGGGTGTCATAATAAAACTGAGCTTTCCCTAGCATTTAAAAGCTAACTAAAGCTTTTTAAAGCCTTTATCTGGCTATACGGGTAGGGGGCCAAGAGGAACTTTCCCTTTTGGCTCTGGCTTTGGTTTACGAGGTGCTTTTTCAGTGACGAGGGGTGTCTCAAGTTTTTTTAAAATGTCACTGATAGTAAGGTTGCTATTATTGAATTTCGCTTCTTTGGCTTGCAGCAAAGCCCATTCAAGAGCTTTCACTTGATCAAAATATTTTTCTTTCAAAGACTTTAAATCAGACAGGCTTAAAACTTGAGATCGAGACTGAATCAAAAAGTTAACAAGCTTTCGTGTATCAATTTTTACAACCTCATTCATAGAGGAATGAATTTGATCTTGCAGAGTCTGTATGACTTGCATTGATTTTTCATCCAATACAATGCGGTCATGATGTAACTGTCGTTTCTTCCTTGATTTAGTCGGCAATGAAATTTCCACTAGTTACTCCAAGTCGTTTGTTTTTCAATGACATACATATAGTGACCATCAAAATATTTATCTCCTTCAATTTTAGCAGGTACCCAGACCCTTCGAACTTTTGGAGATAATAGTTTTGGTCCCTCGGACTCTTTACTCTTCTTTGAATCTGACGGATCTGTTTGTTTAAGCGTTGAACATCCTAGGGTCCAAGTAAGAGCGATACTGACTAAAAACGTTATTTTCCAATTCATAAATTACCTTTCTTAAATATTTTTGTGAAAGTGTGCTTCAGTAGAAGAAATCTTCTTCAAGAGGGGGATTATAAGGCTTTGTAGTTATTGGATATTTACGGAAGTCCGTTAATTTTGACCAATCCGGTTCCGAATAGTGAATGGAGGTTGATTGTAGAAACAGATCTTTGAACATTTTTGAATAATCTTTGCCTAAGTGGATAGGGCATTGCCATCCAAGAGTCAGAAAATCCTTTTTGGATATAAAAGAATGACATGATGATCTATTGAATTCTACTTTTTGTAATCGCTTATGAATATAGTTTGCGACAGTATGATTTGGAACAAGCCAGACAACTTGATCAATTTCGGATGTCTGATCATAAAATGTTCCAACGTTGTAATACTCGTCATGGCTTTTTTGTGAAAGTTCGACTTCAAGTGCCACGACCTTATATTTTCCATCAATATTGAATCTCCAATAGCCATCAGGACGTCTTCGATCATCTTTGGGAATCCAACTTGGATAATTGTTTAAATCTATTCTTCGAAGTTGTTGCTCTGTAAATGTGATTTGTGAAATTTCTGTGTTTTTAATGAGATTTCCAATTTGGAATGCACTTGCTATTACATCATGCGAAAGGTGTTCTGACTTAAATCCTTCTTCTTTGAGATCTCCAAGCCAATCTCGTATAACCTCGAATCCTTTTTTTTGGAGAATCCAAATGAACCTCTCGCCTGATCGCGATGATATAGCCTGAATATACTTTTTCTTTTCAAGTTGTATGAGTCTTCGGTAACCATACTCTTGGCTGGTTTTGGGATAAGCAATCTGTAACAAAGCTGATGTTGTAAGGGCCTTGAATTCCCAAAGTTTACGAAAGGCTGGTATATCTTGGTGCAAGCTTAGTTTCATTCTTGCTCCATGGTTTCCGAATTATCACGTGGTGCTATTCGGTAACTTGAAAGGACGTTTTCTGTTTCTTCAGCTGATATGAATGGGGTTTGGATTTCTAATTGATCAAGACCACATTTCCAGATGGCTCGACCAGGAATTGCTGGAAGGTCTACAGCTCGACCACTACTTAGAATAGACATGCTGGAACCTAAGTTAGGCATTTGAAATGAAATAATCCCTGTTAAATTTATCTTAATATGAGAGTCAATAGCCTTCACATCGGGTTTCTGTGTAGCAATGATAAGATGTAAACCCACGGCTCTACCTTGAGCAGCGATTTTTCCTGCAAGACGTCTTGCCTCTTGAACTTCTTTAGACTTTGAAAGATTTCCGGCCATAAACAGTTCAGCAGCTTCGTCAATAACCGTAATAGTTCTGTGAATCCTTCTGTAAAATTGTGGAACTGATTCAGGATGAATTCTATCTGCGATTGGCTTTTTGAAATAGGCAGACAGATCTTTAGCATTATTGGCTTTTAAAACTTGAAATCTATATTCGAGAATTTTCTCTAAAGTTCGAAGTGTTTCAACTGCACGTTTAACATTAGGGATGACTTCTACTCGTGGGAGCTGCTCAAAAAGTTGAAACTCTAGTCCGCCTTTGAGATCTATTAAATAAAATGAATATTCCAGATTGCTAATATAAAGACTAGTAATCAATTGTCTTAATAAAGTGGATTTACCACCGCCGGTTTGTCCGCCAATCAGCAAATGAGGAACTTCTGCAAAGTTGCCCGTAATAGTACGAGCTCTTGTCTCGCCTAACAGAAATTCACCTTCGGACTTCATTTGCAAATTCTTAAGAGGGACAAATCGTGGCATTTCATGATGTGAATATATAAAGTCAATTGTTCCAGATTCTCGGTTTTCGCGGATGTCATCAATATAGACCTGAAGACCACTTTCTATACACGACTTTGCGCCAGTAAAACTTTCTTTTGGCAGATTCATTTTTTTTAGACGCAGCTTTCGTGTCCATTCATCAATAGGTTGATCAAAAATGAGTGATGGCAACTTGCCAGTGGCAGTTTTCAAATTAGCAGTCGTAAAAAGTTCCGTAAGTCTAACTGTCAGTTTTCTTCTTAACATCATTCGAAAAAGTCCCCAGAAATAAACTGGTAGAAGCCATTGCAATCCGATAAAGAGTGAATAGTTTAAGAAGCTACTTGGAATAAAAAAACTTAGCCCTGAATGAGATAACAAGTAGGTGGTTACATTCGTAGCCTGCATTGTATTAAGAACACCCCATGCTATCGAGATATTGAGCCAGGGCATTACATTCTTCTTGTATCCTAAATATACTTCTTTTGCCGGTTCAAAAACCAGGTTTGAGATAAGTTTTAAAGCATTTTCAAAACTAGGATCTTTTTTCATCTAGTTCCCAGAAAAGAAAATAAGTATTTCAGTTTCAACCGGAACACTAATGATTGTTTTTGATTCTTTCCACTTGCTTATGATTTCTTTAGATTGCTCAACACTTGCGACTTGGATTCCTCTTAGTGCTGCGTTTCGCAAATCTGATTTGGGGATTTCTATTCCTCCTTTGACTTGTCTTTCCTGGAGTCCCTCAGTAACTCCAGAAAGAAAACTAAGGCCAGCGCTTCCTGCTAACAAGGAGGCATATTTACTTACCTTAGATCCGCGAAGGCCGACTAAGTTATCTTCTTTATCCATTGCAACGGCGTCTACTTGTTGAATAGTTCCGTCTTTAAAAACAACTTTCGTAAATCGAATATTTAACCGTTCTTCAGTAGAAGAGCCTTCGCCTAAAAACGTAATTCCAGCCGGAAGTATTTCATCACCGTTGAAAGACAATGGTTCTAATAAAGCAGCTTTTACTAAACCATTTGACGCTCCAGCTTTTAATTGAGCTTTTACTATAAGACCTGGTGGAATCTTTTCCAAGCTTGGCCGAGTCTGTAACATAAGACCTTCAAATTTAGTTGAAACCTTTTTCCTTTTCAGAGGAATTGCTTTATTTGAACTTCGCTCAATACTTTCGCTCTCAAGTCTCATATTCTCTTCTTTAGAAACAAATGTATTCTTTAATGGAATCGGCTCTGACTTAACTAAAGATTCGTTCGGAGATTGTAAAAGAGCCCAAAGTGCAGTCGTACCAAAAAAGATTCCCGCTGCTAGTCTTATCTCCCGAGCGCGAAGGGTTTGTTTTTGTCCATCTTTGAAATATGAAAATCGGCTAAGGCCCCATCGACTTTTATGTCCGTCATCTTTGGCTAAAAGTACCTCTGAATTATCTATCATTGCATTCTCACTTTCATTTTAGATTCCTCGGGGTCACGGATATTAACCAGCGAATCAAAATTTTGTGTCGACATCCTTAAATTGAATCCACACCGTCTTCCTTGCATATACACAAAAATATTAGTTTTAGAATTTGAAGTTAGGGGAGTAAGAGCCAGATCATTCCTAATGTATTCAATACTAACCTGAGATTTGCCTCCAATAATGACTTGCTCTGGTTTGACGGGGAAGTTTAAGACTGTTGCAAAGGCTGGTCGCATGTATATTTCTACAGACTTGGTATCATCGCACTTTACTGACCTGGCGCCGTAGCAAGTTGTGCATAAAAATAACAGGAAAAGTTTTATGGTCAAATTCACTTGTTAACCTCGTCTTTTTTTAGTGCGGTTTTTACTAGGATAAGGCCATAAGGATTTCCAGATGTGCGGTTTCTTGTTTCTACTTTTACGATTAAAGGAAATTTGAATGCAGAGCGAACTTCCCCAACTCTGATTATCCGATCAGCCTCGACGTGGATTTCACCGGCTTTCTGTCTGGATGAGTAAAATAGAAAGCTCTGCTCAATTCCGCGTGTTTGCATCTCTTTTTGTTCTTCTTCTTTTGTACGGCGTTCTTCTGATGCGAGATAGCCATCTTGCACCTGCAGAATGCTATTAAATCTTTGGCTTAGAGATTCTTTCAAGAAAGTCTCAATCTCCGCTGGAGTACGATTATCTTCAACGACCTGCAAGGCTTTTGAAAAACAGGATCTTTCTATAATTAAAGATCCTCTCGTTGAAAGTTTAAGAGTCGTGATACCGAAAAATAGAGTCAGAATAAAAAGACCTAAAACAAGGACTTTCAAAATATAATTCTCTGAGGCAACTTTGCCCCAAGCCATATCAAATCTCATATTTATGCTCTCCTAATTAATCGTCGCTGCGTGCTTTTATTTGAGTGGCGTAGTTTGGATAGGGACTTGGCTTTGCTCTTTTCCGAGCTTGAACCGCTCGATGAATTTGAAACTTTTCGTTGATTCCACTTAGTCTTTCACGACTAAAAGAGATTGCTTTGCCTCCGGCAATTTTTCCGATATTCACTGCCGTTCCAGGCGAGAATGCCATTCCACCAATTGCGACGCCTCCAAGGTCTTTTGCCATTGATGCCATTCCTCCGCCAGCTAATGCATGAACTATAAAGGGAGTTAACAACAATGAACCTGCAAGGATGATATTAAACGCAATGGCTGTTAGAAAACTAACTTGGCTTGCATCCTTATTAATATCACTCAAAGCTGTGCTCCAAAGTAATGCCGCTAAAACTGACCAGACAACCTTCCATGCAGAGACTTCAATTAGGGATCTAAAAAGAGCAGATGTCGCATTTGCGGTCGCTGGCAAAACATAGAGAGAAATCAAAAGCGGGGAAAAGACATAAAGCAATGTCCAAGCATAGAGATAGAAGGCATCAGCTATATGAACAGAAAAATAAAGCAGAAAAAACGTTAAGAAAGAGATAACAAGAATTACAGTTTCTTTTACGGATACCCAAGACCATGAAAGTTCACCTAGCTTGTCACCCATCCTATCTAATACTAAATGGAACTGATTCATACTTCCTAACTGGTGAGATAAGGCATCTGTGAGATTTGCTAACGTATTAGTGATTTCCGGGTATGCATTCAAAATGATAGCAGCCACAATTGTACGACCAACTAATTGCATAAAACTTGGCATTTGCCCAAGTGGCCATTTAAAATATTCAATGAGTAAACCCAGTAATAATAGACTTCCACAAATAAGATAAAAGAATGATTGAAAAATTTGATGCAAATTTTTTGCTTCTTGAGCCAGCCATGTCATATCCATTTAAAACCTCGGTGTTTTAAACTGGGCTTTTTGACTCTTCATTGCGATTTTTAGAGATGTCGCTGTCGATAGATATTCTCTCGTAGCGTCTTTATCTTTTTTTGTTTGAGCTGCCATTGTTTGGGCCTGGAGTTTAAGGCCTGTTGCTTGTGCTCTTAATCCTTGGTTTAAAACATGAATCATTACTCCCAGGGACTGAGCTGTAAGCTTTTGTGCACCTTTCGGTGAAACCAAATGACTAGCATCTTTAATTGCTTCTCCAATTTGATCAATTTCTTTTGTATAGGTGTAAATTGAATTATTTAAACTAATCGCCTCCGCAACTGAACGATCAGCATTTGAATAGATTTTTTCGTGTGGTGATGGGGTCACTATCCCGTAAATTTGCTGCAGTCGATTCAAAGCATCTGAAACTTTATTCCAGTCGTTGTAAATTCCAGGATCAATGTCTGGAAAAATTGTTTTAGCAAGACCTAGAGAATCGTTAATTCCTTGATTAACTTCTTTCAGTAATTCTAAATTTGATTTTGAGTTAGAAAGCATTTCCTTTGTCTTAGCTAACTGCTCAATTGCATTTGCAAGTATTTGTGCAAGATAAATCAGATCCCCTCCAAACATATCAGCTCTTGCGGGTAGTGGCTTTGCAATTAAAAATACACAAAAAAGGACTTTCGCTATTTGCTTCAATAAATCTCCTTTAAATTCGACCTTTTGGTAACTCACGAGATAGTTTAATGATGATTTCTTCTGTATTTAGTTCTGGATACGTTTTTCGATATTCTTCAATAGCTGCGAGATCCCTCGAGTCTGTAGTAGCTACCCAATATTCGAGCGGAGTTGACTCTATGGCGACTACACACCGTTGATCTTCCGCCATTAAGAAAGCTTCAGAGTATTCACCTTTCACTTGCGTGAGTGACGAAATGAGTTGCGCTTCATTTTCATTTAACGACAACACAGTTTTTAGCCGCTCTTGATCAGCGCCCTTTTGCTTTAAAATCCATTTTACTGAAGAATTAGGTAAGATTGCATTTGCTACTTTTGATTTGGCAAAATCATCGATATTTTGTGAAATTGCGATAGCACTTGCCATGTATTTTCTGAAGGTACGAAATACTTCCCCAATGAATGCTGAACCGGCATCGTTTTCTAAAAGTTTCCAGCACTCATCAAATATTAGAAACTTCATCTGCGTTCGGTCTTTTTGAACTTCACGCCAAACAAAGTCGGTTATAATCATAAGTAGGACGGCTTGAAGATCAGGGTGACTTTCTAAACCCTTAAGATCAAAACAAACTAAAGATTTCTGAAGTTCGATAGTTGATTTCTGATCAATAAATTGCCCATAGGGAGTGTTATGACACCAAGGCCCTAAAACCTTACCAATTCGAGAAATTTCCTTATCTGGATGTCTTAGCAGAAATTCTTGCAAGTGCCTGAGAGAAGGAGTGGCATGTTCATCATAAACCTTTTGGATATAGGTTTCAATTTCCGCTCTTTCCAGGCGACCTATGGATTTGTCTCCTTCTTCACGAGTCATGAGTTCTACAAGGCCTACAAGAAATTTTATTTTTTGATTACTTGGACGAGACTCTCCAGGGCTTAAGTCGAATGGATTGAGCGAAAAAGTTGATTCCGTTCCTAAAGGAATGTACTGACCAGAAAATGTTTCACAAATTTTTTGATAACTACCGCCAATATCGACAAAGAAAACCTTTGGGCTCTCCTTTAACATCTGCATTAAAAGAGTATTTGTTAAAAATGATTTTCCACTTCCGGAACCGCCGCTCACAATTTGATTAAAGTTTGAAAGCTCGCGACCAAAGGGATCAAATTTTATAAGGCTGCCCATTCGGGATCTTAGAAGAATTTTTGGTTCAGCAAATCCCTCCCAGGGACCGTAAAGTGGAATTAAATCACACAAGTTCGAAGTTTTTATTTTTTTCAATCTTTCTGTGCAACGAGCATTTGGCATCGCAACTTGAGCAAAAATATCAAAGCTTGCTAAGGTTTCTTGCAAGGCCTCTGCGCCACCCATGTTTCGAAAAGCCATAAGGGTTTGCGACACTTGATCATCGAGGACAGAAGTATCTTGATGTCTTAAAATGACGTTTATTGAAACATGGAAAACTTTCTCGCCTTGGGCGACCATATCGTCTAAAAGCGTTTCTAAATCTTTAAACTTAACTTCACTTTCTAAATCCGAAACACCTCGTTTTCCAGCCACCATAGAATAAGCAATACGCCGTTGAGTTTTGAGGTTTTCTAATTCCTTCATTTGATTTGGAACATGCATGGTAAGAAGCAGTTTAGAGTCGAATGGTAATTCCCTTAGTTGGGAAGCCATGGTTGAAACTGTTTGGTCGGGAAGAAGCTTTAAGCTGATAACTCGGAAGTGAAAATTTGATAAAGTAAAACCCAAAGGATTAATTCCAACATCAGTAAATAACAGATTCGAACGTATGTCTTCGGGGTCATAAGAACCTAAACCACCTGAATGAGTAGGATTCCATTGTTGGAAAATCTTTTTCACTAAAGTTTCAGCATGAATTTCACTTGTTCGAACACCTAGGGCTTCTAAATTTGACATTAAATCTGTTCTATTTCTTAAGGCCAATTGAATTTCATTGTTTAAACGTTCTTTTGAAATGGCAATAAAGTCCTTTGGTTTAGCAAATAAGTTTGTTCGGGGTGCTAAAGCGGACTCTAGTTTCTTTCGGACGAATATCTTTAATCCATGACGTGGAAGTAAACCTTCTTCATCAAGTGTTTTATAATGTTGAATTCGGTCTTCCGTCATGCGAAAAGCAAAATTGTCCTGATCGACTTTAACATAATTTTTATATTGGTTTATTACGTCATTGTTACCAGCTTCAATATCTTGAACAAATTGAATATCCAATCCTTCTGGAAAAGCATTTAAAAAATTACCAATTTTTCTACTCAAGTTATTTAACTGATCATCACTCCAAGCTGAAACATCAAGAGGTGAACATGATAGACCGAAACCTAGGGAACCATCTTTAAAAATTACAAAATCCTGTTCGAAACCCCAAATATCGAGGTAGCTAATCAGATTACTCTTCATTTTTTCTCCTTAAACGAAATCAATTCTGAATCCGGAAAAGCTGATAAAATTCCTGGTCGAATTTGAAAACGAATCCAATGCAGAATATAGTTATCTGGTTTTCCTCGCTTCCCTAGTCTAATAACTGTCGCAAGCACAATAGAAGGAATCCAGACTAAGTAGAGTTTCAAACTAGTTGATCCAAAGACAAAATTCAAAATGGAGATTACTAAGCAAAGCGCCAATAAATCCAAAACTTCAAATCCTAGAATAATCAGTTTTTTATCTAAACTCATGCTTACGCTTTTAACGTCTAATGCCATTTTTCTCCCTTCTTAATAAATGGCAGGAGGATGAAACAACCTCCTGCCTAGCAAGCTTAGTGCACCACACTTTGAATAAAACTAACGATACTTGGAGCTAAGAAACCTACGCCGGCCCCAATAATAGCGAGAACTAGGTGAGACTTTGCATTTGGAGATCCCGCAACAAACGAGAGGCCTGCGAAAACAAGCCCAATAATTGAAGCAACGGGAAGAATAGTTCCAATCAGCCGTGACTGGATATTCATCAAAGTTGATTCTACACTTGCGTAAGCAATTGAATTGTAAATTAGTAGGAAAAAGACAAGCGAAGGCCATCTCCGCTTTAGAATAACTATCATTCAAAAACCTTTCAGACTCTAGTAAAGTTTTAAGCTGAGACTTGGGACATACACTTTGGAAAGAGACTCATAAAGAGTTTGCTTTTAAAAATGGGAATATAGAGTTCAAGATAAGAGCTTAACTCAGGCTTAAGCCTTGCCATACCAATCGGTGAATTAAAATGAATTCCATTTTCATCTCGTTGGCGTTTTGAATAAAGAGTATATCTATCCTTTGATTCATAATTTTTAACTAGATAGTAAGTAATGCCGGGAAGAGCCATTAGCTTAACTGTATAGTGTCGTTCAGTTTCCTGGTATACGGCACTTCCAACACATTTAGCTGCATCCAGCTTTCCTTCTACTTCTCGACCAACAAACAATTCAAATTTTTGATTTTCAATCATGAATTCTCCTTAGAATTTAAGTAACCCTGTGAACAAGCGAACGCTGTAAACGCCTCATTGAGGTTTCTAGCAGCTCTTTGTGCCGTCAAAAATCGATTAAATTGTTTTTCATTCTGTTTCTCAAAACTTGAAACCAATTCCCAAATAATAACCAATTCCTGTTCAATTAAGGTAAGGATCCTAATTTTTTCTTTAAAGTAGTAGGAATCAAATTTACTCATAAAAAATCCAAATTTTTGATTAAGTTATGTAGTCGTTCTACTCTTGCAATCATTCTTTGATTTGCGGCTACCTCACGAATTGATAATGCACACCACCAGAGTACAAGAGCTTTCTCGAGTTCATTTTTTTGATCATTCATTCCTAAAGCCAAGTCTTTAGTTGAAGGCATTTTGTGCGATTCTCCTCAATGAGTTTGTCGATTTCTATTTGTCTACAAGCGGCTTCTGCGGGTGTCATAGTTGATTTTTTAAACATTTTAATAAAAGCTTGAATCATGAAATATCTCCTTTAATTCTACTAGGAATCCGAAATAGATTTTTTGTTTTGGGTTTTGTATAAGTTGTCCACTCATCATTTGAATAAAAACAGTTCACGCAGTGTGAGTGTGTCGATAAGTGTTCAAGCGAACATTCACCGCATCTTGGGCAAGAGCTAAAAAACGCAGACATGGAATCCCCCTTTTTGTAATGAGCAGTGCTGGGCTCATTAATATCTATTTCAAGAAGGAGACCAAAGAATTTCAGGGCTTAAGTATCGAGAATGACTAACTTGGTCTGGGAGTATCGATAGCAAAGATGGACAGTCTGTTTAAGAAATTAAATATAAGGCCCAACATTTGGAGTAATAGTAGAGTAGAGTAGAGTAGAGTGGAGTCGCGTCGATCAAGTCCAATGACCTCAATATCGCGATAGTTTTTTAAATTATAAAGTTTCCTGAAAAGTTTGAACCTTCTTTTTGTCATCTATGCAAATGATTTGAAGGCCCTGATATGTTTGACGGTTCTGAAAAGTTTCGAGCTGTCCGCGACATATCGTTTGATTTTTAAATTTCACATAAATGAGTTGATCGATATATGTAAAGTATTTCTGAGAATCTAAGGTTACTTGATAAACATCTGATTGCATGTTTTCTGAAGTTTCAATTTTGGAAGCGATTTTTTTTTCAATTAGTTTGATTGCCGCTTGAACCTTTTCAGGTGCTGTCATTTTATTCGTAGCAATACTTTCCAGGCGACTTTGAAATTCACTTTGTAGATTTGCATGGCAAATAGTTGAAAGGCCAAATAAAAAAAATAAAATTCGAAATTTCATGTTCATTCTCCGTAGTTTGTTAGTTTTATTCGCAGGGTTAGGTTCACTTTTTTGTTAAGCTCCGAAGAGCAACGCTGGAGGGGCAAATGTTGGCATTATACCCCAATTGAAATACCCACTGACCTGAAAACAAAACTTAACAGATAAATAAGATCAAAAATGTTCGAGTTTGAATAGAGTTTTTTAAAAAATCTTTCAGGTTTGATCAAAAAATCGACACCACCAATGAAAAATTACTGTCCAAAATCCCGACAGGTTCAATTCTGAGGGAATTCACTTAGACTGCGCTTGATTAAATAACCTTAAAAGTTGAACGTCTGCTGGGAGATATCGCCTTATGAAAATGAAATACATGCCACTTATGGCTTTCGCGGCCTTGATGATTGGTGCAACAGTTGCTGAGGCAAATATTTTTGGAAAACCGGGTCGTAAGTTAGGGAATATGTTTCTGCGCGACTGTACGTGGGATTATAACAACCCAGTTGATTCAGCTATCACCAATTACGAAAGAGTCACAACTCAACTTCCAGTTGGCATGAACCGAAAAGTTGTTCCATTCAAAGAAGCTGATCTTCAAACTAAACCTTGGGTCAGAGAGTATGAATACGTGGTTGTGATCAATAACTCAAATTCTTATAAGCAAAATGAAGTTTTACCTTCACAAATTCCAGTGAATTTGCCTGTAATGTCACAAATAGGTTTATATCTTGGCAACGAGACTTCTGTTATGCCCGCTCAAACTTTCAACGCTCAATATGGAAGTTTAGCACTTCAGGTAAGAAAATTTGGTGCTCTTGAAAGAGATGCTAAAAAGAAGCCTGTTATGTCAGAAATTAAGGGTGCACAAACTGTTCGAATTTACCGACGTGGACAATTAATCCGGGTAGCTAAAGTTTCAACGGGCCGACATGAATTTGAGTTGCGTGATAGAATTCAGGCTTGCGGAAACAGGCCTGCAGATTCTTATTTCTCGGTAACTGAATCTGGATATTACAATTTTCAAGAATTAGTAAAAGACTACAAATCAAAATCATACGACGATGCAGATATGCCAAACTCGATGTTTTACATCCGAAATCGTGGACTTGCTCTTCACGAAGTAAATCTACCCGAAAAAGTTGCAAGCCTTGGAAGACGTGCTTCAGGTGGTTGCCCCCGTATGGACCCGAACACGGCTCTCACTTTATTTGAAGGTCTTCAGGCCACTCGTGGAGCAAGTATCCCAGTAATTGACATAAGCGGAAATCCAGTTCTTGATGCGCAAGGACGCCAAACATACAAAAATCGAGAAGTAGTCATTTATAATGAAGGTGAAGGTCGTGAACGCCAGTCCGTTCTGCCTTCATATAATGCTCTTTTAATCATTCAACCTGATCCCGTAGAGGCTTCGTCTCAAGCTCAAGAATTATCGGTACAATTTAAGTACCGATAATTTTCGACTCTAAAAGCTTTGTATTTATTGACTCGTTCAAAATACTGACTATTCTTTGACGGCAGAGGTTTATTTGCGGCTTGTTATTGCATGCTTACTTTCATTCTTAACTTTTTTTGGTGTTGCAAGCCAGGCCGTTACTTCTTGTTCAGATGATTTTTCTTTTCATAACCTAAATACGGAAGTTTCAACTACTTATAGCCAATCGCAAAACGCATCGCTCGAAAATCCCACTCATGAGGAGAGCAAAACTACTGACTGCCATCACGCTGGTTCATGTAGCCACACTTGTCACTTGGGCCACTGTGCTTTCATTTTAACTTCGCATGTTTATTTCAACTTTATGAATTCTTTAGGCGCACAACAGACTACTCTTAAGTCTGTCGTCTTTTTTAATTTTACATCGCTATTGTTTCGTCCGCCAATTGCCTAATATCTAATCCCGCTACCACTCACTCAAAAAATTTAAGCTAATTCGTATTATTAATCCTCGAGAATAAGAGGACTTCAATACTAACTATTTTCTTAAGAATAACTTTTAGGAGACCGCATCCATGATGCTCAAGTATTTACTATCTATATATCTTATTTGGCTTTTTTTACCTTTGGTTAGTTTGGCAGCAGATGCTCCTTCCGATTGCAAAGCGAGCAATTACTTTGAACTCATTAAATGCGCCGAAAAAACGTCATCTGAAATTGGAATTTCGGAACAACAGTTAAAATCGGCGCAAGAATTAGAAGGGGTATCTCGGCAATGGATCAACCCAGAGCTTGATGCTGAAACTGTTTCTAAAGGTTCTAAAAATTCAGAAACAACAGCAACATTATTTTTCACCTTAAGATTAGGTGGAAAAAGAGGAGCTTTGATTAACGAAGCTCAAGGAGAAGTCGAAAGAGCTCGAGCTAATCGGGACCTTGGAGTTTCTGAATCGAGACTTGGAATTATGCTTGGCTTATACCGCTTAACTCATTTAAAAAGCGAAATACATGTTGAAGAAGAATCCATTCAAACTTTTTCCAAAATAATTAATCAATATAACAAAAGACCCGCTTTGTCGCCTGAACAAGATGTTTCATTATCTGTTTTTAGAATGGCCTTAGCCGATCATCAATTGGGACTTAACAAACTAAAATCTGAAGAAGAAAAAATATATCAGATGATGGTGGCCCTAACTGGAATTCCAAAATTTATAATAGCCAAGAGTTTGCCTCCACGAAAGCAGAATTGGCCAACGCTAGAAACTTCGATAGAAAGTGAACCTTCGCCGCAAGTTCGAGCCGCACTCGCAGAATTAAAGCTTGCACGAAGTCGGAAAGAAGTTGCTCAAGGCGACTCTTGGCCAGATTTAAGGGTTGGACCCTCAGTTAAAACGACAGAGGATAGCGGAATTAAAGCAACTTATGTGGGTTTCGGTCTCTCGATGCCCATTCCTATATTTACCCAAAATGGGTCTGGGAGAGCTTATCGTGCTCAAAGATTAATTGAAGCCGAAATGGGACTTGATCAGACAAGGAAAAAAGTAACGGCTCAAAAAGCCGAGCTTATTAACCGATACAATCAAACTGTTTTGGCTGTTAAGAATTCCTTAAGCCTCTCATCAATTAATCAAAAACATGATAAAATTGAGCGCCAGTTTTTTAAAGGTCTTGTTCCGAGCTCTCTTATAATTGAAGCACATCGACAAATTTTTGATCTTGAAGAAAAAAGAAATTCTGCAGAGTTAGAAGCCCTTGAGGCACTTGGACAAGTTTTAATCCTAGATAATAAATTTAATGAGGCCGTTTTATGAAAAAATATTTTTTAATAGTTTGTTTGCTAAGCTTGATCGGATTTGTTCAGGCCAGTGATGATCATGACCACTCGTCAGAAAAGAAGGAAAAATCTGAGTCTGCTGAACATAAAGATCACGATGAACATGAGGGTGAGGAGGGAGGTCATGGTCACGGCGATGAACATGAAGGCGAAGAGGAAAATCCTCAAGTTGGGCCTAATAAGGGAATTTTAGAGGCGAGTGAAGATAAAGGTATTAAGCTTTCTCCTGAAGCAGAAAAAAATTTCAGGATTCAAAAAATCAAAGTCATAAATGCGGCTACCGTTGAAATACCAAAAAGCGCAGTCGTAACGGCAGGAGTTGAAGTAAATCTTTATCGCTACCGTACGGGACTTTATAAAAGAATCGACTTTGAACAGTTAAGTAAATCAGGAAATAAAATTACTATCCGGTCCAAAGATCTAAAAAATGGCGATGAAATCGCAATTACTGGTCTTGGATTTATAAGAATCGCAGAGATTGCCGCATTTGGTGGCGCTCCTGAAGGTCACTCTCACTAATTGGAGCTCTATTATGCTTAATAAAATTATTCATTTCTCAATTTATAATCGTGGTGTCGTTCTTCTTTTGACTGCTTTGCTTGTTGTGGCAGGAATCTACAGCTTTCAAAATCTGCCAATTGATGCCGTTCCAGATATTACAAACAATCAGGTTCAAATTAATACAGTTATTGATGGTCTTGCGCCTGAAGAAATTGAAAGAACTGTAACGTTCCCTGTGGAATCCTCTATGCGTGGAGTTGCGGGAGTTGAACAGGTCAGATCCATCACACGTTTTGGTCTTTCTCAAGTTACGGTGATTTTCAAAGACTCTGTCGACATTTTCCGAGCAAGACAGCTGGTCACTGAGAGATTACAGGGAGTTTCAGGTGCGTTGCCAGAATCTGCGAGTCCGGAGTTAGGGCCTATTTCAACTGGTCTTGGTGAAATCTATCAATTCGTTTTGGATTTTAAGAAAAAAGAAAAAGGTGAGGACAGAGTTAAACAACTGATGGAGCTTAAAGCTCTGCAAGATTGGTTTGTTAAACCAAGACTTTTGACGGTTGAAGGTGTCGCTGAGATCAATACTTCTGGGGGATTTGAAAAGCAATATCATGTGCAGCCAGATCCTGTGAAAATGGCCGCGTTTGGAATTCATTTTGATGATATCAACGAAGCTCTGACCAAAATTAATAAAAATGTAGGCGGCGGATACGTCGAGCAGACGGCCGAGCAATTTCTTATTCAAGGTGTTGGCCTTTTAAAAAACCCGAAAGCTATTGAGAGAGTGCCCGTTAAAAATTTAGAGTCTTTCAAAGTTGTCACAATAGGTGATATTGCGAAAGTGACTTTAGGGAAAGAGCTTCGTACAGGCTCGGCAACTTACGACGGTGAAGAAGTAGTTCTTGGCACTGTTATGATGCTACTAGGAGAAAACAGTCGAACAGTTTCAACTCGGGTTCATACGAAAATGGATGAAATCAGAAAGACTTTGCCTGAAGGTGTTGAAATTACGACGGTCTACAATCGTTCGGATCTTGTCAACGCAACGTTAGGCACAGTTGAACATAACTTAATAATGGGAGCGCTCCTTGTCACAATAATTCTCCTCATATTTTTAGGGAATATTCGAGCGGCTCTGATTACCGCAATTACAATTCCTTTATCTTTACTAGCAACATTCTTACTTATGAAGCCCCTTGGTATCTCTGGGAACTTAATGAGCTTAGGCGCACTGGATTTTGGAATCATTGTCGATGGAACAGTTATCGTACTTGATAATTGTGTTCGATTCATTCAACAGCGCTCGCAATCTCTAGGCAGAAAATTGTCAGCTGAAGAAATTAAAAAAGCAGTTTACGAAGCTACGGTGGAAATTAGAACTGCAGCAGGTTTTGGTGAAATAATTGTGATTATGGTTTTCCTTCCAGTTTTTGCACTCACGGGTGTTGAAGGAAAGATGTTTCAACCCATGGCTGCAAGTTTCATTTTAGCGGTGTTTGCCGCACTTGTTCTGTCGTTTACGACAGCTCCCGCATTAGCGAGCATTTTTCTATCTGGTAAGGTAGCAGAGAAAGAACCTAAGCTGATGGTTTGGTTCAAAAGAGCTTATATACCCTTCTTTGAACTCGCTTTTAAACATAAAACGGCAACAATGGCTTTAGGAGTTTTATCAGTTGTTTTGGGTATTGCACTCTTTATGACAAGAGGAGCTGAGTTTTTACCACAGTTGAGTGAAGGATCTTTTGCGTTTCATATGATTAGACCGGTGAATGCGAGTTTAAGCCAGTCAGTTGAGTTTCAAAGAAAGGCTGACAAAGTTGTCGAGACTTTTCCTGAAGTCAGTCATGTTTTTTCAAGAATAGGAACAAGTGAGGTGGCAACTGACCCTATGGGAGTTAACGTTTCTGATACCTATATTATGCTCAAATCTCGTGATGATTGGCCGAAAGTTGATGGTTCAAAACGAACATATCAGGAACTGGTTTCACTCATGGTGGAAAAACTTGAAAAAGAAATACCAGGTCAAACTTACCTTGCATCACAACCTATTCAGATGCGGTTCAATGAACTTTTGGAAGGAACAAGAGCCGATGTGGCAGTTAAAGTTTTTGGACCTGATCTTGATAAGCTGGTTGAGTTTGCAAAGAAGACTCAAGAAATAGTTTCAAAAGTTAAAGGTGCCGGAGATGTCGAAGTCGACTTGGCGGGAACTTCGCCCGTCTTAAGAATCGAGCCAGTAGAAGCAAAACTTGCTGCATATAATGCCTCAGTAAAAGATGTCCTTGATTCGGTATCGATCGCATTAGGCGGCCAGGAAGCCGGTTTTTTATATGAGGGTGAAAGAAAATTTCCAATTGTGGTTCGACTTGCTGACGACTTACGGTCGGATCTGAACACGATTCAAGATTTACCAGTTGGCATAGGCGCAAATGTTCTAGTGCCACTTAGTAAGTTAGCGGACATTTCATTTAAAGAAACATATGGTTCTGTTAATCGAGAAAATTCCAATCGAAGAACTGCTGTCTTAATTAATTTACGTGGACGTGATACCGAATCCTTTGTGTTAGAGGCTCAAAAAGCAGTCGAGACTCAGCTAAAATTGCCAGAGGGCTACTATCTTGAATGGGGTGGAAATTTTAAGAATCTAGAGCAAGCTAGATCGAGACTTCTCATCTTAGCACCCATTGCGCTGGTTCTAGTTTTAATGATGATCTATGCGGCCTTCGGAAGTGTGGCCCAGACTTTATTAATCTTTGCATGTATTCCGATGGCTTTGGTTGGCGGTGTTATAGGCCTTATCTTAAATGGTCTGCCGTTTAGTATCTCAGCAGGTATTGGATTTATCGCGCTTTCAGGTATAGCAGTTCTAAACGGGGTGGTCCTGGTCAATTTCTTTAATCAACTCAAAGCCGAGGGAAAAACCGGAAAGGATCTTGTCTTGTCTGGAACTTTAGTAAGACTTCGCCCAGTGTTGATGACTGCGCTTGTTGCCGTATTTGGATTTATTCCTATGATGATCTCAACTAGTATCGGTGCCGAAGTGCAAAGGCCTTTAGCCTCGGTTGTAATTGGGGGAATTATTTCTTCGACACTACTAACGCTCATTGTGCTTCCGATTTTATTTTCTAAATTTGAATCAAGAATGACAGGCAAAGTAGCTCACTAAAAAAATAAACCGGCGACAATGCTCGCCATACAAAAGGAGTTCTCGTGAAAAAGATATTTTTAACAGCAATTGTAGCGACTTTGTCTTTTGCTACTACTGCGCAAGCTGCGGACGATCATAAACATAGTTCTAAAAAAGAAAAGCAGTCTCACAGTTCTAAAGACCATAAAGAAATGACATGCGAAAAGTGCGGGAAAGCCGAAAAAGATTGCACTTGTCATGATAAAGAAGATGGCAAGGGTCAAGCGGACAAAGAAGAGAAAAAAGACTCAAAGTAATTGTTTTGACAGAAAATAACGTCAGGATTTGCAAGCCAAGTCCTGATGTCTAAGAGGAAGCTATTATGGAAAAAAATAAGCATCATGATAATTGTTGCAGTACGGATTCTAGCCAGGTTGAAAGCAAAGTTTTAAGACAAATTTCACAAGCTACAGTTTCCAACTTCTATGTTTCTGGAATGGACTGCGCTGATGAAATCGCGGCAATCCAAAAGTCTTTAAATCATCCTAAGGTAGCTAAAGTCACAGCAAACCTTATGACCTCTCAGGTTTCAGTAGATCACGATCCGACTCTTTCAAAAGATGAAATAATAATTTTAATTAATAAATCCGGAGTTAAAGTCCGTGAAGGTTCAAAGCCTCTCAATTTCATAACTGAGAATAAAAATCGAGTGATACTTGTCAGCTTATCCGGTGCATTTCTAACAGCAGGTCTTATCGCCCAATGGTTTTTTGATGTTGCAAATAACTGGCTCTTAATACCTTACCTTATAGCTACAGTCACGGGCGGCGCTCTCATTTTCCCAAAAGCATTCCGAGCACTCAAGCAACGAAGTCTTGATATGAATGTTCTAATGACTCTTGCTGCAATCGGGGCGTTCGCAATTAAAGAGTATTCCGAAGCTGCTGCTGTTGTCTTTCTATTCTCTTTAGCCGAAATGCTCGAAGCCTTTAGTGTTTCAAGAGCTAGAAAAGCTATTCGAGATGTCCTTTCAATTACTCCTGTTCGGGCTAATTTGATTTCAGATAATGGAAGCCTCAGCGAAAAACTAGTTGAAGAAATTGAAATTGGACAAAAGCTTCTAATACGTCCTGGAGATAGAATTCCTCTTGATGGAATCGTCTATGAAGGCAATTCGTATGTTAATCAAGCTCCGCTAACAGGAGAATCTCAACCCATTTCGAAAAATGTAGGCGACACAATTCTTGCTGGAACTATAAATGAAAGTGGAAGTTTAAAAATTACTGTTACCCATTCTTATAAAGATACAAAAATTGCTAACGTCATTCGCATGGTAGAAGAGGCTCAAGGTAAAAAAGCTCCTTCTCAATTATTCGTCGATAAGTTTGCTCGGGTGTATACGCCGATTGTAACCATTGTTGCACTTCTTGTCTTCCTACTACCGCCGCTGTTATTTTCTCAAGCCTGGGATCTTTGGTTTTATAGATCGCTTGTCTTTCTTGTTATTGCTTGTCCTTGTGCTCTTGTTATTGCAACCCCAGTGTCAGTCGTTTCAGGACTGACAGCTCTGGCGAAAAATGGAGTTTTAGTAAAAGGGGGCGTCTATCTAGAAGCCCTTGGAAAATTAAAAGCCATAGCAGTTGATAAGACTGGGACGATTACAGAAGGTCAACCCCAGGTAGTTTCTGAAAAAATAATGGACTTGTCTAAAGTCACAGAGTTTTTACGAGTAACACATTCTCTAGAAAAACATTCCTCACACCCACTCGCTAAAGCAGTCGTGAAATACTGTGAGGGGAAAAATGTCTCGGCAGAAGAAGTGTCGGACTATAAGCTCATTCCTGGTCAAGGGGTTGAGGGTTCAATTGGAACTCACCATTATTTTGCTGGTAATCATAAGCTCGCTCACGCGCTCAATGTTTGCAGTCCTGAGGTGGAAAAATATCTTCAGACACTAGAAGATGAAGCCCAGTCGGTAATGATTGTGGGTCATAAGCCTCATTCAGGTTGTGAGGGTGAGATTTTAGGAATTCTAGGGCTGGCGGATAAGCCGCGTGATAAAGTACGCACAGCAATCACAAACTTACATCAAGTTGGCATCAGAGAAATCGTCATGTTAAGTGGCGATAACCAAAGAACAGTTGATTCAATTGCAAGAATCGTAGGGATCGATAAGGCTAGGGGAGATTTATTACCAGAAGATAAAGTCGTTGAAATTAAAGCACTCACGAATCGACATTTGTTTGTTGGTATGGTGGGCGACGGAATTAACGATGCCCCGGCGCTTGCTCTTGCATCTGTTGGTATTGCAATGGGTGCTGCTGGCACGGATGCAGCTATTGAAACTGCCGATGTGGCGCTTATGACTGATGATCTAGGACAACTTGCGAGCGCGATCAAACATGGTCGAAAGACTTTAGGAATAATTCGATTCAATATCGGATTTGCACTTGCGATAAAAGCTGTTTTTATCATTTTAGGATTGTTTGGATTAACAAATCTATGGTTCGCAGTAGCTGCTGATATGGGGGCATCTCTTATAGTGATTGCTAACTCCATGAGGCTATTGAAGCTTAATGAAAAATTTTAAGTAGTCATATGTGGTGGCAGGGGTTTAATGCAATATTGTTAAAAAAAGATAACTTTAAACGGCACTCTATTCGTTTTTGAAGCCGAGCTGAATTCATTTGGTTATAAAATTTAAAGAATCGATACTCTTTTTTTCTTCTGCTTTTCGCCAGGCTTCATTCGGAATGAACGGCATGCTTAATCGTCTTTTAATTACTTTTGATTGCAATATTAAATATTTTTTTCTTCTGCACTTTTAAAACAATAATAAAAACAATAAAACCTAAAAATGCTATTGCTGCTGAGGTAACAAAAGTTTGCTGAGGACCAAACTGATCCCAAAGTATCCCAGCTATTCCGCTCGCCAGAAGCAGAGCCACAGCGCTTACTAAATTAAACAAGCCATAGGCAGTCCCTCGGAAAGCAGTCGGTGAATGGTCGGCAACAAGCGAAGCAAGGACGCCTTGAGTAAAACCCATATGCAGTCCCCAAAGCATAATACCTAAAAATACATGAGTCAGGTTTTCACCAAATCCTAAGAATAGATCAGCTAATACGAGCAGTAAAAATCCGACAATGATCATCAATTCTCTTTGAACTCGATCTGAGAGCCAACCGACAGGAAACGCCGATAAGGCGTAGACAATATTCATCGCGACTAAAACTAAAGGAATAAGAGAAACTGAAAGCCCTATATCTTTTGCTTTTAGTATTAAAAACGCTTCACTAAATCTTGCTAACTGAAAAATCGCGCCAGCAATTACGATAGCCCAAAAAGGAAATTTGAACTCGCGTAAGACACCCCAAGAAAGGCGTCTTGGTTCATGGATTTGTTTTTTCTCAGGCTCGTTGACACCAAAAATTAACACCGCCACTGAAAGTAGTCCAGGGACCACAGCGATCCAAAATACCAAGCGGTAATTCCCATTTGTCCAATACATCAATAGGATCGCTAAAAGTGGTCCAATAAAAGCTCCGACTGTATCTAGGGATTGCCGTAAACCGAAGGCAAGACCTCGAAGCTCAGCAGGTGCCGTATCAGCAACAAGAGCATCACGGGGGGCACCTCTAATTCCCTTACCAGTTCGATCAAATATTCTAGCACCAAGAATAAGCATGGGAGTTGAAGCTAATGCAAACAAGGGCTTACTAAGGGCACCCATTGTATATCCTAAAAGCACTAAAGGCTTTCGTTTGCCGTACCAATCACTTATAGGGCCTGAGAAAACTTTAAGAATCATACTTGAAGCTTCGCCAAGTCCCTCAATGAGTCCAACCATTGTGTAACTCGCACCAAGGGAAGTAATAAGAAAAACAGGAAGCAAGCCGTGAACAATTTCTGAAGAGGTGTCCATTAAGAGACTGACTATGCCGAGTGCCCAAATTGTCCGGGGCATTCTTCTTAGAGCTTCCTTCATTTTACGAAGCTCTCTGTTTTTAGAAGATGTGAATCCTTTTTACTTCTAAAAATCATGACTCCAGCTCCAAGCAAAAATGCCCAGGCGGTGCCAATTGAAATGCCAGCTACCACGTCACTTGGATAATGAACACCTAAGTAAATTCGAGAAAGACCAATGAAGAAAACCACAGTTGTACTTACTAAAAAAAGAATTGAACGCTTTTTAAATTCTGGAAAGTACCTAAAAGCAATAATTGCCAGCGTAAAATATATTGCAGCAGAAGCAAGGGAATGACCACTCGGATATGAAAATCCGTGCACCTCAACAAGACTTGGAACAATATCAGGACGTGCCCGTTCAAATAAATTCTTTAATAATTTAGTGAGCACTCCTGCCCCTAAAGATCCAATAATAATATGGCAGGCCGAAATTCGATCATTTTTCATCAAGGCCAAAATAAATATAAAAATCGAAAGTATTGTGAGAACCGTAGTTGATCCCAGTGATGTAATATCCATGGCGCTCATTGTGATCATTGGATATCTAAAATTTGCTATAAAAAGAATAACTGCTTTATCAACATTACTAAGCTCTGGATCTCCATGTAATCCTTCAAAAAAAGTTTCAAAAGTGAGCTTAAGAAATACGCCAAACAGAAGTGTGGTAATTCCTATCACTAACCAAAGCCAAATTGTTTTCTGCTGAAGCAGTCGTTTTATTGATAAATCCATATTCAAATTTAGAAAAATTTAACCAAAAAACAACCACATTACAACTGATGAAGCCATTCTATGTTTTTAAGGCCTTTTCTCAAGAGATCAAAGCCCAATTTAGTCATCATAGAGGCTTTGGAGCCAAAAAATCTACAATCTGTATAAGGTATTAGATTTTTGACTGTCTAAAAAAGCAATGTTCTAATCGAATGATGCAAAACTTAGCTTTAATTTCGCTTTTTGGAGTTTTAGGTATTCTCTCGCGATTCGGAATAGATCGCTTTTTTAGCAGTTGGAATGAGCAATTTCCTGCATCTACGCTACTAATAAACCTCTTAGGTTCATTTATCGCTGGTGCCATTTACGCTATAGGTGAAAATAGATTTCTTTCTGAGAACTTTCAGCTCGCATTGTTGGTAGGATTTTGCGGAGGTTTTACAACTTTTTCTGCATACACTTTACAAACAGTGACGATGCTTGATCGTGGCAAAATCGTCCCAGCACTTTCGTATTTTCTTATGAGTCCTGTCTTGGGTACATTAATGGCATTCTTAGCTATTTTACTGACTCGCAAACTATTTCAATAAATTTTTTTTCTTAGCACTATTTTGTTCTAAAAAGGCTAAATTAAAAGGTTAGCCTTTTTAAGGATAATCACGCCTTTTAAGATTTAGAGAAACAAAAAAGCATTGCCATTGACTAGAATAAAATGCTTTTTTGTCCTCAGGTTTCTTACTCCTAGTAATTAATTATTTGTTGGCGCCACGCGATTTTCAAAATCTAGGTAGCAGGGGCAATAGCAGATTAATGTTAATTCTTTAAAAAGCTCAAAAACCCCAACACTTTCTGTCAGCACGCTGTTTCTAGAGAATTGACAGTATTGAATAAAGCGTCGTCCCATATCATTACTCCGGCATTGCTCAACTGAACATCTCGCTGTGAATCTGATCTTATCAGAATCATACCTATTCCCTCTAAAAGTTGCTTGAGCACCCAAGGCAAATCCAAGAGCAAGTGTTAAAATTATTGTTTTCATTAAAACCTCCATTTTTGTTGAAATACTAAGTAGGCAAGATGGAAGCCATCTGTGGAGACTTAGAAATTAGGTCGACGATAGGTTGAACTAATTTCCGATACGATTTGGCTAAATAATCGAATTCATAGAAATAATCGAAAAATTAACGAAGAAAGGATGACGAATTCGTATTCAGAATGTGTAAATAGTATAGAACTCAAATGTTAACGAAGTGCTTTTTTAGATATCAAGCTATTTAGAAAATTAAACAGTCTGTATGTATTTTAAAAAGTTAAGTCATACTAGCCATATAGAATAAGAATCTATTTGTGCAATTTAATTTGTATTTAATTTTTTGAACACTCTACTCGAATAGCTATTGTTTAAAACTCATCTAGAGCGTTTTGAGTGAATTATCCTTATTTAAACTCTGGCCGCGAGATTGCAATTAGTGACCCTACGGGGTGGCAATGGTTAATCAAATACTTATAGTTGACGATGATGATCTAGCAATCGCAAATTTAAAAGCGATCTTTACAGATTATCCTGAAATTCAATTTTTAACAGCAGGGGATTCTTCCCAGGCTCTTCAAATATTAGCAGCTTCTTCAAAAGCAGTTGTTCTTTGTATTCTTGATTACCAAATGCCCAATGTTACCGGAGCGGAACTTGCTTCAGTTATTAGAAGTCGATATGAGGACATTTTAATCGCCATTAATTCTGGAGATCAAAGCCGAGAAGCTTTAAAAGCTTGCTACGAAGCTGGTGTCGTAGACTTTCTGGAAAAGGATTTGAATCCAGCAGTAGTACGAGAGAGAATTTTTAGTCTTTTAAAAAAGTATGAAGAAACAAGAAGTCCTTATAAAGCTGAAAGTTCGACTGAGGAAAAAGTTAAGCTCATAAAAAGCCTTGGTATGGCTGGATGCTCAAACGCACTTTATATGTTGGCTCAGACGGTTCATCAAACCGCAAGTAAGGATTCAACAGTCCTTATTCAAGGTGAATCAGGAACAGGGAAAGAAGTTATCGCTCGTGCGATACATAATATTTCTCCTCGAAGAGAGCATCCTTTTGTCGCTATAAACATGGGAGCTTTGCCTGAACACTTGGTTGAATCAGAACTATTTGGTTTTGAAAAGGGTGCCTTTACCGGAGCGGATAAATCCAAAGTTGGCTTATTTAAGTTAGCGGATAAGGGAACACTCTTTCTAGATGAGATCGGTGATTTGAAACCTCATTTGCAGGTTAAGGTTCTTCGAGCACTTCAAGAAAGAACTATACATCCAGTAGGAGCAACTAAACCTATTCCTATCAATGTAAGAATTGTAGCAGCAACACATGTAAATCTTGAGACCGCAATTGAAGAAGGAAAGTTTCGTGAAGACCTTTATTACAGACTTAATGTTATAAACTTAAGAATTCCTTCGCTCCGTGAAAGGCCTGAAGACATAGTGCCGCTTGTAGAGCATTTTCAGAAAAAATTCGGTGGCGAAACAAAAGTTATTCTTCAAAAGACTTTCAAGTATCTAGAAAAGTATTCCTGGAGAGGCAATATTCGAGAACTTGAAAATGAGATGGAAAAATTAATGACGATTATTCCAGCTCAAAAAATAGAGCCGAGTCACCTAAGCGCAAAGATATTCAATGGCTTCGGCGCTACGGGGATGCATGAGTTTGATTGTACATATGAGGAATTCCAAAATCGCCAAGAAGAATCAGAAAAAAAATACTTCTGGCACAACATTTCAAAAAGTAGATCATGCCGAGAGGCTGCAATTACAAAAATGAAAATGAATCCAGTGACTCTTCACTGGAGGATGAAAAAATTAGGCTTAAACGGAGAGGAAAAAAATGAAGAAATCACTCATCATATCTAGTTTATTGGGGTTGTCGGCAACTGCGTTTGCTCAAACTACTAAAATACAGAGAATTTATATTGATCCATCAAGTTCGAATTTTGGAGACAAGATGCAGTCAATTAAACTGCTGAAAGAATCCAATGTCCTGCAACCGCATGGAAAGGGTTGGACAATTAATAAAGAACTTCTGAACAAAAGGAACGAAAATCTGGCTCTAGAAATTGAATCATTAAGAGAGATTTTAGGCCCTGGAATTCAAATAGATGAAGTAGATGCATTTGATATAGTCCTTGCTTCTCAAGATATTAGATTTTGATATATTTAAGGAGCCTATGGGGAAGCGAAGTATTGCGATAGCGATTATTACAATGACTGTTCTTGGGGGATTTTTAAGCATGAAGAATATAAATAAAGATCGTAAGGAGGCGGAATACGTTGTCACTGAAACTGGCATGCCGACTTCATATGATCCTTTAGACGCGGATTCGACGCAAAATTTATCTGTTGCGCGAATGCTTTATGCGACTCCGCTCGAAATCTCTTTAGAAAATGAACTTACGAGTTCTGTATTAGAAGAGTTTCGCTACTTACCGGACTCACAAGAGATCTTCTGGAAGGTAAAAAAGGATCTTAAATTTTCGGATGGCAAAACAATTACCACCGAAGACGTAGCATTTAGTGTCAGTCGAATGGCATTTACACGCCCAAAGTTCCCAGTTTTACAAAATATAGTAGGATTGAGTGAATGGCTAAAAACTGAATTGCCTTTAAAGTCATACCCAAAAGGCATAGCCGTCGATGGGCAGACCATAACAATTAAACTTGATAAGCCGTTAAAGCACCCGCTATTTCGTTTTTGCTTAGAGTTATTTTCTATTATTCCAAAAAGCTGTGTTGATCTTAAGAATAACAAAGTGACCTGCAAAAGATCTCCTTCTAGTGGGCCATATACTTTAGAAACAACCGATGCCTCTTTTCTAGTTTTCAAAAAGCGTAAGGAAATTAGTGACACGAGTAAACCAGAACAAATTAAATTTACCTTCATACCCGCAGGAAAAGTTAGAGAAAATCTAGCAAGTATTTCGGGAAGTGCAGTTATCGCGGCAAATGAGGCGCTCATGTCGGATGAAGATCTTTCGGCAATCAATTCGGAGTATCCCACTAAGTTTCTGCCAGCTGCAAGAATGACCTTATTTTTGTTAAACCCAAAATCCGAAAATTTTATGAGTCAGAACTGTCGTCTGGTCTTTTCTAAAGACGTGCGTAGTGAATATGCAAAGATCCAAAAGAGTAATCCGCTTGAATCAAGCCTGTTTACTAAAATCATTCCTGGATATAGAAAAAATGAAGACCTCATCAGCAACTCTTCTTTGAAGCTATCTCAAGAACAGGAGCAACAGTGTCGTAGCCAAATGAAGAAGTCGGGAATTCAGTGGGGTTATGCAGCGGGTGAAGATCACGAACACTTCGTTATTGCGGTTAATGCTGTTTTCAAAAATTATGAAATAACGTCTGCTCCAAAAGAGTTCCCAAGTCGCAAAGAACTCTATGAAGCGTTTAATGCAGGTGATATTGAAATTATGACAGCGGGGACGGGTTTTTGGGCTCTTGATCCAATTGGTGATCTCAAAATGCTTTTTACGCCAAATTTACACAAAATTCTAAGCCATGTTTCCAAAGATGAAAAGCTTCAAAAACTAATAGGGGCTTTAGATGAAAACGAGAGTGCTGCTCACTTGGCCGTAGTTAATCAATACATATATGATCAGGCTCTATTCAACGTCTTTAGCCACGTGCGCAGATTCTATTTTTCAAAAGATAAAACTGTAATGAAAGAAGTCCCTTTCGCTATTACGTCACCGGCTCCTTGGCAGGTTTTTAATTTATGAATAATGGAGAGGTCTTAAAAAATTTCGCAAAGAATATGGAAACAGTTGGGTGCAGCCCCAAACATCTTCAATTGTGTAAAGTGGGACCTTTCTTCTTAGCCTCAGCTTTTGATTTAGATAATTCGGAAATAATAGCTGAGTCAGCGACCTGTGGATTCGCTAAAGATCGAGACATTGCAGTTACAAAAGCCCTTGTTGAATGGATGGAGCGAAAAGTTGCCCGTTTAGGCTACAATTCTGGCGCACTGGTTTGCCAAACCGAAACCTCAGACGGGATTGCTGCATATCCTTCAATTGCAAGAGAGTCTTCAGTTTTAGCGCGAGAAAACGCACTAAATGAAGCCATTGAGAGATTTGTATGGGCCACTTGGTGGGATGATACTTCAATCTCATATAGAGTAACTTCAGTTCAGGATTTAACACTCGATAATAGAATACAGAAGTCTATTTTAGAGCTAGCGCAGCAGAACGGAATCATAGATTTAAAAGTTATAGTGCCGTCGCATAACGACAAGGCGAAACAAGTTATCATTCTTTTTGGATTCACAAAAAATGGTGGAGTTTTTTCCGGAGGCGCTTGCGGACGACATGATAAAATGGGATGTATCATTGAGCGAGCCTTTGCGGAGTTATATCGCCACACTTTAGCTTTCAACCGGGCTCAGAATAAGAATCTAAAAGTAAATTCATTTTATGAACAGCGTTTAGCCTATTTTGGAAGTGGTGCTGGACTTGAAAAAGTTCAAACGCGTTTGTCAAAAAATGGAACTAAGATTATCAATTTGCCTTCTTTAAAGTTTGATGAAGAAATCAAAAGCCCATATTCATCGTTCGTATATGCCCATCGTTGTCTTTTCGAAGATCAGCCTCCATTTGTAAGTGGTGAAATGGAAAGACTTTGCTTATGATGGGCAAATCTGCATTTCGTCAGTATTCTGCAAGATATTGGCTGCTACTGGCAGGCGGTTCGGTTGTCCTAACTGCAACTTTATGGCTTGTTTTTGACCTATACCAAAAAACAGTCGCCGAAGAAATTTTAAGTGGCTTCTTAAAAACCGAAGCGGTCGCGATACAACAGGGAAACTTATTAACGTCAGTTTCCAAAAATCAGCGAATGCTGCTATCAAGTCAGTTTGTTAAGGGAATCGTCTTATTAGACTGTTCAGCAAATCCGCCTAAGCAATTAATATCTTTGGGTTCAGAAAATACTATTTCAAAGTGTTACAAAAATTTAAATGCGGACACTACTTCAGTTTTCTCCGCTGGTTTCTTAAAAGTTAATTCAGCTCAAACAATTAAAGGAAATGAAAGCCTGCAATTAGTATTCTTTGTAGAATCAACGTTTCTGCAAATTCTTTTCGTTTCTTTCGCGATTGGATTTTTAACTATATTTGCAGGAATTTTTGGATTCTTTCAAAACCTCAAAAAATTTGAAATGGCTGAAAGAACACGGTTACTGAAAGATGCAGTGAATGGTCTATTAGATGACTCTATGAATAGTAAAGTTTTGGATCAAGAATTACCTCATTTAAAAGATTGGATCATTACTAGAAAGAGCGAACTAAAAGCTGCTCAAGAAGAAATAGTCCAGGCAAGAAAAAGAGATGCTCTCGTCGATGTAGCAAAGCGGCTGGCCCATGATATTCGATCACCATTGCAAACCTTAGGTATTGTGTTCGAAGATCTCAAAAGTCTGCCGCCAGATAAAAGAAAAATGGTACAGTTAGCCATGAATCGAATTTACCAAATATCAAGAGGCGTCGTTGCAGATCCTTCAATCAATGAAAATACTGAATTGTCGAAGCCTGAGAAGACTTGGATCTGGGGATTGCTAGACAAGATGATACTCGAAAAGCGAACCCAATATCAAAATCGAGATATAGAATTTAAGCTAACCTCAAATCGCATATCAGCAAGTTCTTTTGTCTTGGTAAACCCGGCAGAATTGTCGCGCTGTATTTCTAACTTGTTGGATAACTCTGTAGAATCAATCGAAGGACATGGAAAAATTGAAGTTTCTTTGGAGGCGAGTGAGACTACATTAAAACTATTGATTGTCGACTCAGGAAAAGGAATTCCAAGTGAAGTGCTTGAAAAAATTGGATCTAAGGGTTTTTCATTTAAGAAAAATGGAAACGGACTCGGCGTCTTTTACGCTGAAGAATTAGTAAACTTTATGGGCGGAACTTTTAAAATTTCATCTAAGCTAGAAGATGGAACACAAGTTTTAATGTCATTGCCTGTTGTAGATCCGCCAAATTGGTTTGCATCAAAAATCCCTAGCACGAAGAAGTTAGCGTTACTTGACGACGATTTCGTTGTTCTGGAAAGACTATCAAATGAGTTAAAAAATAACTCAGAAGTACATGTGTTTTCAGATTCGAAGCTGTTAAGAAAATGGATTATTGAAACAGGCGAAGATTTCATCCTACTTTCAGATTATGACCTCGGTGAAGGAAAAGTAAACGGGCTTGATTTTATTTTGAATCTAGATCTTCAGAAAAAATCCGTGTTGATGACTAATAGCTACGATGATATTGACCTTCAAAGAATGGTATCTAACGCCGAAATGCAAATGATACCAAAGCCGCTTTTAAATATGCGACAATTCGATTCTTTAGGGTAGTTCTAGGCTTAAACGGAATACATAAATTTATCCCAATTTTCTTATTTTCGATTGTTGAGTAAGACTATTAAAATCAAACTCTAAAATGTTATTCAACTTAACAATTTTTACAGAGTCTTTGAATATATCTACAATTGATCCTGGTAGTAGATTTTTACACCAGGACGGGTGATCTGCATTATCTAAATAAGTTACAATTATAATACTAAAGGGTCGCTGATTATGATGCTTGTTTAAGGCCCATTGCCTCACTTCTGCATTCAAATGGCGATCGGCACCGCTATATCCAAATATTACTAATTCTTCTGATTCAGAAAGCGCAATTCGTAATTGCCGCCAATATGCCATGAGAACTTTACTTCCCGAGATTACATCTTCTTTGAATTGAGGAGCTGTTAAAACAAGGTGAAAGTATGGAACCATCGTAAAGTCCTCGAGTGACTTTAGAAAACCGGTCACACCATTGTTATGGAATTTTTCAACTTGATCACGAGAGCCTCTCGAT
Organism: Pseudobdellovibrionaceae bacterium; assembly: GCA_043730825.1. Lineage (GTDB taxonomy): Bacteria > Bdellovibrionota > Bdellovibrionia > Bdellovibrionales > Bdellovibrionaceae. Next base: position 39,181 of record JAYTJV010000061.1, read on the forward strand.
ACGTACATTGGAGTGCCATGAAGATGCATATACCAACCGAATGAATTTCCATGTTTTCGTTCTAAATTTCCTTCCGAAAAAGTCGGCGATGTTTTGCCCAAGAACCCATCGACCAGCTTTGTTTCAGTGAACCGACCGAATACGTTATGACTTATAAATTTTTTGTACAAAATATTATCATAATTCAATGTCGCCACATGAACACAGTTGTCATTTTTTATAAAAGTACAAAGATTGGAAATGAAATTATCAAATTCTGGGGTTGAAAAGTCATCTGGAATGTAGAATTCATTTGCAACTGCTGCCAAAAAATAATTGATTTGTGCATTTAAGTTTAGAGCTTCGTTGGTTATCCATTTTGTTGTAGTAGGCTGTAGTTCATGAAGATCTCTGGTAGATCGATGAAATCGATGAATGGTAGCAAGTTGAAGTTCAGAAGCTGGAATACTTCTTGGCGTGTTTGTATTAATTCCTACAAGCCTTTGTATTTCTTCTTTAGAAGAATCATTGAGCAATCGACTGGTTCGGTCCCATACTCTTTGAATAGCATTTTTAAGATTAAATTTTTCAGCATCTATCGCCATTCCTAGCCCATTCCCAACAACAACAGTCCTTGTCATCCAACCTCCGAAGTTAAGTATTTTTCGGAGTTTTTTAATTCAGAATTAAGTCTGGGTTTCGCTAAAAACAAATGTGTTGAATCTAATTAGATTTAACCGAAACCTAATCAAATCTGGATAGAAAAAGGTTCAAGCCAAAAAATTCTATCAATATGGGTGATCGAAATAGGTGGATGCAAAATAGAAGAACATCTGTGGTTAGTCGAGCTCCCTAGTGAATTTTTTAAACCAATACTTCTAAACTTGAAAATCAGGTGATCTAGAATTTTGCATCTACTATTAGACCTTTGACTATAAAGAAAAATTTATTTTATTCCGATGATAAGAAATGAAATTAGTGTTGAAAGAATCAAAACGTCATAAACACGTAACATTACAGTCTATGATAGATGTTAATTTAGGGCTTAATTTGATTATTAAGACTGCCTTTAGAAACATTAATGGCATTCCTGCTACCAAAAGGCTTGGATCTTTGAAAATTTACGTTAGTGACTTTAGAAGTGGCTCATTAAGTGAAACCCTTCAGATCGCTATCGACAATACAGAAATTGTTCAAATGTCGATGGGATTCATGGGTATGAACATGGACCATGTATCTAAACCTAACGGCGCGGATAACTTTTCCTGCTATTAGCCAGAAGCCTTATGGCGCAACGGCTTCATCAAATTTAGTTTAAAAAAGTCTTTCACCAAT
>JAYTJV010000062.1:0-40486 GCA_043730825.1 Pseudobdellovibrionaceae bacterium
GCACTCGATAAGTCGACTGGAAAATCTCAACAGATTAAGATCACTTCTCAGAGTGGTCTATCTGAAGACGAAATTAAAAAAGCAGTAACTGATGCTCAGGCGATGGCGGAAGAAGATAAAAACCGCGCAGAGCAAGCTCAAGCAAGAAACAACTTAGACAACTTAATCTACCAAACTGAAAAGTTGTTAAAAGATGAAGCTGCTAAGATTCAAGAGGCTGACAAAAAATTAGTTGAAGCGGCAGTTGCTGACGCTAAAAAAGTTGTCGAAGATCGCGCAAAACCTGCGGCAGAACTTAAAGCAGCATTTGAAGCCTTGAATGCGGCGACTCACAAGATGACTTCTGAGCTTTACAAACAAGCTCAAGGTAACAACGGTGGCGGCGGACCAACTGGCGCTGGCGGTGGCAGTAACGGACCAACTGGCGCTGAAAGCAGCGGCGGCGAAGAAAAGAAAAATAATAAGGGCGACGACGTAATCGACGCAGATTACAAAGACGTAAACTAAGTCAAAAATGTAATAAGAAATTTTAAAAAGGGGTTGCGATGAGCAGCCCCTTTTTTTTTGGTGCCGAAAAGCCCTAATTGACCATCTGTCCCGTGACCCAAACTTCTGACTGTTTTTAGCTCTTATTATGGAAACTAAAAAACCTACTTCGATTGATTCCCTTCAAGATCCGGCGATACGCCTTTTGTACCTTTCATATATTGAAAGACTCTCTTGGTTTAAAAAACCAACTCATATAAAATCAACTTCTTTTGTGAAGCCTGTGAAAATTGAATGGTTCAGAGACGGCGAGCTCAATGTTTCGTACAATTGCCTAGATCGTCACTTGGCAACTAAAGCCAATCAAACCGCTTTCATCTGGGAACCAGATGAAAGCAACGAAAAATCAAAAAATATGACCTATCAACAGTTATATGATGAGGTTAACCGCACCGCGAATGTCTTAAAAAAATTGGGTGTAAAAAAAGGCGACCGAGTTACGATTTACATGCCTATGATCGTCGAATCAGCTATTGCGATGCTCGCGTGTACGCGGATCGGTGCTATTCATTCTGTTATTTTTGGTGGGTTTGCGCCGACTTCAATTTCAGATCGCATCTTAGACTGCGAATCTGAATTCGTCATCACCGCAAATGAAGGCCGACGGGGTGGAAAAAAAGTTCCACTTAAAGCCAACGTGGATGAAGCTTTAAAAAAAGCTTCTATCGTTAAAAAAGTTTTAGTTTTTAAAAATACAGATTCTTTAACCGTAATGCAAACTGGCCGCGATATTTGGTATCACGATGTAGCGCCGACGGTAGACGCATTTTGCGAACCTGAAAAAATGAACGCTGAAGATCCACTGTTTATTTTGTACACGTCGGGATCAACGGGAAAACCAAAAGGTGTGCTTCATACAACCGGTGGTTATCTGGCTTGGGTTAGTTACACTCATGAAAAAGTTTTTAATTACAAACCTGGCGATATTTATTGGTGTACGGCGGACATTGGCTGGATTACGGGACACTCATATATTGTGTATGGTCCGCTTTGTAATGCAGCGACAAGTTTGATTTTTGAAGGAATTCCTAATTATCCAAATCCGTCCAGATTTTGGAATGTAGTCGATAAGCACCAGGTTAACATTTTTTATACAGCACCGACTGCTATCAGAGCCCTCATGCGTGAGGGTGATGAGTGGGTTAAAAAAACTTCTAGAAGTTCATTAAAACTTTTAGGTAGTGTTGGTGAACCCATCAACCCGGAAGCGTGGCTTTGGTATCAAAAAGTTGTTAGCGATGGTCGTTGTGAAGTAATCGATACTTGGTGGCAAACTGAAACAGGTGGGATTTTGATTTCACCAATCCCAAGGCGAACAAAATTAAAACCGGGTTCTGCTACAAAACCACTTCCTGGAATCATTCCAAAATTACTTACGCCCGAAGGCCAAGAAATTCACGGAGCAGGTGAAGGCATGCTGGTCTTAGTTGATTCGTGGCCCGGTCAAATGCGCACGGTTTATAAAGATCACGCAAGATTTGAAGAAACTTATTTTTCTACCTATCCGGGGTATTATTTTACAGGTGATGGTTGCAAGCGCGATGAAGACGGGGACTATTGGATCACAGGAAGAGTAGATGACGTCTTAAACGTTTCAGGTCACCGAATTGGGACTGCAGAACTGGAGAGTGTTTTTGTCGGTCATTCCGGAGTCGCAGAAGCTGCGGTTGTCGGTTATCCACACGATATAAAAGGGCAGGGAATTTATTGTTTTATTACTTTAAAAAATGATGTGCTTCCAAGTGATGACCTTAAAAAACAACTTATTCAGTCTGTAAGAAATACCTTAGGGCCCATTGTGACACCTGATCTTATTCAGTGGGCACCGGGGCTACCTAAAACGCGCTCTGGTAAAATCATGAGGCGCATCTTAAGGAAAATTGCTGAAAATCAGCCAGAATCTTTAGGGGATATTAGCACACTGGCGGACCCTGCAGTGGTTAAAGAACTTGTCGATAATCGCTTGAACAAATCATGAGATCTCTGCTAGGTTGAGCCTATGAAACACATCGGTACAGTTTTGACACTTATTCTAATCGCCGGCTTTTCTAGACTTATTCCTCATCCTTGGAATTTTACTGCGATTGGGGCGATGGCTTTATTTTCTGGTTCTCGGATGCCTCACAAAGCGCTCGCTTTTGTGGCGCCACTTTTAACTCTTCTTTGGACTGATGCGGTTTTAGGATTTCACGCGACCGCTGTTTATGTTTACGCGGCAGTTGCGCTTATCACAATTATTGGTTTCTTGGTTCAAGAAGACTCGAAGAAAATTATTTTAGGAACTTTTGCGGGTTCTGTTTTATTCTTCGTGATCACAAATTTTGGAGTCTGGTTATCTCAAAGTCTTTATCCGAAAAATTTAGCTGGCTTAGGGCAAGCTTATGTTATGGCCATTCCATTTTTTGGTAATCAAGTTTTAGGCGATCTGTTTTATGCAGGTGTTCTTTTCGGCGCTTACAAATTGGTTACGACTTATGTGCCTTCTTTGAAGCACGCAAACTAGAATTCATTTCTTTTACTTTTTTCTTATTTTTTTGGAAAATCGAAATGAGCTTCTTCATAAGCTTCTTATCTTCAAGCGCTAAAATTCGCGCGGCCAATAATCCCGCATTGTGAGCATTATCGACGGCCACACAAGCAACCGGAATTCCCTTAGGCATTTGTGCGATCGATAAAAGCGCATCGAGCCCTTCCAGTTTCCCGACACTGACAGGTACACCAATAACAGGCAAAACAGTTAAACTCGCAACCATTCCCGGCAAGTGAGCGGCCCCACCAGCGCCCGCGATAATAACCTTAAAACCCTTTTCAGCAGCGGCTTTGGCGAACTCGACCATTTTTTCAGGCGTACGGTGAGCAGATACGACTTCGGTATGGAATGAAACATCCAGGTCTTTTAGACAGTTTTCTGCATCTTTCAAAACATTATAGTCCGTCATACTTCCCATAATGATAGCGACCTTTTTTTGAGCTTTCATTTAAGTTTTCCTCTCATTTCCACATTGATCTCTTATTAGCGTAGCGTGGAGAAGATGTTTTGTCTCTCTATGAAACGCTGTAGAACTTTTGAGTTTGATTAAAATATGGAACCTTTTAAATTCCTGTACTTGTTTCGCAGGCTTAACGATGCTTCAATTTATTGATGCAAAGAGTTTGGGCATTACTATGGGTATTTGGACAGCTCAAATGAAAATTAAGGGCACGTGGTTGGCCCTGGCTTTGTATATGAATAAGGTAGGGGGCCGCAAATGAAACTTTCAAGCGCTCAAAAACGATACCTCATGATGGGCGTATTATCCATCGTGATGATTACCACTTTCCAAAACTGTGGTCAGCCAGGATCAATTACTGTCGCGAGTGACAAAGTCATTACTGACTTAAATGATAACGCATCTCCGACACCACCACCGCTACCTCCAGTTGCGGGCTACAGAGATTTCTCAAAGACTGTAAACGTGAATGCTTCGTCTAATAAAGTCGACGTCCTAGTTGTTATCGACAACTCGGGTTCAATGTCAACAGAGCAAAAGAATATGGGAGCTCGTTTTGACAGCTTCATTAGTAAGCTTAACGGACTTGATTGGCAGGTAGGAATCACGACTACAGACGTACAAACTGACAACACTAATTCAGCAGTAAAAGATGGCAGACTTATAAAGTTTGCGGCCTTTGATCGCCACGTCATCAGATCAACTGATGATATGGCAGCGGCAAAATCATCATTCGCTGCAACGGTTCAAAGACCAGTTGGTGAAGGAAGTGGAAACGAACAGGGCGTTAAGGCTACCTACCGTGCCCTTGAAAGAGCGCAAATGGCTAATAGTACAAACACTGGTTTTATTCGTGACGGTGCTGCTTTATCAGTAATCTTAGTTTCTGATGCTGACGAAACAGTAAATGGAAACCAAACGGCAGGGGATCCAGCAAGTTTCAGTGAGCAGAATAAAACGGAGAATCTGATCGCTTTTATCAACGCTCAATATCCTGGTAAGACTTTTAAGTTCAATTCAATTATCGTTCGAGAGAATGATTTGGCTTGTTTAGAGCTAGCAGGCAGCGGAAATGAAGGCTACGGCAAAAACTACCAGAAATTGACTAACGCAACTTCGGGTATTTTAGGAAGTGTTTGTGAAACTGATTATGCAGGTCAACTTTCAATCATCGGTGATAACACAAGTGAAACAGTTCGTTCTGTGACTCTTGATTGTAATCCAGTTGATAGCGACAATAAAAATGGAGTTGATTTAGTTATCAAGAATGCTTCAAACCAAGTTTTAACAAACTACACTTTGAATGGCCGAATCATTACATTTAGCCAGCCATTAGCTATAGGAGCTTACAGTTTCGCTTATCGCTGCTTACAGTAAAATTAGAGTTTCCAAATTTTAAGTTCTTGAAAGGCCTTGTAAACCAAGGCCTTTTTATTTTCACCTGTAAAATTAATATGACCCAACTTTCGACCTTCTCTGTTCGACTTCCCATACCAAAAAAGATTTCCCTGTCTTCGATCTGGAATCTGAACTTCATGAGTCGACGTGCCAATTAAATTCAGCATGACAAAAGCCTTACTTTTTAATTCAACTGCTGGAAGCTTATCTTGAAGAGCGCACAATAAATGCATCGTAAATTGATCAACCGTACAAGAATCTAAAGTGTGATGACCAGTATTGTGAACTCGGGGAGCGACTTCATTTATAATCAGCCCTGACTTTGTCTTGAAAAATTCAAAACCGATGACGCCTACATAGTCAATTTTACTTAAAAACTTCTGAATTAGTTTTTTAAGGCGCTTCATTTCAGCTGTTTCTTTTTCCGGGCCTTCAACTAAAAAACATTTATTATCTTTTTGCGTTGTTTTAACAAAGGGAAAGAAAACAACATGACCAGATTTGCTTCGTGCCACTTGAACAGCTGCTTCGTATTCGAACTTGATTAGTTTTTCAAAAATGAAATGTTCTAAATCGTGATCGGAATTGCTTAAAAAATCTTCAAGTTGCTTTTCATCGCGCAAAATAAAAGTCCCGTAGCCATCATAGCCATTCCATCGTTTTTTCGCGACAAGAGAACCCATCTTTTTAAAAAAAGCTTTTATCTCGGTCTTATGGGATGTCTGAATGAAAGGGCTTGTCTCAAGCTTACTGTTAACAAGTGCTGTTTTTTGAGTATTTCGATCCTGCAAAAGCTGCAGACAATCTAAGTTTGGAAAAATCTGACCTTTGAAATTTGCCAGGTGCTTTTTTAAATAAGCAGCATCATAGAATTCGCTTTCAAAAGTGAGGACATTTAGCTCTTGAATGAATGATTTAAGTTGGGTTTCATTTTTGGGGTCACCTAAAACTGAGTTTGGAGACACCAAACTAGCAGGATCTGTTAGAGAAGCGGTCAAATGTTTTGGGTGCAGACCCATTAATTGCGCTCGCTGAACAAGCATCATCGAAAGTTGACCACCACCTAGAATTCCGGCTCGAACTTTAGTTTCCATGTAATTCAGATATCAAAATGAGACATTGATGTCACAGCATTGTTTCAGTTCGGGAGTTTTGCAGCCGATGCTAGAGAAATTGATTTGGACTTGGTATTCTTTCGTTGGGGGAATCTATATGACACGACACATGCGTTTGGCCGCACTTTTGCCGGCAGCTTTAGTAACAACAATGTTTTTTCAAAACTGCGGACAGCCCGGAACTATTGCAACCGCGGCCGGCCCCGCTATTCAAGGTCCCACGGGTGAACCCCTGGTTTTAGCAGAGGAGCCCCCTCAAGTTGTGGTTGAGCCTCCACCTCCTGTCGCAATTGATCCGCCAACACCTCCAATCGTCGTTGTAGACACTCCGCCAGTCGTAGTTGAACCGCCACCAGTAGTTGTGGTTCCTCCACCTGTTGTTGTAGACACACCACCAGTAGTTGTGGTTCCTCCACCTGTTGTTGTAGACACACCACCAGTAGTTGTGGTTCCTCCACCTGTCGTAGTTGAACCGCCACCGGTTGTTGTGGTTCCTCCGCCTGTTGTAGTTGAACCGCCACCGGTTGTTGTGGTTCCTCCGCCTGTTGTAGTTGAACCGCCACCAGTAGTTGTGGTTCCTCCACCTGTCGTAGTTGAGTACGCAATTAAGCCAATTGTATCTTCAAAATTTATTTGCGAACCATTTGGTAATTTAAATAATGGCGATGCTAAAGGTGGATTGAAGGCAGAGTTAGTTTACTTAAATCCGCTTTCCACGCGAACTCTTGCTGAAAAGAATTCTTTTCTTGTAGGAGACTATTTTGCAAATACCGCTGAGTTCGTAAAAACCTCCTCTCCTATTTTCCTGTCGCAGATCAATGTTCCGACTAGGAAATTTAGTGATGGATTTAGGCTTTCTGACGGAAGTTTTTTATCGGATACGAACGGGAATAAGCTGATTGAGTATTTTGCACTTCGAATGAAGAGCTTACTGAAGCTAAGCACTACCGATACAGAAGGTGACTACGAACTTGCGACGATTTCCGATGATGGTAGTAGGCTCTTTTTAGACGATAAAGAAGTCGTCAATAACGATCGGCAGCACGCTACATGGATGAGATGCTCGTCATCACCAGTTAATATCAACAGAGCATCGAAAATTCCATTAACATATTACTATAACCAGGGACCTCGCTTTGAAATTTCCAATGTTATGATTTGGCGTAAAAAACCAAGTGCTAACAGCTCTCAACACAGACTTTGTGGAGTTGGCGATCAAACTCAGTTTTGGAATGCGAATAATGGCAGTGTGGAAGGTCCATACTGGACGGAATTAAAGCGAGACGGTTGGAAGATTGTTGATGCAGCAAACTTCGAATTGCCTAATGAACAAGTCAATCCTTGCGCAACTCAGAATGCGAACCAAATTGTTAGCGCTGCATTTTCAGATGTGAAAGACTTTGCTGCTACTTTAAATATTACTTTCTTATCGAAAGCTAATATTAAAGCGAAGTTATATAAAGTTGTCGGCGCAGGAGTATCAGTTGTTCAGACTTTTGACTTCTCAAACCAAGCTACTGACATGATCAGTCTTAACTTTGCTGGGCTCGAGGATGGCGCACTTTATTCTGTCGAGCTGTTACTTGAAATGCCAGCTTCGGGAACGCAAGTTCTAAACGAAGTGCGGTTCCAAGTAATAAAAAAGTAATCCTTATGATCAGGCTATAGCGAAAAAGCTATAGCCTTTTTGAAGGCGACTATTTAACCTTCGTGATCCAGTCTTGAAACTTATCAAGGCTGGCTTTCGAAATCTGACCGAAGCTAAAGCGTGTCGGTTCTTTATCATCACCAACAGGAACACAGCGGAAAGCCACAAATTCGTTCTTTTTTGGCGAGCTGATAAAGATTTCCGTTTCTGCATTAAAGTAATCTCTTGGAATTTTATCTTCCAACATCACTCCACCAACCGAAACATTCTTTGTATAAGACAAAAATGTTTTTTCTTTATTAGAAATAATCACTTTTAAGCGCATATCATACCGAGCAAACTTGCGTTGTTCTGAGAATTCGCTATTTTCATCATTTTGCTTTTTGCTAGCGCCTGGAATTTTCGGCAGGGACATTGGCTGTTCGTAGGAAACAATAACGAAGTCGTTGTCCTGAAGTTTAATTTCGCCAGTCTTTTCATCGCTGATTGGATTAATGACTCCAGGTTGAGTCGAATCTTCATAGTCGTCATTGAGTGCTTCAGCTGGTAGACTTGGAATTTGATATTTCTTCTTCTTGATGATGGTATCTGTTAACGCCTGAGAAATCGGGATCCAAGTCTTCAAGCCCAAAGTCCAGAACAAATCAGAGGAATTCCCGACTTGTGAATCTTTGTATTGCTCGAGTAGTGACAGAAAGTCTTTAAATTCGTGAACTTTTTTAGTGGGCTTTTGAAATACAAAAAACACGGTTGGTCTCCTTGGAGAATTTGATTATGGTTGCCATTCCTTAGGAGTAGAAGCCCATTCTCCTCTAACAAACGAAATTTGCGACTTACGTCCGGAAATGAATGATTTCTTTGTCCCCAAACAAAGCCTCAAGTTTAATGGAGACTCATCGTTTAGTAAATGACACCTCGGGGGGAAGACTTATGTATTCAAAATGGCTCAGGATTTGTGTTTGCATTTCCATTTTGATGGGCACTTTTTCTGCGTGGTCCCAAACAGACGCTGGTTCAGGCTCCCAGCAAGGCGCTCCGCTGGATCAAAAGTTAAAGCTGAGTTCAAAGGACGAGGTTTCTCCGATCTTTGAGGGAGTGGTAGCTGTACAGAGAAAAGCAAAAGTCAAAAAAGGTTCAATTCTTTTTAACCCCATGTTTTCGATGGATTTCTCTGATGCTCCTTATACTCAGTACAGTTTACAGCTGAATATCGGTTATGCGCTAAGTGACTTTTGGGAAATCTATTTGGCTTATTCGCCACTTTTTATTGCAAACGAAAGAAATCTGTCTAAACAAGTTAAGAAACTTGATCAGGGTCAGTATAGTATCGACGCGCAAAAGCCAAAAAGCTTCATGGGCGGAGAAATTAAATGGATTCCAATTTATGGAAAAGATTCTTGGGGTCCTTACTCAATCGTAAGAAGTGATACGTTTGTACATTTCTCTTTCGGCCAAATCCAGTATTCAAGAGATGCCGGTAGCAGAATGACTTTCGCAGTTGGAAAGACATTCTTCTTTTCGGATCTAGTCAATTTTCGAATCCAAGCGGGTCCAAGTTTTGTCGAGACTTTTTCCCGTGATCCAATTACGAAAAAAGACAAAATGGAAGCAATCACAATTGGACTTATCGAAACAGGCTTAGTTTTTTACTTTTAATAAATAATTTAGTTTTAAAAATATAACGGAGGAATTTTAATGGAACCAACAGTCAACACAGCCGTAGAAGCAGTAGCAAGCGGCAACGTCATCACAACCTTTTTCGTAGAGGGTGGATTTACATCTTACCTGATCGTGATCGCAGGCCTCTCACTATTAGTGATTGGTATCGAGCGCCTTCATTATCTCTACTTCCGAATCCGACCGGTTTCGGGACAAGTTTTATCTCAGCTCCAGCTTTTGATCCAAAGCCGAAAGTACATGGAAGCACTTCAGATTTGTAATGATATTCAAAACGTTCCACAAATCCAGGTTATTAAAGCTGGTTTACTAGCAGTGGATAGCGGTCGTGAGGCGATGAAGTCTTCACTAGGGTCTGCGGTTGTTGAAGTTTCAAAGGAATGTGAAAAAAGAATTCCTATCATCAGCTTGATCGCATCAGTTGCAACATTATTAGGACTACTTGGAACAATTTCGGGTCTTATCAAAACTTTCTCGGCGATTGCAACGGCTGATCCTTCAAAAAAAGCGGCAATGCTTGGTATCGGTATCTCTGAGGCGATGACAGCAACAGCTGCCGGCCTAGTTGTGGGTATCTCGGCGATGGTTGTGTACACATTATGTTCATCAAAAACTGATGATCATATCAGTGTTGCGAAAAAAGCTGGTTACGATCTAGTTGCAACAATTGAGCGATCTGAGCGTGAGGCATAATGTTTGATCTCGAAAGCACAACTCAGCGTAGACACGCGCCCGAGCCAGACTTAGTTCCCATTTTAGATGGTCTGACGGCAGTTATCTTCTTTATGTTGCTGTCGATTAGTTTCATTGGAATGACTAAGCTTACTATTCCACCGTCTACGAGTTCAGTTGCATCTGTTTCTAACAGTGTGCCGATTTCGGGAAGAGTGATAGCGCAGCTTGAGGGCGATTCAATTAACGTAAAGCTCGAGTGGTTAGGTAACAAACCTGGCGCTTGGGCTGAAAAAGCAGAACGAAAACAGCCGACTGAAAGAAATCTTGGTTTGATCGAAGCTGTAGAAAAACTTGCGATTCGCTTCAAGGAGAAATTTCCTGAAGAGAAAACAATTCAGATCGCTTTAGCCTCTAAATTAAATTACCAGGAATTGATCTCGGTAATGGATGGCTTAAGAAAGAATGAATTGTATGCAGATCTCGTTTTGAGCTCATACACAGAGGCGGATTAGTATATGTTAGATTTTGAAGGCGATAAGAAAAGATCCAATGTAATTATTCTTCAGCTTGCGCCGATGATTGACGTTTTCGTTCTTATCATTGTGTTTCTGATCAAGGGTACTATCATGGAAGAGTCCGCTGTCTTAAAGCCAGAAGGACTTAATCTTGCACTAAGTATGAGTAAAGAAACAAGTCTGGTTGCTCCGCAGGTCATTATTACGAACGATAAAGTTCAATTTAAAATGATTGATACCGAGAGACCCATAGCTGAATTTACCGAGGATAATTTTAATCCTCGTGATCCTGTTTTTAAAGCCTTTAAAAAATATATCGAAGAAACAAAAGATGTGGAAAATGCGAATCACATCAACGTAATCAGCGATCGATCTATGCCCTATAAAACGGTTTACCATGTAGTTAAGGTTTTAAGAATTTCTGGTTTCCAATCGATGCTGTTTGTTGCAGAAGGTGAAGGACAATGAAAAAGCTAATCTTCATTCTCGTCATTGGATGGGCGCAAGTTGTTTTAGCAAGTTTCGAGTCTCAGTTACTGACACTCGAAAAATCGAAAGATGATTTAGGCATTCGTATTCTTTTAAGAGAATACTTTAAGCGTCCAATTCAATATAAAGAGTGGAGACTTGCGCGTACAGTTTTAGGTCGACGACCAGGTGCCGGATTTGATCTGGTGATGGCGTGGGACCGACACCCTTCAATTAAAAAATATGATACTCGAACTGTGAAGACAATTAACGCTTTGGAAAAAGCTGATCAAATGATGATTTCGAAAAACTTTGACGGGGCTTTCAAGCTTTATCAAAATGTTGCAAAATATTTTCGAGCTCAATCAAAAAGTGGAGTCAAGAAATCAAATATTCAATTTTACTACGCAGTCCTTCATTCGATGGCCCGCGCATTGTATGGCGCGAACAGACTTCAAGAAGCTATCGAAGTTTATAGCTGGATTCCGGGAAGCTACTATCAAACTCAACAAATTCTCTTTGAAAAAATGTGGACTGGTTTTAGAGCAAAGCGCTACGACATTGCTCTTGGCGCGGTTGCCAGCCAACGATCCGCTTTCTTCAGTGATTATTTAGAGCCTGAAACTTATCTCGTTCAAATTTACAGTCTTAAAAGACTTTGCCGAACTGAGCAGGCAAAAGCCGCGCTTGATTCACTTAAAAAATTCTATAAGGCACTTCAGTCAGGAAACTTTACTTATTTAGACTGGGTTAGACGTGACCTCTATTGGAGTTCTCTGCAAATCTTAACCACTACAGGGACTGATCAAATTGCCCGGACTGACATTGTTTCTGAAGACCGTAGACAAGTAGAGATTAAAAAAATTAGTGAACGTCTCTTGGCCCAATATAAATTGAACAAGCCCAATTTGATGGAATCACTTCGGCTGGTAATCGGTTATTCAACTTTAGCGATTCGAAATGAAAAAATGTTGGGTCAGGTGAATACACTTGAAGACCCAGAAACACTTCGTTCTAAAGGAATCGAATGGTGGCCAGCTGAAGATACCGAAGAGTGGTTAGATGAAATCGGTAGTCACGTTTTCGTTGGTCAAAGCTTATGTGGAATAGGTGCGGAAAAGAAATGATCAAAAGAAGCAGTCTTTTTTTGTTGATGCCTTTAGCAGTAGCTACAATTGCTTTCGCAAAGTCGAAATCTGATTCGGCTAAAAAAGAAAAAGCAGCGCAGGCAAATTCTCCGGCGCCATCGCCGGCCGCTCAGTTTAAAGCACCTCAGCGACCGACATCCCAATTAGAAGAAGTGCGTCGACGTCAAGATGCTGCACTTTTAAAGGGACAAAAAGAAAAAGAACTTCAAGAAGAGATGCAAGCTCTTGAAATGATCTTAGGAAATAAGCTTCGTAAAGACGGTAAGAACGAACTTCTATTACGAAGAGCTTTTTTATATTATAAAATCGGTCGCGCAAGACTTCTAACAAATTTTAATCCGAAGATGTCGAAGTCTCAATACTTTACGGAAGCCTCGCGAGCAGTTGCCGAACTCGTTAGTTATCATAAAAACAAAGAGATCGTGTTATCGAAATCCCAGCAGGCTTTATTGCTTTTTATCCGCGGTTCAGTTTCTCAGGAATTAGGGAATGAAAAAGACTACGTTGATGATTTCTCTTTAGCTATTAAATTAGATCCAAAATTGCCACAGTCTCCGAGTATGGCTCTGATTTTGGGTGAAACTTATTTCGAAAAAGAAAAATACAAAGATGCTATTGCTTGGTATCAAAAGCTTAAAGATAAGTATGATATTCACCAAAGAAGTATCGCAGATTTCAAAACGGGTTGGGCATGGCTTCTGTTAAAAGAACCTAATAATGCGCAATTTTATTTCCTTCGAGTAGCGAATCAAAACTTGTCCCAATCTTTTAGAGACGAATCAGTTCGCGCTTTAGCGTTTATTATTGCTGAAAATAAACAAGAAAAATGGATTGTTGAATTTTCTAGAAAATCTCTAAAAGATGAAGCTTTAAGACTTGTTTTCCTAACAAGCGTTATTCAAAATATTCACAATCGTGATAAAACAAAAGTTCCCTACCTTCTTTTCAGCGAAGTTTATCGAAGCACAAAAGAGCCTTCGGCTAAAATCAAAGTTTTGGGCCTTCTTATTGCCTACGAAAAGCGGGAAGTTCCAACTTTGGGTCAGAAAAAAGCTTTCGAATACTTAGAAAGCTTAGTTAAGAAAAATCCGCATTTAGCTTGGAAGAACTGGATGACGGAAGTATTGGATCTCGAGCCAGATATTCGGGGTTATATTCAAATTCTTTCCGATTTTTACGTGGGTAAGATTCCGACAAAGTTAACTTTAGAAAAACCCCAAGTCGTTGATTTATTAAATCGTGAAATTATTTTCTATATTCAGTACCTGATGACGCCGCAAAATCGTAAGCCGATGCTTAACTTGTGGGTCGATTTGATTCACCGGGAACAAAATCTTCAAATGTCCCAAACGGCGTTAGCAATGATTGGTGCCTTAACACCTCCAGCACCCGACGAGATGAGACGTGCAAGACTTGAATACATTGCAATCTTAGATCTCCAGGCAAATGAAAGTGCAGATCTTCGTAAGGCATTGATTGCTGACGTCGAAGATTTCACCGCCAAATATCCGCAAGACGAAGAAAAAAGCCGCTTACTTAATCGATTAGCAGAGCTTTACATGCTTGATAATCAGTTTGATAAAGCATTGCCAAAGTTGAAAGAGCTTTACACGATTCAGCCGAACGAAGGAAATGGATACAATTATTTACTTTCACTTTTTAAAATGGAAAAATTAGTTGATGTCGTGACTTCAGACGTTGCAAAAAATCTCAAGAAAAGTGCAAAAATTCAGGATATCTTAAGGGAAGCTCACTTAAAGTTAGCGCAAGACGCTCAGAAAAATAACGACCCCAAAGCCTACGAAGAAAATCTTCGCGCCTTCTTAGCGTACGGTGCTAAGGGTGATCAAGCTTCCGTTGTGAAAAGTAATCTTCTTGTATCGTTCTTAACGAACAAGGATTTGGCTCAGTATTGTAATGAGCGCGCGAAGATGAGTGAAAAAGAACGGGCAGATAAGAACATCATGGCGACTGAAGAAAAAGCGCTAGATTTCATGTTCTTAGAAGGTCCGCTTATGAATTGTCATTGGTCTAAAGGGAAAGGATCAACTAGTAGAGACTTCAAATTATTCCTTTACGACAAATCAATGAAGCGTTCACTCCCAAAAGATCTTGGCAAGATGATGGGTAGATGGTCTCCGGATGAGCGTCAGGTTGTTATTGGTTTACTTGCGGTAACTCAGCCTGCGCAAATGCTGAAGATCGAGCCAGTTCCAAAAATGACTGACGAAGTGAAAGGTCTTTATTATCTAGCTTTGCAACTTTCTCAAGGAAGATTAGAGCCTAATATTCCGGATAATTTGAAAAGACATTTTAGCTCGAATAAAGCAGGAGCAAGAGCATCGAGAACTAAGAGTAATATTCCTAAAATTGTTGATGAGGCTGTATTTCCAAAATCAACTTTTGGCGTCGATAGGTATGGTAAGTTTCTTGCTGACCTGATGTACCGATCAAAACTTGTTAGGGAAAAGTTTGCAAAAGAAGCTGGCGAAGCAACTGATGAGCTTCGTAAATTGATGATGGAAAAAGCATCGGGTTTCGAGAGAAAGATTGCTGAAAGCATTAGGTCTTCTCCGGCTCCAAAAGGCTTAACTGAAGAAGAAACAAAGTCCTACGCTGAAGAATTAAATAAAGCTGCAGTCGATTTTGATAAGCAAGCTGAAGAGTACGATAAAGCGCTCGGTGAATTGAAAGCCAAGATGTTCGTTGCGGAACAAGATGCAGCCGGAAAGCGTATTGCTAATATTACGGCTGATAAGTGGTTTTGGAGCACAGAAGAAGAGTATGATCGTGTGAAAAAGACTTTTGATCAGAATGGCTCTTTTTATACGTTACTCAAATTAGAAACAAACCGTGCGGCTAAGACATTAGCAGATTTAGATTATATCAGAATGCGTGCAGGAGCTTTGCTCATGATCAGACACGATGAGCCTATGCGAAAATTGATTCGTGATGAGCTGACAGCTCTTAATGCTCAGAACATTCTTGATAAATGGAAGGAGCTGAAATGAGGACTTTTATTTTACCCAAAAAGCTTTTGGTAGCATTTGTGATTCTCATTTCCTGTTTTGCATCAGCGCAAAAAGAAGCTAATAAAACTGATAATAAAATGAAGACTTTGGATTTTGAGGGCGAAGTTATTGAAGGGGAAGCGATGCGACCTATGTTGTATTTACAAATCGAATCACCAGATTTGGATTTGAACAATATCATGTACCAGCGCAAAGACTTTAATGATTTCCACCGAATTGACAAAGTTAGACGTAATCGGTTCATTCCGGATTCGAGGTAGCCATGAAGGCTCTAGTTATTGGTCTAAATGGAAGAGAAATAGAAAGATTCGTACTTGATCGCCCATCGGTCTTCGTTGGACGTTCACCAAGTTGCGATGTCGTTCTACGAGTAAAGGGCGTTAAGCCACTTCACTATTTGATTGAGTGGGTTGGCGAAGGCCAGTTCGACGCGAGTAAAGGCTTTTGGACTTTATTAGATCTCTCAACAGAGAAAAAAGACCAAGCTCGCGGTGAGGGCCTCATCTTGTCTTCAGCAAAAACAAATGTTGGGAAATTTACTTTCGGTTTTACTGAAGACGACTGGATAGAAAAAGAAATCGCAAAGGGAAGATTAAAGAACCAAGTTCAAAGAGCAGCAGAACAAGAAGCAACTTTATCTTTAGGCATGTCTGATTATTGTTTGGAAACCGTCAGTGTTCGAACTGATTCAGAGCGCGTTGAAGACGTAACTCATACAAATTATTTTGCTCCAAGAACTTCAAGATGGTTAGTCCGAGCTAAATCTCAGATTAGATTTCAATGGAACGAGCCGACTAAGGCGCACTTAGAATTTCTTCCAACTTTAGAAAAATGGGATATTAAGAATCGTGATGAATTTCTTCATGACGGAGCAATTCAATCTGCGAAAAAATTCGATATCACTCCAAGAGACGTGGTTATTGCAAGTGGTTTAGACCGCCAGTACTACATCAGATTGGTACCTCGAATTCGTATTCAGGCGCAGTGGAAACGAAATTTATTCGATCCTTTAGTTCTAGGACTAATCAGCATTATATTTGTGACCTTCGGAGTTGCGGAGTACTTAAAAAGAAATACAACTGTTGCGGAACCTATCAAAGAACCGCCACGCATAGTAAAAGTCGAATTACCGCCAATTAAAAAAGAGCAAAAGATTATCGAGCCGGAACCAGCGCCACCAAGTCCGGCAGAGCAAGAAGTAACTAAAGTTATTGCTCCGAAAGAAAAAGCGAAACCAGATCCAGCTCCTGCGGTAACGGCTGTAAAAGAAAAGCCAAAACCGAAGGCGACTCCGTCACCAAGCCCAGCAGCGACAGTGACGAAATCTCCGGGTCTTCAAAAAGTTGCGCCTCCCAATACGGCTAAAAAATCTGGATTGCCAGGAGTACTCGGAGTTTTAAGAAAAGGAACTGGCGGAGCCAAGCCCCTTAGAGCTGACACTATGATTGCTGATCGTGCTGCCTCTGAAATGGATTCTGAACCAACTCCGACTACAGTTGCAGTCGCAAGATCATCACCCGGTGCACTTGTGGGTTCGAAAGACGGAGGAAGTCCCGACGGTGTTGATCTTAACAGCGCAGGTACTTCGCTTAAAGGTGGATACGTGACGACTCCAGGTGATGGCGGTATTGCAGGAAAAGATACTGGCACCCTCGGAAGCGGAGCCTTAGCTGGCGCTAGATCTGCTGGCACCGGAAAAGGTGGAGCAGACCGTGGGAGTTTCGGAAGCCAAACTGAAATTCAAGGTGGACTTGATGCAGATGCGGTTAGACGTGCGATTCGTGAATACTCTCAGCAATTCAGATCTTGCTACGAAAACTATCTAACGTCTTCAAAAAACAGAGATGAATCTGGCCGAGTTTCTTTACTTTGGGTTATCAGACCCGACGGTAGAGTCACGAATAACAGCGTAGCAGGCTCAACATTCGCAGGTACTTCATTAGGAAACTGTATTAAGGGCGTCGTCGACAAAATACTTTTCCCAAAAGCACCAAACGGAATGCCAACGCGAGTCCGCTACCCTTTCATCTTCCAAGGCAAAAAATAAACCCACCTTCTCACTTTTGTAGAGGCGGAGTGTCGAATTTAAACTCTAAGACCGGCTTAATCAGCCGGTTTTTTTATAGGGAATTCATGTTTTGGGTTCTTCTTTGCTTGCGATAGAAGAGTAGGGTAACTCTCTTTGCATGTCTGGTAATCTTCAAACTTCTAATCGACTTGAGTCTTACGGAATTAATTTCCCTTTGTGCTTAGCACCCATGGTGGGTCTGACTCACGTGGCGCTTCGTCTTGTTGTCAGAGATTATCTTCCGCTCAAAGCGAACGTTCCGTGGCCGACTGAAATGCTTAACTCTAGAAGAATTCCGAACGAAAAAATCGGCTTTACTCCTGAAACATTTCGCGGAGAAGAAGAGTCCTTCCTGATGCCACAAATTTTAGGTAACGACGAGTATGCGATCAGTGAAAGCATCAAACTTTTAGAAGAGTGGGGCGCAAAAGGTATCGATATCAACATGGGTTGTCCCGTGCAAAAAGCCCTCAGACATAATTACGGTGTCGCACTTATGGGTGATCCCGCTTACGCGGCGGGTGTTGTGAAAATGGCGACGAAAAGCACGAAGCTTCCCGTGTCCGTGAAACTTCGCGCAGCCGGCACCAACGGAGATTTTCAATACTTACTTAACTTCGTTCAAGGCCTCAGAGATTCCGGTGCAGCGTGGATCTGTCTTCATCCACGAACCGCAGAACAAAAACGACGTGGTTCTGCCGATTGGTCGCAAATCAAAGCCCTTCGAGAGGCCGTCGATTTTCCGATCGTCGGTAACGGCGATATTCAGACAGCTCAAGATGTTTACAATATGAAAGAACAAACGGGTTGCGATCTTGTCATGTCAGGCCGAGGCCTCGCTGCAAGACCCTGGATGCTCTGGCAATTAGGCGAGGACTTAGGTTTCGAAATGCCCGAGCACTTAAAGCACAGAGATGCCCCGCGAACTCAAGAAGAAGAGGGCGCTGAATACGGCCGAGCCTTAATGAAGTTCTCGGACTTGTGCCAAAAATATTTCGGTGAAGATTTAGGTATGAGAAAAGTACGTTACTACATTCGAACAACAGCTGTGTGGCTTCAGTTTGGCCACACTTTAGGTTCGATTTCCACAAAGAGTAAAAATTTTTTAGAGCTGAATCAAAACTTAGGGGACTTTTTTAAGTCCCCTCAAATCATGTTTGAATATACTCAACTGAGACAATGATTAATTAAGAACCAAGTCCATTTCAGATTCATCGACAATATAAAGAGTTTTTCTACCAGTTGAAGTGTCCGCATTCGAGCTAATTGCAATCACGGCAGTGATTGGTCCAACAACTTTTGTTCGAGTCGTTCGGTTGCTGTCCATTTTCATCTGTAGTTTGCGATCTAGTGAACTTGATTTTTTAGGATCAAGATTAAGAAACTTCACATCGTATTCAAAGCCTTTGTAAACAGCAGAATCTTTACATTTCTGCACTGCTGATCCGCAGACTTTCAAATAAAGACTTTTCGTATTAATCATGGGCATTCCAGATTTAGCAAAAGAAGTAGCCGAAAAAGTTGTTACGAACAGAACACACAAAAGAATTGCTTGTTTCATTTTATCTCCTGACAGGATCAAGCCTGTAATATAGCTCACACAGCATTAAAGTTGGGCAGAGACTAGCTCATTTTTCAGCTTAGAAATGTCAGGATTAACTGAAATGAAAAAATTATAAAATATTAAAAAAAGTTCGTTTAAGAACAAATGTCGTTTCAAGACACTCAGGCGTTTTGGCTTAGCTTTTTAGCATGGTATCTAATTCGCCGGAATCATCAAGCGCTTTAAGATCCGTATATCCGCCAACAAGTTTTCCGTTGATCACGATGATTGGAACCGTCTGCCAGCCCCATTTTTGCTTTAAATTTTGCAGTCCCGCTGCATCGTTTGTGAGATCGATAACTTCGTATTTTAAATCGCGTCCATTTAAAAGATTCATTGCGCGATCACAATAAGGACAAGGATTTTTTTTATAAATTACGATTTCAGCCATGAAGGGATGCTAGCACTGGAGGCGCACGGGTTCAATAGCCACGCAATATCAGCCTATTGCAGCAAGTTCTCTAGAGTAGAGGCAAATTCCTGAGGCTTCCTGATCGCTTTCGTCTGCTGGAAAACATCGTTCGCTTCAGGAGTGACGAAAGTTAAATTACGCAAGAACTGCTTCGTTCGCGCAGTCGCAAAATGCTCATTTACGTAATCAGTGCTGGCCTTGAAAAAGCCCAAAACCATAGGCTTCTGCTCAATCCACGTAGGCACAACTGGTTTTTGTTTTCTCAAACGGGAAAACAGATGAGGGTTCTTCAAAGCCGCTCTCCCAATCATGAATCGATCACAACCCGTAATTTCAAAGCACCGCTCGAGACTTTCTAAGTCAACGATATCACCATTAGCGATGACGGGAATCTTGATGCTTTCTTTGATTGGCTGAATCCATTCCCAATGAGCGGGTGGCTTGTAACCTTGAACCTTCGTTCGACAGTGCACTGCTAAGGAAGAAGCCCCGGCCTCAGCCAAGGCGATCGCGTTTTCCAAACATAAAGAAGTGTCCTCAAATCCAAGCCGCATTTTTGCAGTCACGGGGATGTGCGCAGGCACGGCACGACGAACTGCTAAAGTAATATCATGCAACCTCGAAGGATAGCGAAGCAAGCTTGCGCCTCCATCATGACGATTCACGGTTTTAGCGGGGCAACCAAAGTTCAAGTCGATTCCCAAAGCTCCAAGTTCTGAAGCGCGCAATGCATTCTCTGCCATCGGTTCGGGGTGGCCACCTAAAAGCTGAACAGAAAGAGGAGTCCCACTCCGAGTGCGAGAGCCCGTATGAAGTTCGGGCGCGTATCGGTAAAAAACTTTGTTCGGGTGAAGATTTCGGGTCACGCGCATAAATTCGGTCGTCACTTGATCAACGCCGCCAAGGGAAGTGATCAAGTCTCTGAAGACCCAATCCATAACTCCTTCCATCGGAGCCAAGCTTAAAAAGACGTTATTTAAATTTAAACTCAAAGTTTTAAGAACCCAATCCACCCAATTTTTTAACAATCGCAAAATGCTCACTCGAAACAGGCTGGATGCTAAGCCTAGAGCCCTTTTGCAAGACTACCATATCCTGTAGTTTGGAGTGGTCACGAAGTTCCTGAAGACTTACAAATTTTTTTAAAGTCTTAGCCTTGCCAACCTCAACACAGAACCAACGGGGCTTATCTTTTGAAGCTTTAGGGTCAAAATACTCTGATTTCTTATCAAACTGCAAAGTGTCGGGAGCGGCGACCGATACCACCTCAGCCAAACCTGCAACCCCTGGAATCTCGCAAGAAGAGTGGTAAAACAAAATCTGATCGCCCAGTTTCATTTGGTTCATCATGTAATTTCGAGCCAGATAATTGCGGACTCCGGTCCACCAAGTGGTTTTGTCTTTCAAAAGTTGAGAGAGGGAAAAGACGTCAGGTTCAGATTTCATCAGCCAAAATTGTTGAGTCATAGGTAACTGAAGCTCTAACGCTTGAAGAATTATCCCGTCAACACAGTGTCGCAAGGCTTGCTCTAAGCGCTGCGTCATGCAACACTCCTCGAGCTTATGCCGCCAAAGATTTCGAAGACTCTGACCATAAAGAAAAAAAGAATTGTCCTTGTGACCGGTGCAACCGCCGGAATCGGGTGGGCTACCGCACAAGCTTTTTTGGCCGAAGGCTGCGAAGTTTGGGCCGTGGGCCGACGCCTTGAGCGTCTCAAAATTTTGCAAAAGCAATATCCAGAAACTTGTGTGATCGGAAAAGTCGACGTTACTGACAAGGCCTCAGTCGATCAATTTTTCAAAAAAAATCCTCCAGAAAAAATCGATATTTTAATCAACAATGCAGGCCTTGCTAAGGGCACAGCAAAGCTTCAAGAGGGCACATATCAAGATTGGGAGGTCATGATAGACACCAATATTAAGGGCCTCTTGTACGTAACAGCTAAAGTAATACCTTCACTTTCGAAAAAGCCAGGAAGTCACATCGTAAACTTGAGTTCGGTAGCCAGTCGTTGGCTTTACCCGGGCGGTGGAATTTACTGCGCAACGAAATTTGCAGTCCGCGCGTTATCTGAGGGTTTAAGAATGGACCTGATGGGAACCGGAGTCCGAGTGACTGATATTCAACCCGGTATGGTTGAGACCGAGTTCTCAGAAGTCAGATTAGATAACAAGAAATTGGCAGAAAAAGTTTATGCGGGCATGCAACCTTTGAAAGCGTCAGACATTGCCGAAACCATCGTTTGGTGCGTAAATAGACCCTCTCATGTGAATATTTCTGAGCTCACTGTTTTTCCTGTCGATCAAGCCGGGGTTGGCCCCCACTTTATCAGCAGAAAAACAACGGAGCAAAAAACTTAAACCGAAGGTTTAGGTAAAAACTGGAACCGAAGGTTTAGGTAAAAACTGGAACCAAAGGTTTAGGTAAAAAACCTAAACCTAACTCAAGATTAAATCTTGAGGCCTTATTAGGAGTACTGCGATCGTGAGCGAATTTAGAATTGAAAAAGACACGATGGGTGATGTGAAAGTTCCTGCGACCGCATTATGGGGAGCACAAACTCAACGATCCCGAGAAAATTTTAAAATCGGTGGCGACAGATTCCCGCGCGAAATGATCAAAGCGCTAGGCGTTTTAAAAAAAGCGGCAGCCATTACAAATTCTGATTTGGGCTTACTCGATAAAAAGAAAGCCGAATTTATTATAAAAGCAGCAGATGAAGTTATTTTAGGAAAGTGGGACGACCAGTTTCCGCTAGTAGTTTGGCAGACCGGATCGGGCACCCAGACCAACATGAATTCAAACGAAGTCATCGCAAATCGCGCGATGCAAATTATGGGTTTACCTCTTCCATCAAAAGATGTTCATCCAAACGATGATGTGAACAAAGGCCAAAGTTCAAACGATACTTTTCCAACTGCGATGCATATTGCAGTAGGCTCGCAAGTTCACGAAAGACTTTTACCCGCTTTAGAGAAAATGCATAAAGCGATGGTCGCAAAACAAAAAGAATTCGAAGGCATTGTAAAAATCGGGCGCACTCATCTGATGGATGCGACACCTTTGACTTTAGGCCAGGAGTTTTCTGGCTACGCAACTCAGTTGAAACACTCATTAACAAGAGTGAAAAATACTCTTCCATACTTACATGAATTGGCTTTGGGCGGAACTGCGGTTGGAACGGGACTCAATACTCATATCGATTTTCCAGTCAAAGCGGCAGCTGTGATCGCAAAAGAAACGGGAGTTCCTTTTGTGACAGCTGAAAATAAATTTGAAGCATTGGCTTCTCATGATGCTTTAGTGGAAGTCAGTGGTTCTTTAAAAAACTTGGCAGTCTCTTTAATGAAAATTGCAAACGACATCCGGCTTTTGGGCTCGGGTCCAAGAAGTGGTATCGGCGAACTACAACTTCCAGAAAATGAACCAGGCTCAAGCATTATGCCTGGAAAAGTAAATCCTACGCAAAGTGAAGCGATGACGATGGTTTGTGCGCAAGTGATCGGAAATGACGTTGCTGTTAGCATCGGTGGCATGAACGGACACTTTGAACTTAACGTTTTTAAGCCTTTGATCGTATTTAATGTTTTAAATTCAGTTCGGTTATTAGCTGATGCGATGGACTCTTTCACTGATAATTGCTTAGTTGGAATTGAAGCCAATCTCGCGCAAATTAAAAAGCACGTTGATAATTCTTTGATGCTTGTGACAGCGTTAAATCCACATATCGGTTACGATAAAGCGGCCAAGATCGCAAAGACTGCTCACAAAAACGGAACGACTTTAAAAGAAGAATCTATCAACTTAGGCTTCATGACAGCTGAACAATTTGACAAAGCTGTTCGCCCTGAAGAGATGACAGGACCACTTAAGAAATGATGAATTTTTCAGAGATCTCGCAGAAGATTCCGTGGATTGAAAGTGGAGACATCAGGCCTTACGTTTTCGTGCGTCCAGAAAACCAAATTCAAAATCCCGGCGCAAGACATAAAGCCCCTTGGTTTCCGCATGAACCCGTTTTGAAAAATCCACTTGATGTCACAAACATTCATTTCGCTGATCGCATTTACGCAATCGAAGAGCGCGCTTTTGGACCTTCGAATATGGCGATGCCTCGCTGGGTATTTTATGATTGTGCTGTGATGCCAGGCTTCGTTGCAGGTTTTGCTGCGCGCCCAAGTGCTTTATCGCCAGCAGCAAGAAAAGCCCTCGATCCTCAAAGCATGCAAGCATCGGGAAGTGCAGTCGGAACGACTCCGCATTTACCACACCTTAAAAGCATTGATGAAATGGACTGGGTTCCACTTTCACTTTTTATTATTATTCCGACCATGCACAAAGGTGAGTGGGTTGCTCATAATCTTTGCTCAGTAAATTCTTTGTTACCAAAAGAAGAACAGTTTTATGGCTTAGGATTTTTGTCAAAGGCCTTTGGACTTTGGTACGCGAACGTCGAGCAATGTTCCGGAATGACCCAGTGGGGAAGTCCTGCGTTAAAACTTCACTCCCATTATGGTTGGCTCGAAGTGATTGGTTCTTACGCGCCGGTTCACTCTCATCGCCAAACTATTACGTATAGAGCGGAAGTAAAGGCGGATCTTTGGGAAAAATTTTTCCTGAAAGAACAAGACCTCGGATTTTTAGAAAACTATGGAGCCAGTTCTTTTGAGATCAATCCAAAAGACGAAGGCTCTATGGTACAATTACAAAAAGAAATTGAAGCAGACAAAGGGCCTTTTTACTTAAGTGCGCATGAAATTGCCCATAAAAAGCTTGATGAAAAATTAACGATTTACCAACCAAAGTCAGCTTTACTATAAGCTTGAAGAAGGGGACTACATGACGACGATGAGCCTACCACCGGTAGCAAAATCTTTTTACACCCACTGCAAGAAGTGCGAGACAGATCGTTACCACACGGTTCTAGCGCATCCTACAAACATCACGGCTAAAATTAAGTGTGAAGTTTGTGCTAAGACTTCGACTTGGAAAGCTCAGTCATCTGCTGCGCAGAAAAAAAGAGCAGCAACTGAAGCTGCAGGCAGATCTCCTCGCGCAAGAAATTCCCATAAAGAACAGTGGAATACACTTTGCGGAGCTGACGTAAAAGTTGAAGAGCATGATTACAACTTAAAAAAGAAATTCGAAGCTAACACAGTTTTGAAACACCCAAAATTCGGTCGCGGTTTTATCAAGTCGACACAAACTGATAAAATCGAAGTGGTGTTTGAAGACGAAGTTAAGATGCTTATGCACAATCGAACTTAAAGATAAAAAGTAATGAGTTGGACCCAAGGACTTAATCCAGAGCAAGTTGAAGCAGTCCTGCATAGTCATGGGCCCATGCTTATTCTAGCGGGTGCGGGTTCTGGCAAGACAACAGTTCTTGTCAGTCGCACTGGCCGCTTGATCGCAGAAAAAATCGTCGAGCCCCAAGGAATTACGATTTTAACATTCACAAACAAAGCCGCCCGCGAACTCAAACACCGAGTGGGGAAAAAAATCGGTGAAAGTGCGAATGGCATTTGGGCCGGAACTTTTCACGGTTTCGGTCTGCAACTTCTTAAGTTGTTTCCCACTGAAGCTGGTCTTGATGATCACTTCGGGATTTTAGATTCATCCGATTCATCAAGCCTAGTCAGAGAACTTTTAAAAGAAACCAGATCAGGTGCAAAAGCTGCATTTGATCCGGATCGACTCCTTACAATTATCAATGCGAAAAGATCGAAGCAAGCTTACGGCCCGCAAGAAGATGAATACGAAGACATGGCTGAAGTATTAAAAGAAAAGTACGAAAGACGTCTAAAATTATTAAACGTCGTCGATTTTGAAAGCCTTCTACTTTTGCCTCTGCAAATTATGAAAGAACACGACGAAGTTCGAAAGCGTGTTCAAAAACGTTGTCAGTATTTGATGGTCGATGAATTTCAGGACACGAATTACGTGCAAATGGAATGGATCAGAAATATGTGGGGACGTGAAGAAAATATTGGTGTCGTCGGTGACGATGATCAAAGTATCTACGGCTGGCGTGGCGCTTTAATTCAAAACATACTCGATTTCCCGAAAGAGTTTAAAAACTGCAAAGTTGTTCAGCTGGATCGAAATTACAGGTCTAACGAATACATTCTCAATTTAGCCAATCAGGCGATTCAGCTGAATGAAAAACGTCACGGAAAAAATTTAAAACCTGAACGCGTCTTCAAAGATAAAAATCTACCCGAAGTTTTCGTCTATGAACATGAAACCGAAGAAGCCGAAGGCGTCGCAAGAGAGATTCAAGAACAAATCAGAATTGGTAGAAAGAATAGCGATATCGCCGTTCTCTACCGATCAAATTCCCAAGGTGCGTTTCTGGAAGGTGAACTTCGGAAACACCGCATACCGTATGAAATCACGGGCGGCACTTCCATTTTTGAACGTAAAGAAGCAAAAGACGTTTTAGCGTATTTAGAACAAAGTTTAAGGCCTAACGATTTGGGTTTAAAAAGAATCTTGAATACTCCAAGCCGGGGAATCGGTGAGGTCGCTTTAGAAAAACTCATCAATCATTCAAAATCAAAACAGCAGAAGTTTTTTAAAACCTTGCAAGAAGTAGATCTCGTAGGATTACCTGCGCAATCGGCCGAAGGTATAAAAGAATTTATGGAAGTTCTAAAAAAACTACCAGACGCTATTCTATCTGCGGAAAATGTCACCAATGGCTGGAAGTCGTTTTTTGAAGCGATCGGCTATTTCAAGTACTTACAAAAAGATTCCACCAAAGTGGAAGCGGCCCAGTCCCGCTGGATCCGTGTTGAAATCGTCGGAAGAATTTTAGAAAATTACCTCAATCGCCACGGCTTTTCCCGAGAGTCCCTCAAAGGCTTTTGCGAAATGGTCACACTCAGAGATAAAGACGACGATGAAGAAAAAGCAAATTCAGTTCAGCTCATGACCTTACACGCTTCAAAGGGCCTAGAATTTCCCGTCGTAATCTTAATGGGCTTAGAAGAAGATATTTTGCCGCATAAAAATCTTGGCATTCATATCGAAGAAGAAAGAAGACTTTTCTACGTGGGCGTTACACGCGCGCAAGAAAAGCTCATGATGACAAGATGTCGATTTAGAACCCGCTATGGTCAGCTCAGACCAGCAAGCCCCAGCCGATTCTTAGCTCAATTAGATAAAACTCTTTATACAGAGTTCGAACATGGGATCCGCCCTTGGAAAGAAGAGCAGCGGACCAGCATGGTTCAAGATTTTTTAAGTAAGCTGAATAAGTAGGCGAAGTTCATAGTTCCCCTTGATACTTGAATCTGCATTGGCGCGTCGTGAAAGCGCAGATCGAAGAGTCCTAATGTGGTGCTTAATTTTGACTGGGGCAACCATGTCTTCGAATGGAGAGCTACGTTTGAGAAACCGCCATGTTATTTAGCTTGATGCAACTGAAACCCAAAAAATGATCGATGCTTTTTATCAAAAGCATGAGATTTCTGGATCATACATTTACTGCCACACAGATAATAAGGCGCCGGAATGTAGAACACTCATTGTTTACAAAAATAAACAAACAGGTGAACCCACTTCATCATTTCAAATGGCATTTTCAGCTCCATTCCGCCAAGTAGCTGGTATTGAATTGTTCCTCAAGAACGAAACTGCAAAAGATACCTTTAGCCGAATCGTTGATACAGCAGTCGATGAAAAAATGAATGGAACTTTAGAGAGTACAGAACAAGTCATTCTAATCAGCCACGATAAAATTCAAATTAAAGATATCAAGTTTGGAACATTGATTGCAGATTTGAGCTTTGACAGCAAATCTGCAGAGCTTAAAGGTGTCAACAATGGCAACCCCGTTCAAGTATCCTATCCGCGCATGACTGCAGTAAAATAAACTGAAACTCACAATGTGTTCTATTTTTTAGAACACATTGTTTTGTGGGCGTATAATCTAGTTTTTAGGTAGCAGGCCTGGAAATTCCTGCATCTGCATCAAAGCAGAATCAAATTCGGTCTTGAGCGCATCTGAAGGAAGTCTTTCTAGGACTAAATTTGCTTTTGATTCTTTTAGAAAATTATAAAACAAAAGCATGGGTGTTCGACCACGAATCATCATTCTCCAAGGACCAGAGCGCTTAGATAAAGAATCTGAAAATGGAGAGTCTTTAACCCCAAGATTTTGCGTTAACATGTACCAAGTCTCTGTGCGGGTCTGCTCAAGAAGTTTATCTCCGCAGAGAAAAATTCCCGGAGCTTGCTGGTTTTTCTTCTCTAGGTATGAGGCGATTTTTGCTGATTGAACAGCAATCAAGCAAGGTCTTGATTTGGCATTGAATCGAAAAGTGTTTCCTTCAGATGTAATTTTAGTTGAAGTTGTGGATGTTATTGAAACGGATTGGTCTTGCGAATATCGACCTTCCCAAACCCAG
The DNA here is from genome assembly GCA_043730825.1 of Pseudobdellovibrionaceae bacterium. Taxonomy (GTDB): domain Bacteria; phylum Bdellovibrionota; class Bdellovibrionia; order Bdellovibrionales; family Bdellovibrionaceae. The sequence continues at coordinate 27,711 of JAYTJV010000062.1, forward strand.
CTGTAATCCACACCGCCAGAACCTTTGATTCCTAAAGAGCCTTTCAAAGGACTCCAATCTAGTGGAAGTGAAAGTGGATCATAACTAAGAGTGGCAGAGAGCCCGGCACCGACGCTCGCTTTCCAGCCTTTTGAATAAGAATTTTTTTGTGCTGCCGAATAGGACACTTTCATATCAAGCTCTTCAACCGTTGTATCACCTAAAGCCTGAGGTATTGATGTGACTTCATCCACAAGGTGACGAACTTCAAAGCTCATGTAGAAGCCAGGATTGCTTTGGCAATTAAATGCATAAGACCGATTTGCGGGACTTGAATAAAGCTTATGGCAAAGAATACTTGCTAAGTATTTTTTCTGAACATCGCTTAATTTTCCGTATAATGCAGTTTCTGAAATATCGCGAAAATTATAAGTTCGCTCCCAAATATGGGGGAAATAGCTAGCTGGTAGATCAACGTTCATCGCCACTAAGCCTGAAGTCCTTGATTTTAATTCGTCGAAGGGACGAACAAGACTTGGGGCTTTTTGAGTATCAAAAAATTTCTTAGCCGAAACATCGCCTTGCGAAAGTGTCAGCGTCGCAAGTGGTGCCGGCTTAAGTACGCCGATATAGTTCATTTCTTGTATGCCTTCGAGCTCATCAGACGGAACCAAAGTTAATACGGCTTTCGTTCGAGAAGTCATTTCAGCAACATTTTGAAACTTGATTGATACGTCAGCCATAAACTGGCCAGTTCCGCGGCTGTATTCTAAATCAAATTCTTGAGTCGTAATCAAGGTATCGTGGTTCATCTGCAAACCAGGTTCGTCTTTAAAAATTGCGAGGTAGGCTTTTAAGCGACCACCAACAAGAACCTGCGGCACCGAGATATTCTCTAAAGTTCGTCGAATAACAGAGGGTTTGATTCGTAGCGTATATTTGTGGGCAACTGTCAGATTAAGAAATTTAGAAATTTCGTACTGATCAAAATCAAGACCCTTAAATTCAAAATTTAAACTATCAACAGCAATTTCGACGGGCGAAATGGCCCGGTTGGCAGCGCGGATTCGGCCTAATGTTAAGCTTTCATTTTCAAGTTCGTAAGCTTCAATTGAAGTATTCCGAGTATCCGTTGTCGCAAATATTCCATTTACCCAAGGATTAAAAGCAGCAACGGCCATTACGCATCCTTTGTACACCGAATGGGCTGTAATTTTTCGATTCAATTTGACTATAACTTCTGGCTGGATGTGATTGTATTCAAAATTTTCACTCCAGTTGATACAGCCTTTACGATCCGTAGTTGCTTCAGATCGAGAATGGCCGCTACCTTCAATTGAAAATCGAATATCGGGCATAATTTTTGTGGCACCTAAACGTTCCACCAGACAAGCACGAAAGTTATAAGTTTTTTTGCTCGGAATTCCATACGAGTTAAAGCTTGCTATGGAAGAAAACGTCGTCCTGAAATCATCCACTAAAAAGTTTGTGTGCCTACAAGTTTCATAATCAGATGATGACCCCGGAATCGTATCAACTTTTTTCCGAGACTCCGTCGAGCAGCCAACAACAAATAAAGCTAAAATTAGGGAAACTAAGATTCTAGAAAAGATCATAAGTTAACTCCGTCTTAATTGTGTAAACTTCGCGGTCTGCTTGCGTACCAGAAGCGGTTGCAACTTTGTTTAAAACATTCGCGTTAGCGTGTCCGATCATGAAACCTAAGTTTTGTTTTGGAATACGAACTCGCACAGTGGTTGAGTGACCGACGCGATTAGAAAATCCCATAAGCTCAACACCATATGAAGAGGGGATTGCGTCAGACTCGATTCGGAATCCGCCAACGGCAGCGGAAACTTCGTAACGATTAAAATTCTTTTGGTATTCAGCTTTCCAAATATCACCCTGGTTCATTTTTTCGGGAGCTTTGTCATTTCTGATCTGGGCCACTTTGATAGTTAATTTATCATCTAAAAATAAAGTGAATTGAACATCGGCCGCGACTTCAGCGCCCTTGTAGTCATAAGCGAAAATATAGGGTCCATTTCCTAATACAGTTGAGCCATTGAATTTACTGTCCTCCGCCGTTCGTGCAGAAGGGTCGGTGAAAACATAGGATGTATAAGCCGCACGAAACTGCATACTTTCAAGTGGCTGAAATTCAGTCATCACAGTACCTTGAGTAAAAAGGGGAAGAGTCCCGTCATCAACAGTTCTGTTTGAAACGCCACCAGAACTGGGAGTTGCCTGCGCTGCTAAAAATGTCAGCGTGTGGTCTCCCATTTTAATATCACTTTGCATTTTTCCCGCAAACCAGCTTTGCCCACTCATAGTTGAATAAACAGGATTGAGGCCAACTGATACGATTCCGGCAACAGCTTTGAAATAGTCCGCTGGCTTAAAAGTTAACCCAGCTTCATCAATCAAAGTCCCTTGTGGCGAAGCGCCACCATCAGTCACTGTGTAGTAATTTGAGGCTGCACCACTTGTAAAACGTTGCTCGATTGCAAGGCGGCCTGACAAGTAAGACGTAAATCTTTTTTTAAGATCGATGCCAATCGCAGCACGGCCCCAGCGACTATTGACGATGGCATCGTCATAACGTCTGCCAGTTAGGCTAAAGCTGAGTTCTGCATCGAGTTCCTCTGTGAGAGGAGCTTGCTTTTCGTCCTGAGACAAGTTGAGGTAGGATTTGTGGGCTAACGAGGGATTTGATTCAGCAAGTGCTGGTTGGAAAAAGACTGTCAGAAAGAGTGATGAAAATACGACTAGCGAGATAATTAGGTTCAAATTTCCCCCTGGATGACAAGCTATGGCCGTTTTACCATAAATCCCCTAAAGGCGTGACTTCCTAACACGAATTAAAAGATTCTTGAAAAAAGGTTAAAGGCCGAGGTATAAATTTTTAAGAATTTTATAAAGGAGGCAACTGATGCCATCGAAGCAATCTAAGCGAAAACAAAAGGATCAGGGCGGCAAGCCTCATGCCACTCGAAAATCATCTGCGAAAAACGATATGAATTCCTCTGAAGAAGATGTCGATTTGATTGAAGAAAATCAGGATTCAACACACGAACAACTCGCCAGTGATGACGAGGAAATGCTCGGACAAGCTCATAGAAGCGAATCTGACCAGCATTCTGACTCTAAGGCTTCAGGCGAAGATTCAAAAGAAGAGTCCACTGACGAAGTAAAACTAGAATTTCCGTATGCTGAACTGGTTCGTGCTTACGCTCCGAAAGCCATGAATGTTGCTGAAAAAGTGGCAACAGACTGGAAAAAAGACGGAAGCTTCATGAACTTAGGAATTGAAAATACTTATGCCAATATGGCGGTCAGTTTGGGTCTGCAAAAGGCCAAAGAACTCGAGAAGAAACTAGATGAAAAAGGTGTTCTTTCTGCGGTTCGTATGGGTGTTGAAGTTCTCAAAGAGCAAGTAAAACAGCAGGTAAATAAAAAGAAATGACCAGATTTCACAGAATTCCTGAACTCTTGAAAGTATTGAAACCTCTGCACTTGCAGCTCGAAAATGAAAGTGATCAGCACTCGGGGCCTCCGGGTCGCGAAAGCCATTTTAAACTTATTTTGGTTTCTCCAGAATTTGATGGTCTGTCTCGAATTGATCGTCAAAGAAAAGTAAACGATCTTTTAAAAGAAGAATTTCAGTCAGGGCTTCATGCGCTGACTCAAAGGCTCTTAACACCTGCAGAATGGGATATAACAAAGGCCACAATGGATTTTGTATCACCTGATTGCGGACACAAAAAATAAACGAAAATGAACGAAGGAGCAACTATGACTTATGCAGGTTTTTGGCGACGATGGGCAGCAGCAGCGATCGATGCATTGATTTTGCTCCTCCCGATGTATGCACTCAATGTGGCGATTCCCTATGCTGGAAGCCTTGTTTTAGCTGTTTTTTATTACCCGATATTTGAAAGTTCAAATATTCAGGCGACTCCTGGAAAATATTTGATGGGACTCAAAATTTTAAGAGAAAATGGCGAAGCACTCAGCTTTCCTCGGGCCTTGGCTCGAATGTTTTTAAAGTATGTTTCAATGGCACTTCTTTTTATCGGTTATTTAATTCAGCCCTTCACGGCAAAGCGCCAAACCCTTCACGATATCATCGTCGAAGCACTGGTTATCCAAGATAAATTTCTAACTTCTCCTGATTGGGTTCAGACTTGGTTGAAACAAGTCCGATACGTTTTGAGAATCGATGAAACAAACCCTGGGCCTGTCACTGTAAACGCAACTTATTCATCAGATGTGACGAATAAGACAACTCATTCCGCAGGTGTTGATGCGGCGACGTCAGCTCCAAATCAATCGACAGGTGCAGTGAGCGCAATTGAAAAGCTTTATGAGCTTTATAAAGGCGGCGCCTTGACTGAGGAAGAGTTCCAAAACAAAAAATCAGAATTGCTTAAGCAGGTTTAAAATTCTTCTAACTTAACTTTAAGTTGAGTCAGAAGCTGTTTTACTTCTTGGAGGCGTTTCTTGTCAGGCGATAATTCTTCTGGCAAGGCTTCTGTAATGTCATTGAATTGATTCAAAGCCTGATCCAAATGTGAATGAAGGGATTTCCAACGTTCTTTTTGCCCTGTGCGCGGGGTCTTAGCCTGTAATTTGCCGGTTGTTTTTCCAATGGGTTTTGCCGGTACTTCGCTTAAAGGGTTCGCGAGCTTTTTTTCTGCTGGTATTTCATCAATTTTGTTAAGCTTGTCGTCCATAAGCCTAATTTGAACTCAAGCTTTCGAATTTGACAACCCCTAAAGACCCTTTCAATTTAACAATCAGTTTGATATACAAGATCTTTCGTTCTTAAATCTGCCAAGCCAGGAGTGATCAATGTCGCAAGAAATTATCTACACCATGAAGGGTGTTTCAAAAGTATTTCCGCCTCAACGTTATGTATTGAAAAATATTTATCTGTCTTATTTTTACGGGGCGAAAATCGGCGTTCTGGGTTTAAATGGTTCGGGTAAATCGACCTTGCTCAAAATCATGGCAGGAGTCGATAAAGATTTTATCGGTGAAGCTTTCCCATCAAAAACAATGAAAGTCGGTTACTTAGAGCAAGAACCTAAACTTGATGATAGTTTGAGTGTTCGCGATAATATTTTTTCTCAGATGGGCGATTTGCCAAAATTGATGAAAGATTTTAATGCCATCTCTGAAAAATTTAATGATCCTGATCTTGATCCGGATGAGATGAATAAGCTCATTGAAAAACAAGGCGAGATCCAAGAGAAGTTGGAAGCTCTAGGCGGTTGGGAAGTTGATCAGAAGATTGAAATGGTCATTGATGCCTTAAGATGTCCTGATGCAGATACTCCAGTTGCGAATCTTTCAGGTGGTGAAAAACGCCGTGTTGCGCTCGCAAGACTCATTATGAGCAACCCTGATATTTTGTTACTCGACGAGCCAACGAATCACTTGGATGCTGAAAGCGTCGCGTGGTTAGAACAATACTTAGCGAAATTCCCAGGTACTGTAATTGCCGTAACCCACGATCGCTACTTTTTAGATAACGTTGCGGGATGGATTTTAGAGCTTGATCGCGGTGAAGGAATTCCTTGGAAAGGGAATTATACTTCATGGCTTGAACAAAAAGATAAACGAACTGCTCAGGAAGAAAAATCAACACAGAAAAGAACAAATAGCTTACAGAAAGAACTTGATTGGATTCGCCAAGGCGCCAAAGCTCGTCAGGCAAAATCAAAGGCTCGTATTTCTGCTTACGAAAACTTACTTAAAGAACCGACTGCAGAACGACTTCAAGATCTGACAATCTATATTCCGGCAGGCCCAAGATTGGGTGATATTGTTGTTGAAGCTCATGATGTATCAAAAGCTTTCGGCTCTAAGTTGCTTTTAGACAAAGTAAATTTCAGTCTTCCAAAAGGATCTATCGTTGGAGTCGTGGGACCGAACGGTATTGGTAAGACAACTCTTTTTAAAATGATCACAGGAAAAGAAACTCCAGACAGCGGGACTTTTAAGGTCGGTGAGACAGTCAAGCTCGCTTACGTCGATCAAAGCCGTGAAACATTAGATCCAAACAAAAGTGTTTTTGAAGAACTCTCGGGTGGGCAAGATGTAATCAAGCTGGGTCAGCGTGAAATTAACGCTCGCCAATATTGTTCTTGGTTTAATTTCGCAGGTGATTCTCAGCAGAAAAAAGTCGGAACATTGTCGGGCGGTGAAAGAAACCGTGTGAACTTGGCGAAGATCCTAAAGCAGGGCGCGAATCTTCTTCTATTAGATGAGCCAACGAATGATCTGGATGTTAACACGATGCGAGCGCTCGAAGAGGCTCTTTTGGAATTCGGCGGCAATGCGGTAATCATTTCCCATGATCGTTGGTTCTTGGACCGGGTGTGCACTCATACATTAGCATTCGAAGGAGATTCGAAAGTTTTCTTCTATCCAGGTTCTTGGACAGAGTACGAAGAAGACCGTAAGAAACGTCTGGGCGACGAAGCGACTCCCAAGCGTCCTCGTTTCCGTATGATCGAAGCGTAATTCAAAATTTGTTGATTTAGCTCTTGGTATTAAAAACTGACAAGAGACACTGATAATGGGCCTTCATCTCGATGAAGGCCTTTGTTTTTTTAACTGCATCATGACTGGCATCATTTAGGCTGCGATCTGGGTGAAGACGTAATGCTAAAGATCTGAAGGCTTTTTTAAGCTCTTGAGACGTAAAATCCTCTGCTAATTTGATTTGAAATCCCCAAAAATAAACGACTGCCTGCATTTGTCTTTCATTTAACATGTGCTTTTGCCGAGGAGGCTGGGGCTGTGACTTTTGCGTTGGGTTTGATTCTTTTAGCGGCTTTGGTCGAGGCGTATTGATCGGATAAATTCGGCCAAATACCTGCTGTTTTGGGGTCGAAAAGTGGATTTTCTCGAGAGGAATTTGATTCATCCACTGATTATATACAGTGTCGTTTACAGTCGAATCTTTAGTTTCTCCTCTAGAGTTATCCACATTTTGAGTGCTTTTTTCACTTGCTGTCTTATTGTTAGACTGCTGATTCACTGACGTCTGCTCACGAGAAAAGTCATTTCTCACTCGATTTTCGATTTTTTCAGAGAGGATTTCGAGGAAGCTTTTTTCAGTCATATATATATGTCGGAGTAGAATCGAAAATTCGAGAGTCCGGGAAACGCGCATTTTTTGATTTTCTCGAGGGAAATCAAGGGTTTTTTGACTGGCCCTCGGTGTGTATAAGGCGCTATTTCAGAGGGGAAAATCGTTCTTTTTAGTGTTTCTTAGAGGGTGAAAAAACCTGCCGTCAAACAGCTGACAGTTTTGAATGGCACGATTCTAGAGGGAGATCAGTGTTTCTGGGCTCGAAAAAAAAAGTTGAAGCAGCTGCATTTTTCTTTGGACAAACGGCTGGAACTCATTACACTCTTGAACAGTACAGACAAACAAACAACCCCTTAACGGAGGAATCGTACAATGGCTAAGAAAAAAGCTACTAAGAAAACTGCAGCTAAAAAGACTGCAACTAAGAAAGCTGCTCCTGCTAAAGTTGCTAAAGCTGCAACTAAAAAAGCTGCTCCTAAAAAAGCTGCTGGTAAGCGTAAAGCTAACCCTGCATTCATGAAGCCTCTTACTCCTTCAGCTACTCTTGCTGCTGTAGTTGGCGCTGCTCCATTGCCACGTACTGAAGTTGTTAAAAAACTTTGGGCTTACATCAAGAAGAACAATCTTCAAGATTCTAAGAACAGAAGAAACATCAACGCTGACGACAAGTTAAAGCCACTTTTCGGTAAAGCGACTGTAAACATGTTCGAAATGACTAAGCTAGTTTCTAAGCACCTTAAGTAATATTAAGACTTAAAAACCACTTAAAAACCCTCAAAGTGATAAACTTTGGGGGTTTTTTATTTTTGGAAAACTCCATGAAGTACAACTAGCTGCCACTTTACCATGACGTGAGTTGCCTCAAGTTCTGTTAAAGGCCCGTTAAACCTCTTTAAATTCGTTTGTAAGACTTATCCGAGGTTAGATGACCCCAACGACCTACGTGTTGAAGCGGCGAGCGCTACGTGCTACACTAGGCCTATGTTAAAAACACGTCCGACCAATAAACCGCTCAATCTTGATGAAATCAAACTGATGACAAAAGCTTGTCAGATTGCCGCTCAAACTCTTGTCTATTTAGAGAAATATGTAAAAGCGGGTATCTCAACAAACGAGATCGATGAATTAGCAAATGACTATATGCTTTCACAAAGTGCGATCTCAGCTTGCTTAAATTATCACGGCTATCCGAAGTACACTTGTACCTCGGTAAATGACATGATCTGCCATGGTCTTCCTGACAATACAGTTTTAAAAGACGGCGATATTATCAATGTGGATGTAACCGCAAAGTACGAGGGTTTTTTTGGCGATACCTCACGCATGTATAGTATTGGCAAAGTTTCCGCCGAGGCTGACCGCATTTGTAAATCGGCTGATGAAGCGCGCATGGTTGGAATTCAGGCAATTACTCCGAAGGGTTTCACAGGCGATATCGGTTTTGAGATTAATAAGTATTCAACTAGACAAGGTTATTCGACTGTTAAAGAAATCGGTGGCCACGGAATCGGAAGAGTTTTTCACACCGATCCTTTCGTTCCATCATTCGGCAAAAAGGGTAAGGGCGAAAAGTTAGTTCCTTTCACTTGTATCACTGTCGAGCCAATGATTAACCAAGGAACCGAAGAGTTCATCGAGATCGATCTTCCAGGGAGCAGCATCAAAGCTTATAAAACCTTAGATGGGAAGCTCTCGGCCCAATACGAACATACGGTTCTTATCACCGATAAAGGCTATGAAATTCTAACGCTAGCTTAATTCACGGGCACGCTTACATATGGGTGAGGCTTAGAGGCTTCACTAGTTTGATTTACTGGCATGATTCAGCAAAACTTAAATGGAAGTCTTATTGTCATTTGTGGGATTTTCAAGTAATTTACAAATGCTCTCAAAAAAAACCAAGGCGCGTGACTTCAAAAAACCTGGCGTGCTTTAAAAAGGATATTATGGCCACTCAAACAGTCGTTCTAAATTCAAAAAACAAAAACGGGAATAAAAACGGGAAGGTCGATATGCCTAAAAAAACTTCGAAAGATAAACCTCTCAATTTTAGCAAACAAGACTACCGTGTTTGCAAAGAGGCCATGGAAAATCCTGACGTTTTCAATAAGCTCGCTAAATGGGGACGTGAAGAAATCAAAATTGCCGAAAAAGAAATGCCAGGCTTAATGTCTTTAAGAAAAGAATTCGGCAAGCAACAACCTTTAAAAGGTGCACGGATTTCTGGTTGCCTTCACATGACAATTCAAACGGCAGTGCTGATCGAAACTTTAACTCACTTAGGTGCTAAAGTTCGTTGGTCTTCTTGCAATATCTTTTCAACTCAAGACCACGCAGCAGTTGCAGTTGCAGCAGCGGGAATCCCCGTTTTCGCTTGGAAAGGCGAAACTGACGAAGAATTCAGCTGGTGTATTGAACAGACAATCACAGGTTGGGGAGCGGACGGCTTCAATTTAATCCTAGATGACGGCAGTGATTTAACAAACATGATGCACGAACCACGTTTCGCAAAAGAAATGAAAAAGATCATCGGAATCTCTGAAGAGACAACGACTGGTGTTCATAACTTAACAAAGCTTCTTGAATTCAAAAAATTAAAAGTTCCAGCAATCAATATCAATGACTCTGTAACAAAAACTAAATTCGACAATCTTTACGGTTGCCGTGAATCTTTAGCTGACGGTATCAAGCGCGCAACTGACGTAATGATCGCAGGTAAAGTCATCGTTGTTGCAGGCTACGGAGACGTAGGTAAAGGTTCTGCTGCTTCTGTAAAAGGTCTTGGCGCCCGCGTCTTGATCACAGAAATTGATCCAATTTGCGCGCTTCAGGCGGCAATGGAAGGTTTCGAAGTTATCACAATGGATGAAGCTTGTGCAGTTGCCGATATCTTCGTTACAGCAACTGGTTGCTGCGATATCATCACTGAAAAACATTTCGTAAAAATGAAAGAGCACGCGATTGTTTGTAACATCGGTCACTTCGATATCGAAATCGATATGGCTTGGTTGAATAAAAATTCAAAGCGTCGCGAAGTGAAGCCTCAGGTTCATATTCACACAATGAAAAATGGAAGAGAAATCATCGTTTTAGCTGAAGGCCGCCTAGTAAACTTAGGTTGCGCAACTGGCCACCCAAGTTTCGTGATGAGTAACTCATTCACGAATCAGGTGATGGCTCAGATGGAACTTTTCACAAACCGTGATAAGTACCAGCAAATCGACGTTTACCGTTTACCAAAGCACTTAGACGAAAAAGTAGCAGCGTTACACTTAGAGCACGTGGGTGCAAAGTTAACAAAGCTATCAGGCAAACAGTCAAAGTACCTAGGCATGGACGTAAACGGCCCATTCAAACCAGAACTCTACCGCTACTAGAACCCACCTTCTCACTTTTGTAGTGGGCGGCTAGCTGAGGCGGGGCGTTGTTTTCAAAAAAAGAAGAGACAGAAATGTCTCTTCTTTTTTTATTTAAACAGTGTGATGATTAAGCATGATTCAAAATAACCAAACGCCACCGATGAAGCCTGAGCAGACAATTGTAATGATGCAGATCCTTTGCGGGGCTATGGCCGCAGCAGTTGCGATGCTTACAGTTGTTCTGTTTATCACTAGGAAACCTGTTTACGATGCTATTTTGTTTTCAGAAAACATTCGAAATCCGATTCATGCAGTTTTATTTTTTTTAGGAGTAGTCGTTTTGCTTCTTCGAATTCCACTTGCGAATTCAGTTTTAGCGAATGCGTTGGAAAAATATAAGCCTCAAGGTATAGCGCAAATATTGCCGGTTTATTTCACGCCTTTTATTCTTCGCGTGGCGTTGGCCGAGGCCGCTGCAACATTGGGGTTCGTGTCGACCCATATTTCGGGCGAAGTCAGCACCTTTATCATGCTGGGTGCCGCCGCTTTTGTTGCAATTATAAAAGAATTTCCCTCGCTTGAAAAAGTGAAGGAAAGAGTTCGCGCCGTTAGTCCCAATATTCAATTTTAGGGTTTAAACTTAAGCTTTTATAGAAAGTTTTTCGAGATCAATAAACTGAAGATAGAATTTCAGCTCTTCAATACTTTCGCGAACGTCGTCTAAAGCTCTGTGCTGATTTTTCTTTTTGTGTTCGCGCTTAAATTTATCTTTGAAAATAATTTTCCACGAGGTCACATCAAGCATTCGGTAGTGAAGGCAGCTTGCGAAGTTTTTCATGTAGCGATCGATAAACAAGCGATCTTGCATAATCGAATTTCCCGCTAACACCGCACCATCGCGGCCTTTTGGGAAATACCACTGAATCATATCGACTAAATCTTTTTCGACCACCAAAGGATCTTTTCCTTTAGGAACTTTCGCGGCTAAACCAGATTCCGTATGATGAGTCATGTTCCAATCATCCATGCGGTCCAAAAATTCCTGAGGTTGACGAATCACAGACTCGTAAGTCGCTAGTTCTTTGAAATCGAAGTCTGTAATAATGCAGGCGACCTCGATGGGACGTTCGGTCTCGACATTGAGACCGGTCATTTCCATATCAAACCAAATAAGTGAACCGTTCATCGCAACTACTTCTTCTTTTTGGCTGTCGTTGCAGGTTTTGCTTCAGCATCGTGGCCGCTGTGATCAGCTTTGTGGTCAGCGCATGATTTGCCGTCGCCATGACATGATTTTTGTTCAGTCGCGGAAACGATCTCGCCAGCAGCAGCGACTTCGTAGCCAGCCTTTGTGATCGCAGCTTCGATCTTCGGAATATCCAAGTGATCGTTTGTGACGGTGACTTTGCCGATTTCAACTTTGCAGTTTTCTTTTGGATAGCCCAAGCCATCGCAAACAGCTTTCTTCACGTTGGACACGCAACTACCGCAAGTCATGCCTTTCACGGCAATCGACTTAGTTTCAGCGAAAGCGAGAGAAGATGCTAAAAAAGTAAGCAAAATTAAGGACTTCATGGGTACTCCAAGGTTTTGAGAGGACAAGATCAGATTAGAAAATCTTTGTAAAATAGTAGTTGATCGCGGGGCCTGACGTCAGTATAAAAGACGTTCTCTTGGTGCGGGGTGGTAGTTAAGTTGGTTATAACGTCCGCCTGTCACGCGGAAGGCCGAGGGTTCGAGTCCCTTCCACCCCGCCAATTTTTCACCCAACGATTCATTAATAATATCAATAACTTAAAGCAGTTTTGTGGGGTTTTTTTGCGTACTCTCGGGTGCGCCGGGTGACTGCCTTTTTCAGCTAAATTTTGTTTTAGCCGATAGGTAGCTATGAGATACGAAAAGCGCACAAACAAGAACGGTTTATCTTATTACTCATTCGTAACTTCAGAGAGAAAACGTCTCTCAAGAGAAGAAGTTAGAAAACGTTTTGGTAAGGATATTGTAACTGAAGAAGAAGCGAAAGATTGCGTAAAACTTCTTGAGACAAAATTCGAACTTACCAAGATTAGAATTCAAAGACGAATTACCTGGGAATCTGAATACTATGAATTCAGTAAACTCCTCGAAGGCTACGTTGCAAGACAAAAGAAAAGCGCACCGAACTCATGGCAGAACAGTCAGTTCTACCTAAAACACTATGTTCTTTTTTACTTCTTACAAGTTAAGAAGCTAAATACCCAACGGCGCGGATAAGCTGCGTTAATTCATGAAATTTCGATTTTCAGATTTTTCAATTTTTTATATGCAGGATTTTCGTTTTTGAAAATCAGCAG
>JAYTJV010000063.1:0-40335 GCA_043730825.1 Pseudobdellovibrionaceae bacterium
TTGAGATTCGTTTTTCCTAATGACTCCCCGATTTGCCTTCTGACTTCATCGATATAGCGATTTGTTTCGCCTTCTGTTTTTTTAATTTGTTGAACCAGAATGTAGTAAACATCGGGACGGTAATATCGGAAGCACAAATCTTCGAGTTCAATTTTCAAAGTATTGATACCCATTCGCCCAGCAAGTGGCGCATAAATTTCCAAAGTCTCGAGCGCAATTTTTGACTGTTTATCATAAGGCATATGGTGAAGCGTTCGCATGTTATGCAATCGATCTGCAAGTTTTACTAAAACAACTCGCACATCTTTTCCCATGGCGACGATCATCTTACGAATATTCTCGCCCTGTTTTTCAACGGAGTTTCGAAACTTCATCTGATTGATTTTTGTTACGCCGTCGACCAGTGCGGCAACGGTTTCACCGAACTCGCGCTTGATATCATCTAAAGTTGCAGTCGTGTCTTCAACCGTGTCGTGAAGAAGTCCCGTAATAATCGTTTCGATATCGAGTCTTAGATCAGCTAAAATTCCAGAAACAGAAAGTGGATGAGAAATATAAGGCTCACCACTTCGGCGAAATTGTCCTTCATGATGTTTTTCGGAAAAATTATATGCACGACGTACGAGAGCGAGATCCGCTTGCGGATCATACTTTACGATTTTTTCGCAAAGCTCTTCCACTGATTTAAGTGGTTTCCATGAATGAAAGTCGTCAGTCGAAAATGCAGCTTCGGCCATATCCTATGATATATCGGATTGAGAAGCCTTCAACAAAAGTCGGGATTTAATTTAAAAAAGGAGACTATTCGTCGTCAGCAGTCTTATTCAAGTCGCGTTCGATTTCAGCCTTCATAGATGGAAAGTCCATGTTGTCTTCGTAACCAACATTGCCAGCCGCTACTTCACGTAGAGAGGCCACAACGAACTTGTTTTGCTTGAAAGCGACAGTTGCTTCAGAGCCCTTCATAAGCTGCTTCACGCGTTTTGCTACCATTAATACTAAAGCAAAGCGATTTGGTACTTTTTCTAAGCAATCTTCAACCGTGACTCGAGCCATGAAACCTCCGAAAGAATGGTTTTATGACTATTTGAGCCAATCATCAACGACTTTCTTGAAAATAGCATAAGACTTTTCGAAATTATCATTCACGATTTGCTCGTCGAAGGTCGAGCTTTCTTTCATTTCGCGGTCGGCATTCGCCATCCGAATTTCGATATCGTGCGGAATTTTACCATCACGCTTGGTAATTCTACGACGCAGCTCGTCAATACTCGGTGGAAGGATGAATATCGACCTTGCATCGGGAAACTTGTCTTTGAATGTCTTTGCACCCTGAACATCGACGTCCATGATTACGCATTTTTCCTGTTTCCAGGCTTCCTCAATTTGATAATGAGGTGTTCCGTATAAATTCGTGTGAACGTTGGCCCATTCGATGAAAAAATTAGCTTCAATTTTTTCTTCAAACTCTTGTTTGGAAACGAAATAATATGGATGAGCTTGAGTTTCGCCCTTGCGGATTTCTCGAGTTGTATAAGTAACAGTATCCACAAGCCTAGGATCTTCCTTGCAAATTCTTTCAACGAAGCTGGATTTACCGGCTCCGCTGGGGGCTGCTAAAATAATCATTCGAGCGCGTGAATTACTCAATATTTTGGACCTGTTCCCTGAGTCGTTCGATAACTGTTTTTCCTTCTACCACAGACTGAGTAATTGAGGAAACCTGAGATTTTGAACCAATTGTGTTCATCTCTCTGTGTAATTCTTGGATATAGAAATCAAGTTTTTTACCTTCCGCATCGGCACTAGAAAGAAGCTTTTGAACATTCTTGATATGCTCTAAAAGGCGGACAATTTCTTCATTCACATCAGACTTCTCGAGCTGAATGAGAACTTCTTGCGAGAGACGCTGCGGGTCAATCTCGATGCCTTTAAGCCTAGAACGCATGCGAAGTTCAAACTTCTGCTGAAGTTCGCCGTCGGCAGAGGCGCGAAGTTTTTGAACCTGATTTACCGTCACGAAAAGAAGTTTCAATGTGCGATCTAAATCTTTCTTTAAAGATAAACCTTCGCGGTTTCGTTCGCTGTCACAAGCTTTAAGACATTTTTCGAAAGTTCTGAACATTAAGTTTTTTTCTTGCGTGTCAATGTCAGTACCTAAATCACGAGTGATCACATCTGGCCAGTGGGCTACCGTTTCTGGGCGAAACTGCGGTGGTACATTCATTTGAGTCGCCATCTCTTTTAGTATTTTAACGTATCTCTGAACCAATGGACGATTGAGTTTAATGTTCATGGCTAAAGATTCGGGCGAAACTTTCCGCGAAACGAAGATATCAATTGTGCCGCGCTTAAGATGACTCTGGAGTCTTTTCTTAAGTTCGGGCTCGAGGCTTAAATATTCTTTTGGTAAATGAAAACGAGTTTCTAAAAAACGACCGTTTACGCAACGGATGGAAATTTCAAGATGTACTTGGGAAGAATGGCTTCGGGAAGTCCCATAACCTGTCATGCTTTTCATGTCCAGAATTTACATGGGCTTTGCTAGGAATGCAAGGTAGCTCAAGCCGTACTTTAGGTCTTTTCAAACCATTCAATGTCAGGATCCCGCCCGAACCATGTTCGTTGTTTCTTTGCGAGCTGTCTTGTTGAAATCACAATCTGCTCGAGCAATTCGTCTTTGGGAATCTTGCCTTTTAAATAGAGGACCACTTCTTTATAACCCACTGATCTGAGGGGTGCCCAATTTTCAAGCCCTTTATTTAGCAGAACATGCGTTTCATCAATCAAACCATTTTCTAACATAATGCGCGTTCTAGTTCTGATTCTCTTTTCTAAGGCAAAAGCGTCCCACTTGAATCCTACTTTTTTTATTTCGCCATCAAGACCTACGGTTTCTTTTTTGTCTTCAAGCAATTGAGTGATCGTTTTATTAGGATTACTTCTTAAAATTTCGACGGCACGAATGATTCGGTAGTGATCATTTAGATGAAGCTTTTGAGAATAATTTGGATCAGCTTTTGTCACTTCTGCCAAAAGTGCTGCGATGCCACCGGGTTCAAGGCTCTGATTTTCAATATCACACTTTAACTGAGGCTTCGCTTCATCAATCTCGAATAAACCTTTTTCAAGTGCTAAAAAGTAAAAGCCTGTTCCACCTACTACATAAACTGGCGTCGTTTCAGAAATAGCTTCAAGCTGACTTAAAAAAAGTTTTCGGTACCCCGCGGACGTAATTTCTTCAGGTGGTCGAATTCGATCGATCAAATAGTGAGGAACTCTTGCTTGCTCTTGAAGAGTTGGCTTTGCAGCGCCTATGTTTACTTCTTCATAAAGTTGCACCGAATCACAATTAAAAATAACCCCTTTATTTTTTTCAGCTTCGTTCAACGCCCATTCCGACTTACCCGATGCAGTTGGGCCAACGACAAAAATAAAGTTTCTCATCGATTAAACTCTTCGTCCGAAATCTTTTTCTAACTTTTCGAAGCTCCATTCGATGCTGACGGGTCGACCATGCGGGCAAAAACTAGAAAGTGGAAACTCATCCATCTGCTCGAGCAGCGATTTCATTTCGATAATACTTAAAGCCTGCCCCGCCCGAACGACTGAGTGACATGCCAACGTTGCGCAAATGTCTCCGACTTTTTTCTCGAACTGAAAACTTCCGCCTTTATCCAAAATTTCATCTGCCATCTTGTCAAAAATCTGAGCAAAGATTCCTTCTTTAACAAAAGTAGGAGCCGACTTAATTCCGATTGTTGACGGACCTAGTCTTTCAACTTGAACTCCTAATCGTTGAAATGAATCTGTATACTGCAACAAGGCTTCGACTTGGGCAGCTGTTAAATCAAGCGCTAACGGAAATAAAAAATCTTGAACTTCAGTGTTTCCGCCGTTCCAAGCGCGCATGAGTCTTTCGAAGGCGACTCGCTCGTGAGCCGCATGTTGATCGACTAAAATAACTTTGGATTCGTCTTGGGTTACAATGTAAGTCAGTCCCACTTGCCCAATGACCTGTAATCTTGACCAGGCACCCTTAGGTTTTGTTTCCTGAATTGCAACGGAAGTCGCATAAGAATTTGTTCTAACTTCTTCAACACGGGAACTTGGATTCCATTCAAAATCTTTTTGTTTATAAGAAGTGATGTCAAAAGCCTGATCATGAAATTTCAAAGTCTCTGGGTTTAAAGTTTGGCTGGGTACTAAGCTGTGCGCTGGGCCTTGTACTCCTGATTGCAGTGATGAAATTTTATTCTGCAGCCAAGGACCTTTTTCGAGTTCCGCACGCAAAGTGTGATGAACAAACCGGAAGGCTTGAGAAGCATCGATAAATTTCACCTGCGATTTAGTTGGGTGAATATTGACATCGACTTGGTCTTCGGGAACCTGTAGTTTCACAACTCCGATTGGATACTCTCCGTGCATTAGTAAACTGCGGTAAGCGTCAACCAAAGCTGTCTGAAGTGCGCGGTCCTGGACATGCCGGCCTTGAACAAATATCCAAATATTTTTAGAAGTTTTTGCGACTTGGTCAGGTCCTGTAAACTGAATTTCGACGCTCCAACCATCTGCAGTTTGTTCTTTTGCTGTAAAGAGCGGAGAAATTTCCAATACCTGTTGCGTCCGTTGTTCCTGAGTTTGAACTGAAGCAAACATTAAAACTAACTTATCGTTTTCAAAATATCTAAATTCAACTATTGGACGAGTTAGCGCCATAGCTTTGACTACAGCTTTAATAGCTTGGTGTTCAGCAGACTCGGATTTCAAAAACTTGAGTCGCGCAGGAACATTATCAAATAAACTTTCAACGATGATCCGTGTACCAAACTCACTGCTTACGTTTTCAACGGAAGATTTTTTACCGAAAGTTGAAATAATTTGGCTGGCTTGTTTTTGTTTTGGGGTTTTTGAAATCAGCGTTAATTTACTTACCGCCGCAAGACTTGCCAAAGCCTCGCCGCGAAAACCATAAGTTTTCAATTTCCATAAATCATCAGAAGTTTTAATTTTACTTGTGGCGAATCGATCAAGTGCTAGATCTAATTGCGCGGAATCAATACCGTGCCCATTATCTTGAATTTCGACGAAGCGCCCGCCGCCTTTAACTTTAATTGTTACTACAGTTGCACCCGCATCAAGACTGTTTTCGATCAGCTCCTTGACCATATGAGCAGGTCGTTCAACGACCTCCCCGGCTGCAATTTGATCACGAACTTCGACAGGCAATAATTCAATCATAAGGTGACAGGTACATTACCAGTCACAGAGTGTCAAAAATGAAGTATTTAAGAGTCTTAAAAATAGCGTTCGCGTTAAGGACTAGAACGCCCAGTTCAAACCTAATGAGTAACCAGAATGAGGAGTTTTTTCGACATAATATTGATAAAAGACTTGAGTAGAGAAAGACCCGACTCTGTAGCTAAAACCAATCGGAATGACGACTCCAATTCCAACATCATCCATCATAAAACTTTTCTTTGTGCCTGCCTCTAGGATTCCAGTTTCAAAGTGGGAAATTGTCGAAGAAGCACCAAACCCATAATGAAAAAGAAAATTATCACCAAATGGATTAGCAGAAACAAAAGAAACCTGAGCTTTTAAAATCCACCCTTTTGCTTCTATCGAAGTCATTTTTTTGTAGTAATCGGGAGGTTGAAAGGTCGCCATGATTCTTGAATCAACATAAAACGGGCCTTCTATCAAAGTATCAAAGCCGGTCCAATTCCAACCGTAAAAACGAAGATTATCTTTTCTAGTCTTTCCAAGAGTTTTTTCTTTCCAATCTATCGATTGGGCAAAGAATCCTTGGTAACGCAAAATTGCAAAAGTATTGTTCGCCTTTTTTTCTGCTGTATGTGATTCTAAGGGTCTATTAATTTCGTCTTTTTCTTTTTTAACAGCAGCCCGCGTATTCACTTTACCAGTTTTGATATCGACTGATGAAATCCAACCCAGGCGCTGATCTTTTAACTTCACTTTATAAAACGGCCCTTGCGGTTTTGAGCTCATTGGAAATGTATCACCACGCTTTGCGGTTGCGATCACTGTCGCATCAAAGTCAGGGTTGAGATAAACAAGAGCTTCTTCCACAACAACAGTGCCCAATTGGGCACCATAAGAACTTAAAGAAAAAAAAAGTAAAAAACTAAAAACGAATTTGCCAAACACGATAAAACGCCTCGAACACAATTTTACTATTCATTTTGCTTTGGCCGACTAAGCGATCGGCAAAAACGATAGGTACTTCCTTGTAAGCGAAACCCTTCTGACAAGCTTTATATTTTAATTCAATTTGAAAACTGTAACCATTGGATTTAACCGTCGGAAGATCAATTCCTTTTAGAACTTTCGCTTTCCAACCATTAAAACCGCCCGTCCAATCACGAATTGGATGACCCAAAATCATTCGCGAATAAAGACTTCCACCACGAGAAACCATTTTTCTTAAAAGTGTCCAGTTCACTGTTGAACCACCACTTACGTAACGAGAACCAATCACAAAATCATTTTCAAGACCGGCCTTTAATAACTTTGTTAAATCTTGAGGTCTATGAGAAAGGTCCGCATCCATCTCGACGATGAATTCAAAATTATTTTCAAGCGCCCACCCAAACCCGGCAATGTACGCACGCCCTAAGCCCTCTTTGCCTGCACGAGATAACAAATGGAGTTGTGGGTAAATTTTTTGCATATCACGAACTACTTGAGCTGTTCCGTCCGGAGAATTGTCATCAACCACTAAAATACTGACTTCATTTTCTTGTTTGAAGATGGCTGGAACAATTTCAGCAATGTTTTCTTTTTCATTATAAGTAGGAACAACTACGATTGATTTCATGCTTACAAATTACCCTTGCACGATAGGCTTCAGCAATAAAATTCGAAAAAAAAGAATTAACGAATTAAAGAAGCTGCAGGGCTTAAAACCACTAAATTTTAAGTGAAACGTTTTGTTTCTGCGCTTTGTCTTCGGCTGGGCGTGCTCTCTTAGGTAAGTTAAGCGGACGACGGAGCAATGCAGTTGGATCTTGCGATCTACGATCCATATATTCTGTTACAAGCTGCGCAGCTTTCTGTGGATTTTTCACATAAATGACCGGATCAAAACCACAGCTTTTACAAACCATATGGACTCGCCATCTAATTTTAATGAATGCTTCTGCAAGCATAACTGCAACAACGAAGAAAAGAAGACTCTTTGGATTCCACGTTCTCCAGATCAAAAAGCTTAAAGCGCTAGATAGCAAAAAGCTCCACAACATATGGCGGGATCGAACGGACTTCTCGGCATATACAGTTCGAGGAGTTTTACAAAAGGCGCAGTAACATTTTTTTTTCACTTAGCTTATCTTGGCATACTCCGGTCCAGACTCCAAGATCCAGACTTGGGTTTCCAAGCCTTTCTCCTCTATAATCAAACTATGAGACATTTAATTATCTTATTATCATTTTGCAGCTGGACTCTAGCCCAGGCGCAGTCCCAATCTTCCAGCCCGTACAACTCTCAAAGTAGTTCATATGAAATGACCTATGAAGATCTTGCGCACGAGTTAGCAATCAAGAAAAGAGAAATTACTGATCCATCATCCCGAGCATTGGGTTTTGATCGGATTCAAGCGGTCTTTGGTTATTCTTTTTCGGCAATGGATTTCAATCTCGAGCGTGGTGGAAGCGCCTTCAACATGAGTGGAATTGATATTCGTGCTAATGGCCAAATATCAGATTCTGCTTGGCAACTTGAGGGCGGCTTGAAGAATTACGTCCGAGTTTCAAGTGGAAGTAAATCGGCCGAATCAAGAATCCTTACAACAGCAATCAAAAACCAAAATTACTTGAATGCTCATCTTCAATATGTTGCTGGAGTTGCCACTTCTCTTCATTGGATCAGCGCAAAAGATGATTTAAAAAGTAAAAATGGCGTTGATTTAAGTTTGAATCTATCAGCCGGCATCAGAGGATCTCTGTCTCAGCAGTTATCGTGGGGAGTAGACTTTAATGCTTATTCGCCGATATCGGGTGGAATACTAAAAAGCGGAGTAGAAGCCGTCGTTTTGTTAAGCTCTGTGCTTTAAGCTTTTTTAGTTGTCATCAATTCTTATTCAAGACATCCTTGAGCCATGGCTGATTTAAGGGATGTCCACGAAGCTTCTTTAATGCATCATTTGAAAATTGATTTCCTGTTTATTTTGGAATTCTTGAAGAATCCTATCCAAAATATTTCACGGCTTCCTGCTTGGTCATGGAAGAAAACAGTCCTCATTAATATTATCATTTCGATTACTGCAGGCACACTGAATGGACTTATCCCACCCAACATATACAACATTGCATTTGGGCTAATATTTATGCCGCTTATTACATTTCTGCTCACGCACATTTTGGCTGGATTTTTCTATTATTATTTTCAAGTCTTTGAAAAAAGATCTGTGGATTTTTTAAACTTACTTAAGATGGTTGTTCTTTCGAACGTGCCCTTCTTGATCTTACATAGCTTAACAAGTCTGTTACCACCCTTAACTCTTTTAGGGCTAGCATTTTCAGCTTTGTTACTAATCGTCGGTCTAACAGAAAGTTTCTCACTCGACAGAACCCGAGCAATCAAACTAGTTAGCGCACTTTACATTATGGTCTTCATCGTCTGGCTCTGGGAAAAGGTCGATACAAGAAGACTAAGCCGTACTTTTTCTGCACCTTACGAACAAATCCAATAAAACATTGTAAAACCTAGTGGCTCAAAATCTGAACCCCGTTATTCCCTATGTAGTTTGAGGGCTCAGACCTGCACTGGTCTAAGCCCTCACGGATAGGATAGGTACGGGACAATTCGTTTTATTTAAATTTTATTACTTATTAACCAATCAACTTCAAAGCCATTGTGTTTACAGAATTAGCTTGAGCTAAAGTTGCAACACCAGATTGAAGAAGAATGTTATTTCGTGTCATCTCAGAAGAAGCTTGCGCTATGTCTGTGTCACGGATTCGAGAATTTGCAGCACTTAAGTTTTCATACTGATTATTCAAGTTATCGACGGTCGAAGTCATACGGTTTTGAAGAGCACCTAAGTCTGATCTCATACCGTTAACACTACTTTGAGCCTCGTCAATAATACTTAAGGCATCTTGAGCACCTTCTTTAGAAGTGAAATCAAGATCACTCAGATCCAATCCGGCTAAGGTTGCATTGTTTTCAGATGGGTCCCAAGTAATTCTGTTATCTTCGGCGGCTCCATATAAACCTACCTGAAAGTCGAAAGACGGAGATTCACCATTTAATAGTTTTGTTGTACCCCAAGTTGTTACATTGGCTATACGATCAACTTCATTTTTTAATTGAATAACTTCCTTATTCAAGAAGCCTCGCTCTCTATCACCTATGGTATCAGAAGAAGCTTGGATAGCTAGTTCACGTAAGCGAGTAGCGATATTCGATATTTCATTTAAACCACCTTCGGCAGTTTGAATCATTGAAATACCATCGTTTGCGTTTCTTGCAGCTTGCATACCTGATCGTAACTGAGACTTTAAACTCTCAGAGATTGCTAAGCCTGCAGCATCGTCAGCAGCTTTATTGATTCTGCTACCTGACGCTAATTGCGCCATACTATTTTGAATTACACGTTGGCTGCCGATCAAATTTCTTTGAGCATTAAGTGCCGCCACATTTGTTGATACTCTCATTCCCATAAATCTATCCTCCGTTAATACGTTTGTTTGTGCTTTTTTATCCGTTGTCTTTGGTCTTGGTCTGCCTAGGTCTTCATCTTAAGACTTTCGTTTTACTCAACCGCTGACCCTCTACGTTTCGTCAGTCTGGCCTAGTTATTTACGAGACTTGCGACTAGTTTTTCACGACAAACATCAGATCTGGGGCTTTTCTTTCGTCCAGAGAATCAAGACGAGACGTGACTAGACTGGGCGATAGTTAGTTTCAGGACTTTGTTCCAGCACCAGCTGGACTTTTGCTTATAAACCTAAAACTCAGCTCCTAATTGGAACTACAAAACTTTTTCACAGTTGGCAGTTATCTGCACACTATAAGGAAAATTCTGTCACTGATTGTTCCACTGATTTCACACTGCAAGTTTGAATTTTCGTAGTTTGTTCCAGGTTGTTCTACAATTTTCGACTAGCAGAATTTTCTTAGAGATTTCAAACACTTCTTCTGCCAAACAATTAGAAAATAGAGTTTTATGTAGTCTGATTATAGAAGCTTCCGCGATTAGCCGTGGCCCAAATAGTCACTAGGAAGAAAAGTTCTACGATAAATCTTGAATAAGCAGATATTTATTTAACCTAATAAATCAAAAATAATGGAAGAAAGGTGAAAAATTATGTTAGTGATTGCGAGTTGTGAAAATAAAAAATCATGTTTTGTCCTATTTTAAAAATTCATTTTTGTCGAATGTCTTCCTTGGCGCCACGACTATTGCGATTGTTTACCTCGGCAACTCTCTTGCTGGGGCCCTGTTAAGTAATCATGTCCCTATGTCTTTATTCTTAGCCGCTACCGTGGCCTCGGCCTGGTACGGCGGCGTGAGAGCTGGGATTATTGCTACACTCCTTGGAACTCTGATTGAAGCTACCTTTCTTATTAATCCCGTTGCCTTTGCCGCAAACGGCAAGCATGAGCTGGTTCGTCTTTTTATTTATCTAATAGAGGGGCTCTTTATCAGCCTTGCTGTGGGCGAATATCTCAAGGCAGTCGGAAAAGTCACCGTAAGTGAAAAAAAGCTGTCAACGGCACTGGAAAATGAAAAGGCAGCACACCAGACAACAAAGGAAGCTCAAGTCTTCCTCATCGAAAGCCAAAGAAAGCTAGAATTACAAAGTAAGCTTGCACAAGATGCCAATAAGGAAAAAAGCCTTTTCCTAGCTAATATGAGCCATGAAATTCGCACTCCGCTAATGGGGATATTAGGCTACACCGAGCTCTTAAAGGAACCGGGAATTTCAGAACAAGAACGCGCCAAATATGTCAGTGTAATCGAAAGAACTGGTCAAAACTTATCTGACATCATTAACGATATATTGGATCTTTCAAAAATCGAAGCTGGCTACCTCGAAGCTGAGTCCGTTACTTTCTCTGTTCGAAGCCTTGTAAATGAGATTTATCTGCTATTGAAAATAAAGTGCGAGGAAAAGGGTCTAACACTTCAATTCGAGGTTTCCCCTTCGGTTCCAGAGTTTATTAATTCGGACCCCACAAGATTGCGCCAGATCTTAATGAACCTCGTTGGAAACGCAATTAAGTTTACTCACCGGGGATTCGTCCGGTTACATTACAGAGCTGACTCAAAAAATCTTTATTTTAAAATACAAGATAGCGGAATTGGCATTACGCTGGATCAGCACAAAAACCTATTTCAGAATTTCGCACAAGGCGACTGCTCGATTGCGCGGAAATATGCAGGCACTGGCTTAGGTCTCGCGCTTTCGCAACAGCTCGCTAAACTTATGGGAGGCAACATTGAGCTCCTTGAAAGTACGCCAGCGGTTGGCTCAACATTTGTCGCCCAAATTACTTATACAAAAGCTTATGTTAAGATGCCTGACTCAAACAACAACGGGGAAGTTCCAGCTCGAGAGCCAACCCTTTCAGGCAAGAGTATTCTTGTCGTTGATGACTCAAAAGATAATCAATTGTTGATGGAACACATTTTAAGGAAACAAGGCTGCGTTATATATAGTGCAACTAACGGCAAGGAAGCCCTTGAGTTGGTTAAGACGTTAAATTTCGATTTAATCTTAATGGATATACAAATGCCTGTCATGCCTGGAGACACCGCTACCCGCGAGATCAGAGCCATTAATAATCGAACCCCAATAATCGCACTGACTGCGTATGCTGTTAAAGAATCGCGTGAAATTTGTATTAGCGCTGGCTGTACTGAATATGTAACGAAGCCGATTCAGACCCATGCACTGTTGAAAATTATGAGCAAAAGTTTAACGACCAGAGGAGCGGCTCTGACATGATCCAAAGACGCTGCACTGATATAATCATGAAGCTTAAGTCCGACCCGTCGAACCAAAACCACCGGCTCCACGCTGGGTAGAACCTAATTCTTCCACTAAGCTAAAATTCGCCATGATGACAGGTGCAATCACAAGCTGAGCAACCCG
Source organism: Pseudobdellovibrionaceae bacterium (assembly GCA_043730825.1). Taxonomy (GTDB): domain Bacteria; phylum Bdellovibrionota; class Bdellovibrionia; order Bdellovibrionales; family Bdellovibrionaceae. The sequence goes on from JAYTJV010000063.1 coordinate 12,127, forward strand.
GTCCTGGTCTTTAATTGCAATGGGTTCTTTCCCTAAGTTAATTAAAATAATTTTTACTTCACCGCGATAGTCTGCATCGATTGTTCCTGGCGTATTCAGAACTGTAAGACCTTCTTTTGCGGCCCAACCACTTCTTGGTCTTGCCTGGATTTCAAAACCTAATGGAACTTCGAAACTAAGTCCTGTTGGGACCATCGTTCTTTCTCCAGGATTTAACACGAAAGGTGTACTAAGTTGTGCTCTGATATCAAATCCGCTTGCGCCTTCAGATTGATACGCTGGTAAATCGCCCTTGAAATGAGGCCATTTTTTCAACAACACATTCACTTTTGTTAAGCTCATGTAAACTCCCAATTTTTCCACCAGTCTTCTTTTTGAGAGAGACCCGGCCCCATTAATACACCCGCTATTTTTTCAGGCTTAATCCATTTATCGATAAAGGCATGAAGATTATCGGCCGTGATGGCCTGAACTTCTGCAACGACCGATTCTGGAGATCTGTATTTTTCAAATATAAATTCATTAATCGCAATCGAATTCATTCGATTATCAACATCATCGGCACCCAAAAGAAGACTACCCACTACTTGAGTTTTGTAATTTTCGATCTCGGATTTCTTAAGACCTTGTTTTTTTAGTTTTCGAAATTCGTGAGCTACAAGTTCTGCTAGGGTCTCAACTTTTTCCGGCTCAACACCTGCATAGATATTGAGTACACCTGCATCGATGAAAGTATTCATTATAGAATAGGTAGCATAAGAAAGACCTTTTCGTTCGCGAATACTCTGGTAAAGCCTTGAGGTCATTCCGCCGCCTATTGCGGTGTTAAGGATTACCCCGGCAAAGCGATCGTTCGCATCGAAATTAGGAAACGGCAACCCGATAAGGAAATGAACCTGTTCAGTTTCTTTTTCTTTGGTCCAGCGATGAGCTTTCCATCTTGGTTTTTCTTTTCTTTTCGTAGGTCGGCTTTTTTTCTTAACTGACATTAGCTGTTCAGCTTTTTTGACCAATTCTTCGTGATCAATATTACCCGCAGCACTTATGATTATATTAGAGCCCTGATATGTTTCTTTGTAGTGCTTGTAAACAGCGCCCATCTTCATGTGCGCAATCGTTTTAAGACTTCCTAAAATCGATCGCCCTAGTGGATGAGCTCCATAACAATGTTCGAAGAAGTGATCGTAAACAAAATCTTCCGGAGATTCTTCAGCCATGGCAATCTCTTGAAGGATCACACCTTTTTCGAGCAAAAAATCTTTCTTAGTGAACTTCATATTGCAAACAAGATCAGTTAAAACATCAAGTGCCTGATTCCAATGATCTTTTAGTACAAGAGCATGGAAGCAAGTGTTTTCACGACTGGTAAAAGCATTGAGTTCACCACCAAGAGCTTCGAGAGATCTGGCAATTTGATAACTTGTACGAGTTGCAGTCCCTTTAAAAACCATATGTTCTAAAAGGTGAGATATGCCGACTTGGCCTGAAGGTTCATCGCGAGTACCGACATCGACCCAGATACCCATCGCGACGGCGCGGGATTCAGGATGAAACTCACTCACCACCCGAATCCCATTTTTCAAAACGCTTTTTTTAAATCTTCTTTCCATCAGTGCCTAACTTGCAAAATGCGGAACGCAATTATTGCAATAAAGCCTTGCGCGACAGTTTTATTCTGCCGGCACGATCAACTTCAAGGACTTTAACTTCAATCATTTCGCCTTCTTTAAGTACATCACCCACTTGGCGAATACGCTCATGAGCGATTTCAGAAATATGTAAAAGACCTTGAGTGTTCGGCATGATTTCAACGAAAGCACCGAATTCAGCAATTTTAACGACGCGGCCTTTGTAGGCTTTGCCCACTTCAGCTTCAGCAACGATTTCGTTAATCATCGCAATAGCGCGCTTAGTTGCTTCCGGATCACTTGAAGCGACGTGGATTTTACCACTGTCTTCGATTTCAATCTTAACACCGGTAGCTTCGGTAATCCCTTTGATGACCTTGCCTCCGGGACCGATGACTTCTCTGATTTTATCTGGACGAATTTGGATCGTTTCAATTCTTGGAGCGAATTCAGAAATCTGACCACGAGGTGTTCTGATTACTTTTTCCATCTCTGCAAGGATGTGAAGACGGCCTTCTTTAGCTTGGTTTAAAGCTTTTTCCATTACATCAAAAGTAACTGAGTCAATTTTGATATCCATCTGAACAGCCGTAATACCTTCAGTAGTTCCAGCAATCTTGAAGTCCATGTCTCCTAAGTGATCTTCGTCACCTAAGATGTCTGTTAAGACAGCAACACGGTCGCCTTCTTTAATCAGACCCATTGCGATTCCGGCAACGTTTCCTTTAAGTGGAACACCTGCATCAAGTAGTGCTAGTACCGCAGCACAAACAGTTCCCATTGAAGACGAACCGTTACTTTCTAACACTTCACCGACAACGCGAATTGTGTAAGGAAATTTGGCTTGATCTGGAAGAACGGCTTTAAGAGCACGCTCTGCTAAATTTCCGTGACCAATTTCACGACGACCTTGACCACCGAAACGGCCCACTTCACCCACAGAATAGGGAGGGAAATTATAATGAAGCATAAAACGACGCTTAATATTTCCAAGCAATGCATCGACAATTTGTTCGTCATCACCCGTTCCCAAAGTCACAGTTCCTAAACACTGAGTTTCACCTCGAGTGAATAGTCCTGATCCATGAGCCCGTGGCAAAATACCAACTTCGTTAGAAATTTGGCGAACTGTTTTAACATCACGACCATCCATACGAACAGCGCGGTCTAAAATCATAGAACGTGCCGTTGTATATTTTAAGTCCTCAACAACAGTGCTGAGTTCTTTTTTGCGAAGATTTAGCATGTCTTTATCAGTAATTGATTTGAGGAATTTTTCTTTCGCTTGGTCCTTAGCTTGAGCCACTAAACCGTAACGCTCCCCTTTGTCTTTTGTGCTAAGCGCTTTTTCGATCATCGGCTTCAAGAAAGCTTCGGTTTGCGTTCGGAAATCAGCATCAACCTGCGGAGGTGTAAACGGCCGCTTTGGTTTTGATCCGGTTTTTTCACGAAGTTCATCTTGCGCATTCAACAAAGGCATCAATGACTGATGACCAAATTTGAGAGCCGCCATTGCATCAGCTTCAGAAATAAATTTAGTTACACCTTCCACCATCAATAAACCCTGCCGAGTTCCCGCAACAACAAGATCCATATCAGATTTTTCAACCTGCTGTGGAGTTGGGTTTGCAATCAACTGACCGTCAACGCGTGCCACTTGCACAGATGCTGTTGGTCCTTCGAATGGAATATCAGAGATATGAAGAGCCGCAGATGCTCCGAGAGAAGATAAAATATCAACTGGGAAAGAACCGTCAGCAGATAAAACCGTTGCAACAACTTGCGTGTCATAACGGTAACCTTCTGGGAATTTGGGTCTGATTGGTCGGTCAATAAGACGAGCAATCAAAATCTGTTCTGTATTCGGACGGCCTTCACGTTTGAAGTAACCACCCGGAATTTTTCCAGTTGCGTAGAATTTTTCCTGGTACTCGACTGTGAGTGGAAAAAAATCTACATCTTTTGGTTCTTTGGCAGATACCGCCGTGACCAGAACCATGTTGGCTCCAGAGGTCACGAGTACGGCTCCGTCCGCTTGCTTCGCAAGGCGGCCCGTTTCGATTGTTATCTGGCGGCCACCTACGGAAGTCGTAACTGTCGTTTTCATCATTTGTTATTACTTTCTGATATCGAGTTCTTTAATCAATGAATCGTATTTTTTGTGATCAGTGCGTTTTAAATAATCAAGAAGTTTACGTCGTCGGTTTACAATCGTAATCAAACCACGTTGTGAGTGAATATCTTTTTTGTGAACTTTGAAGTGCTCAGTCAATTCGTTGATACGATAAGTGATCAAAGCAACTTGAACTTCAGATGACCCCGTGTCTAACTCTGATCGTTTAAATTTTTTAAGGATGTCTGCGGTTTTTTGCGTAGCTGGCTTTTGCGTAGCTGATTTCTGAGTAGCTGGTTTCTGAGTTTCGACGGCCATTAACGTCCTCCTATAGTAAGTACTTTTAAATGCGGCTGTCCTAAAAATTAGGCTTGTTCCGTTAGCCTTAAAAAAACGTCATGGCTGTCGCTTTCAAAGCTAAGCTCAAGGTTATAGGCTGCTTGAGGTTCTACGTCAACAAGCAAGAATCTAATGATTTTCACAACTTAGCACTCGTTTATGAATTCGTTTCGAGAAGCGTATTGATGGCTTTCTATCTTGTAATAACTCTCTAAACTTCGAATCTTTCCAATAAGTTAGAATACTTTGCCTTAATTTATGACTCAATACTCTTCTCTTTACAGAGCGACACCTCCCGATAGAATTGACCGCTATGAAACCTCAAATTTTAGTTAGTTTTGCAAGGCGCTCAAGTCAGAAAGAAGATCTTGCAGAGTCCATTCAGCTTAGCTGGAATTTACGAGATACCAGCATAGCTCGAAAATATTATAAAGCTCTGAAAATTGCGGCTGGTACAAACTACATTTATCGCCGCGAACGCTTCTATAATTTTCAGAACTGCGTTTATACGGAAACGCGAATTGTAGAAAGACTGAACAAAATGATTGAGATCATCAACGATCATAAACCTGGCTTGATCCCAGAAAAAGCTACGATGGGAATGAACCAAGATAGAATGAATCACCTTCATACCTATTTTGAAAAGTACCGGGGCGCGATTAAGAAACCTCATGAAATTTACAGAAACGCCCCATGGGAAGTTCGAGAAGCTTTTGATGAATTTAATTTGATGATTCATCGCTATGAAGATGCTGGTTACAGTGGTCGAAATGCGATTCAAGATTCCGCAAAATTTTACCTGACTTTCGGGATGGGAAGCCGACTTATTCATTACCTCACTTTTGGGCTTCGCTCGAAAGTGATTCGTTACCCTCTTGAAGCGAAGGATTTTGCTCACTTTAGTTTCGAACAAGATTTTGGTTCTTGGATCATCAACTATTGTGAGGTTGGAAAACCTCTGCACGACGTCTGGAGAGATGGTGATCTGGAAATAGGCCATGAAGCCGTATTACCTCTGCAATACTATTCTGCAGATGCTATGATCACCCTAGGCAACAAAATCAATCAAGAGCAGAGCGATTTGAAGAAGAGAGAATTTTATACCTGGTGGGATCAAAATCAAAAACGACTTTCAGAACTCGGATTTGTTAAAGACAATCCTCGAAATTCGGTTGGCCACTTAGTTGTAGCTGATATAGATTTAAATCAGCCTCTACTGCTGGGTAAGTCGCAAAAAGAGATCGTAGAATTCATGTCGGGCTACCAGTGGATCTCAAAAGTTGAAGGAAAATAATGAGCGATACTTTAAAAGAGATCCAAGACAAGCTTAATTCAATTTCGCCGACGATGTGTCTGGTAAAGTGGAAGCATGCGACTCTTAATCTTGGAGCTAATACAGTTAAGACTTGCTGTCATAATCCTTCTCGGAAAATTGAATACGGCAATACAGAAATGGCACTTCACGATACCAAAGCTGATAGAGAAGTTCGAAAAGAATTGCTGGCGGGTCAAAAGCCCGCAGCCTGCCAATATTGCTGGGCTATGGAAAAGGGTGGCAATTATAGCGACCGGACTTATTGGTCAAATCAGGAGTGGATGAAAGAATCTCTTGATGAAGTTAAGAATCATAGATCCGATAAAGCGCTAGCACCTTCGTGGTTAGAACTCAATTTTTCTTCAAATTGCCAATTGAAGTGCTCTTATTGCAATCCTGGATATTCAACGTCATGGCAAAAAGAGATTCAAGAATTCGGCGCCTACCCGACGACTTCACCGCACAATGATTTGTCATGGTTTAAAGCTGAAGGCCTGCTGAATGAAAAAAAATCGGCGGCTGAAGAAAATAGCATCCAGAAAAATTTCTGGAGCTGGTTTGAAAGCGCATTACCTCACGTTAGACTTTTGACTTTAACGGGCGGCGAACCACTTTTAGCAAAAGAAAACTTGAAGATCCTAGATTACATCATTGCAAATCCGCAGCCTCATTTGGAGTTAGCAATTAATTCCAATCTTTGTCTGCCAGACGGCATCTGGAACAACTTTGTTGATAAAGTGGCGGAGTTGAAAGCTAATAAGTGTGTCAAACAAGTTTATCTTCATCCCAGCTTAGATTCTTGGGGAAAAAGAGCCGAATATATTCGCTTCGGCCTTGATCTTGATTTATTTCAGAAAAATCTTCGCACTTTCTTAAGTCAAACGACAGCTAACATAGTTATCAACTGTACGCTCAACAATTTAAGCTTGGGTGGACTACTTGATTATTGGAAGTTTGTCGTCGGTCTAAAAAAAGAATTCGGTCACAACCGCTGGATCTCTTCCACATCTGAAAATATTGTTTTTCCCAGCTGGCAAAGACTTAATATTTTACCTCCAGAGTTTGATAAGTATTTAGAAAATGTTGAAAATTACATGAAGAGCGAATCTGGCTATGTCTCTGAGCATGAAATTGATGGCATTCGCCGCGCAAGAAGTGTGTTAGCGAATAAAGCTGAAGTTAAAGAAGATGATTATTATAACTTCTATCATTTTTTTAATAGTCACGACATCCGCCGAAAAACGGATTTCAAAAATACTTTTCCAGAATTAGTAAAATTCTTTGATGAGTGCTCTACAAAAAAATTATCTGTAAAACAAAAAGTTCGAACGATGGCTGGTCGATTCGTTAGTCTTTACAATGAAACTCGACGTGAAAATAGCTGATAAAGTTTACGGATTTGAATGGAAGACACGCTTGATTTTAAAGCCTTGGCCTTTTTCAAATGCGATCAAGGCAAGTAATCGATCATCTTTCATTGAAATCGCCTGCATAAGGCAGCTTTCTTCTGGGTTTACCAAGCCAATTAACAGTCTTCTTAAATCATGGCTGATTTGTCCATTTAACAAAAGTGTTTGATCAAAGGTTTGTACTCTGGCCTTTCTTAACTGAGGAAGCGCCCAACTCATTGGCACGAAGTTAGCTGGAGCTTCGCCTCCTTTAACAAGTTTTTTAGTTTCATCCATCGTTAATGCTTGCGCCAACGAATAAGGTTGAGATTTAGTTCTTACTAATGACTTCATACATGCACCAGTTCCAAGCTTGTCACCAAGTTGATCGACCCAAGTGCGAATGAAAGTTCCTTTAGAACACTCTAGATCGACCCAAAATGTTTTTCCAGATTCAGATGTTTGTTTTACATCCCAGAATTTCATTATTTTTTTCGGGGTTTCGAAAATTTTGTTCTCACGAGCCATTTCGTAAAGTTTCTGACCACCCACTTTGACTGCCGAGTACATGGGTACAGCCCACTCGAACTCTCCACTAAGAGAATCGACAGTTTGAGAGACGTTTTTGATGTGGCTATCGGTCACTTCTTTTTCTTCCAGAGATTTACCAGTTACATCCAGCGTGTCAGTTTTGGTTCCTAATAAAACTTCCACTGTGTAGGCTTTATCCCCGTCCATAATATAAGGACTCAATTTTGTAGCCTGGCCTAAAAGTAAAACCATAAGACCTGATGCTAACGGATCAAGAGTACCCGAGTGGCCTACTTCGCGAGTCTGAAATATTTTGCGAGCTTGATCCACAAGATCATGGCTTGTGATCCCTGAAGGTTTATTAACCAGTAAGAGACCGTTTAAAGCAGTCACTCTTCGTCCGGTTTAGATTTAACTTGAGTCGAGATATCCGCTAGAATTTTTTCGATTTTAAGAACGTGTTCTGTTGTGTGATCTTTTAGAAAAGTAAGCTTTGGGCAATAACGCATTTTAAGTCTATTGCCGATAAAGTCTTGAATCTCAAAAGCGCGATCCTGCAAAGTTTTAAGAACTTCTTTGATATCGCCTTCTTCGCCTAAAACACTGATATAAACTTTTGCTGTTCGAAGATCAGCTGGCATCTTCACAGACGCAACTGTTACTAAACCAGGAAGAGGATCGGAAAATCCGGATCGCAAGTATTGCGCGATCTGGATTTGAACCTCTTTTTCTACACGGGCGACTCTTCGCCCGTCACCCATGTTTTTCATTTATTCCTAACCCAATCTACAGCTAGATTTTAGCTTCAGGATGAAGTTCACGAATCTTTTCTTCCTTAATGAAAGCTTCGATTACGTCGCCAGCCTTAACATCATTGAAGTTTTCAATTCCCACACCGCACTCGAAGCCTGATGCAACTTCTTTTGCATCGTCTTTGAAACGCTTAAGACTAGTAATCTTGCTTTCGATAATAATTTTTCCATCCCGAATCAAGCGAACTTGATTAGATCTTTGAATTTTACCATCAACCACAAAACAACCTGCGATCATGCCGGCTTTTGGAACTGTAAATGTGTTTCGTACTTCCGCACGACCCATAATTTTTTCAATAATATCAGGAGTCAGCATTCCACCCATGACTTTTTTCATGTCGTCTACCATTTCGTAAACGATTGAATAAGTTCGGATCTCGACACCGATTTGCTTCGCTTTATTCATCGAAACAGTATCAGGTCGAACGTTGAAACCTAAGATCATACCTTTTGAAGTCTGAGCTAATAAAACGTCTGATTCAGAAATTCCACCAACAGCACTTAATAAAACTTTCGTTTTAACTTCGGCGGTATTGAGCTTTTCAAGCATTCCTAGGATTGCCTCTACTGAACCGTGAACGTCTGCTTTAACAATAATTGGTAATGTCTTGAGATCACCTTGCTTCGCTTTAGAGAAAATCTCTTCTAAAGTTTTCTTCTGACCTAAAGTACTTTGAGTGCTTAAGAATTGTTCGCGACGATTAGCTGCAACTTCTTCAGCTGCTTTCTCATCTTTCACGATATCCCAACGATCACCAGCAGCCGGAACATCATCAAGCCCTAAAACTTCAACCGGATATCCAGGTAAAACTTTATCAACTTTTTGACCCAGATCATTTGTTAATGACTTAACACGACCCTTTGTTGTTCCAGCAACTAAGTACTGACCTACTTCAATTGTTCCATCTTTAACTAAAAGCGTAGCAACAGGTCCGCGGCCTTTTTCCATTTTCGATTCGATGACAAGTCCTGTACCTGAACGCTTTGGATTCGCTTTCAGTTCCTGAATTTCGGCAACGAGTTTAATTTGTTCGAGTAACTCATCAATACCTGTTCGCTTCATGGCAGAAACTGGAACGTAAATTGTCGTTCCACCCCACTCTTCAGGTACTAGTTCCATTTCAGTTAATTGCTGCTTTACTTTTTCAGGATTTGCACCCTGCTTATCCATTTTATTAACAGCTACGATAATCGGAACTCCTGCTGCTTTCGCATGAGAAACCGCTTCCTGAGTTTGCGGCATCATTCCATCATCTGCTGCAACAACGATAACTGCAATATCAGTCGCATTCGCTCCCCGTGCACGCATCGCTGTAAAAGCTTCGTGGCCCGGAGTATCGAGGAAAGTAATGGGATATCCGTCTGCAAGTGTAACTGAATAAGCACCGATATGCTGAGTGATACCACCCGCTTCACCGGCCGCCACTTTTGTCGTACGTATAGCATCAAGTAATGATGTTTTACCGTGATCGACGTGACCCATAATCGTGACAACTGGCGGACGAATAATTCTTTCAGCTTCTAAATCACCGAATGCGACTTGAGTAACCATGTCTTTTTCAGACTTCTGAATGTTCACAGCTTCCCATCCGAATTCAGGAGCGATGAGGGCTAAAGTATCTGCATCTAAATCCATGTTCATGTTAGCCATGACACCGTTTTTAACGAGAACTTTAATTAATTGTGGAGCTTTGAGTCCCATCGCTTGAGCAGCTGCTCCGACTTTCATTGTGCCATAAACTTCTAAAACTCTTTTCGAAGCTTTAGGAGTTGTAAGCTGAGTCTTATTAGCAGTTCTACCGAGGATATCTTTTTTCTTTTTCGGTTGGAAGACCATTTCACGCTTACGGAATTCAACAGCATTAAAATCTTTAAGCTGTTCGAGTTCTTCACGTTCCTTAGCTGATGGCCCTGCCGCAGCGGGAGCAACAACTTCGACACGCTTCGTACGCTTTGCATGTTCTCTGCGACGTTCGTGATCAATATCAAATCCACCTGGCGTAACTGGTTCTGCCATTGGAGTTGACTGAGCAACAAATCCTGCTCTTAAGCCCCGATTTGCAGTGCTTCTTGGAGGTCCAGAGAATCCACCGGTGCGTGCTCCGCCTGGTCCGCCTTGATTTTGACCTTGGCCGGGAGCTCCGCCACGCCCTTGGTAACCACCGCTACCTTGAGGAGCTTGAACGCGCGCTAAGTCCATTCTTCCGACAATATTTCTTCTTGGTGCATTAACTGGTGTTGCAGAACTTGCAACGCCGCTACTACCAATTGCTACTTCTCTTTTTCGAGCAACAAGTGGAGCTACTGGCGCGGCAGGTACAGCCGGAGCAGTTGCTGCTTGTTTCACTAAAGGTTGAGCAGCAGGTGCCGCCGCAACTTGTTCTGTTGCTTTGGGAGCATTGAGTACTTCAGGCGAAACTGTTGCTTTTGCGGCAACAGGTTTTGCTACAACTGCAGCAGGTGCTTCGGTTGCTACAACTTTTTCAACAACTTGAGGGGTTTCAATTTCAACTTCTTCAGCCTTGGCTGCAGCAGCTTCACGCTGTTGTTCTTCTTCTTGAGCAGCTTCTTCCGCAATTTCTGCGACCGTTGCTTTTCTTCGAACGACAGTTGATTTCGCCGGTGGCGCAGTTTTTTTCGTCGTTGTGGCTGCAGCAGTTTTCGGCGCTGCCGCTACGGCTTCAGCTTTTTTAGCTGGAGCTTTTCGAGTTGCAGCTTTTTTAGGTTTTGCAGCTTCAGACCTATCGCCACCGTGAAGTTTTCCTTTTAGTTGCTCGAGAACTTCGGGCTCTAGTTCAGCCATGTGAGAACGAACAGGCAGCTGCCACTCACGGATTTTATCCATTAGCGCCAGTGGCGTCATCCCGATTTCTTTGGCATATTCAAAGACTTTTGGATTACTCACTCTTTATTCTCCCTTTGATTCCTGATCATCTTGCGACAACTTTGAAAGCTCTTGTTTCAAACGTTGCTCAGCTTGTTCTTTTGATGATCCAGCTGATTTAGTTTCTTTAGCGGCAGAAGGTAGAGATGGGATCGGAGTTCCTTCTTTTTCATATTTTGCAATAAGGTCTTTTGCATCCTGAATTAACTTTTCAGCTTTTGCTGGATCGTCGTAACCAGGCACGCTCATCACTTCTTCTGAAGAAGCCTGAGCTAAGATTTTAAATGAAGCAAAACCAGACTGGTAAATATTTTGAGCCATCGTTTCGTTCATTCCAGGTAATAACATGAGGTTGAAAATACTTTCTGCAGTTCGTGCTGAAGAAGCACTTTCAGAAAGGATATCAAGTTTCCAGCCTGTTAATTTTGCAGCTAATCTAACATTTTGACCTTTACGACCAATCGCTAGACTTAACTGAGTATCTGGAACAACTACTTCCATTTCACGCGCGCCTTCATCAACGAATACCTTTGCAATTTCAGCAGGAGCCAGTGCATTTACCACGTAACGAGTCACGTCTTCGTCCCAAGGTACAATATCGATTTTTTCGCCTTTTAATTCTTGAACGATATTTTGGACTCGAGAACCCTTCATACCGACGCAAGCTCCGACTGGATCAACAGCGGCATCTTTAGAACGAACAGCGATTTTTGCACGCTGACCTGGTTCACGAGCGGCAGCCATGATTTCCACGATACCATCGTAAATTTCTGGAACTTCAAGTTCAAAAAGTTTTATCAAATACTGTTCAGAAGCACGAGACATAATGATCTGAGGACCACGAGTGCTTTGACGAACTTCAAGCAAAAATCCTTGAAGACGATCGCCTGGCTTATATTGTTCGCCTGGAATTTGTTCACGAGGTGGGATGAAAGCTTCTGTGCGACCAAGATCGACAACGATTGCACCCTTTTCAACTCGGCGAGCAATGCCAGATGCAATCTCGCCCTTGCGTTGCTCAAATTCATTAAAGATAATTTCGCGTTCAGCATCGCGAACTTTTTGTAGGATAATCTGTTTTGCAGTTTGAGCAGCGATACGACCTAAATCATTAGCATCCATTTTGATACCAATTGAATCGCCCAACTGAGCTTGTGGATCTAACTTGAGTGCGTCTTCTTGAGTAATTTCAACTTCTTCATCAACGAAAACTTCTTTTGTCACAACTTCTTTGAATTCGAAAAGTTCGATTTCGCCAGTTTCGTCGTTGTAGCTAGCTTCGATTTCTCTGTAAGTTCCGTATTTTTTACGAGCAGCTAAAAGCATACCTTGAGTGATTGCATCGACGATGACTTGTTTATCGATACCTTTATCTTTCCCAACTTGCTCAATCACGCGGCTTAATTCAGAGAACATATTATCAGCCATACCAGATTACCAGACCTTTCGAATATCACCTTACGGTTTTAATTTTTTTGGCATTTCGAAAACAACTTTAGCTTTTTCAACTTTATTTAAGGGTAGCGAAACATCATCACCCTTTTTGTTTTCCAAAACTAACGTATCGTTTTTAAATTCCTTTAATACTGCTTCAACTTGCTTTGCTTTTTTCAACGTTGGTTCTTGAACACCCAAAGTTTCGAAAGCGACTCCGGTCTTCACCCATATTTTTTTGCCGACAACTTTTTCGAAGTGCCAAGCTTTCTTAAGAATACGGTCAATACCAGGAGTTGAGACCTCTAAGTTATAGGGTCCACCGGGAATGATTTCACCTTGATCAAGAGCTTCATCAAGACCTCTGGAAACGTTTGTGCAGTCTTCAACCCCGACACCATTGTCTTTATCAATAAAGACCCTGAGTGTTCGGCCTGCGCCTATTCCAGAAAAATCTGCATCGTACAAATAACATCCTTCTCGCGAAGCAATGTCTTGGCAGATTTTTTCAACTTTTTCGAACCATTCAATCATTAAAATAAAACCTATAACTTGAAAGCTTTTAAAAAAACAAAAGGCCCATCTTGGGCCCTTAAGACTTGAGATACACTGGTTAACCAAGAATATCAAGAGGACAGACAAACGCTCGCGCTTAAGCCCAAGAACTTGCGTAAATCATTCGACTTTTTTAGTCATAAGCAAGGCTTGAGCACCGTCTTTATAGTAATTTTTTCGTCGTCCAAACTCAATGAATCCAAGCGAATAGTAGAGTTTAATAGCATTCAGGTTCATTTCATGGACTTCGAGCAGGATTTGGCTGCCCTTTGCGAACTCTTGTTGCGATGTGTTACTAATTAGGTCGCTCAGCAGCAGTCGCATGTAGCCCTGCCCCGAACTTTCGGGCCGCGTCGCTAGCCAGATGATCTCAACGGGTTCCGAAGCTTGAAGGAAACAAACAACGGCCTGTAATTCGTTTCGGTCCCAAAATCCCCAGCAGCTATCTTTTTTAAAGGATTCCAACAGACTTTCAAAAGTCCAATTGAAGATTGCCGTTTGAGGCATAGCCTTGGCCCAGCTTTCAAAGTCGGATCGGTCCAAATCACTTGCGGGTTGAATTTTTCTTGTCAACTTTTAGCTCTGGTTTTTGTTCTGTACCTAATTCCATACTTTTTTCGGTGCCTAGGTCAGCAAGGTCATTGCGGATTTGGTACTTGATTTTCAAAGCATTGAGCCAATCTTGGATTCGCTTCTGCTGACTTTCTTTTTGCAAAAAAAGCCGGATATTACTTTTTTGATCACCAATTGGAGTCGATCCGAACTTGACCCGGTTTTTGTCGTAGTAGTCTTGAATTTCCTGGTCAGTTACGATGGCCGTAAGAGATGAGCCTTTGAGTTTCAAATAATCACTTGCGATCTTTTTTCTTTCAACCCAGGTTTTTAATTCTTCGTCAGTGACATCTAAACGTTTCCAGTCAGAATTTTTTTGCAATTTATTTCTGACAGAAGTGACTAGCGACCTCAGTTCTTCAGGCTCAAGCGTGATTGCTGAAAGAGTTTGCGCTTCCCGGTAAATAGCAAGTTCAAATAAAGTGCGACTTGCATTGTCTTGAGAGATCTGAAGAACTGAGTCCTTCATCTCTTTTTCAAGTGCCCGCGAGATGAGTTCTAAAGCCTTAACTTCTCTTGTAGTTACAACTTGGAACGCCGCAGTCCCCACAGTTTGGGTCAATACGCCTTGAGCCTGTGATAATGAATAAGCAAGTAAATTGAGAAGAACGGGTAAGATGAATTTCATAGAAGCTTTATGCTACCTGAGAGTTGGAGCATTAGAAAACAAAAAAGCAAATGGGTCCAAGCCTATTAAGCTTGAACCCATTTGACAGACATTAACCACAAGGTTTGAACGTTATTAAAACGCAACTCTCGCAGAAAGAGAGATTGTGTAATAATCCAAATCTTCGATTGGAGTGCGGTAGCCATACTGACCGTTAACGGCATTTTGGTATGGACTATTCGTTAAATTGTCAGTGCTGTAGTTACGGCGAACCACTAGATTCTTCATGTAACGAGCGTCTAATCCAACCGTCATGTTTGGGTTAAATTCGATTTCAACACCTACGATACCACCAACATCAACTGAATGAGATTCAGACTTATCCATGTTGTAAGGTCTTTCGTAGTTATTTTCTGACCAATTAAATTCACGGTAAGAATACTGAGCCAAACCACCAATAACTGGCTTAACCATTCCTTTTGATAAGTACCATTTACCTGCAAAGGCACCTGAGTACTGATTTACATCAAAAAGGTCTGGACGTCCGTTGTACCAATAGTTGTTCGCATTCTTTGCTTCGAAGTTAGCATAAGTAAATGTTCCTTCTACTGCGAAAGAATCATCATACTTGTTACCAAACGTAAAACCTAGAGAGTAGTTACCCTGAACGTCTTCGCTATCAACAACTGGAACACCGATCATGCTTGAAAAATACTTTTCAGATTTTTTCGGAGCAGGCATTGCAACTGACATCTCAGCTTCAATTTTCTCAACTACGATAATTTCTTTTTCAACGGGCGTTACAACAACTGGCGACGGAGCTGGAGTTGGAGCAGGCGTTGGAGCTGGGTGCTGCAAAATAATAACTTGAGGCGCGGCCGGCTGAGGTTGAGGACCCGCTACCGCAGTGGCAGTGGCTTCAGCAGAGTTATTATTTGTGTTCGTGTTAACATTATTATTGTTATTTAGTTTATCACCAAATAAAGCCTGAGCTCTGCGCTTTTCATCTTCAAGTCGAGATTGCTCTAGTTTTTCAACGATTTTTACTTCCGTTGAAGTCTCGGCATCTTGACGTGCACGACGTAAAGCTTCAGCACGAGATTCAGTCAAAGGAGAGGCCTCTATGACAGTCGTGGGTTGTTTTTGAACTGCACTCGAAGTTGACTGCGAAGTCGCCGTCGGCGTAGCTTGGTTCAAGATGTAAATAGGCTGACCTGATGTAGGCGCCTGGTTTGAAATCGCAGCTACAGGTGCTTGTACCTGTTCATTCTGCGTCTTCGTCTTTGTCTCTGCCGACCGCGTCGAATACATCTGATTTAACTCAGCATCGACTTCGTTATCTAGGTTGGTTTGAGCATACCCCATTGCTGAAAGTACACTGATAGCCAACACAAGTGAGAACGACTTTTTCATAATTAAACTCCTTGTGGCGGGCTCTTCCCCTGAAGAATCCGGTTTCTGGTTTTGTGTCGTAGACTAGCAAGAGCACTCCCTGTGCCAACTTTTGTCGCAAAAACCCGAAGAGTTAACCCCTTAGAATCTTTAAGCATCTGAAATGTTAGAAAAATTTTACACACAAACGAAAGTGACAAGTCTTGTGACACATCGTGAAAAAAAGAAAAAAGCCAGCGTGGTCAACACTGGCTTTTTTGCGGATCTTTACTATCTGTTTTCAACTCGTTTAATCAAGCCCTAGCGGCAAGCTACAAGCTCGCATCGGTGGCTATACTGATGACACTTTCTAAGTGCACGACGAGCAGCTTGTCTTACATTATTGCCTGCACCACGGTAATAATGACCACGGCTATCACGTGCAGCACACTCATGGTAACGAGGTCGGCGTTCTCTGCGGTCATCTCTCCAGTGCATCGTTTCGCTAGAATCATCTTGAGACAAGATAGCGTCGATTTGGTTTATTTCCATTCCTTCAACATTCAAGATTTCTGATTCTTGACCAGAGACTTCCGGCTGCGCATAAGCAGTTGTTGAAAAAGCTAATACCAGACTTAAAGCGGCGCCGAGATTCTTAAATACATTCATAATTTCTCCTTAGTGTTTGGTTTTGAGTTACCCAAATTTTTTTCTAAGACAGCATGTGTTTCAAGGCTTCAAGTCCTAACTTTTTAAAACACACAACAATCTGTGGAGATTTGTAGACATTATAATTCTGACACACTGTGAATAATTGAAGTTCAACAAATTAGAATACACTTGCTGCCGCCAAACAATTTCATTAGATTCGCAGAACTCGTTTTAACCTGATCAACACGGCCCTGTGGTGGAATTGGTAGACGCGCCGGACTCAAAAGAGTTAGGCGTCGGAAGCTTTAGCTCACAAGGCCCTGTAATGAGGATTGTTTTAGGTAGTGCTGGTAGATGACTGGCCGAAATGCTGGTGGATTTGTCTACTACCTTAGACTAGCTTACAGACGATCTGTAAGAGCTAATAGGTTCTTTGATAATTGAATATGAAGTTTAAAATGGCCCTGTGGTGGAATTGGTAGACGCGCTGGACTCAGACCGCTGACCTCATAAAAAAGTCAGCATAACTTGAGTGCCCTTGGGGAAACCCTCGGAGTAGAACCGCCCAAATTCGGTGAAGGCTTATCTAAGTAAAATTAGACTGCTAATGCCGAGCCAAGCCTTAGAGAGAAATCTCTTCGGAAGGTGTAGAGACTAGACGAGCGGGACCTAAAGCGGTTGTGAAAATCAACCTCTACGGTCAAGGCATAGTCCAGACCACAAACCCCTAACAAGGGGCTGGTGAAAACCAGAGTGGTAAGAAAATCCAGTATTCGCAAGAATGTGGGAGTTCGATTCTCCCCGGGGCCACCATTTTTAAACTTCTTAATTCAATGATTCTTTTCTTTCTTCGTATTCACCTAAATTTAAACTGAACAAGACGGCAGGCAATCGCCTTTAGTCCATTCGTCTCGTTTAGACTGTTTAGGAAAGAGCCGAAATGAAAGAGATGTCGAACGCTGTCCAAAGAATCAATTTTACTATCAAATATCCTGACTTTAAAGGCAGGAACTCCTTCGCCTTACTGAAGGTCATTCACTATAAAGATGGCACTCCAAAAAAAGCGGAAACTATCGAGAATGATCGAATCAAAGCCGTCAATCAAGAGTGGCTGAAATCTAAACAGACTGAAACAATCCGAAATGAACTTCTCAGAAGGGTTAAAGAGATTCGAGCAGAAGTTCATCGCAGTCAGCAAATCAGAGATAATAAAATCCGACTTGTAAAACACACTGACAATCAAAAAATTCTTCAAGAGTTCGTCTCGGAAAGAATTGAAGATCGCAAAATCGTAAATCCAAAGGGTCACGAACAAGATTTTACCCGTGCTGTTTTGGTTATCGACAGAGAAAATCTGTCTCTGAAAACAGCTTCTCGAAAAGAACTACAAAAAGCCGTTGATAAAATCGACCGCAACACAATTCATCGACGAGTTTGCTCCCGACTGAATTCACTACTCGGGTTCATTGGACGAAGAGAACGTCTTGAAGCCGCCGATTACAATGTTAATCCGACCGTATTCAGTGAAACTGAGTTTCTAAATCTCGTCTACAATATCCAAGCTCCGACAGAATTTAAGGATCACACCGAAAATATCCGTGACCTCTTTTTTACACTCTTCTACACAGGCATGCGTTTGGGTGAAGCCTTTGCCTTATTTGATAAACCAAAGGCTGACCCTAAAACTGGTCGAAAACTTAACTTCTTAGATGGAAAGACAATTCGATTATCTTCACAGATGCTGAAGGACACCAAAAAAATCACATCTCCAAAAACGGGCGACGAAAGAAATGTCTACGTTATTCAAAATCAAATTTCACGGGTCGAAGCTTGGGCAAAGCTCGAGAGAACTGTAAAGGAAAAGCTACGAACAATAGAGTTTAGTCGTCTTATCAAAATTGCAGGCAAAGCGACCTTCCCTGGCGACTCCGAAAAACAAAACTTAAGAACTCATGATTGCCGCCATAGCTATGCCTGCCATCTCATCAACAACAACGTATCCATTTCTCTTGTGGCAAAGTCCCTTGGCAATAGTGTTCTTGTTTGTGAAAAATACTACGTTTCACATTTAAAAGAAGAAGGTCTTGAAATGATCGATCAGATAATGAGCAGACCTAAACTCAAGCGAGTATCCTGATGAAAGAAGCTCACACATGCGCTCAGGCATCAGAAGACAATTTCGAGAAGATTATTGACCAATACTGGAAGGTATCTCATGACACTTCACCCAAAGAACTCTTCCATTATTGCGGCGCTGAAAGTATCCGATCTATTTTAGAATCGGATAATATGTGGGCTTCAGCATTTGAATGTATGAACGACGATCAGGAGTTTAGACACGGGTTCAAAATTGCTGATGAGGAAATACAAAATTCTATCTTGGCTCTTCCAATATCCAACAAGACTGAGATACTTGAAAGTTGGAATTCTTTTTTTTCGAAAGAAAACAGTCAGCCCAGTCTAAGACCGTTTGTATTAAGTTTTTCCCAAACAAATAGAAATCAATATCTTTGGACTAATTACGCAACCGACTCAGGGGCCTGTCTCAGGTTAACTAATAACTCCAAAGGTAACGACCTTATTAATGGATATCTGGTTGAAGTTGGTTATGACAAAGAGATCGCAAGACTCCATCTAAAATCCTACCTGCAAGACCTAACATCTCACTTTTCAAGCAATACCTGTGACTCATGTTTGAAAACAAACCTAAGAAACTTATTTTTTGCATTTCTGAGATCCGCCTTCCGGCTCGCCGTATCCATAAAAGAAAAAAAATGGGAGTCAGAAAAGGAATGGCGACTTTTGGTTTTCGCCCACCCTGAAAGTGAGCCACAGTCGTCTCATGGAAATATCAAATTTAGAACGCGAGGAATTAATTTGATCGATTACCTTCAAATTGACCTTAGCAGGGCGTGTCTAAAAATTCTGGAAGTAGAACTTGGTGGTAACTTCCCAGAGTCGTCAAAAAACTCGGTAAGGCTTCTTGTCCTAAAAAAGCCTCCGATCAGAATCACGAAGTAGCGTTTCATAAACAAAATGTTAGACAGTTTTCTTTAGGGCGCTTTATTGGCTGGCTTACGTTTTGATTGAACTTGATTTCCAGAAACAAGCTCCTTTAGCCGAGGATCTTCTTCGTCGTTCAGATCAATATTAATTACTTGCTGCTCACCAGAATTTTTTCCGAAGTAAGGGATTGCCCCTAACATCATAACTGGAAATACTTTTCTTAGATCTCCAGACGAGCCAGTACTCGTTACTTTAGTTTCCCAGAGCATTTTTGGATCAAATTTTTCCGCTTGGCCTCTTGGCTTCAAGACATCTTTGGCATCATAAGCAGTCAAAATTACGAACCTGTTGTAGGTAGTTACCTCGTCGGTCACCGATTGATAGCCAGATGGTGCGTAAGGATTTGAAGGCTGAGTCTGAAACGAACCAATATTCTGCCCGTAACTATTCGTCACCGTAGTTGTCGTACTGTTTTGATTTCCATAAACAGGGACAGAACGAGTATAGCTCTTAGTATTGGGATCACTTATTCCATACGAAAGCATTACAACCATGTCGGCTTTTTTCACATCAGCCACAGGCGTAAAACCCTTTTTTTGCAACGAATTTCGAACTATCTTCGAATACTCTTTAAACCGCAGGTCGTTGTCACTCGTGTCTTTCATTCCCGATTGAAGTACGTAGGTTTCAGCAATCATCTCTGTATCTGCGATAGCATCAACCTTTACAGTGTAGCTTGAAGTAGCACAGCCTACGAACGAAACTACTGCGAATAAACCGAAGATACATTTAAAAATCATAGATCCTCCATACAGATATTTATTTATCGTCATTTTCGACAATAACTTTATAGACCTGAATGAATAAATGGCTGAAATGCCATAATAAAGTCCAGATTGAAGTTCGCTATAACGAATAGTTCGCCATAACGAACTACTAAAAAATTAAGGATTTTAAAATGAAACAGTGGAAAAAAAGACCGAACATTTGATCATTTTGGGACGAAAAATTTCAGTTGAAAGAAAAAAACGAGGAATTACGCTCGAAAAGCTCGCCTATGAGATGGACATCAGCAAAGGAAATCTTTCTGATATCGAGCACGGCAAAAAGGATCTTCGCTTTTCTACACTTAAGGCCATTGCAGAGGGTCTTGAGATTCCTCTCGCTAAACTTCTTAAGGATATTTAGTTCACCTCGACCAAAGCCCGTGAAGTCCTAAGACAAACACGGGCCTGGCTTCAAACCTCAGCTGATAAAGTCTAAACGACTATAAATCCTAAACTCTCGGCATGGCCTCGAAGGATTTGGCGTTTGAATTCATAGCGGGGTTTTATTTCTTCTTTTGCATAAAATCCCTGACCGTAAATTGGATCTTCCGAGATTCCAGTATTGGCCTTGAGAAAATCCATTGCTCGCTTACCGAGTTCAGCCATACGGGGCCAATACTCATAACAACGTGGGTCCCGTTCGTGAAGGACCACGAAGTCCACACAGTCAAGGGCTTCTCTGATTGAAAGTGGCTTCCGTTTTTGAATCACCACCATCTCGTAATAATTGACTTGATACTCGGTCATATATTTTATTTCTTTGATTTCATCGGCTGGGATTTCCGTTAAGAAAACCCCCTCCAACTTTTTGAATATCGGGCGAAGTCGTTTCATTATTCCCCCTCGCTCAACGCTTGAATAATTTTTGGGTCTTTGATTTCTTTTAGACCCGTGAAAAAAACATTATTCTCATAGGTGGATATTTTCACTAAGAGCAAATGCCAACCCTTTGATAAGGGTTGCTCGAATTTCACTTTGCCCGTGTCTGGCAAAAACCCCTCCTTCCCATCTTCACCCATCACTTTTTTAGCGTTGTTAAAAAAGGATTGATAAACAACTTTACCTGTCTCTGGGTTTACTGATTTTTTAGAGAGAATCACCTCAACTAACATAAACATTTTCATAACTGCCTCCTTCGGCTTTTTTTTGACTCATCATCGAGTCAAAAATTAAATGGAAAGGAGGTTTCTCTACCAAAAGATGCCCAAGTGCCTGCGGCACTCGCACCTGATAGAACAGGTGCGACCATCGCCATAAGCCTACGGGCCTCCCTTACGGTCGCCCTTTGGCTTATGGCTCGGGGGCGGTGGGTTGGCTTTGATCAATTCCCCATTTTCTTTGAGCCATTCCATTTGTTCTTGGAAAATGCGGGCCACATCAGCGGCGGTTTGATTTTCGTTAATGCCGTATCTGATAAAATCACGGGCCATATCCCTAATTTTCAATTCCTTAAAATCATCAAACAAACGGTTGAGTTTTTCTTTTTTAGGACGGTCAAAAGTCTTGGGTTCAAACTCACGAAACAACCTGTAGAAACGGGACTCATCAGAGCCCGCCTTGGTCTTTATACGGTGATAATCAGCCCAGTGCTTGAGTATGGACTCACAGAAGTCAGATTCCTTACAGACGGTCTGTAAGGAGCCTTGAACGGCAACCAGACCCTCGGCAGTCTTTACCCGAAGTTCCACCCTTGTGATGGGTTCGTCTTTTTCCGCCAGTGTCTCAAAATAGGATTGCTTAATCGGGTGAGGATTTCCGTCGGTGATTTCCACTCGTTTATCATAGACCGTTAGGCTCCAACGTTGTTTTTGAATGGTATAGCCCGTGAAAAGCATTTCTCCGCTTCTGCTCTTCGTTTGGTGTTCGTGGTATTTGAACGCGAAGCCCCACTCATACCGCTTGGATTTTGGATTGGGGAACGCTTCGGCCAGAGGTAGGCCAAAAATATCCACGGCCACATCGACCCTCGTGAGTTTCCACGTCATGCCTTCAATCGTTCGGATATTTCCAGCTACTTTCAAAAACTCATCAAAAGGATTTGCTACTGCTCCAGTCCAGTAAAGCCCTTGGAGTTCAACTTTTGCCGATCCTTCATCATTCGTTGAAAGCCTAAAACCTCGGTCAATGAACTGCTCAAAGAACCAACCACCTCCAAAACCTGCGTAGGTCTTCTCGTTTTGATTAACTCCGATCTTGTCCCTGAGAATTTTTAGAAGCTCAGCCCCTCGTTTTTCTGACCCCACACCATAGACGGTAATCCAATCAACATGAGTCATTTCCATTCTTGATTTTGATTTCTTCTTTTTCATGCCCCTTAAATGGAATCGGGCTCTTAATTCTTAAAAAACCTCCTGAATACCCCCACAGTCCTTAGAAAAGTTTTGTTCTTACGGCTTTAGACGAAAACTCACGACCAAGATTACTTGGCATGGTTTTGCCCGCCGTAGTTCATTAGATTTTTTTATTTTCCTGAACTGATGGGTCGTTTTTAGTTCACCACTGCTCCAAGTTTCTACGAAAGCAGTGGCTCAACAACGAAAACCTAAGGAGGTTTTTATGAAGAAAAAAGATAATCAACCCCAAGAGGGGCAATACAAAGACGAACTCGTCGTCATTGAACCGATGAAAGTCCGTCTCTCTAAGAAAGGAAATACCGTGATGGTTTTCCTGAATCAAAAAACGGTGATGATGTTCTCTAAAAAATTCTTAGATGCCGTCATCAGCCGTAAATATCTAAAACGAGGAGCTTAATATGGACTATCAATTTATAGTCGGAAAATTGTCGGATGTAATATGGCACTCGGCGGTTTTAATCTCAATCGTGGGTTTGTTAAAAATCTTTTTGACACAGTATTTTCTCTACAAAATTACTGTGGCTAAAAAGAGTGAAATCAAACTCACCCGTGAGGGGAAATCGGCTTCGTATTCTAACTACGAAGACAATGCCGAAAAGGTCATTAACATTTATAAAAATCTTGATGATGCTGACGATGACCTTTTCAAAAAATCGTCTTAGAAAAGAACAAACCCCCTGAGGAATACTCAGGGGGTTCCAAAGGGCACAAAATCAAGCCACTTTTTTATCTAAATACCACTTGGAGATTTCCCCAAGGACGGAATCAAGGCTCTTATCCAAAGTGGAATTACCGTCAAACTCAACTCGAACTTTTTCAAAATTGGATTTAATTTTTTCAGTAATTACCTTAACATTCAACATTGATTCACTTGAACTACTACCGCCGCCACGGCTTGCCCGCTTTTTAGGATTTACACCCCTGACGAGCTTTTTAATTTCCACAATTGGCAACTTTTTAAGTTCAGCAGTGGGGTGCTTTTTCAAGAATTGCTTGAGCGGTTCAGGCTCTAAGCGGGAAAACTCAATCAGCACAGAGGTGGGTAAACCCAAACGGTGTAGGTCTTTCCGTTCCGCAAGTCTAATCAATTCGTTCGTGTAGGTTTCCCCACACTTGAACCGGACTTGAACGAAATGACGGAAAGCCACTTTCGCTTGATACTCACTTGTTTGACCTGAAACTTTTAAGTGAGTGGTAATCTCACCTTTTAGTTTCGCAAGTAAGCCCCCAAGGTTCACAGCCATTCGCCGTTCATTTAGGAGAACCCTATCAATAGCGGCCACCGTTTTAGAAACGGCTTTCAACACGGACGGGGTAATCAAAGGACCATAAGCGGTTTTGGACAGGACCGCTTTCAACTGTGTAGCTTTCGCACTACCTACGGTAGTTGACGCACTACGGGCGGTAGCCTTACGGCTACGGTGGGTGTGATTTTTACTCACGGGGAACCCCCAATGAAAAAGTATTCCAAGGTCTTATGGTAATCCCCACTAAACATTTCAGTGGGCCTGCCCGGAGTAATAACAGATTAAGCCGGACCAGTTTTCGTTTACATAGACGTTGGTGGTTGATGGTTTACGAGGGGATTAATAAACTTATATTGATGAAAAAGAATGAACCTACCCATTCAATAGCTGAGGCCGCCGCCGAGCTGCTTGGAAAAATCTTAGAACTCCAAGGGAGACCTGCATGCCAAAATAAAGCTTGTGGGATTTTTTTGATTCACTCACCAACGCAGCTAAGAAAATACGGTGTCCGCAATAACAAGAGCACCGGAAAAGCTATACAAAGATTTGAGTGCCTTGCTTGCCACCAAAAATTCACCGCCGAATCCGTTGATATATTTTCTCCAAAGTTGAAGAACACGCACATTTTTAAAAAAATTAGGCATGAGCTTGACGAGATTATTTCTTACGAGGAGCTGGGCAAGAGGCATCAGGTCAGTGGCAAAACAATTTACGAGATGATGGAGCCACTTCTCAAAAAATTAGACGGCAATATGATGGCGTCCCAACTATTTTTTGATGGCGAAATTACCTTTCTTGAAATTCCAATCACAACTAATAAAAAATATAAGGCAACGGTCTTCATCGGTTTTCGCGGAGCAGAAATAGAAATCATTTTCGCCACGGAAGACACAAAAAAGAATCGTGAAAAATTCATCGCTCATTATCTTCAAAAGTTTATAGTCCTTGGGAAAGAGCTAAAAATTCACTCCCCCTACACCTACAAAGGAACGTTTCCTTTTCACATGGGCGGACCAGACGAGGACAAAGAGAACGGTCCATTCAGTCGGTGGATAGACCAATACACCGAGCGGATTTTGCTTTTGGACCCAGAGGCTTTTGATTCTATTCAGGAGAAGACAGACAAGCTCAACACCGCAGTTAAAAAAATACGAGACAAGAACGAAAATAAACTCAGCAAGGTTTCAATCGACGACCTTAAAAAAAGTATCCCCATACCCGGTCATATTCTAAAAGATATCCGGGAACAGAAGAACCTCTCCGCCGAACTCATGGCGAAGATCTTAGAAACCATTCACATTCCAAAAAAGCATTTAGATGAGATACACAAAATTATGCCTCTTGAGCCTGAGGTTATAAATGAAATTGAAAAGAACCTCGTAAGATTCCCACACCTTATAAAGTCCTTTAAGCAGCCGAAGCCGTGGGCGCTGGCCCCTTATGAGTATTTTCTAAGTGCCTGCCATAAACTGAAATTTTTAAAATGGACCAAGGCCAAAAACATTCAAGAATTACGAGACAGGCTTTTGCTGTTTTCTTTGGTCTATAACAACCGAAATCGTAAAATGAAAAAAGAAGTTGGTCTTAAAATAAGAGCTAAAACTGGCAGATAATTGGAGAGATTTATGAACATACCGGGCTTATCAAAAAAAGTTATCAATAAGTGCCTTGAGCGCTGGTTTGAATCCAACGAAGAAGCCCCAAGGCTTTCAGAGGATGACTTTCGCACAGTCCACCAAGAAGCGGGACTGTGTATCTCGCTGGACAAATTTAAAAGACTGTCCGGTTTATATCTGAAGCAACACGATTATATTGCCGGACAGTTCACTCAAGTTTGGTCGGTCAATGGATTCCATGTATTGGCTACTGGTGCCGCCTGGGCCAAGCAGTCATTTTTTGAAGAAAACAAAGAAGTGTTCCTTGTCGCCTTAGGAGCCATTTTAAGTTTAGCGGCAACCGTAGTCATTAACCTGACAATGCCCAACGAGCTAACGCTGTCCAAAGACTCAATAGAGAGCCTTAGGCAGGTAATAAAAGAAGCCAAATAGCCCCCGGCCCCATCAACCACCAACGTAAATGTAAATTTCCGCCATTCAGCCAGAGACTGAGGTTAATGACCCGCTCTGGCTTTTTCTATTCCCTGAACTAACACCACACAAGCGGCCCTCATTTTCTTTTTGACTTTTCCAAGTCATTTCAATACTTTTGCCTTTAATTGGTGGATACGCTGGACTCAAAATCCGGTGTCCGCAAGGACGTGGGAGTTCGATTCTCCCCGGGGCCACCATTAGTCAAGCGTCTCGAACTATTATTCATTACAATTCGACTCGCTGAGTACTTTAATACTTCTGATTCATTTAAAACAATTTTAGACGAACTCGAACCAAAAAAATAAGAGGCGTTAGAAGACCAATCCCCTAACGCCTGAGTGTAATGGGCCTCGCCCACATGGAAGTGGATTTCAAAACCATCAACTAAAACTTCAATTTTATGGATAATACTTTTAACAAGAGCTGCCTGCATTCCTAGGTCAATTTCTGCTTTAGATATTAAGTCCGCAAGTCCTCTGCGAAAGATTTCGAAACTCTCAAAGTTGATCGGTTTGGAGTCTACTTCCGACTTATGAGTGTGCTCTTCAATATCACTCTTAATCTTCAATTGAGACTGCTGAAGAGTGCCGAGCGCATCAATCAAAGGCTTTGGATCAATCATTTCCGGTAACTTTCCAATTCTCTCTGCTAGAACCGATGGTTTTAACCTCGCAATAATGCTCATGACCTTTGTGTGTGAATTTCAAATCAGGTTTTTTAGACTTACCCTCTTTCAAAATCCTAATGTTTTTGTAGCCACTTTTCGTTAAATACTGATACGCCAATGCATCATTCAATTGATTAAAGAATCCTTGCTTTAACTGACCAGGTCGATGATCGCGAAAATGATCGATCGCTTTCTTTTTTAAGATTTCCCAAGACTCACGATCTAAGGCCATAAGCGCTTCGTTATATGTTTGATAATGTTTCTTTACGTCCAAAATATTTTTAAACGAAGGGTCGAAGTTATTAAAGAATGTGTCATTCGGATATTTTTTTCTAACCTCGTCTACGAGTTCGAAAATACGTTCCATACGATCTCTATTTTAAACTTGCTAATTTTGGCCAGCTACGCAATTTAGCTTTTACGCTCGCCATTGGTTGCCTAGGATCAACAAAAGGAAAAGCCTTGTTAACCAGCGCTTCAAATTTTGGAATATCCTCTTGTTTACATAAACCAAAAGCCACATCTTCAAATGTAAACGGAAAATCTCCCGGCACACGCCACTCACGCTCCCATCTAAAATCAATTTCTTTAACCGGAGTAAGGTGCGGATGCGTTGGCGCACCGAAGGTTTCAACTAAAGGTAAAAAGGTCTGGAAATTGGTGCACAAGGGATCTGTGACTAAAGAATCCATCGCAGCACGCACCGATTTATTATCCGTATCGAAATAGAAAAGGGGATTTCCTTTTGGCCTTACACTCTTCTCGAAAAAAGCTAACCCGTAGGGCTCAAATGGCAACTGCCTTCCGATAATTTTCTGACACTGCACATGAATATCATCTACCGGCGTCTCTGTGAAACACACGGCAAGTAGCCATTTGCGATTTACAAATGATCCTACGTTACTAACAACTTTTCCGTATGAAACAATAGAAACTTTACGATTAAAGTAGCTGAATGCACTACGGGCTAATATCATTTTTTGGTTAATGATATCGATTAAACTGTTCTTAGCATTGAGAACAATTACTTTATCTTTAGGTAATCCGACGTGTGCATCGGCTTTTAAGGTACAACCTCCACCTCGTGTTAGGTGGATTAAAAAGGGAGATAAGTCCTTACGCAAATCAAGAACCTGCTGCTTTGTAAGACCTGCTTCTAATGACATAAACTCCTCACATTTTTGTGTGTGCAGTTGGCCCACCGTATGCTATATCAGTCGAAAGGAGCGTGTATGCCAGCAAAATTATACGAATTTAGCCTCGTAGACAAATATAACACACCTGAAAGCGACATTCTGCGTACCGTAGAGCAAAGCTTAGCCGCTGAAGCCGAGTTACAAGAATGGGAACCTGGATATACGTATCAGCAGTTAGCAGCGCCACGCAAAAGTACATCAGATGTAACTGAATATCAATTTACGGTTTTCGGACATTTTAAATCAGATATCGGCAGTGGTTTTGACTCTCCCACTAAAGAAAGCACGAATACTGCTGACCCAGCAGCAGCTAAACAAGTTGATTTATAACTTAATTAATTCAAACGATGATTGACCATAAAGAGAATCAATTGAATCAGCTTGTAAGAGAAAGAGTGTATTTCGATAAAATCTAAAGACTCTCAAAACTAAGAAGCCAGGAAGTTTATCTCCTGGCTTTGGATTGTTTTCTAGTGTTTTTGGAGCCGATTTTTCTTCTATCCGTGAATTGACTTGTCGAACCACTCGAAACCTACCTTGCGTTGGTTCGGCTTGAATCCCACTGACTCGTAAATGGCGGCT
>JAYTJV010000064.1:0-4182 GCA_043730825.1 Pseudobdellovibrionaceae bacterium
CTGGAGATTTATTCAAGCTATCGGGGGATGCGCTGCTGGCGTGGCCTCTATGACAATGGTTAGAGATCATTTTACAGTTAAAGAAAGTGCGAAAGTTTATTCGTTACTTATTCTTATTTTAGGTGCATCGCCATTACTTGCTCCGACTATTGGTGGCTACTTAGCATCTGCATTTGGCTGGCATTCGATATTTATGGTTTTAGCTGTGATGGGATCTGTTTTATTATTAGCCGTGAAATTTTTCTTACAGGAAAGCCATGCGCCTGATCCAACAGTCATTTTAAAGCCAGGTCCTATTTTTAGAAATTTTATTTCAGTATTAAAAGAAGCTCAGTTTTACACCTATGCTTTTTCGGGTGCGATTGCGTTCTCCGGATTATTTGTCTATTTGGCAGGTTCGCCAATTATTTTCTTAGACAACTTTGGTGTCAGTAGCCAGGTTTACGGCTGGATTTTTGCCATCGTTGCAGCTGGGTTAATTGGTGCGAGCCAATTTAATGTCTTATTACTGCGGTCATTTACGAATCAACAATTAGTCTTAACAGCCATGTGCGCACAAGTTTTGATCGCCGTTGTTTTTCTGATCGGTACGAATTTAGGTTGGTTTGGTCTTTCAGGAACAGTTTTAATGTTTTTCTTATTTTTGTGCTGCTTTGGATTAACAAACCCGAATGCTGGAGCACTCGCATTAGCGCCCTTTTCAAAAAATACTGGAAGTGCTGCAGCCTTACTTGGTTTCTTGCAAATGGGTATGGGAGCGCTTGCTTCATCCATGATTGGAATATTTGATATTAAATCTTTATTGCCAATAGTTGCTGTTATGGCAGGAAGCTCTTCGGTCGCACTTGTTATACTGCTTGTAGGACGATTCAAACTTTCGAAATCAAGACTATCTCTTGCCGAAAATTTTTCGATCTAAAGAATACTTGCCAGGTCCTGTAACGATAAAAAGTATCGCGATAACTAGATACACAGTCGATAACTCATAGGATCCGCCACCTTTTGAGCTAACAAATGGATCGCCTAAAACGATCGCGTGTAAACCTGCGGCGACAATCATCGTAATCGCAATCCCTAAAGAAGCGAGCGGAGTAAGAAGTCCTATAATCAGAGCTAAACCGCCACCAAACTCTGAGAAAGCGCCTAAAAATTGAAGAAAACCTGGAACAGCAGAATCAGGGCCCATCCAAGCTAATGGATTTTGAATTTTACCGTAACCGTGGAACATGAACGCAAGACCGACAACAAGTCATAAAATTAAAAGTATGATATCCATGCTTTGTGGGTGTGCATAGGTTGTAAAAATTTTCGATTTCATAAATCTCCCTTGAGGCATATTACCTCCATTTATATCTAAATTATGAGACTCTAAATCGGCTGTTGTCGAGTACAATTCACATTTCGATTAACTTCTTTTAAATTACAATTGTGCTACAGTAGTTACGTATCCTATCCGGAGAATAGAAGTGGTTAAGCTAACTAAGTATTCAGAAATGATTAAGTTGCCTTGGAAGAATGGCTTAGGCCTTTCAAGTGAAATTGCTATTCATCCAGCTACTGCAAAATTTCCAGCCGATGATTTTCATTGGAGACTCAGTTGTGCCGAAGTCTCTTCCGCTAATACATTTTCGGAATTTTCTGGTTTCGATAGGATTTTAACTGTTTGGAAGGGTAATGGCCTCTTTATTAATGGAATCAAGGCAAGCCCCCTAGTTCCTTTTTACTTTTCTGGAAATGGAATTGCGAGCTGTAAGCTCATTAATTCTGAGGTTATTGACCTAGGTCTTATCTATCGCTCCGATCTATACACCGCTAAAATGGATGTCGTTCAGTCAGATGCGAATAAGAAAACTTCCCACAAGTTTAACCTGGGAGATTTTTGTTTCATCTTTTGTATCGAAGGATTGTTGAATGTACATGGCCTGTTCTTGCAGACAGGTGATACGTTACAACTTTCTGGTCTAATCGAATCAGAAATATTTGCGGCATCAAAATCCACGTATATACTGGTGAGTATAGAAGAAAAAGGGAGCTAATTCGTTTTGAAAATAGTAAAACTACTAGAATTGCATAGACAGTTTAAAGACCCTCTAGGTTTAGAAAAGAATCTTGGCGATTCTTTTCTGATAAAAAATAATCAAATCTTCAAAAGCATTCGATATGCAACCGCAGAGAGTAAATTCAGTTACCAATCTAGCCCGAATGAAGATTTTCAAGCACTCCCTCTTAGCCAACTTGAAAATATTCTGAAAAGTAAGTCGATTCCCTTCACCAATAATGTACAGGTCCTTGAAAAAATAGTGACAAATTTAAAGGACAGAATCTCTTGGGATGATATCTCGGATGGTTACAAAAGAAATTATGTCTTTCATGAATCATGTCACGCAGTAGCGCGGACTCTGAAGGAAAAAACAGATCAAGAAGTGATGGACCTTTCAAGTCTTCATAGTCAAAGACAGCGTTGTTTCCAATTATTACTAGAAGAATCTTTTGCAAACACGTGTGAGCTTCTCGCAGTCACAGATGCTCACGATCAAGCACATAAAATGTTTTTTGAAATTAATTCTTATACCTTTTTGTTTGAAAGCCGACCTTTTTTAAAGGCTGCTACGGCTGAAATTGGCAAAGCCGAAACTTTTAAGTTTTTTCTATTAACTTATTTGTATTCGAACTTTCTTAAAAATAATTTAAGCGACAAAATATTTGATCGCATTCTGAAGATATCTTTAGGTAAAAATAATAAAATACCTGGCGCAAAAGAAATTAAAAACCTGAAAGCACTTTCTAAAATCCCATTTACATTAGATTTACGATTTCGCACCACAACAACAGGATTACATTTAAAATTATCGGGAATTGATAAAAATATTTCAGATATTTTTGACTTTGATCTCATTAGTTATATAGAAAATAATGACGGACTTTTGAGTTATATCGATGATTTGGCTAAGATTGTTTTTAAGAAATATATTTAAGTTTTTTTAGGGGCTTTCCGTAGCGTTAGCTTCAAAAGCCCGTGTTCAATCATCAAATTGGGAACCGTGCCAAGGCGGCTTCTATACCGGTAAGCAAATTCAGACTCATTTTGCAGACTAAAAAGGGCATTCACTTTTTCTTCCACTTCAGTAAGCTGTCTTTCTAAAATAGGTTCTTTCTGAAAATAAACTTCATCAACATAGGCTATGAGTTGGCTCATGGTTCTAAGCCAGGCTAAATCTGGATCATTTAAAAGTGAGTTTAACCTTTCAGCCGGAGGTATGACTTTGTTTCCCGCTAGTTCCCTGCCTTCCATTTCATCTTCCAATAAAAGCTTATGAATTTTCATCATAGCTCCAGAAATTTTCCCTAAATTTTCCCGATAGTTTTCTGTTGAATCCATAAGGCCCTCAAATCCTATTCAAAAAGAAATGGGCCTAATTCTCAAGCTATTTTTTAGGAAGATGTGAAACAAAGTCATTGTCAGAGCACTATCTACCTAAAAAGATTGCAACTTATAGGTTTCGAGATATAGAAGTGATGCAGTCTTTTTAATGTTTTGAAACGGAGTTTTCTTGAGTTCCATCATTCTAATCGGTGACCAGCGTGTTAAAGATATTCCTGTTAAAGATAACAAAGAACCAATGGTCGATTTCTTTAAAGAATTCAATAAACTTCGTTTTGATTTAAAACGTCTTAATGTTCAAAAGCAGTCGCCTTCTATCACATGGGGCAGGAAAGAAGTAGGGCGCAGACTTCTTGAAGCTGAACCCAACTTGCCTACAGGAATTCGTTTTTTAATGAAAGAATGCTATCGTCCAATGGTTGTTCAGAAGGCAAATTGGGACCATTACTTTGGATTTCTTAAAAATAAATATCCTGAATGGACTGAAGTTCAGCTTTACGAAGAGTGTTCGAAATTTAATGCACCTTTGGATGTGGCACCTCATACTACGGGTGGTGCTTTTGATCTCACGTTGATGGATAAAAATGGTGAAGTCTTAGATATGGGGACTGAAGTGAACGCCTCTCCATTAAAGTCGGAATATGCGACTTATACATCAGCTAAAAATATCTCGAAGTGGGCAAAAAAGAATCGGGCTCTTTTAAGCGAGGTGCTTACAGGTGCAGGTTTTGTAAACTATCCGACTGAATGGTGGCATTGGTCATACGGAGATAAGTACTGGGCGCTCCAAACGCAAGCCC
>JAYTJV010000065.1:0-12560 GCA_043730825.1 Pseudobdellovibrionaceae bacterium
GATATGGCTTACTTCGCTCTGAAAATTATGCAGAAGTGCGGCTACTTAAACTCTAAGTACGCACTCAACTGGCTTTATAACGAATGTGGATAACCCACAAAAAGAAGAAAGAGCTGAAAGTCCGTCAAAATAATTGGCAATCTAGCAATAATTATAAAATCATAAGCTTTAAAAGACATTAAAATCAGTCTTGAGAACTAAGGAAATTTTAACTTAGTACATATCGCGTTCAGTTTGTTACACCCATTGCATATGAGTAAAAGAATCTTTAGAAATGTACCGATAGTTATATTCAGATTTTCAGTTATTTTCACAATTGCTTTATCGTTAAGTGCTCATGCGAGTGAGGAATTGAAGAAATTAGATTGGCAAATGTGGGACGTGTCTATTCTTTTGCCCTTGCCAAAAAAATCCAATGAAATAGAGCGGCTTTTATCTCCACATAGTCAAAATGAACTGGGAGCACTTATTGCTCCCAGAATTATTCAAGAGCTTCCCACTTTAGTCATGCGAGAGCAAAACAAGGAAGTTTTCGCAAACCAGTTAAAGGTAGTTGGGATTCGCCTTGATCCCTGCTTTCTTGAAGGGGCTATACCCCAAAATTGTGCTCAGCAAATTCGTTTAGTTTGGCAGCCAATTATCGCCAAAAATAATCAGGTGACGACTGTAGATGCTGCCATTCATACATTCTATGAACTCACGGTAGAGCAGTGGTCTGAGTTTCTATTTGAATACAATAGCCTGCTTCAACAGACACCTCGTCCCAATGATACCATTCTCAGTGTTCATCCGATTATTTCAAAAGAAGGCCTAAATGGCAAAATGTGGACTCAATTCAAAGAGCTTGTACTGAAATATTGTGGCGAAAAAAACATGTCGCGCATTACCGTTATGACTTTGGAAGGCGGTGGAGATCAATGGACTTTTATCGGTTTTCAAGTCACTGAAAAATCTATTCGACCGATGGCTATTCCCAAAATTTTTGGAAATTCGCAGACTTTTATGTCAGCGGTTACTAGCAAATTAGATTTTATGGCTACCATTATGCCAATTAAATTTCCTAACTTAGGATTGTGGTTCGTTGATAACTCTAAGATAGCAAAAATAAAATTTCCTGAAAAAGATTTTCAGGTTTGGACTGAAGATCTTTTGAAAATTGAAAATCCACGAATTCATAACGCTGGAACAACGGACTGTGTTTCCTGTCATCTTTCAACAAACATACTTGCATGGCAGGAACGAAATTTTAAATCTTGGGATTGGAATACGATAAGATCTACTCAAGGATTTACTAGTTCACAAAATCTTTTGAACAAAACAATTAAAAATTCGTCCACGGAACACTTAAGAGCATTCGGCTACCAGGACACGGAAGTTCGATTTTCCCAGCGAGTTATTAATGAGACAGCTATTGTGTTGGATTGGTTTAAGCAGAACTAAAGAAGTTATATCCATTAGCGCTAGTGTTACAAGAGGTAAATAGTCCTTGT
Source organism: Pseudobdellovibrionaceae bacterium (assembly GCA_043730825.1). Taxonomy (GTDB): domain Bacteria; phylum Bdellovibrionota; class Bdellovibrionia; order Bdellovibrionales; family Bdellovibrionaceae. The sequence continues at coordinate 1,491 of JAYTJV010000065.1, forward strand.
CTGAACCTGTTTAACGTTTAAAAAATCATGTGAATGGATCGACTCCAGTTTTTTTACGTTCTTCTATCTTTGCTACATACCATGAACTTAGTCCTGCAGTCGTTAGAACCGAAAATATAACTAATAGCGAAATCCAACTTGGGATCTTGATGAAATCGACCAAAAGCATTTTTACACCAATGAACCCCAGAATCGCAGCAAGTCCTGGCTTCAAATAGCGAAGCTTTGTAACCCAATCTGCAAGAACAAAATAAAGTGCTCTAAGACCCAAAATTGCTAAGATATTAGATGCAAAGGCTACGAATGCATCCTTGGTGACTGCGAATACTGCAGGAATTGAGTCCACCGCAAAAACGAGATCAGTGACCTCTATCACGACGAGAGCCAAAAAAATGGGAGTAGCTTTTCGTACGCCGCCTTCCATAATAAAGAAATGGCTTCCATTGAACTTATCCGTTGTGGGAATAATTCGTTTCAATAGGCGAATCGACCAACTTTCTTTGGCATCAATTTTTTCATCAGTTTCGCGCAAAAAATTAATAGCTGTTACAACCAGAATGAATCCAAAAATATAGAGTACCCAATGAAATGAATTCAGTAAATGTGCGCCTAAAAGAATAAATATGGCCCGAAGTATGATCGCGCCCAGTACGCCATAGAAAAGTACACGGTGCTGGTAAGCATCTGGTATTTTGAAAGAGCTAAAAATAAGTAAAATAACAAAAAGATTATCAACGCTAAGGCTTTTTTCTACTAAGTAGCCAGTCAAGAATTCAAGGCCAAGCTCAGTACCAAAAGACATTGCAAACCAGGCGTTGAAGCCGAGTGCAATCGCAATCCATATTCCACTTTCAAGCAAAGCAGCCTTTTTTTGAACTTTCTGATGCCCGCGTCCGAATAAACTTAAGTCAATTGCCAGCAGTACAAGAATGCCAATTGTAAATGAAATCCAAAGCCATGAAGGTGCAACTGAAATTTCAGTAACGAACTTATTCATTTTTCCTACCTTTAAGAAGCTTTTGGTTTCGTAGAGCTATTTTCAGAAGAGTGAAGCAGTTTTTCGGTGTAGGCAAGTGCTAGAGCTGAAAGTAAAAACACGATGTGGATAATGACCTGCCACTTGATATGGTCAGGATCCTTCTTTGTGATATCAATAAAAGATTTCAGTAAATGAATACCCGAGATACCGACTAGGGCTCCAGCCAACTTAACCTTTAGAGTTCCAGCGTTAATTTTTTCAAGCCAATCGGGACGGTCCTCATGTTTGTCCAAATGAATACGACTTACAAATGTTGCGTATCCACCAATGATAACCATAATAAGAAGGTTTAAAACCATAGTGATATCGACAAGAGTCAAAATTCCGAGCATCAAAACTTCTTCCGTGATTACATTAACCGTTGCACAGAGGTGTACAAGCTCAACCAAAAATTTGTATGTGTAAAGTACAGCTCCTACGATAAGGCCACCATAAATGGGTGCTTGTATCCAGCGGCTTGCAAAAATTATTTGTTCAAAAAAATTCTCAATTTGTTTCAAAAGACCTCCGACTTAAAATACTTTCCGTAGCATCCCCAAAAATCCCTTAGGCTCTTGGCTTTCAAGAAGAATTTGAAGCTCGCCATTGTCAAAATAAATACCTTGGCATTGAACACATTTGTCTACCTTGATAAGCAACAGTTCAATTTCTTCCATATGATCACCGCACTTTGGACACTTCATCCAATTCGGATTATTGGATTGATCTGTCATTTCAATTTTCTTAGCGTCCAACTCAATTCTCTTTCGCTCTAGCAAATCCTTATTGAGTTTATAGAAATACGCTTCTTCTTGGTTATACTGGTCTCGATCCTGATTCATGTCGTGTCTCCTGATTCTTGGTTAAAGATATAGTGTAGCTAGTGTTTCACTCCGACCTACCTTCGGCGCTGCCTGTCACATCACGAAGATGTTGGCCTTCAAACTGATACCCGGATTTTTTTGCAACCGACCCGCGCCTAAACATTCTCCAGGAGACCCAACTGATAACGAGTACGGAAAGGATCAACCACCAATAGGCACGTGCTCCAATTGCAGCCGCCTGGATCATGCGTACTATAAAAGGAAAAAATCGAACTATCGCCATTGCCAGTATAAGCATCAAAATAAATCGGAAGATTCCGTTTCGTTGAACTTTCACTTTGTCTTAAGATTTCCAATTGGCAGTAAGATGTTAGCACTGCCACCGCTTGCTCCGCCTCCAATTACTAACGGTGAGACACCATTCCATTTTTCTACTATTTGCAACTGCACTAAACCTGGGTTGTCTTGAACGGCGCGACCACGAACCCGAATGGCTTCAGCCTCACCCTTGGCGCGAATGATTGCCGTCTGAGCTTCAATTTCTGCTTTCGCTTGAGTGAACTTCGCCTTCGCGGCTTCTTGTTCTTGCACCATTTTCGCTTCTATCGCTGTTTCAAGCTCCGTAGAGAGCGCTACATTTTGAATGACCACATCCTCTATCACAAGTAGGTCACCCACTTTCGCCCGCGCCGCATCGAGAGTCTTGGCTTTCACTTCTTCACGTTTTTTTACGATTTGTTCAGCACTTTGTAGTGCTGTCACTTCCTTGAGTGCCTCACTTACTCGTGGCGAGATTAAGCTCTCGAATGGATCTCCAGAATAATCACGGAACATTTTCACGATCATGTTTTCAGGAATTCGATAAAGTACCCTCAGTTCCACATCGATCTGCTGAAGATCAGATGAATAACACGCCGTTTTAGAGAGGGTGGTCTGCTGACGCACAGATACCGGGACAACCGTCGTAACTAATGGAAGTTTAAAGCCCAATCCTTCTGGCGCAAAAACCGGAGAGACCTTACCCATAGTTATAAGAACACCACGATGTCCAGGCGGGATGATAAACGTGCTACCCATGGCTAGCACAACCACAACAAAAATGATAAGCCCGATCATGATGAGCTTCGTATTTTGTTTGAGGTTTCTAAAAAATTCTTCGGCTGGATCCATTATGTACTCCTCTGGTCTTTTGTTATGAAGTTGTGAGTGTATCTATATTTATAACTTATAAAATTAGATAATTAAGACGATATACTTTGTTTTAATCGAACATTAATGGAGCGTGAAAGTCTTAGTCAGCTTTGGAGCAATCGTTTTCAAGTTTTCACTGTGATTGAGATACAGACTAAGAACGGGAATTAGCTGATGGAGTAAAAGTTTTCGTTTCCACCAAATGGCCACCGCGTACAGTTGCCCCCAATACCAATCCAGCGCCAATAAGAACGAGATTTTTTATGATATGGTGGCCCTCCATAGTGAGAGCAAACGGAGCTTGAACAAAGACAACATCGGGCAAAAAGATAATCGGTGTAGATGTAGCCAGCATTTGCAAAAAGAGAAACAGCAAAGTAACTCGCATGCAAATTTTTAAAAGAAGGCCAAGCCCGATAAGGCATTCCATCGTCGCCAGCATGTAGACCGCAATGGATGCGGGCAAGTTTCCGAACGTGACAATCTCTGTGGTGCGTTCGATCAATCCAATAGTAGGACTCAGGTTAGGAAAAAACTTAAGGGTTCCAAACCAGATAAAAATTAAACTAAGACTCACGCGTAAGTATGTAACGCTATACTTAGCCATCCAGCTGGTAATCGCCGTATCGATTTTCTCAAAAGGCTTGGATACAAATTCCATCGCCGCATAATTATCTGGAAACAGGCCACAAGCCAACAAAATAATCGGGAGTCAGTCGACAGTTAAAAGGGAAGAAGTCGGTACGGCTATATTCAGCTTGGCTAATAATTATATCAGCATAGGTACATAGATAGCTCTACGATTTTCTTGCGATAATTTTTTGGTAAGTCGCCGGTTCGACTGGTTGGAGTTTTCCAGCGCACTCTAGAAAAGATCAAATTAAGTAGCTTGTTTTAATCGAACATTAATAGAGCGTGAAAGTCTTTATTAGTTTAGCAGCAATCGGATTTTCGAGTTTTCTCTGGGCTGATATCAGCCAAATTTCCTCATGCACACCTTTCAGTGTCCCTATGTTCTGGAGTAATCCCTCTTTAATCAAATCCTCATTCGACACTTCTGAAAGCGGGGCAAGCCCGATTCCTTGTTTCGCAAACAGTATTTGCAAGCTGGTGTCCTGAGTTTCTGCTGTGGGAATAACGCGGATATTCTGGAGCTTAAAATAGTGGTTTAAATCATGTCTAAGTTTGCTATGGACCGTCGGAAGTACGAATGGTTGATCATTAAGTGACTGAGGAAATGTTCGCTTAAGTTTTCGGAAAGCTGGACCGCCAAATATGGACACGGGTAGTTTTGCCACCGATTTTGAAAACGCCTGCCTTGTCTCTAAACCTGGCGGGGGATAATTAGACAAAATTAGATCAATTTTATGATTGTAAAGCTCGCGAAATAACTCGTCACCCTTTCCTTCAAGGATAGAAACTGTGCAAGTGGAAGAAATTTTATAGGCTTCCATAACCAAAGAAAGTATTACGCTTTTTGGGACACTATCAAGGGCGCCAACTTGCAGATGAGTCTGGTCGCCGATCGAGCGATCTTGTAGCACCTCGATCATTTCATCGCCAAGCCTAAATATTTCATTGGCATAATCAAGGGCGGCTTTTCCAGCCTCAGTAAGAATCATTTTCCGATTGCGACGTTCAAAAAGAGGCTTCCCAACCATTTCCTCGAGTTGTTTAAGTTGAGTGCTAAGAGTTGGCTGACCCAAACGAAGCTTTTCGGCAGCCTTAGCAATTCCACCCTGCATAGCGATTGTTCGGAAATAATAGAGATGATGATAGTTCAACCACTGCATAAAACGTCTTTCTTAATAGTTTGTTTTAATAAAACTATTTGATTGCATTTATCGTCTTTTAATAAGAATTCGTCAAGGCTATGCTGAAGTTGAAAAAACATCGGAGGAAAAAATGAGATGTCCAACCTGTCCTGAAGTTACACTGGTCATGGCTGACCGACAAGGAATTGAAATTGACTACTGTCCACAGTGCCGAGGAGTGTGGCTTGATCGTGGCGAACTTGACAAGCTTGTCGAAAAATCGGCTTCAACGCAAACTTCACCTGTAAGTAGACAAGCTGTCCGGCCTGAAGATGAAAGGGACTCTAAAGATGATTATCGTAAAGATCACTACCCTAAGAGAAGAAAATCCTTTCTTTCAGAGATCTTTGATTAACCTAGCGAAAGGAACAATATGATTTTTTATAAGCACTTGAGCTTATAAATTCCTGAAGATTCAGCGACTACTTAAAATCAAGACAACAACGTTCTATAAACAATTCTTATTAAAGAATTTCAAAAAGGAGAAAATATGTTCGTAGGAAAAGCACTTTTAAGTTTAAGTTTAGCTACTAGTTTTTTTTGTACAAAAGCGTTAGCGCAACGCTCAGAAGCTTTTGGAAAGACAGTAGTTAACACAAGTATAACAGAAGCTGAAGTTCAAGCAGCTCAAGAAGCTTGGGGTAAAGCTTTAATTCAAATCGGACAAGATTATGATTCAAAAGGTATAAAAAAGGCGACTGCCACAGCTAATGTAGTTCTGGATGCAGCTTATGGTTATAATATGGGTGCCGTTTTATTTAAGCCAACACTTGCTCACGGTGAGCAAACATTTAGAACAACAAAAGAGGGAGCGCTTGCTTATTTTGTAGGTGGCAATAAGGCGTATCCTGGCGATTCAGGATTTGCCCTAAAAGGTTGGCAAAAATACGAGTATAAAAATGCAGCGGTATATCTTAACGGAGACATGGCTTTAACAACAGGCAATGTTATGCTTACAGATAAAGCTGGAAAAATCACTACAGTTGATAAAACTTGGGGGTTTAGAAAAGACGAACAAGGGAAATTAAGAATTATATTACATCACTCGTCATTGCCATATAGTCCAACGCCAAAACAGTAGATCGCACGCGAAAAAATATTTTTCAGATCGCAAATGCAATTGTTCAAGGAAAGGTTCGAAAGCTCATTGTGACAGACGAGATGAGCATCTTCGGAACAATCGATAAGAAAACTGGCGGACTAGCACTTCATTCCTTCGACCTCGACCATGAGGATGACTGCATTTTGGACGACTTAGCCCAAATGGTTTTAAGCCAAGGAGGCGAGGTCGTCATTGCAAAGCGAGATGAAATTCCAAAGGGTCGCCCGATTCTCGCAATTTTAGACGATGATGGTTTGGTAATAGAAAAAACAGAAGACCTTCAAGCTTTTGAAGTTCTTCAAGAGAGGTTCGGATGAAACAGGATATAATTTATGAGGCTTTAAGAAAACTAAAAGCGAAGCCCGGTCTTATGCGAAAAGTAAAGATTTTCGCAGCGGTCGGAGTTGTAGGCTTTTTAATAACTGGAGCACTTGTTATCTGGGCAGGAGTTTCGGCATTTAGCTATGTCGTTTCAAAAACGACCGAAGTTATCCATTCGCCTGCGGCACTCGCTCAAGTTGAAAATTTGAAGTTGGAAGCTAAGGGTTTTCCGAAGTTTCAAATTTTAAGTTGCTGGGGGAAAGCTCAAAGTTTAATAGCAGTCGAGCCATGGCTCGCACGACCTGCTTTGGACAATTTAATGAACTTGAAGCTTGCCTGTCTTGAAACTGCACCTCCAGTCTGCGAAGGGCCCGAATGTACACAAATAAAAAAATTAATAAACACAGCTGAAGGGGAAACAATATGATCTCTTATTCGATCTACAAAATCGTTCACCTCTTGGGCGTCATGATGGTTTTTCTTTCGCTGGGCGGGGTCATCATGCACGCGATCAATGGTGGTGGGCGAGAGCATTCTTGGCGTAAGCCTGTCGCCATCACTCATGGCATCGGATTACTACTCGCGCTTGTGGGAGGCTTCGGCCTTCTCGCTCGTCTCGGTGTCATGCACGGAACACTGCCAGGATGGGTAATAGCGAAGCTCGGGATATGGTTAGTTTTCGCAATTCTGGTTGGCGTCGTTATCAGAAAGAAATCTTGGGCCAAACCAGTTTGGATTATCGCACTAGTTCTCGGCGGGGCAGCAGCGTATCTTGCTGGTACTAAGTCGTTCTAAAATTATTCACTGGAGAAAACTTGGGGCTTGCTGAAAAATTTCATAACAGAATACGAAAATACATCAAGATCTTACAAAAGTATGCTGATCGCATTTGGTACCCACCCCTTATTGGAATGCTTGCGGCTCTGGATAACTTCGTCATAATCATACCTAACGATGGAATCTTGATTTCAAGTTCCATGCTAACACCTCGGCGATGGTTTTCTCTGGCCCTTGGTGTTGCAATTGGTTCTACACTTGGCGCAATTATACTGGCTGCCTTCGTGGAAACCCAAGGGCTTGAGTGGATTCTTGAAATGTACCCGCGAATAAATGAAACTAAATCCTGGATCTGGACAGAGAATTTTTTTGAGAGATACGGGATGCTTTTGGTTTTTATCGTAGCGATTACACCCTTAATGCAGCAGCCCGCTATTATTCTAGCGAGCTTGGCTGAGACTCCACTTTTTTTATTAGCCGCTATCATTTTTTCAGGAAGATTTATCAAGTTCTTGGTTATGGCCTATGTCGGATCTCACGCACCGAGATTTCTTAACAGAATGTGGGGACTTAAAAGCGAGTTGAATGATGCGGGAGTAAATACTAAATGAAATACAGTCGCCTGCAATTCAGCCAAACAATTTAATTAAACTCAAAGATTTGTTCCGCATGAAAGGCGCCACAAATTTTTGCGGGAAGTTTTTGCCCGAGAAAACAGCTGTTTTTTGAAAGACTAGATATGTCCTGTTCGGTAAAAATAGATGGCTCCGCATGGAGATCGACCAGAACACCGTGAAATTTTGAGCCGAGTTTAAATTCACCATATCCATTTTTTAAATTTAAAAAATTTGCGGGATTCTTTGAAAAAACATGCACGAGTCTTTGGCTCGTTATTTTGCCATTCTTCCACGCCTCAATGAGAACTCGCAAAGTAGTCTCTAAACCTAATGTTCCAAAAGATGCATGCTCAAAAGGGCCAGTCTTTTTTAGAATCTCGTGAGGCGCATGATCTGTCGCCACGAAATCAATAACCCCTTCTATAAGTCCATCCCAAAGAGCCTTTTGATCATTTTTATTTCGGATTGGCGGATTCATCTTGAAGGACGAGTTATCGCCATCAATTGTTTCGGTATTGAAAAAAAGATGGTGTGGGCTAACTTCAGTAGTAACACGAAGGCCTTCAGCTTTGGCGGTTTTTACGAGCTCAAGAGTTTTTGCACATGATACGTGAAGAACATGGTACCGAGTTCTAGGAAATCGTCTTAGCAACTGTAAATCTCGTTCGACCATTTGCCACTCAGCCTCTTCAGGGTAAGGCTTTACCCCAAGCTTTTGTTGCACGGGCCCAGGTGCAAGCGCGCCACCATGGCCAAGGAACTCGGCATGCTGTAGGAGAGGGATATTGAGATCTTGAAGTCTTGAAAAAGCTAAAGTCATAACCTCATCTTCTAAGACACCAAGGCCGTCATTGGTGAAGGCGACCACACCGGAGCGGATCAAGGTTTCAAAATCAGTAAGTTTAGAAGAATTTAGATTTTTAGTAATTGCCGCCGACCACAAAACCGAAACGCCATAGTTTTCTTCAAACTCTCTAACCTCAGTTTTTCCATGGTTGAGCACTTCAACACAGTCAATAGTCGGCTGTGTGTTTGGCATTGTTAACACAGCCGAGTAGCCACCCTTCAGCGCAGCTAGCAAACCCGTTGCGGCAGTTTCCTTTTGCTGCTGGCCGGGGACTCGCAAGTGAGCTTGCACATCAATACCCGATGGAAGAAGTGCCTTACCGCCAAGGTCGATGACCGTGCCGACGTTTGCTATTTCAGACTTCATTTGTAAAATGCGTCCGTCCTTGATCAGAAGATCCATCTTTTTTGGCTCATGATCGGATGACCACACGCTGGCATTTTTTAAAACATAGAGGCAACAGTTTTTTTTCTTCATCAAACTCTTTCAAATTTTTTAGGACGTAAAATTGAAATATCAGATGCGTAAGTGATTAAGGAATAATTTTCGAAAAACTTCTCTGCCAGTGCTTCCATAATTTTTAAGGCCAGTTGTGGCTCTGCGACGATTTCGATTTTTGATTTTAAATCAGGAATTTCGCCACTGCTTTTTTCTCCGTTGCCTTCACCCCTGACTTCGGTGACGGTGAAGCCTGTGGCCCCGAGGTTTTGACTGATAGTCAAAATGCTGGAGCTTAAAACAGGCTCGCATATAATGGTGACAAGTTTAAAATTGATGAGTTTCATTTTCTGCTCCCTATCCCGCAAGCCATTCGGCAAATTTAAAAAACAACGGAATTCCTACGACCAAATTAAAGGGAAAAGTAACGGCTAAACTTGCAGTTAAATAATAAGTGGGATTGGCCTCAGGCAACGTCATGCGAACCGCAGGTGGTGCCGCGATGTAAGAGGCACTCGCTGCCATCGCTCCAAGCACCGTAGCGCCTCCGACAGAAAGACCAGACCAGTCGCCAAGAAAAACACCCAATGTACCATGAAAAATAGGTATCAATATCCCAAGGGATATGAGGGGTAGTCCTACTTTTTTCAGATCTGAAAGTCTGGATCCTGCGACAATCCCCATTTCTAAAAGAAACAAGACAAGTGCGCCCTTAAACCCTGTTTCAAAAAATGGCTGTATAGGCTCGTAGGCTTTTGCTCCCATAAGAAGTCCTATGACCAAACCACCAACCAGCAAAATCATAGATCGACCAGTTAGAATTTCATGAAAGATGGCAGACTTGGTTTGTTTATCGCCACTGGATAGGGATGAATTATTTTTCGCTCGTTTCAGCGCGCCTATCGCTAGTGCGATATGAATACCGGGACTTTCTAGGAGAGTTAAGAGCGTCGGCATAAACCCCTCTGCCGTTTTCCCCATTTGTTCGATAAATTGATTTGCTGCAATGAATGTGACCGCAGAAACTGAACCGTAATGTGCGGCCAAGGCTGCCGCATCGATCTGTCCAAATCGTCCCAATTTTCGCATGATGATATAGGCCGAAATTGGAGTCACGCATCCCAAAACGAGAGTTGCAAAAGCCGGCCAAGCAATGACTTGAAAAGTACTTTCAGACAGCTCGACACCGCCTTTTAATCCAATCGCTAGTAAAAGATAGATGGATAATGAAGAGTAAAGATCTTTTGGCAGGCTCAGTTCGCTCTTCATTAATTTCGTTACAATTCCAAGCAGAAACGCTAGCACTATAGGTGATAATAAGTTTGTTTTTAAGATTTCAAAAGCTGTCATGTCCTCAATATCGTCAAATTCTGCTATACTGTAAAACATATAAAATATTTGAAACTTATCTGTTAAACAGATAAGGTAGTGAACATGGAATGGCTCAACTATCATCATCTCTACTATTTTTGGACTGTAGCTAAAGAACAAAGCTTCACTCAAGCGGCTTTGAAATTACGAATTGCGCAATCGGCGGTGAGCTTTCAAGTAGCGCAGCTTGAGGATTTTCTAGGCAAGAAGCTGATCCAGCGCTCGACCTCAAAAAAACTGGCCCTCACCGAAGAAGGTCAGATTGTTTTCAGTCAGGCCGAAGAAATTTTTCGGCAAGGCAAAGAGCTTGTCGATGGTCAAAGAAAGCGGAATTCAATCGACACTAAGAGTTGGCGCAATTGGAACTTTATCAAAGAATCTTCAAATTAGACTATTAAGACCAGTCATCGATCGAGCTGATTTTGAAATCACAGTTGATGTAGGAGACGCGCAAACTTTGCTGAGTCGTCTTCAAACATTTAATTTAGACGTCATTCTTTGTGATGTTCCATTTCCACATTCTGAAGATGAACCTTTAATTCAGCGCGAAATTGCGCGAGAACCAATTTGTCTGATCGCCCGAAAATTTCGACAGGGTATTCCGCTTCAAGTAAGACTTGCTAAATATGGAATATATCTTCCTGCGCGCAGTAATCCAGTGACGTCCGAATTAGAATCATTTCTAAAAATTCAAAAAGAGCGAATCAAGATTAAGGGCTATATTGATGATATTGCATTACTTCGATTGCT